>CAUEAK010000020.1:0-25856 GCA_958454115.1 Blautia wexlerae
GTCAGGAAGGATCTCATCATATGTGACCATATTCCCTGAAAAGCCAGGCGTATATTTTCAAGCATAAAATGTCTCCTTTCTCAATTAATATCCATACATCTGATCCAGAGTAATTTCTTTTGTCTTTGCGCCCTCTTTCACATCTTTTCCATAAGGAAATGCAATCAGATCATCTTCACTGAGCCCACCTTTGACAATCACACTGTAACCGCTGTCTACAGCTGCACCCACTGAAATCTCCTGTTTCTTCAGGATACCATTATCATCTTTATACACATAGTTTTTATTATTGTCATTTCTGACAAAAGCTTTCTGAATGACCATAATGTTCTCTGCAGCAGATGCTTCATAATTGACAGTAACCCAGTCCTGATCTTCCAACTGAAGTGTCTTGTCACTTACCACTGCTGTAAATGCATAATAAGACACATTTGGATTACTGCTTCCATAGAAGCTGTTTCCGGTTACAGGATATTCCGAAACATCCATAACATCTGCCTCAAAAGATCCGCTGGTATAACTTGTACAGTTAAGCTTTGTGCCTTCTTTAAAATCATCGAGCATCAGTTCACTCACAGAACCTACAACATAAAAACCATCACTGCTTTTTATCTTGATCAGAGCCTTACCGTCAGTTGTCTCACCGCTTCCGGAATCCCCCACATAAGTAACCGTACCATCCAGTTTTGCAGTGATAAGCTTTTTATTCGCTTTCTTTTCCAGCTGTGATATCTTGATATCGCTTTCCTGAAGATCCAGCTTAAGGCTGGCAATCTTACTCTTCTGATACTTGATGGCATCTGCTCTGGAAACAGGAGTTCCGGTAGGTTCATCATTCCCACCAGGATTATCATCTCCTCCATCATCCGGATTCTCATCATATTTATCTGCATCTGCCAGTGTGAATTCCACCTCTGCAAATTCATATACCGGTTTCTCCAGAAGACTTCCGTTTACCAGATAATAACCTGTGCAGGAGGTTTTCAGATCATCATAGTCCGCTATTGTATCATTCTGATGAAATTCCAGACGGTACCAGTAACCACCCTGATTAACAACTTTGGTTCCATCAGGACTGTATCCTGCAAGTTTATTAAAGAATGAACCCATTACTGTTACTTTTTCTTTTGCACTGCTACACAGATATACATATGGATCGTCCTCTGTGCCACTTCCTGTAAACGGAACAGAATCTGCATCCAGTTTCTGATAAAACGGCTCGTCACCATCAGTGATATTCGGATCACCTTTTCGGTAATAAGGATCAAAATATGTGGTACGATCATCCAGTGTTGGCGTTGGCGTTGGTGATAATTCCGGTGTATCATTTTTTCCTGAATTAAAATCATCCTTCTCTCCGTCGCTGAATCCATTCGCTGAGGGATCCGAATATACCGGAATATCATTATCCGCAGATGTTCCACCTGATGAACCGCCTGTATTTCCGGTATCTGTTGAAGCATCATCTCCCGGTAAATCTGACTTGGATGAAGAATTGTCTGAGCCCGCATTATCCACTGCATCTCCATCTGTAAAAGCAGATAATAAAAACGGATACATGGCTGTTGCCAGGTAACTGCCGGACATATCTGCTGTGGATGATAACGTATCATCCGGTGTCATATCATCATCGCCTGTATCATTATCAGTTTTTCCTGTTTTTGAATTCAGGTTATCGGCGTCTGTACCCGCATCTGTTTCCTCTACAGGTCCACCATTCTGAAGGCTGTTCAATCTGTTCACTGCTTTATTTAAATCCTGCTCCAGTTTCTGTTTTTTCAGCTTTGCTATATTCAGTTCCATTTCCACCAGAGTAGTATCAAAAGAAACCAGAGGATCCCCTTTTTTTACGGCATCTCCCTTTGTCACATAAATCTGATCAATAATCAGGTCTTTATCACCGTTTACTGTCTGTGTTGCACTGGATGTAATGGTTCCGTCAAGCGTGGTGGAAGGTGTATAAAATTCCTGCAGTAATCCGCTCACAGGAGTAACCGCCACTGTTTTCTGGCTGTTTTTCTTCAGCTGCATCAATCCCGCTGTAATTCCGCTTCCTGCGATTACCACCACAAGCACTCCTGCGAGGATTTTCTTTACTTTGCCCATGAAGATCACCTCTTTTCCTGAAGGATACCATCTTTGATCGTAACCACCCTTTTCGCATGTGCGGCAATATCCGCATCATGGGTGATCATCAATACAGATACCCCCTCATCATTCAGTCTCTGGAAAAGTTCCATAACCTGCGCACCGGATTTACTGTCAAGAGCACCTGTAGGTTCATCTGCAAGAAGAAGTTTCGGGTTATTGACGATCGCCCTGGCAATGGCAACCCTCTGCATCTGACCTCCTGAAAGCTGATTTGGCTTAAAATCCACTCTGTCCGCCAGGCCCACTCTGTCAAGTGCCTTCAGAGCGCGTTCTCTTCTCTCCTTCTTAGGTACTCTCGCATAATTTAATGGCATCTCAACATTTGCCAGAGCACTCTGCTTAGGGAGAAGATGAAAACTCTGAAAAACAAACCCTATCTTATTCAGCCGGATATCTGACATTTCATTCTCCGAACACGCCTTAATATCCACTCCATCCAGAAAAAAAGTCCCCTCTGTCTGCTTGTCCAGACATCCGATAATGTTCATCAGAGTAGTTTTTCCCGAACCGGATGGTCCCATAATTGCCACGTATTCTCCTTCTTCCATGGAGAAATTCACATCTTTTAATACCGGAACCTTCATTTTACCCTGCTGATATTCTTTATATATACCCTTTAATTCCAGTATCATTCGATCCCCTCCACGTCTTCACCTGCGCTCATACCAGGTGCCTCATCGATTGGTACAAGTTCCTCATTTGGATCAATCGAGTCATCCGAACTGTCATCTTCAGAACCCTCTTCCATATCTGGATCTGTATAGGCTTCCCCATCTGCGGAATCTGGCTGTTCATCATCCATATTTCCATGATCAGCATCCATATCTGTAATCCCGTCCGCGCCTCCGCTCATTGTCTGAGCCAGATCTCCGATCTCTGTTTTTTCGCCTTCTTCCAGAGCCGCTGTCGGGAATGCAATCGCATCTTTCTTTGTAAGGCCCTCAACAATCTTATATTCTCCAAGATCATCATCATGTTCTCCAAGTGTTACATAACGCTTCTCCAGTCTGTTCTTATCGCTGGCTGCCCATACATACGGTTCATTGGTATCTGTGTCCAGAATATAGTAATCACTGAGCCACAGACCATCTTTTTTCTCATCCTGTCCGATGTCACGTTCTATGTACACATGCTGTCCAAGCATCAGATTCTCAGAGGAATCCAATTCCACATAAAAAGGATAAGAAGTAGACGTTGTCTGATCATCGGAACTGGTACTTGCCATACCCATATACATATCATTACTGCTGTCATCTGAAGTTCCATTATTCACATCTACGGATCCCATCGTTCCTTTCCATGTTTTACTGCTGTCTACTCTGGAACGGATGATCACTGCCTCTCCGGGTACAATAGAATCCCTGTTCTGTTCATTAACTTTACCTTTTACTCTGTAAGCACCTGTACTGAGAATTGTAATAAATGCAGAACTGTCCGAACTTCCGTCACCTGACGACATGCTACTGTCCATTGCACTGCTGTCATCCACAGAATCACCGTCGTCACTTGTCATTTTGGAAGTGTCAATTTTCTGTATCACACCATCTATTTCACTTCGAACCTCTGTATTCTGTGTTGCGCTCTGAAGTTTATCAATTTCAGACTGTTTACTCTTCTGACTATATTCATTCTTCTTGAGATTCATTTTGTTAGTCTCGATTTCAATGGTATAGGACAACTGATCTTCGGCCTTTGCTTTTTTCTTCTCCGCTTCCAGCGTAGCTATCTGTTCTGTCAGGCTGATCTGTTCATTTTTTAATCTATCCAGATCCAGTTGCGCCTGCTTCAGATCATCCTCAATACTGCTGAGATCATATTCAAAAAGAAGCTGTCCGGCCTTTACCTCTTCTCCGGTCTTAACTTCCACTTCTTTTACTTTTCGTCCACTTTCTATTTTTACGTTTACAGTTTTCTGCGGTTCTACCACACCGGCAAACCGATTTACCGCTGTTGTTTCAGATCCGGTGATCACACTTACTTTTGACACATACACAATAGAATCACCGGTTCCACTCTGACCGTTTCCTTTAAAGTGATACCAGACTCCGGTTCCGATACCACCTGCTGCAATCAGGATTCCCAAAACGATAATAATACGTTTCTTCATAAATTGCCTCCTTGATATTGTCACCTTGTTCAGGCTAACATCTATTATACACTACTGCTTTTTTATATCATTATTATTCACTTTCCTATCATAGCAGATTCTGCCTTAAAATAAAAGCTTTGTAATCAAGTGGCAACATTTTTCACAATTTTTTCACGTTTTTCTTATGAATTTCGTTCACCTTTTTCACTTTTTTGACAGTCAGTACAAAATCTGTTAAAATAAACAGAAAAGTAACTGTCAAACAGTTGCACAGAAAGCACTGTGAAAGGAAAGAACACGTATGAATATAAACAAACACCTGATTCTTCTTTTCTCTGTCTTATTTTTTCTTTTTGCTGTATCTGTAAGCAGCGGCTGTTTCCGCAAAAATGAGTCAGATGTAAAGAGTGTAGTCAGAAATGAACTGGATCAGTTAAAAAATCTCGATTCAGAAACTACGCAAAAATACATACCCTATACAGAGCTGTTCCCCGATGCCACAGAGAATACTGATTTAACTGATGAAATCAATAAAACCTTTTCTCTCTTTTTCCGGAAATTTAATTACAAAATTTCGGATGTCATCGTCGGCACAACCAATCATTCTGCCACTGTTTCTGTCAAACTGACCACAATCGATTCCAAAGTTCTTGCCAGAGATTTTAAAGCAGAACTTCTCCGGACACAGATCACAGAGTCAGCCCAGGCACAAAAAGGAAATATCAAAGATTCTTCCAGATCTCTTGAGGCTCATTATCTGATCCTGAATCATCTTTTAAACACAAATGACTATGATACAGCTGAGACAGACTGTAACATACAGCTTGTCAATACAGGCAATAATAAAAAGGAAAAATGGAAGATCCAGCGTACCAATTCTCTGGAAGATGACCTTGTCGGCGGTCTTATAGCTGATCTGGCAAATCCGGATATCCTTTCACCGGAAGATACCCTGACCGTCTATCTTGACACTCTACAGAAACTGGATTTGAAAGAAATGACATCTTATCTGGGTGTAGTAAATATCATGAATACATCCGATACTGCAAAAAATTCCATTGCCTCAGCACTTGCCGAACAGATTCATAAAAATTTTAATTATGTCATTAAATCCAGCAGTGAAAATGGATACAATGCCACTGTTACAACTGAAATTACAACCTTTGACAGTGATTCGATCCTGGCTGATTATCAGGAAAAGCTTGATAAATATCTGGCTTCTGCTGACGCAGTTATCGATGGCTCCCAGAAACGATACGAGAAATCTTTCGAAATTCTTCTGAACAGCATCAATGATAATACCGTTACTACCGTCAATGATGTAGATTTTGTTCTAATCAATGATGGGGTATCCTGGAAACTTCAGGATGAGGGAAATACTTTGGGAAATGCTATTTTCGGTACTTTGACAGATTCTCCTCTCGAGACTTCTGATTCTGAGGATGAAAATATTTCTGCCGATACAGATAAGCAGACAGATGATAATACTTCTACTGAAAGCAGTTCCAATTAACGATTAGTCAATCGGATATTCGCAATCCGCTTCCGCTACTTGCTCATAACCAAATAACTGCTTCGCAGTTTGGTTAAACAACTAAAAAGGCCACCATATCACAGAAATGTTCCTTTCCCGAATCATTCTATGATATGGTGGTCTTTTTAATCTTTGTCTTATTCTTTTTACATCCCCGTTATAATTTTGATAAACAGTAAAACCAGAACGATCAGAATAATCGGTCTTACGATTTTATTTCCATTTTTCATTACCATTCCAGATCCTACATAATGCCCTGCAATGGAAAAAACAGAAGCTGCAAGTCCAAGATATATGACAATCTTTCCACTAAATAAAAAAACAACTAATGCCATTATATTAGAAGAAAGATTTGCAAGTTTCATAGTTCCGGAAGCTTTCGCTACGGGAAGTTTTGCTACTCCTGTATATAAAATAAGCAGAAACGTACCAGTTCCCGGCCCATAAAAGCCATCGTAGCAGCCAACAGCCAGAGAACACACCGCACACAAAATCCACTGTTTCTTTCTGGAAATCTCTACATTGCTGTTATCATCCAGATTTTTCTTCTTCATTACATAAAACGCAACAATAGGAAGTACTGGAATCAGCATCCATTTTAATATCTTATCACTGGCAAGAAGCGCAATATGAGCGCCTGCAAAAGAACCGACAAGAGCCATGGAAATACATGGCAGTGCAACTCCCCAGTCTACAAATTTATTCTTACATAAACGTGCTGTTGAAATCGCTGTCCCAGTTGCCGAGGATAATTTATTCGTTGCTATCGCATTGTGCATCGGAACCCCTGCAAGCAAATACGCAGGCAGGGAGATCAAACCACCCCCGCCTGCGATAGAATCAACTAATCCTGCAAGGAATACCAACGGGCATACAATCAAAAACGTCTGAATTGTAAGCTCCATCCTTATTCAGTTACTTCCTCCGGTCTTACTTCCAGTTCCAGTTCTTTTAACTGCTCCTCGCTTACGCGGCTCGGAGACTGAGTCATCAGACAGGAAGCATCTTTAACCTTCGGGAATGCGATTACGTCACGGATGCTGTCAACTTTCGCCATAAGCATTACCAGACGGTCAAGTCCGTATGCCAGTCCGGCATGAGGCGGAACTCCATATTTGAATGCGTCCAGAAGGAATCCAAACTGCTCGTGAGCAGCTTCTTTTGTGAATCCAAGTGCTTCAAACATTCTCTCCTGAATATCATCCTGATGGATTCTGACACTTCCTCCACCAATTTCATTACCGTTTAATACGATATCATATGCTTTTGCACGAACTTTTCCAGGATCTGTATCCAGAAGCGGAAGGTCCTCTTCCATAAGCATGGTAAATGGATGATGCATTGCTGTGAAACGATTCTCTTCTTCACTCCATTCAAGAAGCGGGAACTCTGTTACCCATACGAAACGATACTCATTCTTATCAAGAAGATCCATCTGCTTTGCAAGTTCCAGACGAAGTGCGCCAAGTACATCATAAACCAGTTTCTTCTTATCTGCTGCAAACAGAAGTAAGTCTCCTGCTTTACCATCCATAGCTGCTACCAGAGCATCCATCTCTTCATCTGTCATGAATTTAGCAAAAGAAGATTTTCTTGTGCCATCTTCAGCGATTGCAATGTATGCAAGGCCTTTTGCACCGTAACCTTTGGCAAACTCAACCAGTTTGTCAATTTTCTTACGTGGCATAGCGCCCTGTCCTTCTGCATTGATACCACGAACACTGCCGCCATTTTCCAACGCAGAAGTAAACACGCTGAATCCACAGTTTTTAACTACATCACTTACATCATGAAGTTCCATTCCGAAACGCATATCCGGTTTATCAGAACCAAATCTGTCCATAGCTTCCTGCCATGTGATACGCTGGATTGGAAGTTTTACATCAATATCAAGTACTTCCTTGAACAGATAAGCAAGGAATCTCTCATTTACATCAATTACGTCATCAACATCTACAAAAGAGAGTTCCATATCGATCTGGGTAAATTCCGGCTGTCTGTCCGCACGAAGGTCTTCGTCACGGAAACATCTTGCAATCTGGATATAACGGTCATAACCAGAGCACATCAGAAGCTGTTTGTACAGCTGCGGAGACTGTGGCAGACCATAGAAATGTCCCGGATGAACACGAGACGGTACCAGATAATCTCTTGCACCTTCCGGTGTACTCTTACCAAGCATCGGAGTTTCAATTTCAAGGAATCCTTCTTTTGCGAAGAACTGTCTTGTAAGCATCATGACTTTGCTCTTAAGCATAATATTCTTCTGAAGGTCAGGTCTTCTTAAGTCAAGATAACGATATTTCAGACGGATTTCATCTTTTGTCTTGCTGTTCTCTTCAATTGGGAACGGAGGTACCTCTGCTTCAGACAGAACACGAAGGGATTTTACGCGAAGCTCAATTTCACCTGTTGCAAGATTCTTGTTAACAGCGCCGCCTCTTTCTTCTACCACACCGGTAACAGCGATTACGAATTCACTTCTCAGCTTACCTGCTTTTGCAAAACCTTCTTCATCAATGCTGCCATTCTCAAAAATCAGCTGCATGATACCGGAACGGTCTCTTAAATCTACGAAAATAATTCCGCCTTTATCGCGGGCTTTCTGAACCCATCCCATAAGGACAACTTCTTTGCCGATCATTTCCTTTGTTACTTCTGCACATCGGCATGTTCTGTGCAGTCCCTGCATACTTTCAGCCATGTTTCTTTCCTCTTTTCATGCTTTCTATATTATAAGAATTGTTGTAACTATCCGGCAGTCTGCTATCTCGCAATGTTGCTGAACAGTTACGAATTATTACATTCTGTCTTTAAAGAATTCTACAAACTCTGTATAGCCCTCTGCTGTCATCTGATCTTTCTGGAATTTCTTATTCTTCTTCATAATAGAAATATTGATCTGTGTTCCGGCATTACGCTCTTCCTGAGCCTGTTTCAGAATCGTCAGCATCTTGTCTGCCGGCATATTCTTCTCGATAAGATATGCTTTCTTACCATTCTTTGTCGGGATTTCATAATTTCTCTCAAGAAGAAGCATTACGATTCTCTCGAATCCAATTGAAAATCCGCAGGCAGATGTATTGTTTCCTGTAAATTTACCGATCATCTCATCATAGCGTCCACCGCCGCCTACGCTGCCGCCAAACTCATCCATAGAGATTTCAAAAATCGGTCCTGTATAATAAGACATTCCACGTACCAAAGTCGGATCGAAAGACATCTTAAAATCTGCTGTCTTAACAGAATCTACAGTAGAAATGATTGTTTCAAGGTCCTCAGCAACCTTTGGATCCAGAACATCTTTTAATTTCTCTTTGCAGTAACGAACACCCTCAATGTCAGAAGTGATCTCTTTGAAAAGTCCAAGGTAGGTATCAATGCTCTCTTTTGCAAATCCTTCCTTCTCCAGTTCTTCTGCAACACCTTCCAGACCAATCTTGTCCATCTTGTCCAGAATGATAAACACAGTGTCAAAGCTTTCCTGTGGGAATCCACTGTACTGCGCCATCGCTTTTAAGATTTTTCTGTCGTTGATGCGAATCGTAAAGTTATGGAAATCCAGCTTTCCGAGCAACGTTGTGGTAGCAAGAACCAGTTCGATCTCAGCCAGATAAGTAGACTCACCCAGAATATCAATATCACACTGCATAAACTGACGGAAACGTCCTCTCTGCGGTCTGTCTGCTCTCCACACATTTCCCATCTGAAGTGCCTTAAAAGGAGCCGGAAGCTCATTTGCATTGTTGGAATAATATCTGGAAAGCGGCACAGTCAGATCGTAGCGAAGTCCGGAGTCAACCAGATCACTTTCTTTCTCTGCTTCCGCAAGTTTCAGTTTCTCCCCACGTTTCAGGATCTTGAAAATAAGTTTCTCATTCTCTCCGCCCTGTTTACTGGAAAGATTTTCAATATGCTCCACACATGGTGTCTCTATAGATGAAAATCCAAATGTTCCGTATGTTTCACGAATCATGTTCATCACATAATTACGGATTTCCATCTCTTTTGGTAAAATGTCCTTCATACCGGTTACCGGTTTCTTCTTTAATGCCATGTTGTCCTCCTCTTTTATAAAAATTCTGCCCGTCTCCATTATGAACCACTCTCTGAAACGCAAGAAAAACCTGCATATCAAAATTCTTTACTTCATCGATCATCAGCCCCATAACTGAAGAAATATCAAATCCTCTTCTGTATGGTCTGTCAGAAATCAATGCTGCATATACATCACAGACTCTGAGTATCCGGGCACCTATGGGTATATCATCACCTGCTTTATTGGACGGATATCCACTGCCATCATAATTCTCATGATGGTACAGGATACTCTCCAATACAAAATCCGAATATCCCTGCCCTTTAAGTTCCTCATATCCCAATGTAGAATGCATCCGGACATACTTCAGTTCCTCGATCACCAGAGGATCCTGCTCCTGTCCGTTAATATAACTTGTCAGCTTCAGCTTTCCTATATCATGGAGCATTCCTGCTATTGCAAGCTCATAGCACTGTTCATGCGGCAGTCCCATCTCCTCTGCAACCGCATAAGCCAGATTACTTACCAGCATTCCATGATGCAGTTCAGAAGCAAGGTCAAATTCCAGAATCCTCTGCTGTGAACCTGCTGCTGTCTTTTGTACTGTGTCCAAAATGTTACCTCCACATCCTACAGCCAGGTAGCTATTGCTGTCCGTTTTCTCTCGATCATTTCATCAATGCGGGAAATATAATTAGAAACGTCTTTTACATTCTCCACACGCTCAATTCTCTGTCCATGGTCAAAGACCAGCTTGGAAGAACCGCCTGCCCCCAGTGCGATGATAGGCTGTTTTTCCTCCATAATCAGTATATTGTAAATTCCCGCTTTGTCAACCTTTGCATAGCCAACATTTTCAAAATTTCCCTTCATATTCTTCTGTCTGTACAGATAATAAGGACCCATTCCCATTTCATACGCAGTTTTCATGGTCAGATCCATAATCTCCTGATTATTCTCAAAAGACATTTCCTGATATTTCTCTTTAAAAATATTCAGCCTTGCTGCACGTTTCACTGCCAGTGAATGTACGGTAATACTGTCCGGTGCCAGTTCACGAACCTGTTCAAGAGTCCGCTCTACCATGTGAATATCCTCACCCGGAAGACCTACGATCAGATCCATGTTAATGTTATCATATCCCAGCTCTCTTGCCAGATAAAACGCTTCTTTTGTCTGCTCCACAGTATGTCTGCGGCCGATAATATCCAGGGTTTCCTGATTCATAGTCTGTGGATTTACGGAAATTCTTGTTACCGGATACTCCCTGATCGCCATCAGCTTTTCACGTGTAATACTGTCCGGTCTGCCGGCTTCCACAGTAAACTCTGCCAGTCCTTCATAGCCAAAAGCTTCTCCCACTGTATCCAGGAGCTTACGGATCTGATGTGGAAGCAGTGTGGTCGGAGTACCGCCACCAATATAGATGGTATCCAGTTTTCTTCCCTTCATCATAAGAGCAGTCTCTCTTACCTCCCGGCAGAGAGCTTCCACATATTCATCTGTTCTCTTCTCCCACACTTTCAGCGGATAGGAGCTGAAGGAACAATACAGACAGATACTTGGGCAAAACGGGATTCCAATATAAAGGCTGTATCCATTTTCATAGTCAATATCCTTCAGAATCTCTCTTTCCCTGTTTGCAATAGTAATGGCAAGCGCTGTTTTCTGCGGGCTTACCAGATATCTCTCACGCATCTCCCGGGCTGCTTCCGTATTTTTCATTCCGGATTCGATCATTCCCATTGCCAGTTTGGCAGGACGTATTCCTGTCAGATTTCCCCATGGAAGAGTTCTGCCCGTCAGTTTTATCAACAACTGATACAAAGCATATTTGATATTATCTTTATTCTCTTTTCTCAGAGCATGAGCATCCTGTATTCCACAGCCTGCATTCTCTTTAGAAAGTATGTCTGCGGAAATTACCCCTTTTTGCTCTGTTTCCTGTTTCGACAGATTCTCTGTCCTTTCGTATTTTATGATATAACTGTCATTATCCCGTTCCACACTGAAGCGGAGGTCATACTCTGCTTCAGCATTTTCATAAAGAGTATGTATCTCCGCTTCGGGATAAAACGCTTTGATCAGTTCATAAACATCATGTTCAAAATCTCTGTTCTCAAACAGAATGCCTATTTTACACAAATGGATTATACCTCTTTTCATAACCAATAGTGGTAGATGCATCATGTCCGGGGAAAACCTCGGTCTCTTCAGGAAGCGAATCTACCAGTTTATGGAGACTTCTCACGATTTCTGCTGTACTTCCACCCGGAAAATCCGTTCTTCCAACAGAGCCATAGAACACTGTATCACCGCTGAACAATACACCTTCATCTTTCAGATAATAACAGCAGCTTCCTTTGGTATGTCCCGGTGTATGGATCATCTGAACGGAAAATCCCGCCAGTCTGATAACATCCAGATCCTCCAGAAATACATCCGGCACAATAGAACATCCCTGTCCATAATGTACAGTCATATTGATCGAAGGTTCGCGGAGCATCTCCTCTTCCTGACGACAGGCATAAATCGGAATATTATATTTCTCCTTTACTGCCTGTGCAGCCAGAATGTGGTCAAAATGTCCATGGGTAAGAAGAATCGCCACCGGTTTTCCATTCATCCGGGAAATCTTCATTTCAATCTTCTCCGGACAATCTGCGGGATCAACAATGATCAGTTCTCCGGTTTCTTTATTCTTAAGGAGATAGCAATTTGTATATACAGGTCCTAATATACATTTCTGTAATTCTAAATTCTTCATGTTATTCCTTTCTGTCAATCTGCAGCAGTTCCATAAAATAATGTTCCAGCAGATTTTTCCATGATCAGCCTGTAGTTCTCTCTACGTCAATGACACTCTCTACCTGACGGATCTTCTCGATCAGGGAACGCAGTTCCTCTTTGCTTCCAATCTCAAAACTCATGGAAATAGTTGCCTTCTCCTGCTTGCTTGTACGGCTGTTGATACTTCGCAGGTCGATCTTACGTTCTGTAAATATTTTAGAAAGATCCACAAGAAGCCCTGTACGGTTATTTGCATAAACCTGAATCTCAGCCGTATACTTCTCTTTTTCCTTGGTATCAGGCTGCTGCCACTCTGCCTCAATCAGTCGTGTCCTGTCTGTCTCAGACATATTCAGCACATTGACACAATCTGTACGATGAATTGTGATCCCACGTCCTCTTGTAACAAAACCTACAATCTCATCACCCGGGATTGGATTACAGCACTTGGAAAAACGGACTGCCACATCATGGATTCCTTTTACCACAATGCCGCTCTTACTCTTGGCAATGTGAAGCTTTTCCTGTGTCTCAGAAGCAGCCTCAAGAACCTGCTCGTCTGTCAGATTCTTCTTATTTTCCTTATCATATGCCTCCACCAGCTTATTGAAAACCTGACCTTCTTTCAATCCGCCATGACCAATTGCAGCAAGTACTGAATCCCAGTCCCTGAAACCATATTTACGCAAAACAGCCTCCAGATACTGGGTTTTTGTATAATTTGCGATCTTAAATCCCTTTGCACGCGCATACTGCGCAAGCATCTCCTTGCCCTTAAGGATATTATCTTCTTTTAATTCCTTCTTGAACCACTGGTTAATCTTGTTCTTTGCCTGAGTACTCTTAACCAGTTTCAGCCAGTCGCGGCTTGGTCCCTGAGAATTCTGTGAAGTAATGATTTCAATACGGTCGCCGTTTTTGATCTCATATTCAATCGGAACCAGCTTACCGTTAACTCTGGCACCTACCATCTTATTTCCGACTGCACTGTGAACACTGTACGCAAAATCCACCGGTGTAGAACCGCTTGGAAGTGTTTTAACATCTCCCTGTGGAGTGAAACAGTAAACACTGTCCGCAAAAAGATCCAGGTCATTCTTCAGAAGACTCATGAATTCTTTGTTATCAGACATGTCTCTCTGCCATTCCAGAATCTGACGCAGCCAGTTCAGTTTCTCTTCCTCACTCTTACCTACAGGAGCCTTTCCGTCAGACGACTCCTTATATTTCCAGTGTGCAGCGATACCATATTCTGCAGTTCTGTGCATTTCATAAGTACGGATCTGGATTTCAAAGGGCTGTCCGTTGGGTCCGATCAATGTGGTATGCAATGACTGATACATATTGGGTTTCGGCATGGCAATATAATCTTTAAACCGTCCCGGAATTGGCTTATACATCTCATGGATCACACCAAGGGCAGCATAACAATCCTTCACTGTATCTACAAGAATACGGACAGCAAATAAATCATAAATCTGATCAATAGTCTTATCCTGATTTACCATCTTCTTGTAGATGCTGAAAAAGTGTTTTACACGTCCGTCCACCTGCGCCTTAATATTGGCATCATCCATATGTTTCTTAACTTCTTTTACAATCGCACCTACAAACTGTTCTCTCTCGCTTTTACGCAGGGCAACCTTATGCACCAGGTCATAATATACATCCGGCTTAAGGTATTTCAGCGACAGGTCATCCAGCTCTACCTTTATCTTGGAAATACCCAGACGCATGGCAATAGGAGCATAAATATCCATGGTCTCTCTGGCCTTTTCCTGCTGCTTTTCAGGACGCATATACTGTAAGGTACGCATATTATGAAGACGGTCTGCAAGCTTGATCAGAATAACTCTGATATCCTTAGCCATGGCAAGAAACATCTTTCTGAGGTTCTCTGCCTGAACTTCTACTTTATCCGCAGAATAAGATAACTGTCCCAGCTTGGTAACACCATCCACAAGAAGTGCAACCTCTGAACCAAATTCCTTCTCCACTTCCTCATAGGTCATCCAGGTATCTTCAACTGCATCATGAAGAAGACCTGCAACTATCGTTTCTTTGTCAAGTTCCAGATCTGCCAGAATGATGGCAACACACAAAGGATGAATGATATATGGCTCTCCAGACTTTCTCTTCTGTCCTTCATGAGCTTCACTTGCAACCTTATATGCCTTCTCTATCATGGAAATATCTGTTGATGGATGATACTTCAGAACACTGTTTATCAGTTCTTTATAAAGCACCTCCGGACTTGTAAAATCATGCATGGTCTTTACTGCCGCATCTGCTCTCTTTACAGATTCCAGCTTCTCTTTTTCAACCTGCATTTCATCTTTTTTTGCTTCTGTACTTTTTGTTATCTCTGTCATATGCTCCCACCTGCCTGTCCTGCACAATCAGCTGTGCCTATTTACCATCATAACAAATTACGGACGCTACATCATACCCATTCAGTCTTTCGCGTCCCTTTAAACCTGCAAGTTCCATGAGAAATACAACCTTGACAACCTCACCGCCAAGCTGTTCCACCAGCTTGATCGCTGCTTCGATCGTACCGCCTGTTGCGATCAGATCATCAACGATAACCACTTTCTGACCTGGTTTTATGGAATCTTTATGCATTTCAATCTCTGCACTGCCATATTCCAGATCATAGCTTACAGATACTGTTTCGCGGGGAAGTTTGCCTTTTTTACGAATCGGTACAAATGGTTTATGAAGATTATATGCGATCGGTACACCAAAGATAAAGCCTCTGGACTCTGTTCCTGCAATCACGTCCACATCTATATCCTTAAGGCAGTCCTGCATGGAGTCGATGGCCAACTGCAGGCCATCCGCATCCTGCAGAACACTTGTAATATCTCTGAAAATAATCCCCGGTTCAGGAAAATCCGGTATACTTAATACATAATCTTCAATTTTCTTCATTTTATTTCTCCTCCAGTGTGTGTTATATTGCTGTTCGCTCATAAATATTTTATAGTATATCACCTTTTTATTTCAGAATCAAGTTACTGTTAAGCCCTGACATTTGTATTTCCAGGCTTACCGGCGGTTACAAACCAAGCGGTAATATTAACAGTAATTCTGAATAATGATCTGAAGACTCTCTCGTCCCCTGAATCTGTTGATCTCCGGATAATAAGTAACAGAAATACTGTCTTTTTCCCTGATAAAGTTCACAAAATCCTCTGCTTCTCCGAAATAAATGCCTTCCACTGAAATCCCCTGCGGATCGAGAAGTTTTAATTTTACTACATTTTTATTTTTCCCGATAATACTGTGATCAAGCACTCTGAGATTTTTCTGCGCAAAGACCGGTTTTGTATTCCCTTTTCCAAAGGGCTCCAAAAGCGAAATCTGTTCTACCAGTTCTTTTGTAATATAAGACACAGGCATCGGCACGTCAATCACGATCTTAGGACGCAATTCTTCGTCCGTCAACGTACAGTTGACATTGAGACGTCTCCGGAATTCTTCTATATTTTTTTCTTCTATAGAAAGACCTGCTGCCATCGGATGACCTCCAAACTGTATCATCAGGTCTGCACATTTTACCAGTTCTTCATACATAGAGTAACTTTCTATTGATCTTCCGCTTCCTTTTGCACTTGTCTCACCGCCCGTCAATACAAAGGCAGGCCTGTGATATTTTTCCCTGATCCTGCCTGCTATAATACCGGCAAGACTTTCATGACAATCCGGAAGATAAACTACCAGTACTCTGTCATTTTTCAGCTCTGTAGTCTCTATGATCCGGATTGCCTCTTCTTTTCCTTTCTCAGTGAGAGCTTTTCGGCTCTGATTAAGAGCTGTAAGATCTCCGGCAAGCCTTGCTGCTTCTTCCTTTGTTTTTGCATTGAGAAGTGCAAGAGAACGGGCAGCTGTGTCCAGTCTGCCACTGGCATTGATACATGGTCCCAGCACAAATCCGATATGATAAGCTGTGATTTTAGCATCTTCCAGAGAATTTGCTCGGATCAGTTCCTGCAATCCTTGATTTTTGGTATTTTTCAGACGGTACAGTCCTTCTTTTACCAGAATCCTGTTCTCTCCCTGAAGATCCATAACATCTCCTACTGTTGCAATAGCCGCCAGTTCATAATAATCTTCCAGCTCCTCTGCCGGAACACCAAATCTCTCGTAAAGTGCTGCAATATATTTAAAGGCCACCACTGCCCCACACAGGTTTTTATTCGGGTATGGACAATCATATTGTTTCGGATTCAAAATCGCATCTGCCGGCGGAAGCACCATCTGGCGTTCTCCCTTTTCCTCCCTGTAAGGAACCTCATGATGATCTGTAATAATCACTGTCATTCCCTTATCCTTTGCCATCTGGATTTCAGCAGCCGCAGCAATTCCATTATCACAGGTCACGATCGTATCGATCCGGTCCGTTTCCGCTCTTTCTATAAGATGTGCATGAATCCCATATCCGTCTGCAACTCTGTCCGGAATATAAGTATCCACATCTGCTCCGATCCTCGCAAGGCCTTTCATTAAAATGTATGTAGAGGTCACACCATCAATATCATAATCACCAATAATACGGACTTTTGCTTTCTGCGATATTTTTTTCTCCAGGATATCTACAGCTTTTTCCATATCCTTCATCAGCCAGGGAGAAGGAAGCTCTTGTACTGTTCCTGACAGATACTCTCTTATCTTATCTTCTCCGATCACATCTCTGTTCCTGATCAGTCTCGCAATCACCGGATCAATATGAAACTGTTGACCGATCTGGTTAAAATCTGCTCTTTTTGCTGCTATTACCCATTTCTCCATATATTTTCTCTCCTCATAAAAATATCCCGGAGTTTTACCCCGGGATATTTCTGTCTGCCTGTTTTTCAGACAATTATTGTTTTATTCAGCATCATCATTCTGCTGTTTTTTAGCTGCTTCTTCGGCAGCCAGCCGTTCAGCTACTCTTTTTCTGTTTTTCTTCTTTGGCTGAGTCGGATCTTTCTGTGATACATCACGTGCTTTCTTCGGCTTTGAAGAGGACTTTGCAGATGCGGAAGCTGCAGCAATTGCCGGCTGTCCTTTTCCTGCAAATTTCTTTTTCATCACATACCACAACGCACCTGTAATACATACAGAAGAATATGCACCGACAAGAACACCAACCATCAGAGGTGCTGCAAATTCACGGATAGAAGAAACACCCATGATATAAAGAACAGCTACCATAACAAAAGTTGTAAAAGAGGTATAAATACTTCTTGTAAGAGTCTGAGTGATACTTGTGTTTACAATTTCTGCCAGTTTTTCTCTGGAACCACTGTGAAGGTTCTCACGTATACGGTCAAAAATAACGATTGTAGCATTGATAGAATAACCTACGATCGTAAGCATGCAGGCAATAAATGTATTACCGACAGATACTCTGGCAATAGCATAGAATGCAAGTACAACCAGAACATCATGCAGAAGCGCCAATACCGCACTGCTTGCAAAACGGATGTCTTTAAATCTGAACCAGATATAAAGAAGCATACAGATTGTAGCTACTATAACGGCTACGATCGCATCACGACGCATTTCACTACTTACTGTAGAAGAAATACTTTCTGTGGAAATCGTGCTGTCATCTACACCAAATTTCTCAACCAGTGCACTCTGCAGAGCTTCACGTTCGCTCTGATTCAGAGAACGTGTCTTGATCACAACCTGATTTGTTCCGACTACCTTTGTAGGCTGAACATTTTTATCTCCTGTCACCTCTTCTACAACAGGAGTTACTTCAGAATCAATGGTCTTAATATCCATATCTTCATTAAATGTAACAGTTGTAGAAGTACCGCCTGAGAACTCAAGGCTGTAATTTAACGCTTTGTTTCCTGCATGCGAATTAGCAAACATCGCTGCCGGACCGCAGAGGATCAGGATAATGGAAATAGCAAAAAATACTTTCTTCTTTCCAAGGAAATCAACTGCCTTACGTTCTTTTGCAGATCCGTAGAATTTCGGATCACGTACACCAACTGCATAAAGTGCATTTACAATCAGTCTGGATACAACCAGTGCTGTAAACATGGAGATCACGATACCAAGGGCAAGTGTATAAGCAAATCCCTTAACAGTACCTGAACCAAGCCACATCAGCACAAAGGCTGCAATCAGTGTTGTAATATTTCCATCAAAGATTGCAGAGAAAGCTTTGCTGAAACCGGACTTAATAGAATTCCTTACTGAAACTCCTGCACCAATTTCCTCTCTGATTCGGGCATAAATAATAACATTGGCATCCACCGCCATACCGATACCAAGAATAATACCCGCAATACCCGGAAGAGTAAGAGTAATATCAAAGGCATTCAGCGTGATCAGCATTAATGATGTATAAAGAATCAGTGCGATACCTGCAACTACACCAGGTACGCGGTATGCAATGATCATAAAGATAATAACGATGATCAGACCGATTGCACCTGCAAGAACACTTGTAGAGATTGCTTCTTCACCAAGCTGTGCAGCTACAACACTGGAACGAAGTTCTTCCAGTTCCAGTCCCAGAGAACCGATACGGATATAAGAAGCAAGGTTCTGTGCTTCTTCCAGGTCAGACATTCCGCTGATCTGTGCTTTTCCGCCGGAAATCTCTTCATTTACATTCGGAGCACTGATAATGTTATTGTCATAGACGATAGCGATCTGCTTGCCTACATTATTCTTTGTAGCTTCTGCAAATTTTGTTTTACCACTGTTTTCTCCATCAGAAGTAAGAGTAAGACTTACCACATATTCCTTTGCACTTGTGTTCTGATTCTGAATCGCACCACCCTGGGCATCTGCTACATCAGAACCTTCCAGAACAACACTTCCGGATTCCTTGATCTCATCCATAGTTCTGGAGAGAACATATCCATCCTGTCCTGTAGTAAAGTTCTGGTTTCCGTCAGCATCTTCTTTTGTGATGAAATACAGGGAACCTGGTTTACCCAGATCATTCAGAATAGTATCTGCATCTGTAACACCAGGAATTTCAACTGTAATACGGTCTGATCCTTCCTGATATACCTGAGCCTCAGTACTGTACTGCTCTACACGCTTCTGAAGCTTGTAGATCGTATCTGACATCTCTTCGCTTGTCGGATTGCTCTCCTTAGCCTGGTAGGTAATGCTGACACCACCGGCAAGATCAAGACCCGTGTTGATATGTTTTGCTGCACCGGTTCCGGTAGGACCGATACCTACGGCTGCAGTAAAGCAAAAGAACACAGTCAGGATCAGTGTCAGAAGCAGCACTACGATTCCTTTACTTTTCTTCATAGTTCTTTTCCCTTCTTGATTTTTTGTCCGCGGTCATGTTCATCCGCCTGCCAGCCATTTTCTGTTATGATAACAGCCGACGGCGGTATCAGTCAAACAGATTACTGCCTACTAATCACATGCCAGTGCGGCTTTTATCATGATGGCGCACTCCACACGTTTTCTCTGGAGTTCGCATCCGATTTCATAATTGCCTTTGATATCTCCCTGAAAATGGAATGCATTTGCCGCACATCCGCCACTACAGTAGAAACGTGCGAAGCAGTCTTTGCAGTCTTTCTTTGTGTAAACGTTGCATCCGCCGAATTCTTTCTGGATTTCCGGCTTTGTGATGCCTTCGTCTACATTTCCCATGAGATACTGTTCTTCACCAACAAACTGGTGACATGGGTAAAAATCACCCCAGGGTGTTACAGCCAGGTACTCTGTTCCTGAACCGCAGCCTGACAGTCTCTTGTATACGCAAGGGCCACCTGTAAGGTCGATCATAAAATGGAAGAAGTTAAATCCTTTTCCCTCTTTCTCTCTTTTAATCATCTCTTTTGCAAGAGTATCATACTCTTCCATGATCTGGGGGATATCCTCCTCGCGGATTGCATATTCCTCCGTATCAGCCGCAACTACAGGCTCTACAGAAATCTGTTTGAATCCAAGATCTGCCAGATGAAGCACATCCTTGGAGAAATCAAGATTATGGTGAGTAAAAGTACCTCTTACATAATACTTGTCCTGATTTCTGGATTCTGCAAACTTCTGGAACTTCGGCATGATCAGGTCATAGCTTCCTGCACCTTTTCTGAATGGACGCATGTAATCATGTACTTCCTTACGTCCGTCCACACTTAGTACAACGTTGCCCATCTCTTTATTGCAGAATTCCATTACTTCATCATTCAGAAGAACTCCGTTTGTTGTTAAAGTGAAACGGAATTTCTTATTGTGAAGCTTTTCCTGCTCTCTGCCATATTTTACCAGATCTTTTACAACCTGCCAGTTCATCAGCGGCTCGCCGCCAAAGAAATCTACTTCCAGGTTTTTTCTGGAACCGGAGTTCGCGATCAGGAAATCAAGAGCTTTTTTGCCGACTTCATAGGACATAAGAGCTCTTCTGCCATGATATTCGCCTTCTTCGGCAAAACAATAACGGCAGGCCAGATTGCAGTCATGAGCAATGTGCAGGCACAATGCTTTTACAACGGTCTGCCGGTTATTTGAAAATTCTTCAATTACATTCTCATAAACATCTTTTGTAAAAAGCATTCCATCTTCTTTCAGCTTATTACATTCTCTTACAGATGTCTCAATATCTTCTCTGTTATATTTGTTTTCCAGTTTCTCTGCAATAGCTTCTGTGCCAAGGCCCTCTTCCAGATATGGAAGAACCTCATATGTAACCTCATCTACCAGATGGATGCATCCACTGTTGATATCCAGTACAATATTAAAGCCATTGCTTTTATAACGGTGAATCAGACTCATTTTACTAAAATCCTTTCTAAGCGTAAGATAAGCAGCGGAATAAAAGTTCCGCTGCTTATCTCATTTCTCCATAGCTGATCTTATTTCTGCTCGCAGCTCTGGTTTCCTACTGTACAGGAAGTTTTACATGCGGACTGGCAGGAAGTCTGGCACTCGCCACATCCACCTTTTTTTACAGTGTTCTGTAAATTCTTTGTATTCAGGGTTTTGATATGTTCCATAACTCTATCCTCCTTATGTAATTATATTCTTGGCATAGTATATCATATATCTTTTCATTTTAAAAGCTTTTTTTTACGACAGCATTCCACCCAGTGTTCCGCCGCCTGTGCACATAAAAAATGTTGTAACTGCATGAGCTGCACTCATATCCCAGCCGCCTTTTGCCATAACAGAGACAGTCAACAGTAATACATAGTAAGCCAGACCTGTGATAACACCCCACAGATATTTGTCTTTACGCACAATTTTGCCGGCCATAAAGCCTCCCATGAAACATGCAAGTACATAAATTATAATAATACCCGCATCTACAGCTGTTTCTCCCAGATCAAAAGCAAACAGTACCAGGGCCAAAAGCAGTAATGCCACTCCTGTTAATGCATATGCAAATAATAGTGATTTCAAAATTGCTCTGACTTTCATTGCTTCCCCTCCTGTTAAACTATATGGGGGAGGAATCAGTGTTATTCTTTTATTTCTTTCTCTTTTTTATAAATACAGCCACACCGGCGATCACTGCAGCTGCCACAAACAGTATCACAAACGGCATAATTGATGTTGTATCTCCGGTATTTACTGTATTGTTATTTTTCACAGCTTTATTTTCCGTTGAATTATCATTCTGATCAGAAGAAGAACCATTATTGCTGTCAGAACTGTCATTCACAGATACTGTATTGTTCTTTCCGGAATCAGAGCTCTGACTGTCGGAGGAAGCCGGTGCAGGAGTTACCGCATCTGTGTCGTCCGTATCATTCCCTGCATCAGGTCCTACTAATTGTCTGCTTCCTGCAATTCCAAATGGACTGAAAGAATGTGTGCTGAATACCATAATACCATTCTCTACACTCGGAATAATCGTCTCAGTTGCCCCGTTATCCAGGAGATGTTCGATAGTATACTGATATCCGGATTTTACCGGCACAGTGACACTGATATAATCTCCATTAGGGATCTCGTATTCTGTATTATTCTTAAGATCCCAGAGTTCAAATTCATAAGACTGGAAAATCATTGCATCTGATTCATTGGTAAACTGATAGCTGTCACCGCTTGAAACTCTGAACTGTACATACCATGGAAGATTAACTCCGCTTACTGTAATACCGTCGCAGGTATGATTAAGTGCGGCCCTCTCTTCTTTTTCTTCATCAGAAAGAGAATCCTCTGCATCTGTAGGACGGTCATCCTTATCGTCCGGCAGAACAGGATTATCAAAGATATTATCACCTGCGCCATCTTCATCATCTTTCTTCGTATCTTCTTTATCCTGTGTCATATCATCTGCAGGTTCCAGCTTACCGGTAGTTTCTGTATCTTTATCCGTCTTATCTGCATTGCTGTTATTATCTTTGTTGTTTTTATTATCTGTTTTATCTTCTTCAATCTTATTCTCTTCATTGCCTGTATCAGTTTTATTATCCTGATCTGATTTACTTTCCTTATCTTCTTTATTGTCTGTATCAGCGTTTTCATCTGCGGCAGGTTTTTCTGACGAAATTTCAGGCGTTTCTGTTGGATCTGCATTTTCTGTTGGATCTGTTTTACCTGAGCCTTCTGTCTTATCAACATTATCACCATCCGTAATACTGTTCACTATTACATTGATGTAACCGACAACCGCGCCGCTCTCCGGATCCCATCCATCCACATGGCTTAAATCCTGCCCTTCTGCCGGTATAAGAAGTACCTCACAGCTCTGTACACGCTGTGCAGGAACGAAACTTCCATCTGCCCATTCAAAAGTTCCATATTCCGTTGCCGGAAGTTCTACATCCGCAAGTTCTACAGGCTTATCAAGCGTAATGTTGTCCGGGATCAGAGAAGACACAGTATTCTCCTGTGACTCAGCCGCACTGACCTGTCTTGTTACACCCGGTATATTATTTCCTGCAATCAAAGCCGCTGTTAAAGCCGCTGCCGCAAAAATACCCGTTCCTTTTAATTTATTTTTTCTTATTCTTATATTATTGGACATATCGCACCTCTATATTTATATTCGATTCTTATGTTTCCTGATAATCATTTTTTACTTTCAGCCAAATATCAGTTCTCTTTTTACGTAATACAATAATATTACATATCTGTATATTATCAAACTTTTATCATTTTGTAAATATTCTGTAATGTTTTTTTTCATTTTAATCGAGTGAATTATAACACAAATCTTACTTTTTCGACAGTCCTCTTTTAAATTTTTTTATACTATCTTTGAACCAAAAGCTTTTTCTTGATTTTTTATATGAAATCATGTATATTTTGCTTAAATGTTTTATGATATGATTCAATCAATAAAGATAATCAAAAGGAGTGAATAAATCTTGGATTCAAGTATTGCCTTTCAGGCGGTGGCGATTCTGATACTGATCGCACTTTCTTCATTTTTTTCCTCTGCGGAAACCGCTATGACAACCGTAAATAAGATTCGGATACAGTCTCTTGCCGAGCAGGGCAACAAACGTGCTGTTATTCTGGAAAAAATAATTTCCAATTCCCCAAAGATGCTCAGTACCGTATTAATCGGAAACAACATTGTAAATATGTCTGTTTCTTCTCTCATGACTACACTCACCATAAAGATTCTGGGAAACGCATATGTAGGAATCACAACCGGCATCCTGACTCTGCTGATTCTCATTTTCGGTGAGATAACCCCCAAAAACCTGGCAACAATTCATGCTGAAAAATTGTCCCTGGCCTATTCAAGAATAATATACGGGCTTATGATTCTCCTTACTCCCGTTGTTTTCATTGTAAATAAAATAACAGAAGGTGTACTGGTCATTCTGCATGTTAACCCGGACGAAAAGGCAAATGCCATGACTGAACATGAACTGCGTACCCTCGTCAATGTAGGTGAAAAAGACGGCGTCATTGAAAACGAAGAAAAACAGATGATCTACAATGTGTTTGATTTTGGCGATTCAACTGCAAAAGATGTCATGATTCCCAGAATCGACATGACCTTTATAGATATCAATTTTTCCTATGATGAACTTATGGCGGTCTTCAGTGAAGATATGCATACCCGTTTTCCGGTTTATGAGGACAACACTGATAACGTAATCGGTATTATCAATATGAAAGATCTTCTTGTTTATCCAAAGGACAAACCTTTTTCAATCCGCAACATCCTGCGTGAGCCTTATTTTACCTATGAATACAAAGCTACAGCAGACCTGATGATTGAAATGCGTAAAGCATCCGTCAATCTGGCAATCGTTCTGGACGAATACGGTGCCACAGCCGGTCTGGTCACATTGGAAGACCTGTTGGAAGAGATCGTAGGTGAGATTCGCGACGAATACGATGAGGATGAAGTCGAAGATATTAAAGAAATCCAGCCTGAAAGAGAATATGTTGTTCAGGGTTCTGCCAAGCTGGATGATATCAACGAAGCCCTCCATATTAATCTGGAATCTGAAGATTATGATTCTATTGGCGGATATATTATTGAACAGCTTGACTGCCTTCCCAAAGAGGGTCAGTCTGTCACACTTGAAAGTGGCATCCGCCTGGTTGTTGACCGTCTGGACAAAAACAGAATCGAACTTGTCCACATCTGGCTTCCCGAGAAGAAAACCGAAACAGAAGAACAGCCGTAACTGTCATCTCTCCAGCATCAGTGAAAATTGTTTCACGATTCTGGAGAGTTCTCCTGTAACCGCATCAATTCCTTCTTCGTTCTTTCTCCAGTTTTCTCTGGTAATTCCATCTGCATTCACAGGCACCACATAAAATTCTGTTTCAGGATACAAGAGCTGATAATACATCAGACATCTTCTTGCATGGTAAGATTTGCAGCACAAAATCGCTCTTTCTATTTCCAGTTCTGCATGATCTGTCACCTGTCTGGAATAAATTGCGTTCTCATAAGTAAAGGTTGCCTGATCTTCTCTCAGGATTTTCTGATTCGGGACTCCGTTTTTTATAAGAACATCCCTGAGAAATTCCCATTCTGTTCCATATTCCTTATCATATACATTGCTTTTTTCAAGAACGCCTGAAAACTTTCCATTTACTACGCTGTATTTTCCACTGGGCAGAATCCAGTCCGCCATCCCTTTCTTAAACAATTCTGCTGCTTTTTCCGCCATCTGCGGATAACCATTTCCAGGGACAAAAATAATATCAGATTTTTCCGGCTTGTTTTCTGCAAAAATAAACTCTTCTGAACTTTTTAAAAATTTTTCATATACGTCATTCATCATTACTAACTCCTCGTTATCTGTTTTTTCTACAGCACCTCTCAAATAATGCGTTTGTAA
>CAUEAK010000021.1:0-24155 GCA_958454115.1 Blautia wexlerae
GCGACAGATAAATAAGAGATTTTTATGCATATTTCTCCCAGTTTTTCGCATAATAACCATATGAAAAACAAATAGTTAACATAACATTGACGTACAATGAACAGAAAATACAGGAGGAATTCAGGAAGATGAAAGCAACGGGAATTGTTCGCAGGATCGATGATCTGGGCAGGGTTGTGATTCCAAAAGAGATACGAAAGACACTGCGGATCAAGGAAGGAACGCCACTGGAGATTTTTACAGACAGGGAAGGACAGATCATCCTGAAAAAATATTCGCCCATTGGAGAGCTGAATACGTTTGCTGCGGAATATGCAGAAGCGCTGGTACAGACCACCGGACTGACTGCCTGTATTACAGATCGTGATCAGGTCGTGGCGGCATGCGGCAGCGGAAGCCGGGAACTGGAAGGAAAAGAGATCAGTTCTGATCTGGATGCAGTCATTGCCGGCAGGAAAGGCAGAATGGTCAGTCAGGACAGCAGGGAAAATATATCAGTCATTTCCGACGCTATGGATTCATTTTGCCAGAAAATGATACAGCCGATCCTGTGTGCGAGTGACGCTATTGGAGCAGTGATCCTTCTGACTAAAAGTGAAAAAACAGCACTGGGAGACACAGAACGTGCCCTTATCCGCACAGCAGCCGGTTTTCTTGGCAGACAGATGGAGCAGTAAAAGTGCATCAGATGTACAGAAAAATGTGTGCAGATCAAGATATAAACATCAGATGCAGATGCCAGGAGCTGCAGATTAGGGAGGGTGCGGACACCGGGAAGGAAAGCAGTGGTATTCTTCCAGAGTCAGATTTGTGATAGTGAGCCAGGAAGCCAGAGGTTTTGTCACATAGCGGATGTGCCATGGCTCGTAAGGGATGCCGGTGATCTCCTCTTTGCTTTTGGGGTACCGGAGGATAAAACCATAGAGCGGAGCGTTCTTTTTCAGCCAGCGGCCTTCTCCTGTTGCGGAAAACCTTTCGGAGAGCTCCATATGGATGGAAGGGCAGGATACATCCAGAGCAAGTCCGCTCTGGTGCTCACTTGTTCCTGGCTCTGCAACGAAAGGACTTCCTGTAAAAAGCTCCTTCTGTCGCTGGTAGGAACGATATCCGGAAACTGCCCACAGGTTCAGACCGCATCTGTGACAGGCATGGAAAAGCTGGGAAGCGGCTTTTGCAGCCTGATACTCCAGAAGCCGCTTCGGATCTCCCGGTGCTGCTTCAAATGGAAGTCCGATATCGATAAGATGTTCCGGCACAAAAGCTTCCGGCAGAGGATGCTCCCTACTGATCAGCCGGGTATAAAATTCTCTGTGCAATAAAAACCCTCCTTTCCTTATCCATAAGCTTATGATAAGAAAGGAGGGTTTATGAATGCTTATTTCTGTTTATCAGAGCTCTTTTTCACTCATTTCTTCCAGGAGAGCCTTCTTCATGTCATAGAGTGACTGGGAGAGATCTACATAAACCTTCTGCGGATTAACGAAACGTCTGGATTCATCCCACAGTGTGTTCTGCTCCTGTTTGCAGTAGTCGCGGAGTTCCATGACAGATGGAGACTTGTAAACGCTCTTACCATCTTTAATTACCGGAACAAGGAGCTCACGGAGTTCGTAGGTTCCGCCAAGAACCTTGGTCTTTTTCCAAGTGTCAACCGGGTCGAAGATCACCATAGTTTCTTCCGGATCGAATTTCTCATCTGCAAGGCAGATCAGATCGGCCTTGATCTTGCCGGTCTTCTTGCTGTAGATACGGTATACAGTCTTGTTGCCCGGGTTGGTAACCTTTTCTGTGTTTTCGGAAAGCTTGATCTTCGGCTGGAAGGCATCGCTGTCAGCGTCCTTTACAGCGGCAAGTTTATATACGCCGCCGAATGCCGGATTGTTATCGGCTGTGATCAGCTTGGTTCCGACGCCCCAGGAATTGATCTTGGCATCCTGGGCCTTCAGGCTTTCGATAAGATATTCATCAAGATCGCTGGATGCGGAAATGGTAGCATCATCGAAACCGGCAGCAGCCAGCATCTTGTAAGCTTTTTTGGAAAGATATGCAAGATCACCGCTGTCGATACGGATTCCATAGTTCTTCAGCTGGATACCTTCCTCACGCATCTCCTCAAATACACGGATCGCATTGGGAACACCGGATTTCAGGACATCGTAGGTGTCAACCAGAAGAGTACAGGAATTCGGGTAAAGTCTCGCATAGGTCTTAAAGGCAGTGTACTCATCCGGGAAACTCATGATCCAGGAATGAGCATGTGTTCCGAGAACCGGAACGTTAAACATCTGGCCGGTCAGTACGTTGGAAGTACCGGCACATCCGCCGATCACTGCAGCTCTGGCACCGAAGATCCCGGCGTCCGGACCCTGGGCACGGCGAAGACCGAATTCCATGATGGGATCGCCCTTGGCTGCGTGGCATACACGTGCTGCCTTAGTGGCAATAAGACTCTGATGGTTCATAATGTTCAGGATGGCCGTCTCTACAAGCTGAGCTTCCATGATCGGTGCGATAACCTTGACCATTGGCTCTCTCGGGAAGATCACGGTTCCCTCCGGAATTGCGTAGATATCACCGGTGAATCTGAAGTTGCTCAAATACTCAAGGAAATCATCCTCAAAGATGCCAAGACTTCTCAGATAGGTAATGTCTTCTTCTGAGAAACGGAGATTTTCGATGTATTCGATCATCTGCTCCAGTCCTGCACAGATGGCAAAACCGCCATCGCACGGATTGTTGCGGTAGAACATGTCAAAGACAACGGTCTGGTTGGTAGGGTTTTTGAAATATCCCTGCATCATGGTAAGCTCATAGAGGTCCGTGAGCAGAGTAAGGTTATTTGCTCGCATAGCGTTCTCCTTTGGATGCCTCCGGATATTGTGACCGGAGGGAAATACACGGTTGTTTCCGCTCTTTTTATTATACGGCTTATTATAACACAAAGGAGTGGATTGTAAAATTTTTTTTACTGCGTAAACCCGCATATAATAAGGAGTTTTAACAGCAGTTTAAGAAATTTTGAAAAAAAATAAAAAAAATTAAAAAAAGGGGTTGCAATTTCAAAAAAGCTGTTATATAATAACATCCGTCGCAAGCGATAAGGCAAGCGAAAAACAAAACACATAGGGCTATCGCCAAACGGTAAGGCAACGGACTCTGACTCCGTCAGTTCAAGGTTCGAATCCTTGTAGCCCTGCTTCTTAAGTACCTCAGTTGCGAGGTACTTTTTTTGTACTCAAAAATAAGAAGATATTCGCAATCCGCTTCGCCCCAAAAAAAACAAGTGCGTTTCTTCCTGCCAAGTGTTACAATAAAGTATAGACAGTATGACAGGAGGCATGAATGAGTTACAGTTTTGAGAGTCGAGTAAGATTCAGTGAGATCGGAGAAGATGGCTGTCTGACGCTGCCGGGAGTTCTGGATTATTTTCAGGATTGCTGTACCTTTGAATCCGAGCAGACAGGAGTCGGCATGGAAGTATTAAAGGAACAGAAAAGAGCCTGGGTACTTTCTGCCTGGCAGGTGATCATGAAGCGGTATCCAAAGCTTGGTGAAAATATAAAAGTAACAACAATTCCTTATGGATTCCGTGGATTTATCGGAATGCGTAATTTTATTCTTGAGACAATGGATGGTGAGAAGCTGGCATGGGCCAATTCCTACTGGTCCTTTATCAATACAGAAACCGGTCTTCCGGAAAAGCTGACACCGGCAGATACAGATCCCTATGATCTGGGCGAAAAAATAGAGATGGATTATGCACCAAGAAAGATCGCGCTTCCGAAGGAACGGGAAGTGCAGAATGCTTTTTCCGTACAGAAGCATCATCTGGACACCAATCATCATGTGAACAACTGTCAGTATATCCGGATGGCAGCGGATCATCTGCCTGAGGATTTTAAAGTTGGTCAGCTTCGTGTTGAATATAAACGTCAGGCAGTACTGGATAATGTTATCATTCCGGAAGTATATATGACAGAAAATAAAGAAGCTGTAGTTCTCAACGCGGAGGATAAAGAACCTTACGCAGTAGTTGAGTTTACAAAATAAATACAGGCGGTAGAGATTAGTACATCGTTTTTGAAACAACTATACCGTAAAAGGAGGGCGCGCTATGCTTGAAAAATTAAAAGAAGAAGTTTACAGAGCAAATATGGATCTGCCCAAATATGGTCTTGTTACCTTTACATGGGGAAATGTCAGCGGGATCGACAGGGAGCAGGGACTTTTTGTGATCAAGCCAAGTGGTGTGGATTATGACAAGCTGACACCGGAAGACATGGTAGTGGTAGATCTTGATGGAAATAAAGTAGAAGGAAGATACAATCCATCCTCTGATACACCGACACATGCAGTTCTTTACAGAGCGTTTCCGAATATCGGCGGTATCGTACATACCCACTCATCCTGGGCAACAAGCTGGGCGCAGGCAGGCAGATCGATCCCGTGTTATGGAACCACACATGCAGATTACATTTACGGAGAAGTACCATGTGTACGTAATCTGACCAAAAGAGAGATCGAAGAGGCATATGAGAAGAACACGGGAGTTCTTATTGCTGATTATTTCAAAAACAAAGATTATGAAGCAGTACCGGCTGTGCTGTGTAAGAACCACGGACCTTTTACCTGGGGTAAGGATGCTCATGAGGCAGTTCATAACGCAGTTGTTCTTGAGGAGGTTGCCAAGATGGCATCTCGCTGCGAGCTGATCAATCCGGATGTAAAACCGGCACCGCAGGAGCTTCAGGATAAGCATTACTACAGAAAACATGGTGCAAATGCATATTATGGTCAGGTAGGACAGGAAGACTGATCAGAAGAAAAAACAGTTTGACCCGATGGTGGATCGTCAATATCCGCTTGAGTGGAAATGCCGCGGAACAGTACCGCGGCATTTTTTGTCGAAAAATGCAGAAAATGTCAGATTTGCTGACCTTTAACACAGGTGCCGCCGAAATATATGCTAATGTCAAGAAAAATGCAGAACATTAACACATTTATTAAAATAGGTGGCAGGATGAAAATATACACTTATCAGGGAAAAAAGAACGTTTCCGGAGAAAAAATACGCCAGATGAGGAATATGAAACGGATGTCGCAATCTGCGCTGGCAGCAAAAATGCAGGTGGAAGGAGTGATGCTGGAGCGTGACAGTATCAGCCGGATCGAAGGAGGAGAACGTTTTGTGGCAGATTATGAACTGCGGGTGTTTGCAAAGGTGCTGGGAGTGGATGTGAAGTGGCTGCTGAATGAGCAGTAAATAAGGCAATATTGGATTACAGTTCGCTGGTAATATTCCGCGAAGCGTGTTACTGAAAACGGAGTGAAAAGTAACAATATTGGTCTGAATGGCAGGAATCTGTGTAAACTACTTGATATTTATGTCGGAAACTGCTACAGTATAAAGAAAAAAAGATGGCCGGGAAGTCCTGCGGAGGGCAAACGGTCACGGATAAGAAGATAGAGGCGCGGATTTTATCAGTATTTATGGATGCAAGGCCCTGGCAGGCTGTTCATAAAGAAAGGAAAATTTGCCGAAGTGCTCTGGAAGGCCAGATGACAGGGTGCTGGGATAACGCAGAATATGCGTTGTACTGTCACGGATGTGGAGCGCTATCGGTAGCACTTCGGGAGATCTGCATTTAATATGCTGAATGGAGATTTTCTGACGGGCTATTAGTTAAATAAGGATTATTTAACCGGAGGTGTTCTTAAGAAGAGACAGCCTCCATTTTTTTGTCCCCGAAAAGGGAGGAGAAAAATGAGTAAAAAAGCAGGAACAGCATTGTCTGTTATGGCAATGGTATTCATGGGCGCACTGGCAAGTCCCCTGACTGTGCTGGCTGCGGATGCGGAGGAGACTTACCAGCCTGCTCTGTATGCAACGATCTGGGCACTGCTTCCACCTCTTGTTGCGATCGTCCTTGCACTGATCACAAAAGAAGTATACAGTTCTCTGTTTGTGGGAATTGTAGTAGGAGCACTGATCTATTCCGGATTTAAATTTGAAGGAACGGTAACACAGATTTTTGAGGGAGGAATCATCAAGGTTCTTTCTGACAGCTATAACGTAGGTATCCTGATCTTCCTGGTAATCCTGGGATCTGTGGTATGTATGATGAACAAGGCCGGCGGCTCTGCCGCATTCGGACGATGGGCCAGCAAAAAGATCCACACACGTGTAGGTGCAGAGCTTGCAGCGATCATCCTTGGAATCCTGATCTTCATTGACGATTATTTTAACTGTCTGACAGTAGGAAGCGTTATGCGTCCGGTAACTGACAGACATCATGTATCCAGAGCAAAATTTGCATACCTGATCGATGCAACAGCTGCTCCGGTATGTATCATCGCACCGATCTCATCCTGGGCTGCAGCAGTCAGCGGATTCGTAGAGGGACAGGATGGACTTGCGATTTTTGTAAGAACCATCCCGTATAACTTTTACGCGATCCTTACGATTGTAATGATGGTTGGCATGGTACTGATGAAAACCGAGTTTGGTGCCATGAGAACACATGAGATCAATGCGCTGAACGGAGATCTTTATACAACATCTGCAAGACCGTATGAGAATGCAACGGATGATGAGACACCGAATCCGAGAGGAAAGGTGATCGATCTTGTGATCCCGATCGTTGTGCTTGTCATCTGCTGTGTCATCAGTATGATCTACACAGGAGGATTTTTCAGCGGAACAGATTTTGTTACCGCATTTTCACAGAGTGATGCCTCTACAGGCCTTGCAATGGGAAGTGCTTTTGGTCTGGTGTTTGCCATTATTTTCTATATGATCCGTCGTGTGATCAATTTCAGAGACTGTATGGGATGCATCCCGGAAGGCTTCAAGGCTATGGTACCGGCGATCATGATCCTGACCTTTGCATGGACACTGAAGGCTATGACAGACTCACTTGGTGCAGCGGTATTCGTAGAAGAAGCAATGCGTTCTGTTGCCGGTGGTATTGAAGTTATCCTTCCGGCCATTATTTTCCTGGTTGGATGCGGACTTGCATTTGCTACAGGTACTTCCTGGGGAACCTTTGGTATCCTGATCCCGATCGTTGTTGCGGTATTTGAGAAATCCAGTCCTGAGATGATGATCATTTCCATGTCCGCCTGCATGGCAGGTGCAGTTTGCGGAGACCACTGCTCACCGATCTCCGATACAACGATCATGGCTTCCGCAGGAGCACAGTGTGATCATGTGACTCACGTTTCCACACAGCTTCCGTATGCGATCCTGGCTGCGGCAGTATCCTTTGTAACTTATATTGTTGCAGGCTTTGTAAAAACAGCATGGATCGCTCTTCCGGTGGGAATCGTGCTGATGCTGATCGTACTTTTTGTCATTAAAATGATGAACCCGATGCCGGTTGAGAAACCAACAGAATAACAGACTGACCCAATGTGGGGGCAGATTCCCCCATGAATGTCAAATAAAAGGCAGTGACGGAAAGAAATTTCCGAAGCTGCCTTTTTTGTGCTTTCTATAATAATTCTCTTATGTTATAATGCAGGACAGACAGCAAATAGTAAATGATCATATATAGTTTTAAGGAACAGGAGTAAGAATGATAGAATTAGGTAAAAAACAGAAATTACTGGTTGTAAAAACCGTGGATTTCGGAATATATCTTGGAGAGGACCGAAACGCACCTCAGAATGAGCGGGTGCTTCTTCCGTCCAAACAGGTACCGGAAGGAACCAAAGCAGGTGATGAGATCGAAGTATTCATCTATAAGGATTCCCAGGACAGACTGATCGCAACTACCCGTGAGCCGATGCTTCAGGTAGGACAGACCGCAGTCCTTAAGGTAAAACAGGTCACCAGGATCGGTGCTTTTCTTGACTGGGGACTGGAGAAGGATCTTCTTCTTCCGTATCATGAGCAGACCAACCGGGTCCGTGAAGGTGAGGAGTGTCTGGTAGCTCTTTATGTAGATAAGAGCAGCAGACTCTGTGCAACCATGAAGGTGTATCATTATCTTTCCACCAGAACTCCTTATGTACCGGGAGATTCGGTAAAGGGGCGTGTCTATGAGATCAGTGGGAATTTCGGCGTTTTTGTTGCGGTAGATGATAAATATTCCGCTCTGATCCCGGCACGGGAGGCAACAGGCAAGTACAGACCGGGAGCTATTCTTGATCTTCGTGTCACAGAGGTGAAAGAGGATGGCAAGATGAACGTCAGTGACCGCCAGAAGGCTTACATCCAGATCAATGAGGATGCAGAGAGCGTATTCAGCGTGATCGAGGAATTTGCAGGGGTGCTGCCATTTGATGATCATGCCTCACCGGAAGTCATCAAGAGAGAGTTTGGCCTCAGTAAGAACGCATTCAAGCGTGCAGTCGGTCATCTGATGAAGGAAGGAAAAGTAGAGATCCGTGACAAAAGGATCTACATTAAAAAATAACAAGGTGTTGACCGGCTCCGGATCAGACACGCTCCGGCACGTTCAGAGAAAAGTGCAGAGCGGGGAGGATCCGGAGCCCTGTTTTTTACGATAAGGAGAATAAATTTGGAGTTTACACATTTACATGTCCATACAGAATACAGCCTTCTGGATGGCTCCAATAAGATCAAAGAATATGTAGCCAGAGTAAAAGAGCTGGGTATGGACAGTGCGGCGATCACCGATCATGGCGTTATGTATGGTGTGATCGATTTTTACAGGGCTGCAAGAGAAGCCGGGATCAATCCGATCCTCGGATGTGAGGTTTATGTGGCTCCGGGCTCCCGTTTTGACAGAGAAGTGGGAAGTGGGGATGACCGTTATTATCATCTGGTCCTGCTAGCTGAGAATAATCAGGGATACAGCAACCTGATGAAAATTGTATCCAAGGCATTCGTGGAAGGGTTTTATTACAAGCCACGTGTGGATCTGGAGCTTCTGGAAAAATATCACGAGGGTATCATTGCCTTAAGTGCCTGCCTGGCGGGAGAGGTCGCTAGATATCTTGCACGTGGAATGTATGAGGATGCCAAGATCGCGGCATTACGTTACCAGGATATTTTCGGAAAAGGAAATTTCTTTCTGGAGCTTCAGGATCATGGAATCCCGGAGCAGCAGACTGTAAACCAGCAGCTTCTCCGTATGCACAGAGAGACGGGGATCGATCTGGTTGCCACCAATGATGTGCATTACACTATGGCAGAGGATGCGGAACCACATGATGTTCTTCTTTGTCTGCAGACTCAGAAAAAGCTCAGCGATGAGAACAGAATGCGCTATGAGGGCGGCCAGTATTATGTGAAATCACCGGAGGAGATGGCGAGGCTTTTTCCATATGCGCTGGAAGCGCTGGAAAATACGCACAGGATCGCGGAGAGATGTCATGTGGAGATTGAATTTGGTGTGACCAAGCTGCCGAAATATGATGTGCCGGACGGATTTACCTCCTGGGAATATCTGAACAAGCTTTGCCATGAGGGACTTGAGCAGCGTTATCATCCGGTAACAGAAGAGCTGAACAAGCGCTTGGATTATGAGTTGTCTACGATCAAAAACATGGGATATGTAGATTACTTTCTCATTGTATGGGATTTTATCAAATATGCCAGGGACAACGATATCATGGTCGGTCCGGGACGAGGCTCTGCCGCAGGAAGCCTGGTTGCCTATACACTTGGGATCACCCAGCTGGACCCGATCCGGTATGATCTGCTCTTTGAACGTTTCCTGAATCCGGAGCGAGTATCCATGCCGGATATCGATGTGGATTTTTGCTTCGAACGGAGACAGGAGGTTATTGATTATGTAAGAAGAAAATATGGTGATGACTGCGTGGTTCAGATCGTTACCTTCGGTACACTGGCAGCCCGCGGTGTCATTCGTGATGTAGGCCGTGTTCTGGATATGCCTTATGCCCAGGTGGACACCATCGCCAAGATGATTCCACAGGAGCTGAATATCACCATTGACAAGGCACTGGGAATGAATCCGGAGTTTCGCAAGGCTTACGAAGAACAGGACGATATCCATCGTCTGATCGATCTGGCAAAACGTCTGGAGGGGCTTCCGAGGCATACCTCCATGCATGCGGCAGGTGTTGTGATCAGCCAGAAGGATGTATCGGAATACGTACCCCTTTCCAGAGCACAGGATGGTTCCATTGTCACGCAGTTTACCATGACAACACTGGAAGAGCTGGGACTTCTGAAAATGGATTTCCTGGGTCTCCGTACCCTGACGGTTATCCAGAATGCTGTGAAAATGGTGGAAAAAAGTACCGGTATGCTTCTGGATATGCAAAAGATCGACTACAACGACAAAAAGGTACTGGATTCTCTCGGAACAGGACGTACTGACGGTGTGTTCCAGCTGGAGAGTGCCGGAATGAAAAGCTTCATGAAGGAGCTGAAGCCTCAGAGCCTTGAGGACGTGATCGCGGGAATTTCGCTTTATCGTCCGGGTCCCATGGATTTCATTCCGCAGTACATCCGTGGAAAAAACCGTCCGGATACCATCCGTTATGACTGTCCGCAGATGGAGCCGATCCTGAAGCCAACCTATGGCTGTATCGTATACCAGGAGCAGGTTATGCAGATCGTCCGTGAGCTTGCAGGCTACACCCTTGGACGAAGTGACCTGGTGCGCCGTGCCATGTCCAAGAAAAAAGCTTCTGTTATGGCAAAAGAACGCCAGAATTTCGTTTACGGAAACGTGGAAGAGGGAGTACCGGGATGTATTGCCAACGGTATTTCCGAGGAGATCGCAAACAAGATCTACGATGAGATGACAGATTTTGCAAAGTATGCCTTCAATAAGTCTCACGCTGCCGCTTATGCAGTGGTTTCCTACCAGACGGCATATCTCAAATATTACTATCCGGTAGAATTTATGGCTGCACTGATGACATCCGTTGTGGAAATGCCGAACAAGGTTGCCGAGTATATTTCTGTATGCCGTCAGATGGGGATCCGGATCCTTCCGCCGGATATCAATCATGGTGTTTATGGCTTTTCTGTTGACAATGGTTCCATTCGTTATGCACTTTCTGCCATCAAGAGTATCGGCCGTCCGGTAATCGAGGGGATTGTGCGGGAGCGTGAGGAGCACGGAGAATATACCTCCCTGAAAACATTTATTGAGCGAAATATCGACCAGATCAACAAGAGAGTTGTGGAAAATCTGATCAAGGCCGGAGCGCTGGATTGCCTGGAGGGAAACCGGAATCAGAAAATGACGGTTTATACGCAGATCATAGACAGTATCAACCAGGATAAGAAGCATACCATGGCGGGACAGCTGAGTCTTTTTGATATTGCGCCTGAAGAAGATAAAAAGGAATTTGAGATCCGTATGCCGCAGGCAGCAGAATATCCGAAGGAGACGATACTGACCTTTGAGAAGGAAGTTCTCGGCATCTATCTCAGCGGTCATCCGCTGGAGCGTTACCGGAATATGATGGAAAAAATGATCTCTGCAAAAACTTCTGATTTTCAGCCGGATGATGAAACAGGGATACCGGAGGTTTACGATAACCAGAAAGTGATCGTGGGTGGAATGATCACGGATAAAACCATAAAATATACAAAGAATAATAAGGTAATGGCGTTCCTTACAGTGGAAGATCTGGTAGGCACCGTGGAGGTTGTGGTATTTCCACGTGATTACGAAAAATGCCAGATGTTCCTGAATGAAGATGCCCGGCTCTTTATTCAGGGAAGAGTATCCGCAGAAGACGACAAAGCCAGCAAGCTGATCCTGGAAAAGGTCCGTCTTTTTGATGATATGCCAAGAGAACTGTGGCTCCAGTTTGAAAGCCGGGAAGAGTACGCAAAAGCCGAGACCGGTCTGGTAGACGATCTGATGGAATCCAGAGGAAACAGCACGGTGGTTATTTATCTCAAAGATGTCAAGGCAATGAAGAAACTTCCCCCTGCTTATCAGGTCCATATCGAGGATTCCTGGCTGGAGCGCATGTGTAAAAAATATGGAAGTTCCAATGTTAAAATTGTGGAGAGAGTATTGAAAAACTTATAAAAATGCTATAAACTATACCCGAATATGTGTATTACAATAGGTTGTTTCATAAGATGGAGGATAACAATATGGCAGAGAACAAAATCAAAACGATCGGCGTTTTGACCAGTGGCGGTGACGCACCTGGAATGAATGCTGCAATCCGTGCTGTTGTCAGAAGAGGATTAAGCAGCGGACTGAACGTAAAGGGAATCTATAAAGGATACAGCGGTCTCTTAAATGAAGAGATCAGAGATATGACAGCAAAGGACGTTTCCGATACGATTGAGCGAGGCGGAACAATTCTTTATACTGCCAGATGTGCAGAGATGAGAACAGAGGAAGGACAGCAGCAGGCTGCAGAGATCTGCAGAAAGCATGGAATCGACGGTCTTGTTGTTATCGGTGGAGACGGATCCTTCGCAGGTGCTCAGAAGCTTGCGAACCTTGGAATCAATACCATTGGCCTGCCGGGAACTATTGACCTTGATATCGCATGTACCGAGTACACCATCGGTTTCGATACTGCTGTAAATACAGCTATGGAAGCTATTGACAAGGTACGTGATACATCCACATCCCATGAGAGATGCAGTATCATCGAGGTTATGGGACGTAACGCCGGATACCTTGCAGTATGGTGCGGTATCGCAAACGGTGCTGAGGATATCCTGATCCCGGAGAAATATGATTACGATGAGCAGAAGCTTATTGACAATATCGTAGAGAGCCGTAAGAAAGGCAAGAAACACCATATCATCGTAAATGCTGAGGGTATCGGCCATTCAGAGGCTATGGCGAAGCGTATCGAGGCTGCAACAGGTATCGAGACACGTGCAACGATCCTTGGTCACATGCAGCGTGGTGGAAGCCCTACATGTAAGGACCGTGTATATGCGTCCATGATGGGTGCTCTTGCAGTAGATCTTCTTGTTGCCGGAAAACGCAGCCGTGTGGTTGGATACCGTCATGGTGAGTTTGTTGATTTCGACATCAATGAGGCTCTTGCAATGCAGAAGAATGTAGATTCCTACATGTGGGAGGTCTGCAATTCTCTTTCTCATAATTACAGAAAATAAAGATATTTATGAACTTAAAAAAAGTTTCAGACGGATTGCATAAACTGAATACGTCACAAATAATTGCCCTCGGCTTTGCGGGGGTGATTTTTGTAGGTGGACTTATTTTGTGGATGCCGTTCTGCAGTGCACCCGGGCAGGCTGTTACCTTCCCGGATGCTGTTTTTACAGCGGCGACCAGCGTATGTGTGACAGGACTTTCCACAGTTGTTATGGCAGTCCAGTGGAGCCCCATTGGAAAAGCGGTTATCCTGTGCCTGATACAGATCGGCGGAATCGGACTGATCGCACTGGCGAATATGATATTTATCAGCCTCCGGCGGAAAATTTCCCTGAAAAACCGGCGGATCATCAAGGAATCCTATAACCTGGATGAAATGGGTGGAGTCGTGGCTGTAGTCCGCAGTGTGGTGAAATGCGTGTTTCTTGCAGAAGGAATCGGTGCGGTCCTGTATGCGTTTTGCTTTGTACCGGAATTTGGAATAAAAAAAGGTCTGGTGCATGCCATATTTCTGGCGGTATCTGCATTCTGCAACGCTGGGATCGATCTTTTCGGGGAAACAAGCCTTTCGGTATATGTGAGCAATCCGCTGGTCAATATCACTACGATTGGCCTGATCATTGTGTCAGGTCTTGGATTTATCGTCTGGTGGGATCTGTGGGATAAATTCCGCAAGGTTCTGAGAAAAGAGCTCTCCCCATCCAGAGTTTTTCGTGTACTGCGGCTTCAGAGCAAGCTGGTCCTTACGATGACCGGGATCCTGGTATTTTCAGGAGCATTTCTGGTATTTATCTTTGAATCCGGAAACCCTTCCACGCTGAAGGGGGCACCACTGGGAACAAAACTCATGGCATCCTTTTTCCAGTCAGTGACAACACGTACGGCGGGATTTTATACCATGGATCAGTCGCTTTTGTCCACACCTACCGTGATCATTTCCCTGCTGTGGATGTTTATCGGAGGATCACCCATGGGCACTGCCGGTGGTGTGAAGACTACTACCATTGCGGTTCTGATCCTTTCCATTGCAGCATATCTTCAGGGAAAAAAGGATGTAGAGGTATACGGCCGCAGGATCCGTGAGAGCTATCTCCGTTCTGCCATGGTTGTTGCAGGAACTAGTGTGCTGATCCTTTTTACCATGACGGTGCTTTTGTCCGCAGTAATGCCGGGAGTGGATCTGGCAGATGTTTTATATGAGATCACTTCTGCGGGGGCTACAGTAGGACTTTCCAGAGGACTGACACCTCAGCTGAATGTGGCAGGCAAGTGGATCGTGATCCTTACCATGTATCTGGGACGTATCGGACCGCTGACACTTGGAACAGCAGTTGTGATGCATGTACGTAACAGGCCGGGAAGCACCACGCATCTCGGTGAAGAAGATATCATGATCGGTTAAACAGGAGAACAGAATGAAAAATAAATCTTTTGCCGTGATCGGGCTTGGACAGTTTGGAATGACTCTGGCGGTGACGCTGGCAGAGTCAGACTGTGATGTCCTTGCCATTGATGACAAAGAAGAAAATATCGAAGAGATTTCCGAAAAAGTAACCTATGCGGTAAAAGCAGATGTCCGTGAACCGGGAATCCTGAAGGCTCTAGGAGTTCAGAATGTGGATGTAGCCATTATCGCAGTTGCCGAAAATCTGGAAGCCAGTATTTCCGCGACCATGCAGGCCAAGGATCTGGGAGTGCCCTTTGTAGTTGCAAAAAGTATGAATTCTCTTCATGGACGTATACTCGACAAAATCGGTGCAGATAAGATCATTTATCCGGAACAGTCCATGGGACTGCGGGTTGCCAGAAATCTTATGTCCGGCGGGTATCTGGATGTGTTTGAGCTTTCAGCGGAGTTCAGTATGGCGGAGTTTTCCATGCCGGTATCCTGGATCGGAAAAAATCTGGTAGATCTGAATGTACGGGAGCGTTTTCACATTAATATCATTGGCATCAAGCAGGGTGAAAATGTCACGGTAGATCTGGATCCTTCCGAACCGCTTCCGGACAACTGTTCCATAATCGCCATCGGAAAAAACAAGGATCTGAATGCAAGTCGTGAGGAATTACGTTAACCGAATACGGATTGCCGGAAGGAGAGAAATAAAAGTATGATAACCAGTGTATCAAATGCAAAAATAAAAAATGTCATGCAGCTGAACCAGAAGGCAAAAGCCAGAAGAGAGCAGGGACTTTTTGTGGCAGAGGGCCGGAAAATGTTTCTGGAAGCACCGGAAAGCTGGGTTTCCCAGGTGTTTGTCTCCGAGACCTTTTCCCGGGATGAAGAGCTGATGTCTCAGGCAGAAAAATATCCCTGTGAGATCGTGAAGGATTCCGTATTCCGTCAGATGTGTGATACCAAGACTCCCCAGGGGATCCTGACAGTTCTGAAGCTGCCTTCCTGGAGCGAGGAAGAGGTACTGGCGGGAAAAAATCCTCTGGTCATGGTTCTGGAGGATCTTCAGGATCCGGGAAATGCGGGAACCATTCTCAGGACCGGTGAGGGCGCCGGCGTAAGCGGAGTTTTCCTCACAAAAACCTGCGTGGATATCACAAATCCCAAGGTGATCCGTTCTACCATGGGCTCCATTTACAGAATGCCTTTTCTATACGTGGAAGATGTGGTATCATTAGAAAAGAAGCTGAAAGAAAAGGGAATCCGCAGTTTTGCAGCTCATCTGAAGGGCGAGAATTCCTATGATCAGGAATCCTATAAGGGCGGTACCGCATTTTTCATCGGAAACGAGGGAAAGGGCCTGACTGATCAGGCGGCGGAGGCAGCAGACTGTCTGATCCGCATTCCCATGTGCGGAAAGGTAGAATCGCTGAATGCTGCCATGGCATCGGGAATTCTGATGTACGAAGCTGCAAGACAGAGAAGAGAATAAGAGAGGAGGGGTTTTATGACACCTTTGGCCTGGCTTGGAATACTGGCAATTTTACTGGTAATTGAAGCAATCACGGTAGGACTTACCACTGTCTGGTTTGCAGGCGGTGCGCTTGTGGCGTGCATTGCCTCGTGGCTTGGTGGGGGAATTGTTGTACAGCTCCTTTTATTTTTCGGAGTTTCCGTGGTGCTTCTGATCTTTACCAGACCTCTGGCGGTCCGCTACATGAACAAGGGCGTGGAAAAGACCAATGCAGAGAGCCTTCTGGGAAAAAGAGCCGTAGTGATACAGCCGGTCAACAACCTGGCCCAGACCGGGCAGGTGAGGATCAATGACATCGAGTGGACTGCACGGACCGCAGATGACGGGGAAGAAATTCCAACAGGTGCAGTGGTTGAGATCGAAGAGATCCGCGGAGTGAAGCTGATCGTAAAAGAAATTAGCAAGGAGGGCTAAATTATGGGTGGAGTTGTTGTTTTGCTTGTAGTCATCGTTCTTGTGCTGTGGGTACTTGCATCCTGTATCCGCATTGTACCGCAGGCCTATGCAGTGGTACTGGAACGTCTTGGCGCTTACAAGGCTACCTGGAGTACAGGAATCCATTTCAAGGTTCCGTTCATTGAGCGTGTTGCAAGAAGAGTAAACCTGAAAGAACAGGTTGTGGATTTTCCACCGCAGCCGGTAATTACCAAAGATAATGTAACCATGCAGATCGATACGGTTGTATTTTTCCAGATCACAGATCCGAAGCTTTACGCATATGGCGTTGAGAATCCGATCATGGCGATCGAGAATCTTTCTGCTACAACACTTCGTAACATCATCGGTGATATGGAGCTGGATGAGACACTGACATCCCGAGAGGTTATCAATACCAAGATGCGTGCTTCCCTTGATGTGGCTACAGATCCATGGGGAATCAAGGTTAACCGTGTGGAGCTTAAGAACATCATTCCTCCGGCAGCCATCCAGGATGCCATGGAGAAACAGATGAAGGCTGAGCGTGAGAGACGAGAAGCCATTCTGAAAGCAGAAGGAGAGAAACGTTCCACCATCCTTGTTGCAGAGGGTAAAAAACAGTCCGCTATCCTGGATGCTGAGGCTGAGAAGCAGGCGGCGATCCTTCATGCGGAGGCTCAGAAGGAGCGTATGATCAAAGAGGCTGAAGGACAGGCACAGGCAGTCCTTAAAGTACAGCAGGCAACTGCAGAAGGACTTCGTATGATCAAGGAAGCAGGAGCAGATGAATCTGTTCTTACTCTGAAGAGCCTGGAGGCTCTTACAAAGGTTGCTGACGGTAAGGCAACGAAGATCATCATTCCGTCCGAGATACAGGGCATCGCAGGGCTGGCAACATCCCTGAAGGAAATCATGACAGATAAACCGGCAGAGCAGAAATAAATCTGTAGCCGTGAGGAGGACATATTATGAATCTTAAAGGAAGAAATTTCCTGACACTGAAAGACTTTACACCGGAAGAGATCACTTACATGATCGACCTTGCAGCAGATCTGAAGGCAAAGAAAAAAGCAGGAGAGCTTCATGAGTATTACAGAGGTAAGAATATTGCCCTGATTTTTGAAAAAACAAGCACAAGAACACGCTGTTCCTTTGAAGTGGCAGCTCATGATCTGGGAATGGGTTCTACCTATCTGGATCCCACAGGCTCCCAGATCGGAAAGAAGGAGAGCATCGCAGATACTGCAAGAGTTCTCGGAAGAATGTATGAGGGAATCGAGTACCGTGGCTTCGGTCAGGATATTGTTGAGGAGCTTGCGAAGCATGCAGGTGTACCGGTATGGAATGGCCTGACAAATGAGTATCATCCGACACAGATGCTTGCAGATATGCTGACAGTACGTGAACATTTCGGCAAACTGAAAGGCCTGAAGCTTGTATACATGGGCGATGCCCGTTACAACATGGGTAACTCCCTGATGGTTGTATGCTCCAAGCTTGGTCTTGATTTCGTAGCCTGCACCAATAAGAAATATTTCCCGAATGATGAGCTTGTAGCACAGTGTCAGCAGTGGGCAGAAGAGGCAGGTTCCACCATCACTCTCACAGAGGATGTGGAGGCAGGAACAAAAGATGCGGACATCATCTACACAGATGTATGGGTATCCATGGGCGAGCCTGACGAAGTATGGACAGAGCGTATCCACGACCTGACACCATACAAGGTTACCAGACATGTAATGGAGAACGCCGGTGAAAAGGCGATCTTCCTTCACTGTCTGCCGGCATTCCATGATCTTAAGACAAAGATCGGAAAAGAGATGGGCGAGCGTTTCAACCTTACAGATATGGAGGTTACAGATGAGGTATTCGAGTCTCCGCAGTCCAAGGTATTCGACGAAGCTGAGAACCGTATGCACACCATTAAGGCTGTGATCGTTGCAACATTAGGAGAGCCGGAGAAATAATGTCAGATTTATTTAATGAAGAAATAATTTCACAGGCAACACATACAAAATGGGCGGGCAAAACCGTCCATTTTGCAAGAGAAACAGATTCCACCAACCTCTGGGGAAAACGTGCCTGGAGGGAAGAAGGCGCAGGACACGGAGAGCTGTTTGTGGCAGAATATCAGTCTGCAGGACGCGGACGTTTTACAAGACGATGGAGTGCGCCGCCGGACAGTGCCATTACTATGAGTATCCTTATCTGCCCGGAATTTTCTCCGCAGAAGGCGCCGATGCTGACACTTGTTATGGGACTTTCAGTTGCACAGGCAGTAGCAGAGCTCGGTCTTGAGGTAGGGATCAAATGGCCTAACGATGTAGTTGTTTCCCGCAAAAAGATCTGCGGTATCTTAACCGAAATGACCATGAAGCAGGATAAGATCGGCTGTGCAGTTATCGGAGTCGGGATTAACGTAAATATGGAAAGCTTTCCGGAAGAAATGGCAGATAAGGCTACCTCTCTGTATCTGGAAAGCGGACATCCCTTTGACCGGGCACAGGTAGTCGGACTTGTGATGAGGCATTTTGAGGAAAATTATGAGAGATTTGTACAGACAGAGGATCTCAGCGGCCTGAAACCGGATTATGAGAAAATGCTGGCCAATCTGAACCAGCCGGTACGTGTACTGGATCAGAATGATCCATATGAGGGGATCGCAAGAGGAATCAATGCCGGCGGAGAGCTTCTGGTAGAGCGTGCAGACGGTACAGTCGAGGAAGTAAATTCCGGAGAGGTTTCTGTACGTGGTTTATACAGCTATGTGTAAAACATGCAGCACAGATCGGATAAAATTTCCGGCAACGATTTTCCGTTGATGTTTTATTGCAGTAGTGGAAAAAACAAGAATCTCCCTGCTTTAGCTGTGGGGAGTGTCAAGTTATAAATAAAGGAGATTTTATGTATCAGGATAACATTGTGCTCTGCGGAGCAAGCTCTTATGAGCAGAAATATTATTTTAACCAGGATTTTGCGTCTCTTCCTGAGACGGTAAAGCAGGAGCTGCAGATCATGTGTGTGCTTTTCACAGAGGATGTAGGCGGGATCCTGACACTGGAATTTGATGAGGACGGCAGTCTGCAGTTTAAGACTGAGGCACTGGAGGCAGATGCCCGTTTTGACGAGATCGGAAGTGCACTGAAGATCAAGGAACTCCAGCGGGACAAAAGAGAGCTTCTGGAATCTCTGGAAATGTATTACAAGGTATTTTTCCTGGGAGATATTCCGGATGAGGAACTGCAGAAAAAAGCAGATGCCGTTGAGGAATGATCCATGAAGATGCAGTGGAAGATCGGAAATGTGGAGATACCGAACCCCTTTGTGCTTGCACCGATGGCAGGGGTTACGGATCTGGCATTTCGAAGACTTTGCAAGGAGCAGGGTGCAGGCCTGATCTGTATGGAAATGGTCAGTGCCAAGGCAATCTCTTTTCATAATAAGAATACAGAGGCGCTGATGGAGATCAATCCCGGGGAGCATCCGGTATCCATGCAGCTTTTCGGCAGCGAGCCGGACCTTATGGCAGAGGTGGCAAAAAGCATTGAGGAGCGTCCCTTTGACATTCTCGATATCAATATGGGATGTCCGGTTCCCAAGGTGGTAAATAATGGCGAGGGCTCAGCTCTTCTGAAGGATCCTCAGCTGATCGAAGAGATCGTCCGCAGTGTTTCCGGAGCAGTTTCCAAGCCGGTAACGGTGAAGGTCCGCATTGGCTTTGATGAAAATACGCCGGTGGATGTGGTGGAGATCGCAAAACGGGTGGAGGATGCCGGTGCAGCAGCCATCGCAGTTCATGGAAGGACCAGACAGCAGTATTATTCTGGTCAGGCGGACTGGGATGCTATCCGCAGGGTGAAGGAAGCGGTGACTATTCCGGTGATAGGAAACGGAGATATCGTTTCACCGGAAACTGCAGAAGCCATGTTTAAAGAGACTGGCTGCGATGCGGTGATGATCGGCCGTGCAGTACGTGGGAACCCGTGGATCTTCCGAGAGCTGAACCACTATTTCCACACCGGGGAAAAGCTTCCCAGACCAACCGCAGAGGAAGTCTGCGAGATGATCCTGCGCCATGCCGAAGATCAGATCGCGATAAAGGGTGAGTATATCGGGATCCGCGAAATGCGGAAGCATGTAGCCTGGTATACAGCCGGTATGCGCCACAGTGCGGGAATCCGGAGAGAATCTAATAATATTTCAAGCTATGAAGAGCTGAAAAAGCTTACAGACATGGTACTGGAGCGATAAAAGAGAAAAGTATGCCGGAGAAAACGAAACGTTCTATTGACAAGGAACGGGGCGCGTGCTACAGTCAGTTAGCGGGAATCCGCAGAAAGTTTTTTGTTTTACAGGAGAAAAATAATGGCAGATAAAATAGCAGTTTTAATTCCTTGCTACAACGAAAGCAAGACGGTAGCAAAGGTTATCCGCGATATGAAAAAAGCACTTCCGGAAGCTGTGATCTACGTATATGATAATAACTCTACAGATGGAACAGACGAGATCGCCAGAAAAGAAGGGGCAGTTGTCCGTTATGAGTATCAGCAGGGAAAAGGAAACGTGATCCGCAGTATGTTTCGGGATATCGATGCGCAGTGTTACCTTATGGTAGATGGTGACGATACTTATCCGGCAGAGTTTGCAGCTGAAATGTGCAGCAAGGTTCTGGAGAAAGGCACAGACATGGTAGTTGGTGACCGCCTTTCTTCTACATATTTTACAGAGAACAAGAGACCTTTCCACAACTTTGGAAACAGCATCGTAAGAGGTTCCATTAACCGTCTTTTCAAAAGCAACATCAAGGATATCATGACAGGTTACCGTGCCATGAGTTACCGCTTTGTAAAAACATTCCCGGTACTTTCCAGGAATTTTGAGATCGAGACAGAGATGACGATCCACGCCATCGATAAGAACATGCAGGTTGAGAATGTAGTCATTGAATATCGTGACAGGCCGGAGGGAAGTGAGTCCAAGCTGAATACTTATGCAGATGGATTTAAGGTCCTGAAGACTATTGTGAAAATGTTCAAGAATTACAAGCCGCTGGAGTTCTTCTCCCTTATCGCAGCAGTGCTGTTTGTGGTGGGAATGGTATTCTTTATTCCGGTGTTGGTACATTTTCTGGAGGTTGGGACAGTGGAAAAGATCCCGACACTGATCGTCAGCGGGTTTGTGATCCTGACAGCTATCATCTGTTGGTTTTCCGGGATCATCCTTTCTACACTGGTCAATCAGCATAAACAGGATTTTGAGTATCAGACACAGATGGTGACTAATCGTTATAAAGATCTTTTTCCAGAGAAGAAATAAGGAATCAGACCGGGCAGGATAATACAGAAAAGCCGTGTTGAAATCTGAGATTTCGCGCGGCTTTTTTTGCATATTTCAGGGCCCCTTTTTCGACGTGGAATGCTTGACAATACTGGGGCTTTTCGGTATAATACAGGAATTGTGAATATCCTGAGATTTTTACGCCCTTTTTTAGAAAAAAGAGCTCTTGGGAATGGTAGCAACAGAAATATCCGAAGCTGTATTTTTTTCAGAAAAAACAGCACGGTTTTGAAAGGAAGTAAGGCAAAATGGAAGAAGCAAAGAAGAACTTACTCACATACGCAGGACTTAGAAAACTGGAAGACGAGCTGCACGATCTGAAAGTTGTTAAGAGAAAAGAAGTAGCAGGAAAGATCAAAGAGGCCAGAGAGCAGGGAGACCTTTCTGAGAACGCAGAGTACGATGCAGCAAAGGATGAGCAGAGAGATATCGAGGCACGTATCGAGGAGATCGAGAAGATCCTCAAGAACGCTGAGGTTGTAGTAGAGGATGAAGTCGATCTTGACAGAATCAGCGTAGGCTGCAAGGTTAAGGTTCATGATTATGAATTTGAGGAAGATATGGAGCTGAAGATCGTAGGTTCCACAGAGGCTAACAGCCTTGAGGGAAAGATCTCCAATGAGTCTCCGGTAGGTAAAGCACTGATCGGTGCACACACCAACGATATCGTTGAGGTTGAGATGCCGTCCGGAATCATGAAATATAAGGTTCTTGAGATCCAGAGAAACGTATAAAGCAGACAACGGAGCGGATCGCACAGATCCGCTTGAACGACAGATAGATTAAGGAGGCCAACAAGTGGCAGAGCAGAAGAAGCAGGATGTAAACCAGCTGCTTAAGGTACGTCGTGACAAACTGGCAGACCTTCAGGCAAATGGCAGGGACCCGTTTCAGATCACAAAATTTGATCAGACACATCATTCCCTTGAGGTAAAGAATCTCTATGAAGCACATGAGGCAGAGCTTCTCAAAGATCGCAAGGAGCTTGATGTAACAGGTCTTGATGAAGAGCAGGCAAAAGAGGCTCAGAAGAAGGATTATGAAGAAAGAAGAAGCATCATGGACGCAAGCCCGATCCATGTATCAATCGCAGGACGTATGATGTTCAAGCGTGTAATGGGAAAAGCTTCTTTCTGCAATATCCAGGATTTACAGGGTAACATTCAGGTTTATGTGGCAAGAGATGCCATTGGAACCGATTACTATGCAGATTTCAAGAAATCTGATATCGGTGATATTTTTGGTCTGGAGGGATTTGCTTTCAGAACAAGAACAGGTGAGATCTCCATTCATGCAGAGAAGATGACTCTTCTTTCCAAGAGCTTACAGATCCTTCCTGAGAAATTCCACGGACTGACAGATACAGATACCCGTTATCGTCAGAGATATGTGGATCTTATCATGAACCAGGACAGCAAGAATGTATTCATCAAACGCTCCCAGATCCTTAAGGAGATCCGTAACTTTCTTGCAGGGCGTGACTTCATGGAAGTTGAGACACCAATGCTGGTTTCCAACGCAGGCGGTGCAGCTGCAAGACCATTTGAGACACATTATAACGCACTGAACGAAGACGTTAAGCTTCGTATTTCCCTGGAGCTTTATCTTAAGAGACTGATCGTAGGCGGACTTGAGAGAGTTTACGAGATCGGCCGTGTATTCCGTAACGAGGGTGTTGATACCCGTCACAATCCGGAGTTCACTCTGATGGAGCTTTATCAGGCATATACTGATTATGAGGGAATGATGGAGCTGACAGAGTCCATGTTCCGTTACCTTGCAGAGAAGGTCTGCGGTTCCACAAAGATTTCCTACAATGGTATCGAGATCGATCTTGGAAAGCCTTTCGCACGTCTGACCATGAACGATGCCATCAAGAAATATGCAGGAATCGACTTTGACGAAGTAGCAGATGATGAGGCAGCCAAGAAGCTTGCTGACGAGCATCATATCGAGTATGAGGATCGCCATAAGAAGGGTGATATCATCAACCTCTTCTTCGAGGAGTACTGTGAGAAAGAGCTGATCCAGCCGACATTTATCATGGATCATCCGATCGAGATCTCTCCGCTGACCAAGAAGAAACCTTCCGATCCGAACAAGGTAGAGCGTTTCGAGCTCTTTATCAATACATGGGAAATGTGTAACGCATATTCCGAGCTCAACGACCCGATCGATCAGAGAGAGCGTTTCAAAGCACAGGATGCCCTTGCAGACGCAGGTGATGAGGAAGCCAACCACACAGATGAAGACTTCCTGAATGCACTGGAGATCGGTATGCCGCCAACAGGTGGTATCGGATACGGAATCGACCGTCTCGTTATGCTCCTGACAGACAGCCAGGCAATTCGTGACGTACTTCTGTTCCCGACAATGAAGTCCTTAGATGGTGTAAATAAGAAAAATGATGTAAATAATA
>CAUEAK010000022.1:0-23791 GCA_958454115.1 Blautia wexlerae
GGAAATGAATGATAAAATCGCAGTCTGTCTTGGAAAGGGCGGACAGAGAGATATGGCGGAAGCCTTTTGCAGGAGGACCGGAGCGCAGCTTCAGGATAAGCCGGGAGATTTTCTGACGGTGCGGTTTGATTCCAGGGGCGTTTCGCTGTCCGGTTTCGGGCTGACCTATCAGGGGGATTTTGTGGAGACGATGCTTCACAGAGTTACCAGAGGCAGACTTCAGCATGAGATGCTGGTGAAGGCGGTGAAGTCAGATAAGGAGGGAAGGAAGGCCATCGATGCTACGGCAGGAATGGGTGAGGATGCCTTTCTTCTGGCAGCCCAGGGCTATGAGGTGACGCTGTACGAGCAGAATCCGGTGATCGCAGCCCTTCTTAAAGATGCCATTCGCCGTGCCAAGAAAAATATGGATCTGAAAGATATTGCCGGTCGTATGAAGGTGATCGAGGGAAACAGTGTAGAAGGTATGTCAAAGCTTCTTGATCCTGTAGACGTGATCTATCTGGATCCCATGTTTCCGGCAAGACAGAAATCCAGCCTGATCAACAAGAAACTTCAATTGATCCAGAAGCTGGAACCACCGTGTTCCGGGGAAAAGGATCTTTTTGATGCAGCTATCAGAGCAAATCCGGATAAGATCATCGTCAAGCGTCCGCTGAAAAGTGAATGTCTTGCCGGCCGGGAGCCGTCTTATACATTGAAGGGGAAGGCAATACGATATGACTGCTATGTATTATAAAGTCAGACACTATCAATACAAAAATCGAATCGGAAATCTTAAGTCTGAAGCTGTAGGCGTGGTAAGCGGGGAAAAACATTTCCCCATATTTCCTGGAAATATAATTTTTAAGCCACTGACGAAATCCAAACCATTTTCCACGCCACTGTATGCTTATGCAGAGGTGTTCTGGTCAACGATCATTAATGAATATTTTATGCCTGCGCCCAGGTATGAACTGGCCATCTGTGAAGGGTATGAGGCAGTAAATGAAAAATATCTTGACTACGGAACAGCAGTACCCATGGCCTATAAAGAAGGGGAATCCATTTTGAATCTTCTGGAGTTTTTCAGGAAATATCCGGATGAAAAGGTAGATATAGATAATTATGTAAACTATTGCCAGATGTTTTATGATTATAGAGATATTTTTGAAGCTGATTTTTTGCAGAAGCATCAGGAAATAGCGGAACAGCTTGCCATGCAGGTGCTGATCTCTGTCCTGAGGGGAGACCAGAATTATCATTATGAAAATGTAACGTTTCTCTGTGATAAAGATGGCGGGATCATAAGTCTTGCACCTATGATCGATCATGAATTTTCTACGTATTTTATGTTTCCGGACGATATTTCCCGTCATGTATACTGGCTGATGGAATTAAGCAAATCCATCCGCGGATGGGAAGTCCGGCCTGGGGAATATGATAATTTCAAAGATCCGGAAGAACGGAAACTAATGGAAAAAAGTGCCACCTGTATTCATAAAAATCTCCTTTATATAAAAGAACATTATCCGCAGACAACGGAAGAATTTCTGGATAAAGCAGAAAAACTGAAAACAGCATTGACGGAAGCTTCAGAGGATTTTCTGATCCGGGGAAATACGGAATATCCGGACTGTGCGGATTCCAGTGCCTGGCTGATCGGAAAAGCCCGATACAAGGATAAAGATGAAGAGAAAGCCAGCGCTTATGAGGCGGAATTATACGGAAAGGGGAAAAAGATTGATTTCCGGGACGTAAGTATCAGTGCAATAAATGAAATAAAAGCTGTGATCAGTCAGATGGAAGAAGTTTTGAGAAAGAGAGAATAAACAAATGGAACAAACAAAAACAATATTAAAAAAAACCTGGGTGGTGGCAGCGCTTGCCTGCGTCTGCTGTCTTCTCTGGGGGAGTGCGATCCCGCTGATCAAGACAGGATACCGTCTGATGCAGATGGATTCTGCAGATACGGCAAGTCAGATCGTTTTTGCAGGTGTGCGTTTTGCACTGGCAGGAATCCTTGTACTGATCTTTGCATCTTTGCGTGAGCGCAAGGTTCTGCTTCCGGATCGAACTGTTCTGAAATATGCGGTGCCGGTATGTATAGCTCAGACGGTATGTCAGTATTTCTTCTTTTATATAGGTGTGGCACATACCTCCGGTGTAAAAGGCGCTATTATCACAGGTCTTGGGAATTTTATTGCGATCCTGCTGTCCTGCCTTGTTTTTCACAAGGAAAAAATGACCGGGCGAAAGATGCTCGGCTGTATCCTCGGTTTTGCCGGCGTGGTCGTGATCAATCTCATGGGAAATTCTCTGGATGCAGGTTTTAGGCTTACAGGAGAAGGATTTATTCTGATCGCGCAGTTTTCTTACGGAATGTCCACGGTGCTGATCAATATTTTTTCCAGAAAGGTATCTCCGGTGGTACTCAGCGGAACGCAGTTTACCATGGGCGGGATCATTCTGTTCCTGATCGGAAAAGGGATGGGAGGACATTTCGGAGTGGTAAATGCCGCCGGTATCGGGATCATCTTTTATCTGGCAATGGTGTCTGCAGTGGCCTATACACTGTGGTCAGTGCTGCTTGCCTGGAATGATGTATCCAGGGTAGCGATCTTTGGCTTTGTAAATCCTTTGTTCAGTGTGATCCTGTCTGCACTGGTTCTGGGAGAGGTACGTCAGGCATTTAATATGGGAAGTCTCATCGCACTGTTTCTTGTCTGTGTGGGAATTTATGTGGTAAATCAAAAAAAATCTTCATAAGTGGTATTGCAGTTATTGTTCCCAGGCAATATTTTTTGAAGCGTGTTGCTGAGAACGGAGTGAACAGTAACGGTCGCAGAATGAACAGTAACGATGCCGGAGTTTTGAAATTGATTTCAATACGGCATTGTGTTAAAATGGCTCCATAAAAAGTGTGAACATAAAAATCCATGCCGGAATAACTGCAGGATCCGGAAGCAGATCCTGCACCGGACAGTAAGGAGGAAAAATATGGAATTTCAGAAACTGATCGAAGAGAGAAGGACCATCCGTAAATACAGCCCGGAGAGCAGGATCACAAAAGAAGATCTTCTTGCAGTGATCCGGGCCGCTCAGGAAGCACCCAGCTGGAAAAACTCCCAGACCGGAAGATATTATTGTGTAATGTCCGAAGAGATGGTGGAGAAGGTCAGCAGAGAATGTCTGCCGGAAATGAACCAGGCAAAAGCAGAGAATGCCTCCCTGATCGTTACAACCTTTGTACATAACCATGCCGGATTTCAGAAAGACGGAACACCGGATAATGAGCTTGGAAACGGCTGGGGCTGCTATGATCTGGGACTTCAGAACGAGAATCTGATCCTGAAGGCAAAGGAGCTTGGATATGGAACCCTGATCATGGGACTTCGTGCCGGAGACAAGCTCCGTGAGATCCTTTCCATTCCGGAAACAGAAACGGTAATGGCAGTGATCGCCATCGGAAAAGCAGCCGAAGAGCCTGCAAGACCGAAACGTAAAGATGTGGAAGATATTGTGAGATTTTATTAAATAATAGAAGAAATGCCCGGTACATATCAAAATGTTCGGGCATTTTTTAATGGAAATTAAAGAGCAAAATGGTCTAAAAAGGATTGCCTGGAAGAGTGAATTCTGTTATCCTGTAAGAAAACAGCTGTGACAACATGGAAGGGTTTTGAAAAGCAGAGTTTGGGAGAAGCAAAAAAGCAATACAGTAAAAGCAAGGGAGGTTTTTAACCAATATGCAGATCATACATGAAAATGAATACGAAGAAACCATGAAAAATATCGTAATGCCATATCTTCTGTCTCACAGAAGGGAACTTTATGTACCGGGTGCGGATTATCCGTTTCGTAACGAAAGCAAACGGATCACAGGTAAGATCCATATGCTGCAGTATCTGTCTGATATTGATATGCCTAAAGGTGTGGTAGTCATCAGCCACGGATTCACAGAATCAGCAGTAAAATATGATGAAGTGGCCTATTATTTTCTTAAGGAAGGCTATCATGTATATATTCCGGAGCATTGCGGCCATGGCCGCAGCTATCGTCTTACCGCAGACCCGTCTCTGGTCCACATCGATACATGGAGAAGATATATCCGCGATTTTCTGAAAGCATGCCGCTACATAAAGAAAGCACATCCGGATCTGTCACTTAACTTGTATGCACATTCCATGGGTGGTGCCATCGGTGGTATTGCTGCAGCCTGGGAGCCGGACTGGTTTCACAAGGTGATCCTTTCTTCTCCGATGATCCGTCCTCTTACAGATAATGTTCCGTGGCCGGCAGCCACCGGCATAGCTCTGGAGAAATGCATTTTCGGAAAAGATGAGGAATATGTAGCTGGCCGAAAGCCTTACGATGGCAGCGGTTCTTTTGAGACAAGCTCCGCAACATCAAAACCAAGATACGAGCGATACAAAAATCTCCGTGCAGAACATAAGGAGCTCCAGACCTGGTCTCCATCCTACGGCTGGCTCTGGGCTTCTGCGGAAATGAGCTGGTATCTGCGTCTCTACGGATGGAAAAAATATACGGCACCAATGCTGCTCATCCAGGCCCAGACGGAAGATCTGGTGTCTGTTCGTGCCCTGAAAAATTTTGCCGGAAAGATCAATCGCCAGGGAAAAACAAGCTGTGATTATATCCATATGATCGGAACAAAGCATGAGATCTATGGAAGCAGAGGTAAGATCCTGGAGAAATACTGGGGATATATATTTACATTCCTGGACGATACGGAAAATGATATTGATCACAGATAAGTATTTTTACTACAGGTGTATCACATATTTAACAACAGGATTGGCAGCTTTTATTCACTTCCTTTCTTTATCATAGTAAAATTATAAAGCTTTTCTCTTATACATTCGACAAAAAATGTGATATAATCTAACGAATCGTCTTTTTGTACAGACAAACCTACAATCCAAAAAGACAAAATTAAATAAGGGAAGGATTATAGAATGTTATCTGTTATTGAATCAGTGAATGCTGCCGTAAACAATTTTATCTGGGGCGTTCCTGCGATGATCTGTATTATTGGTGTAGGTCTTTATTTAAGTATCCGCACGAATTTTCTCCAGATTCGGAAATTTCCCTATGCCATCAGGGTCACTATCGGACGTATGCTTCGGAAAAGAGAAGCTTCCGATGGAAGTCTGACACCGTTTCAGGCTGTTTGTACGGCGTTAGCTGCTACCGTGGGAACGGGAAATATTGCAGGTGTGGCAGGTGCTATTGCCATCGGAGGACCGGGAGCCGTATTCTGGATGTGGATTTCCGCACTTCTTGGAATGTGTACAAAGTTTTCAGAAGTAACACTTGCGGTACATTTCCGCGAAACCAATGCCAATGGAGATCTGGTTGGAGGACCAATGTATTACATTAAGAATGGTCTAAAAAAACACTGGCACTGGCTGGCATATCTGTTTTCCGCTTTTGGTGTGCTTACTGTTTTCGGAACCGGAAATGCAACCCAGGTTAATACCATTACAACAGCTATTGATTCTGCACTGATCAATTACAATGTGATCGCTGCAGACAATACTTCTACGGTAAACCTTGTTATGGGGATCATCCTTGCGATTCTTGTGGCAATGATCCTGCTTGGCGGAATCAAAAGGATCGGCCAGGTTACAGAAAAGCTGGTACCGTTTATGGCATTGTTTTATATTATTCTTGCCGTCGGTGTAATTATCATCAACTGGAAAAATGTTCCGGGTGTTTTCAGCGCTATCATCAGAGGGGCATTTAATCCGGCATCTGTGACAGGCGGCGTAGTAGGAAGCTTTTTCATGAGTATGAAAAAAGGTGTTTCCAGAGGTATTTTTTCCAATGAGGCAGGTCTTGGTACCGGTTCTATCGCACATGCCTGTGCAGACACCAGAAAACCTGTAAAACAGGGATTTTTCGGGATCTTTGAGGTATTCACGGACACGATCGTGATCTGTACGCTGACAGCGCTTGTCATCCTCTGCAGCGGGGTGCCGGTTGGTTATGGCGCAGCAGCAGGAGCGGAGCTTACCATCAGCGGTTTTACCAGTACATACGGAAACTGGGTTTCCATCTTTACAGCAGTTGCCATGTGCTGCTTCGCATTTTCCACTATCATTGGATGGGGACTTTACGGAGCCAGATGTGCGGAGTTCCTTTTTAAGGAAAAAGCTATCAGACCTTTTATGGTACTGTACTCTCTGGTAGCGATCATCGGCGCAACTGTTGACCTTGGACTTCTCTGGAGTATCGCAGAGACCTTCAACGGTCTGATGGCGATCCCTAACCTGATCGCAGTATTCCTGCTTTCCGGTGTGGTTGTAAAGCTTGTGAAGGAGTACTTCGCCGGAGAAGGAAAGAACGCCTGAAGGAGTTTTTGAAAAAAAAACTTGACTATCAAAACAAACAGAGTTAGAATTGGTTTAACTCATTAAAGAGTTAACACATAACAGAAGTAAATTCCGTGAAGGGAATCAGTAAAGACAGAGGAACCGTCTTCAGAGAGCTGTAACTGGTGTGATGCAGCGGCGGAACTGCCTTGAATATCATCCCTGAGAAGGAAAGCCGAAAGTTTCAGACAAGTAAGTAGGTTTTCACGGGTGCTTCCCGTTACAGAAGTCGCGTATGCCGGTACGTTGCAGAATCGTGCTTGTTTCAATGGAGAAACAGGGTGGTTGCGGAATTTTATATCCGTCCCTGAAAGGGGACGGATTTTTTTTATCCAAAACATTTTAAACCACGCGGTAAGGATCTGAAACCGGAAAAATATACAAAAGGGGAAAGAGTATGAAAGTGTACAAAAAACTCATGAACGCACTTGCAGCAGTAGAAAAAATTGTACTGGTCATTTCCACACTGCTGATCCTTGTGCTGACTGTGGGAAATGTATTTTCCCGTAAGGTCATCCATCGCTCATGGTCTTTTACAGAAGAGCTTGTTGTAGCGGTGTTTGTTCTCATCACACTTTTGGCAGCAGCACTTGCCTGCCGTGAAAAAGGAGGACTGGTAAGTCTGACACTGGTTACGGACCGTCTTCCGAAAAAACTGGAAAAACCATCTGTGATCCTGATCACGGTCCTGAGTATTGTTTTTTCCGCAATTTTATTTAAATATGGAATGGACAAAGTTCTTACACAGCTGGCAAACGGCAAGAGAACTTTCGTATTGAACTGGCCGGAGTGGATCTTCTGGTCCTTCGTGCCGATCGGAGCAGGCTGTATGATCCTTCATTTTATTGAGTACTGCCTGGACTTCTGCCTGAAAAAAGATGATGAAAAGGAGGACAAATAAATGATCAGTGCAATCTTATTTATCTCCTTCTTTGTTTTCCTGATCCTGGGACTTCCCATTGCAATCTGCTTAGGTCTGTCATCTGTATGTGCCATCCTTTATTCCGGTACATCTCTGACGATCGTAGCTACAAATATGTACTCCGGAATCAGTAAATTCCTGCTTCTTGCTATCCCGTTCTTTGTTCTGTCCGGAAACATTATGGCAAAAGCCGGTATTTCCAAACGACTGATCAACTTCGTAGATACCTGCGTAGGACATAAAAAGGGCGGTATCGCCATTGTATGTGTTATCGTAGCCTGCTTCTTCGGAGCGATCTCCGGTTCCGGTCCTGCAACGGTTGCGGCACTTGGAGCAGTTCTGATCCCGGCTATGGTTGAGCAGGGCGGTTTCTCCGCACCGTTTTCCACGGCATTGATGGCAACCTCCAGTTCCATCGCCATTGTCATACCGCCGAGTATCGCATTCGTTGTATACGCTTCTATCACAGGGGTATCTATTGCAGATATGTTTATGGCTGGTATCGTTCCGGGACTTCTGATGGGTGTTGCTCTTGTGATCATCGTTATGATCGAGGCAAAGAAACATAACATTCAGCCATCCCGTGAAAAAGCTTCCGCAAAAGAACGCTGGGATACATTTAAAGATGCATTCTGGGGATTCCTGATGCCGGTTATCATCCTCGGGGGAATTTACGGTGGTATCTTTACACCAACTGAGGCTGCAGCCGTATCTGTTGTTTACGGTCTGTTTGTTGGTATGGTGATCTACCGTGAGGTTAAGCTCAAAGATCTGTTTGACATTCTTGTGGATTCTGCAAAGACAACCGGTGGAATCATGCTGATCGTAGCGAGTGCTTCCCTGTTCTCTTTTGTATGTACCAAGTTTGGTATTGCAAATGCGGCATCTGAGCTTCTTGCCGGCATTGCACATAATCAGTTTACCTTCCTCCTGATCGTAAACATCATTTTCCTGATCGCAGGATGCTTCATTGATGCAAACTCTGCAATGTACATTTTTGTACCGATCATGCTTCCGGTATGTAAGGCTCTGGGCTATGATGTGGTAGCATTCGGTGTTATGGCAACAGTTAACCTTGCGATCGGACAGGTAACACCTCCGGTAGGTGTAAACCTTTTCGTTGCCATCAGTATCAAGATCAAAAAAGGTCTGGAGGTTACTCTTCAGCAGATTTCCAGAGCAGTTATGCCGATGATCGCTGCATCCGTTGCAGTTCTTCTGATCATCACTTATATTCCGGCTGTTTCCACAGCTCTTCCGAAGGCTCTTGCAAAAGAGGGCTCCTATACAGGAGACCAGTCTTCTGACACAGAAAGCCAGAGTTCCAAGGATTCCGGAGACGGAAGTGATTCCTTTAATACCATCGCGGATTACAGTGATCTTGACTGGCCGGAGATGACATGGAACTTCGCATGCTCTACAACTGAAACAAGTACCTGGGCTGACGGAGGACGTAAGTTTGGTGAGCTTATGGAAAAAGCAACCGGCGGAAAAGTCAAGGTTAATATTTACGCAGCAGATCAGCTGACAAACGGAAATCAGTCCGAGGGAATCCAGGCACTGATGAACGGAGACCCGGTACAGATCTCCATGCATTCCAATCTGATCTACTCTGCATTTGACCCGAGATTCAATGTAGTATCCCTGCCGTTTATCTATGATTCCTACGATGACGCAGATGCAAAATTTGACGGTGAGGCCGGAGAAAAGCTGAAAGAGATCCTTGGTGAGTACGGACTTCATTGTATGGGAATCGCAGAGAATGGTTTCCGTGAGCTGACAAACAGCAAGCATGAAGTAAAAACAGTAGACGACATGAAGAACCTGAAGGTTCGTGTGGCCGGTTCCAACCTTCTTATGGAATGCTATAAGAGATGGGGGGCAGATGCCACAAATATGAACTGGTCTGAGACCTACACAGCACTTCAGCAGAATACGGTAGAGGGTGAGGAGAACCCGTTGCCTGCGATCGACGCAGCCAGTGTACAGGAGGTACAGCCGTACTGCTCCATGTGGGATGCAATCTATGATTGTCTGTTCTTCTGTATCAACCAGGATATCTATGACAGCCTGACACCGGAACAGCAGCAGGTTGTTGATGAGGCAGGCCAGAAGGCTGTTGAGTATGAGCGTTATATCAACCGTTCCGGCGACGAGGAGATCATGAGCCGCTGGGAAAAGAGCAACGGTGTGACCTTTACAAAGAAAGAGGATATGGATATCGATTCCTTCAAGAAAGCAGTAGACGGAATCGACGACTGGTTTGTAAAGGAGCTTAAGAGTGAAGGCTATGACGATGCACAGGATCTTGTAGATCTGTTTACAGAGGATTCGGTAGATACCGTGGAGGATTACAGTGATCTGAACTGGCCTGAGACAACCTGGAACTTTGCATGCTCCACAACGGAGACAAGTACTTGGGCTGATGGAGGACGTAAGTTCGGTGAACTCATGGAAAAGGCTACCGGAGGAAAGGTCAAGGTTAACATTTACGCAGCGGATCAGCTGACAAACGGAAATCAGTCCGAGGGAATCCAGGCATTGATGAACGGAGACCCGGTACAGATCTCCATGCATTCCAATCTGATCTATTCTGCATTTGATCCACGCTTCAATGTGGTATCCCTGCCGTTCATCTATGATTCCTACGATGATGCAGATGCGAAGTTTGACGGAGAGGCCGGAGACAAGCTGAAGGAGATCCTTAACGGCTACGGACTTCACTGCATGGGTATTGCAGAGAACGGATTCCGTGAGTTGACAAACAGCAAGCATGAGGTAAAATCTGTAGATGATATGAAGAATCTGAAGGTTCGTGTAGCAGGCTCTAATCTTCTTATGGAGTGTTATAAGAGATGGGGGGCAGATGCTACAAATATGAACTGGTCCGAGACCTACACAGCACTTCAGCAGAATACGGTAGAGGGCGAGGAGAATCCGTTGCCCGCCATCGATGCAGCCAGTGTACAGGAGGTACAGCCATATTGCTCCATGTGGGATGCAATCTATGACTGCCTGTTCTTCTGCATCAACCAGGATATTTATGATGCGCTGACACCGGAGCAGCAGGCTGTTGTTGACGAGTGTGGTCAGAAAGCTGTTGAGTATGAGCGTTACATCAACCGTTCCAGTGATGATGAGATCAAAGCACGCTGGGCAGACAAAAACGGTGTGACCTTCACAGAGAAAAAGGACATGGATATCGATTCCTTTAAGAAAGCAGTAGACGGTGTAGATGACTGGTTTGTTCAGGAACTGAAAAAACAGGGCTATAATGATGGTCAGGATCTGGTAGATCTGTTTACAAAGTAATCTTCATATATGTTTATAAAAAGATAAAATAGCCGGAAAGAGGCAGTTCTGAGAGGATTTTTCAGGACCGCCTCTTTTCTTTGCGGAAAAAAGATTATATACTGATAGCAGTCCGGCATTTGTCGGGCAGGAGATTATTGAAATATGACCAGAACATAAGTAAAGCATATATTCGCATTTATTTTACTGTATGCTCCGGAGAGTTGATAAGGTAAAGGAAGAAATATGATAAAGATCGATCTGATAACCGGATTTCTCGGATCCGGAAAGACAACATTTATAAAAAAATATGCCTCCTATCTTCTGAAAAAAGGCATGAACATCGGGATCCTGGAAAATGATTTCGGGGCAGTGAATGTGGATATGATGCTGCTTCAGGATCTGATGGGAGACAACTGTGAGCTGGAGATGGTTTCCGGGGGCTGTGATGCGGACTGTCACAGACGGCGATTTAAGACAAAGCTGATCGCCATGGGAATGTGCGGTTACGACCGTGTCATCGTAGAACCATCCGGAATCTTTGATGTGGATGAGTTCTTTGACGCCCTCCATGAGGAACCGTTGGATAAATGGTATGAGATCGGAAATGTGATCGCCATTGTGGATGCGAAGCTGGCAGAGGATCTTTCTGCGGAAGCGGATTATCTGCTAGCTTCCGAGGTGGCAGATGCAGGCTATGTATTACTGAGCAGGAGCCAGGAAGCCACGGTGGAAGAGATCAGCAGCACAAAAGAGCATCTCAACCGTGCACTTGGCCAGATCCAGTGCAGGCGCCGTCTGGACAGTGAGATTCTCACCGGAAACTGGGATGATCTCACAGACACAGACCTGGAAAAGATCCTGGATTGCGGGTATGTGGCAGAGGATTACGTGAAGGAATCCTATGCGGAAGGCGGCGGATTTGATTCTCTGTTTTTTATGAACGTTCATAAAAGCGAGGAGGAACTTCATGAAACTGCAGAAAGGATCCTGAATGATCCATCTTGCGGAGATGTTTTTCGCGTAAAAGGTTTTCTCAGAAAAGAAGATGGACAGTGGCTGGAGCTGAATGCTACCCGCCATGAGATCTGCATCCGGCCGGCAAAGCTGGGACAGGAGATCATGATCGTTATTGGGGAGAAACTGAATAAAGAGGTAATTGATGGATACTGGAAATAATACTGCAGGAAAAACAGCACCGGAGAGATATGTCTCAGAGAAGGCATTTGAAGAGCTGCCAGATACCTTTCAGAAGCTAGCAGAGCTGCTTGGAGAAGATCAGTTTGAACTGGTGGCAGTGAATGATGAGGAAGATCCTCAGGATCAGAAAGCAGCTTCAGAGAGTGCTTTTTCGGAAGAGATGGCGGAAAAGCCCGATGACAATATATACAGAGTGGATTCTTATGTAAAAAACGGAGAAATCCGCCTTGTGTATCTTATGAATGATGCGGTAGAAAGCTTTCTTGTTTTTGGAAATGCCCGTATGACAGGTGTATACAAACCGGATTACGAGGGCGAGATCCTGGCAGATTTAAGCCGGCAGGGTAGAGAATATATTCTTGTGGTCCACCAGGATGATTCGGTGGTGACTTTGTTTTTTGAAACCCTGTCTCTGGAAAAACATCTCTACGATTACAGCCGGATCGGTCATTTCTGGGTAGAAGGGTATGAATACTTACGGCAGCTGGAATATCGGCTGGCGATCCTCCGCGACAAATATGATTATATAGGCGGGGACAGCTGCAACGCTCTGGAGGAGAAGCTTTCTGCACTGGTGGAATTTCCGCCATTGAATTACTGCTGTTATCCGGCTGTTCCGGAAAAGTATATTGTTCCCAGGGAAAATCCGTGGATTCCCTCGGAAAAGGCATTTGAGGTAATGGGAGAGATCGCAAGGCAGGCAGAAGACCGTACCTTTGTCAGGTGGCTTGAAATTTACCGGAAACTTCCGTTTAAATGGGTAGCACGGAAACTGGCAGGAATGCTTCACCGTACAAAACACATCCAGGTAACGATGTGCCTTTCTGAAAAGCTGCGGGAAGCTTCATCCGGATATGGGAATCGTTCTTTTGGAAAAGAAGCCGATGAAGAACTTAGAGTTCTTACAGAAAAAGCCAGGACAAAGCAGGCAGAGCTGAACGAGCAGGGTATGGGATCCGAAGTACTCAGGGAAGAACCGTTTACCATTGCCAGAGATTCTCTGGGATTTAAGGTTTATCTCATGAAATGGAACAAGGGAAGAAAAGACTGTACCGTTGAAATTGAAGAAATATGACGAAATATATATAGATCCGTAGAGAATATCTGTGAAGTGTTTTTGCCCGGCAGGGATTGCTTTTTTAAAAACACTGGGGTATAATCTAACGGAAAGAGTTAAGAACAGCCCTTTAATAAGAAAGGAGATTTTTAAAATGAAAGTAACACATATTACAGATATTGATAAATTTTTTGAGGTAATTGACAGCTGCAAGGGTAGAGTAGAGCTTGTAACAGGAGAGGGAGACAGACTGAACCTGAAATCCAAGCTTTCCCAGTATGTATCTCTTGCAAACATCTTTTCCGCTGGTGAGATCCCGGAGCTTGAGATCGTTGCAGCAGAGAAAGAGGATATCGACAAGCTTATGAGCTTTATGATCAACGGCTGATAGGAAGAACGATTTTCAGGGATGTGAGCTTTTCACATCCCTCTATTAATCTGAATATAAAGCAGAATAGGAATGTCTGTTTTGTAAAATGGATATAATGACAGCAGATACAGAAACAGGTAATTTTTTCTCTGTCATCATGAGCATAACAGGATACAACCAGGGGGTATAATACTTCCTGGTCAAACTACGTTAAAAGGAGTGTATACAAAATGGTTAAAATTGATATTATCTCCGGTTTCCTTGGCGCCGGAAAAACAACTCTGATCAAAAAGCTTCTGAAGGACGGATTTCAGGGTGAGCAAGTAGTTCTGATTGAGAACGAGTTCGGTGAGATCGGTATTGACGGCGGCTTCCTGAAAGAGGCAGGGATCCAGATCCGTGAGATGAACTCCGGATGTATCTGCTGCTCTCTGGTAGGAGATTTCGGAACCTCTCTGAAAGAGGTTGTTACCAAATATGATCCGGACAGGATCCTGATCGAGCCGTCAGGAGTTGGTAAGCTTTCTGATGTTATAAAGGCTGTACAGGGTGTTCAGGACGAGGTTGACATTAAACTGAACAGCTATACAACTGTTGTTGATGCAAAAAAATGCAAAATGTATATGAAGAACTTCGGTGAGTTCTTTGATAATCAGATCCAGTATGCAGGTGCTATCATCATGAGCCGTACCGATATTGCAAGTGAGAAAAAGGTTCAGGAGTCCCTAGAGCTTCTCCGCAGCCTGAATAAGGATGCTGCTATCATTACAACTCCGATCGAGAATCTTGACGGTAAGAAACTGGTAGAGGTTATGGAGCATCCGGTATCCTTGGAGCAGGAGATGCTTGAGGAGGAGCATGAGCATCATCATCACCACGACGGAGAGTGTGGCTGCGGCCATGATCATGAAGAGCATGAGCATCACCATCACCACGACGGAGAGTGCGGCTGTGGCCATGATCATGAAGAGCATGAGCATCATCACCATGACGGAGAGTGCGGTTGTGGCCATGATCATGAAGCGCATGAGCATCACCATCACCACGACGGAGAGTGTGGCTGCGGCCATGATCATGAAGAGCATGAGCATCACCATCACCACGACGGAGAGTGTGGCTGTGGACATGACCACCACCATCATCATGCAGATGAGGTCTTCACAAGCTGGGGCCGTGAGACTATTAAAAAATATACACGTGAGGGACTTGAGAAGATCCTTGAGGCACTTTCCGAGTCTGATAAATACGGTATCATCCTCCGTGCAAAGGGAATGCTTCCGGCAGAAGACGGAACATGGATCTATTTTGATATGGTTCCGGAAGAAACTGAGATCCGTGAGGGTGCACCGGAATATACAGGCCGTCTGTGCGTGATCGGTTCTAAGCTTGACGAGCATGCACTGGAGGAGCTTTTCGGGATCGCATAAAGCATATGATAAAATAAATGTTCGTTTTGACGCAAAGCCAAAGCGGAATACAGATATAGATTGTTACAGAAAGGAAACAGATACTGTACATTAAATCGTACAGTATCTGATGGGATGGATTTATGGAAGAGACCAGAGTACCCGTTTATCTGATCACAGGTTTTCTGGAAAGCGGCAAGACCTCTTTCCTGAGCTTTACCTTGCAGCAGGATTACTTTCAGATCGATGGAAAAACACTGCTGATCCTTTGCGAAGAGGGTGAGGAAGAATATGATGAGGAAGCACTGAAACAGTGCAATACCGTTGTGGAGAGCATTGACAGTGAGGAAGAGCTTACACCGGAACGACTTGCGGCAATGGAGATCCTGCATCAGCCGGAGCGGGTGATCATTGAGTATAATGGCATGTGGCTGGTAAGTAAATTCGAAGAAATGGAAAAACCGGAAGGCTGGGGCGTGGAGCAGCATATCACCTGTGTGGATGCAAGCACATTCCAGGTCTATATGGCGAATATGAAGTCCCTTTTTATGGACATGGTCCGCAATGCGGATATGGTTATCTTTAACCGCTGCCAGGAGAACGATCCGCTTCCTTCTTACAGAAGAAGCATCAAGGTGGTGAACCAGCGTGCGGAGATCATCTTTGAGGATGAAGAGGGCGAGCTTGGTGATCTTTTTGAGGATGAGATGCCATTTGATATTGATGCGCCGGTGATCGATATCCTTCCGGAGGATTATGGTATCTGGTTTGTGGATTCCATGGATCATCCGGACCGCTATGTCGGAAAAACCGTTCACTTTAAAGCACGTGCCCTGAAGCCGCGTGGAATGGGAAGCAAATTCTTTGTTCCCGGAAGAACAGCCATGACATGCTGTGCAGATGATACCACATTCCTTGGTTACATCTGCAAGAGCGCTTTTGCTCCGAAGATCGCAGAAGGCCAGTGGGTGGATGTTACTGCGAAGGTTGCGTTTGAGAAGAGAATGGAATATCAGGGAGAGGGAATCGTACTTTACGCAGAGCATGTGGAAGTTTGTGAGCCACTTGCTGATGAGATGGTATATTTCAACTGATACGATCAGAGCATTTGTATGTCTTAAGGCATAAGAGGGCCTGGCGTTGAACCAGGTAAATTACAGCTGAGGAGTTTTTATGTATTTAATTGCAGGTTTGGGAAATCCGGGAAAGCAGTATGAGGCTACACGCCACAATATGGGCTTTGACACCGTTGACTGTCTTGTGGAGAAGCATAATATCCCGCAGGGTGGCGTAAAATTTAATGCCATGTATGGAAAAGGTATCATCGGCGGTGAAAAAGCTATTCTGATGAAACCGCTTTCCTATATGAATTTAAGCGGCGGTCCGATTCAGGAGATGTCCGGCTATTTCAAGATCGATCCGGAGACAGAGCTGATCGTGATCTACGATGATATCGATCTGGAGCCTGGGCAGCTTCGTATCCGCAAAAAGGGCAGTGCAGGCGGACATAACGGGATCAAGGATATCATCCGCCGCCTTGGAACTGAAAAATTTATCCGCATCCGTGTTGGTGTCGGTGCAAAACCGAAAGATTGGGATCTGGCAGATTTTGTGCTGGGTCATTTTTCGGACAGTGACCGCAAGCTTGTGGATGAAGGGATCAATGATGCGGCAGAGGCTGTGGAGATGATCCTGTCCGAGGGCGTAGATGCGGCGATGAATAAATATAACAGGAAAAAGCCTAAGAATTGAGGTTTGTATGGAAGCATTTTTGCATCCTCTGCAGGGTCTTGCAGAGTTTGGGGAAATAAAAAAGCGCTGTGGCGCAAACTGCGGAATTCTTAATGTTTCCGGATGCATGGAGTCCCAGAAGGTCCATCTGATGTATGGACTTTCCGGGCTTTTTCCATATCATCTGATCCTTGCGGATGATGAGCGCAACGCAAAGGAAATTTATGAGGATTACCGCTTCTATGACAAAAATGTATATTTTTATCCGGCAAAGGATCTTCTGTTTTTTCAGGCAGATATTCACGGAAATCTTCTGATCCGGCAGCGGATGCGTGTGATCCGGGCACTTCTGGAACAGGAAGAAGTGACCGTTGTTACCAGCATTGACGGATGTATGGATTTCCTGATGCCGCTGGAAAAGATCAGAAGCAGACTTCTTCATTTTAAAAGTGACAGTGTGATCGATCTGGATCAGCTGAAGGAAGAGCTGGTAGAGCTGGGGTATGAACGCACTGGTCAGGTAGAGCTTCCGGGGCAGTTTTCTGTGCGTGGAGGAATCATTGATATCTATCCGCTGACAGAGGATAATCCTTGGCGTATCGAACTGTGGGATGATGAGGTGGATTCTATCCGGAGCTTTGATGCGGAAAGTCAGAGATCTCTGGAAAATGTAGATGAAATTACGATTTATCCGGCCGCAGAAAAGATGGACGGAGAAGATATGGTATCCTTTCTGGATTATTTTCCGGAAGAAAAAACACTGGTGTTTCTGGATGAACTGAACCACCTGGCAGAAAACGGCGAGGGTGTGGAGGAAGAGTACCGTCAGAGTCGTATGCACAGAGAGGAAAAAGGCGAGGCAAATCTTCCGGAGCAGTGGCTATGTGGCTTTCAGGAACTGCAGAAGAAGCTGAACAGACGGAATTGTGTGGCTGTATCCGCACTTTCTCCCAGACGTTCCGGATGGAAGATCAATGAGGAATTTGATCTTACGGTGAAGTCTGTAGATTCTTATAACAGCAGCTTTGAACTTCTGGTAAAGGATCTCCTTCAGTATAAGAGTCAGGGATACCGGATCGCATTGCTCTCCGGTTCCAGGACCAGGGCGGAGCGTCTGGCAAAGGATCTTTCAGAGGAAGGACTGAATGCTTTTTACAGCCAGGACATGGATCGTATCATCAGTCCCGGGGAGATCATGGTGGTCTATGGTCACGCAAGACGTGGCTTCCAGTATCCGCTGATCAAATTTGCAGTGATGACGGAAACCGATATTTTCGGCAAAGAGCAGAAAAAGCGCAAAAAAAAGAAAAAGTACAGCGGAAACAGGATCCAGGACTTTGCAGAGCTTTCCATTGGTGATCTTGTTGTTCATGAAAAGCATGGACTGGGTATTTACCGTGGAATCGAAAAGGTAGAGGTTGACCGTGTTGTGAAGGATTACATCAAGATCGAATACCGGGGCGGCAGTAATCTCTATATCCTGGCAACCCAGCTAGATGCTTTGCAGAAATATTCCGGATCCTCCGAAAATGCAAAAACGCCCAAGCTGAACAAGCTTGGCGGTCAGGAGTGGAATAAGACCAAGAGCCGTGTTAAGGGTGCGGTAAAAAATATCGCAAAAGAGCTGGTAGAGCTTTATGCAGTACGCCAGGAGAAAGAGGGGTATGTCTGCGGACCGGATACCGTATGGCAAAAGGAATTTGAGGAGATGTTTCCTTATGAGGAGACAGAGGATCAGCTGGCAGCCATTGAGGATACCAAGAGAGATATGGAAAGCACCAGGATCATGGACCGTCTTGTGTGTGGTGACGTTGGTTACGGAAAGACGGAGGTGGCTTTAAGAGCTGCGTTTAAGGCAGTACAGGAAAGCCGGCAGGTGGTTTATCTGGTCCCTACTACCATTCTTGCCCAACAGCATTACAATACCTTTGTACAGCGTATGAAAGAATTTCCGGTGAAGGTGGAGCTTCTCTGCCGTTTCCGGACATCTGCCCAGCAGAAAAAGACCATCGAAGGGATCAAAAAGGGGCAGGTAGATATTGTGATCGGCACCCACAGAGTTCTTTCAAAAGATGTGGAATTTAAAAATCTTGGACTTCTGATCATTGATGAGGAGCAGCGCTTCGGTGTTACTCACAAGGAGAAGATCAAGCAGATGAAAAAAGATGTGGATGTACTGACGCTGACGGCAACGCCGATTCCGAGAACTCTTCATATGAGTCTCATCGGTATCCGTGATATGAGCGTTCTGGAAGAGCCGCCGATGGATCGTGTGCCGATCCAGACATACGTTATGGAGTACGATGAGGAGACTGTTCGGGAAGCCATCCGCAGGGAGCTTCGCCGGGGTGGACAGGTGTATTACGTATATAATCGAGTCAATGACATTGCCGAAGTAGCCCTTCGGATATCCAGACTTGTGCCGGAGGCCAGAGTGGATTTTGCACATGGACAGATGAGTCAGAGGGAACTGGAGCAGGTAATGTATGATTTTATCAACGGAGATGTGGATGTACTGGTTTCCACCACTATTATTGAGACAGGACTGGATATTTCCAACGTAAACACTATGATCATCCATGATTCGGACAGATATGGCCTTTCCCAGCTTTATCAGCTTCGTGGGCGTGTAGGACGTTCCAACAGGACTGCTTATGCATTTCTAATGTATACCAAAAACAAGATGCTCCAGGAGACCGCGGAGAAACGGCTTAGCGCCATGCGGGAGTATTCAGACCTTGGAAGCGGTTTTAAGATAGCTATGAAGGATCTGGAACTTCGTGGAGCAGGAAATCTTCTTGGTGCTCAGCAGCACGGGCATATGAACGCAGTTGGTTATGACCTTTACTGCAAGATGCTCAGTGAGGCTGTCAAGGAGGCAAAGGGAATCCGGACTATGGATGATTTTGAGACGACCATTGATCTCAACATCGATGCGTTTATCCCGGATTCCTATATCAGCAACGAGTTCCAGAAGCTGGATATTTATAAGCGTATTGCCGGTATTGAAAGCCAGCAGGAATATGACGATATGCTGGAGGAACTGATCGACCGTTTTGGCGAGCCGACAAAAGCTGTGCTGAATCTTCTTGCCATTGCAAGACTGAAGGCTCTTGCCCATCAGGGATATGTGACGGAGATCAAGCAGCTTGGAAAAGATGTCCGGATCACGCTCTATGAAAAGGCCAAGCTGGATCCCGCAGGTATCCCGGCTATTATGGCGCAGTACCGGAGAGGTTTGCAGTTTAAGGCTGATCATGAGCCGAAATTTATCCTGACACCACAGGGAAGGCTGATTGAAGAGCTGATGAAGTTTGCGGGGGAGCTGGCAAAACTGGCAGAGCCACTGGAGTAAAGGGAAGAATCAGCTAAGCTTAGGGTTATCCACGGGAAAAAACATCCGGTTTGTGGATACCGGATATTTTCCCGGAAAGACTTGTGGATAATTTGTGAAATGTCGTGTAAGTTCGTGAAATTCCTTGCTCTTAAAGGTGAAAACGTTTATAATCAAGTATTATGGAATAAGAGCCGGACCGTGATTCTTATGGACGGATAGATGGAGGATGAAATGAGAAATTCAGTAAAGAAAGCGGCAGTTACTGCTCTTGTCTGCGTTACAGCGGCAGGAATGATGGCAGGCTGCGGAAATAAAAAACTCGATGGTACAAAGATCGCAGTGACAGTCAATAAGCAGGAAATCCCGTTTGGCGTTGTAAGTCTGGCAGCACGTATGCAGCAGGCACAGGCTGAGGCAATGTACAAGATGTATCTTGGCGGCGGAAGCGATATGTCTATCTGGAGTACCAAAATGGATGATTCCGATGAGACTTACGGTGAAAATGCGGTAACAACTTCTGTTGAAACTGTTGAAAAGATGTGTCTGGAGAAAGAACACGCTTCCGAGTATGATGTTGAAATCACAGATGATGAGCAGAAGGCTCTTGAGGAAGCTGCCAAGAACTTCATGGCTGCCAATTCTGATGAGACAATTGCAGAGCTTGCGGTTGATGAAGATATGGTAAAGACTTTCCTCGAGCTTGAAACATACGATGTGAAGATGAAGGATGCCATTGAAGCCAAAGCGGACGTGAAGCTGGATGAGAAAGAATATCAGCAGATGTCCTTCAGCTATGCAAGTGCAAAGGTCAGCGGAGATGATCTTTCCGATGATGATATCAAGAAGAATAAAGAGAATCTTCAGAAGTTTTATGACAAGGTTAAAGAGGATCCGGCTGCAGATTTCAATACTCTTGGAGATGAGATCTCCGAGGATATGACCGCAACAACCGGAACATGCCCTACCTATGAGGAAGGTGATGACAGTGCTGCCAACGGAACTACTTATCCGGATGAGGTTCGTACCGCTTTAAGAAAGCTGGACGAGGGTGCACTGAACGAGGAGATCATAAAGACAGATTCCGTATGGTATGTTGTGAGACTGGATTCCAAGAATGATAAAACTGCAACGGAGAGTAAGAAAGAGTCTCTGACAAACACCAAGAAGGATGATTTCTATAATGATACAACAGATGGCTGGAAGAAGAAAGCTGATATCAAAGAAGAGAAAAAACTGATCAAGAAGATCAAGATCACAGATAATCACAGCTTTACGATCCAGACTTCAACTCCGACACCGGACCCGGATGTAACTGAGACACCGACAGCAGATTCTGCAGCGGCTGAGGCAACTGAGACACCGGCAGCTGAGGAGCAGACCGATGTGACCGAGACACCGGAGACAGAGGGAGATTCTGCAAAGGCTGATGAGGAGACTGCAGACAGTACAGAATCTGAGGCAGCTGCTACACCGGAAGCTGAGAAATAAGATACAATGTTTACAATGGAATGATAAGAGAAAAGACAACGAGCCGTGTACGGGTTTATCGTACACGGCTCGTTTTTGTAATGCTCATGCCTGCTTTACGGATCATCAGATCAGATTGAGATGCTCTAGTGCGTGAAGGATCCCGTCCTTGTCCACTGAGTCTGTCTGGTATGTGCAGTGCTCTTCGATGCCTCCGTAAGCATTTCCCATAGCAACGCTGACTCCGGCAGCTTTCAGCATGGGAAGGTCGTTGGGACTGTCTCCGAATGCATAGCAGTCTTCCTTGGGGATGGAAAGGCGGTCCAGGAGAAATTCCATGCCTGTGGCTTTGCTGGTACCCTTTTGTGTGACTTCCCAGATTCCGTTTCCGTGATCAAAATAGGTGTAATGATCATTACAGAAGCTGCGGAATTTTTCGACATCGGAATCCGGCAGCATATGTACCAGGAATTTGTCATAAGAGTAAGTGCAGGCATCCTCCCGATTGAATTTCGTGATGTCGACCATTGGAATTTCTTTTCGCATTTTGACTCCGAATTCGGACTGGGCCGGAGATGCGCCATCATACAGGATCTCAGTGTTGGATTCAAAAATTGCCTCGATCTTGCATTTGCGGAGAAGGTCTACGGTTTCCTTGCACAGAAGATTTGGGACTGTACGGAAAAAAAGCAATTTGTTGTCCATGTAAATGTGGGTTCCACAGCCGTATATATAGCCATCGAAATGAAGCTCTGAGAGTGCAGAGGGCATCATTACTTTGGTGCGGCCGGTGTTGATGAAAAGAAGATGACCGTTTTCATGGGCTTTTGTGAGGGCGCGGCTGGTGCTCTCCGGAACCTTGAAAGGGTGAGGCGTAAGCAGTGTGCCGTCTATGTCGAAGAACAGGATTTTTTTATCGTTCATAAGGTCTCCTTTAAAATGGGATTTCTTCTTCGGTGTTACTGTTATCAATGTCAGTAATATCATTAATAGGAAGCGGTTCTGCTGATGTATCTTCAACAGAGTTCAATGTGCTGACACGGATGCCGTTGAGTTCTATTTCACTTTCCATGGGGATCACAAGGCATTTTCGACCATCGATGATGCGGGTTTCTACCAGTTCTGCCCGGTCCGGTGCTACGTGGATCACCACGTCAGGGGTTTTGATCTCGAATTTCCGGGTGTTGGTGATGTTGGATGCTACCAGAGCTGATTTTTCTCCTGCGGCAAGCTCATACTGTTCATCGAAGTTCTGGAGCTTTTCGTCTTCTACGCCGCATTCTTCGAAGAGACGTTTGACTTCGGATTTGGTGAGGACAACAGGTTCCGGTTCGTCCTTCTGGGATTCGATGAGATCGTTGAGCTTTTCGTGGATCTCAAGGACTGTGTCGTAGGCACAGTCATCACCAAGGGTTTCTTCCACCAGAGCATTGAAGGAGTCACGCTGGGTTCCGGCAGATAGTGGTGTGGTGCAGCCGAAGACTTCTTCCATCATGGTGGAGCGGAGATTTTCGGCGTTTTTGGTGTAGTAGAGAAGTCCGTGGATATCGGTACTGCGGTCGTTGAACTGTGGGAAAAGGAAGCCCCAGTCAGGCATTTCTACCAGCCAGTCCCGGATACGGTCTTCAATATTGTTTGTCTCTGCATTGTAATGCAGGCCTGCTTTGGAGAGCTTGACCGGGCAGATACTGCAGAGGATGTGATCGTAGATCTCATCGGAAGCGTCGAACATTTCGGCACCGTCGGAGGATTTGCCGGGGATGTCGTAGACTGCGTGGATGAGGATGATGTAGTAGTTTTCACCGTAGTCGTAGTTTTCTATGATTCTGTCGTAGAAGGCTTCGGTGAGGGTGTCGTCGGTGAGTTTGCTTTTGCGGAGTTTCATGAGGAAGTTTTGGGTTCCGCCTTCAGCTTCCTGATCCAGGGGAAATTCCATGTTGATGAGGTTTTTTCCGATGGTGCCGGTGAGGGTTTTTCGGAAGATGTCGAAGTATTTGAAGGTTTCTTCCTCTGATAAGGATAAGAAGGCTTCTTTGAGTTCGGTTTTTTTGTTTTTTTCACCGTCTACGTAGCAGCCGCAGATGCGGGTGATGGAGCAGCGGTCAGGGGTGAATTGTTTTTTTATTTCTGCGATTTCTTTTTTGTTCATGTGTGGTTTACCTCGGTTTTTTAATTAGTTTGATTATAGCACAGGTGTTTGGTGGGGGCAAGATGACGCGGACGGACGTGTGAGATTTGCAGCAGAAGTCCGGGTGCCGTCGTTTCGCCTGGTCATACTAAGCGTCTGAGGTGCCTCACGGAGCGGCCGGCCCATAACTCGCCATGTACGCTGATGCGTACCTGGCTCAGACAGATGGGCCTTACCCTACGGCTTGTGGCCGCCGGGTACCTCTCCGTGAACCACCTCAGACGCTAAGTATGGACCAAGGCTCACTCCAAAGCACCCGGACTTCTGCTGCAAACCTCACACTGTGCGGTCATGGTGGGAGGGATAGAGTGGTCTGACGGGAGTTGGATGAGCCATCAGCGCTGCGCTGGATGGCTGGGAGGAAAGGCTGAGTTTCCTTGTGGTTTGGAGGGGAGGTTGTGAGCGTCGGCGCGTTGCTGGACGCCTGTAGTTTGGAAGCTTGAGA
>CAUEAK010000023.1:0-23610 GCA_958454115.1 Blautia wexlerae
TGATAAGGAAATGGAAAAGCGTGGGCTTAACTTTGTACGATATGCGGATGACTGTATTATTATGGTCGGAAGCGAAATGTCTGCCAACAGAGTCATGAGAAATATTTCACGATTCATTGAAGAGAAGCTAGGGCTCAAAGTCAACATGACCAAGAGCAAGGTAGATAGACCACAAGGGCTTAAATACCTTGGATTTGGTTTCTACTTTGATTCGAGAGCGCATCAGTTTAAGGCAAAACCACACGCAAAATCAGTAGCGAAATTCAAGAAAAGAATGAAAGAATTCACCTCTCGTAGCTGGGGAGTTAGCAACAGCTATAAGGTGGAGAAACTCAATCAGCTTATAAGAGGGTGGATTAACTACTTTAAGATAGGCAGTATGAAAACTCTCTGCAAAGAACTAGATGCAAGAATTCGTTATAGGTTGCGTATGTGTATCTGGAAGCAATGGAAAACTCCGCAAAATCGAATAAAGAATTTGATGAAACTTGGAGTTGATAAGGATATAGCTTGGATTACGGCATATACAGGTAGTCGAATCGCTTATGTGTGTCAGCGAAGAGTTATGAATTTTGCAATAAACAAAGAAAGACTAACCCAATTTGGATTAGTCTCAATGATAGATTACTACACCAAGAGGTGTGTTACTTGTTAAGTTGATTGAACCGCCGTATACGGAACCGTACGTACGGTGGTGTGAGAGGTCGGGAAAATTTATTTAATTTTCCCTCCTACTCGATTGGAAGGGAGGTGATAGCAAACGTGAGTATCAGTATCCATGAATTATTGGCAGTAGCCAGGGAGTCGGAGGGTGTGAAGGCAGTACAGGGAGATGCCATGCTATGTGAGAAACGGTTTGCACCGGACACACGGTATATGGTGGAGTTTTTGGTGTTGAAGCAGACAGAGAAGTTTGGGGAAGTGGGAATATATCATCGTTACTTTTTAACAAAGAAAGCATATTACGAAATGGTGGAGTTACAGAAACAGGGTATCCTTCGTTTTCAAAGACAGACGCTTGTTTTGGAAGGAACACTGCATTATCTTCCAGTCCAAACATTTTTTCAAGACTAGAAGTAGGAAGAAAAACAGGCTGGAAAGAAAAGAATGCCTGCCGGGGCGCGCCTTTGGGGGCAAGGGCTCTTTCACCGGAAATTTAACATAGAATAGAAAAGAAGGGAGTGGTAAGCGATGATTATCGGAATCGATCATGGATATTATGCCATCAAAACAAAGCAGGTGTGTTTCCCCACAGGGATCATCCGGTATGAATACGAACCCTATACCATGCAGAATGTTCTCCAGTACCAGGGAGAATATTATGTGTGTGGGACTGGGAGACAGACATTGGTAAAGGACAAGACCGCCAACGACAATTATTATCTTTTGACGCTGGCAGCACTGGCACAGGAGATTCGAAAGCGAAAGGGGGAAAGGACAGCGAAAGTTGTTCTTGCAGCCGGACTTCCCCTTACCGGGTTTGGAAGGGAAAAACAGAAATTCAAGGAATATCTATTTCAAAAACAGCTAATCCGTTTTTTATATGAAGGGGAACGCTATGAGATCCAGATTGAGGATGTGAAATTGTTCCCCCAGGGATATTCAGCCCTGGCTCTTTATCCAGAGTATTTAAAAGATGAGCCTTCTGTGCTTCTTGTGGATATCGGAGGCTGGACGGTGGACTTGATGCGTCTTGATAATGCTGTTCCTAACGCAGCTACCTGTAGAAGTCTGGAACTGGGTGTCATCCGTTGTATGGATGAGATCAGAGAACAGGTAAGGAGAAATACAGGACTGTCGGTAACGGAGACGCAGATCGAGCGTGTCTTACGTGGAAAACCCAGCAGCATGCCTGCGGAAGTGATGTCTTTGATTGAGAGGCAGGGCAGGCTTTATATTGAGAAAATCCTGTCTGCGATCACCGAGGCAGGCTTTGACCTGCGGGCAGTCCCTTCCGTTTTCATGGGAGGCGGTGCTGCTATTTTTAAACACCGTGTAAGCGAGCAGGACCGCCTGTGTCGCCCGATTTACTTGACGGACGTCCATGCCAACGCTGCCGGATATGAACGGATTGTGGGGCAGATGAGGACGCTGTGAGCCGCCCGGTCTTTTCCTTCCGCCCAAACCTTAAGAACCCGGAACATGAAAAAGCGTGGCAGCTTTTGATGGAGATTCCGACAGGGCAGAGGAACCAGTATCTGGTGGATGTGATCCTGGAACAAGAAGAGAGGGAAACTTTAAAAAGACTCATTCAGGAGGCTGTTCGGGAAGAGTTAAAATGTGGCGATGTGGAACGGATGCCAGCACAGGAAAAGGAAGAAATTCCCGGTCAGATGCTGGATTTTTTATTTCAGATGGAGCAGGAGTAAAGGGGGTGAGGCCTATGGGCAAGGAAAGTATGGCATTGTTGGATATGCTTGGGTTTTGCATACATTTGACATGGATTCTTTAGTGGGTATTGTGAATAGCTTTCTTTCAAATTTTGGAGTATGTTGTGTATAACAAAACGAAAGGGGAAAACGCTTATGGCAGAGATGAAGAACATATGCGGAAAGATCCCGGTGGAATTACATGAGAAGGTACGAGCCGAGATCGAAGAAAGGGAAACAAGTACACAGATCTTTATCCGGCAGGTGATCGAAGAACACTTTAACAGACTGGAGAACAAAGGAGAAGAAAGCATGGAAAAAAGAACATTAGCAGTACAGGTCACAGAGGAATTATTCCAGAGAGTCAAATGGGCAGTCACAAAGGAAGGCATCAAACAGAAAGATTTTATCATCCGCATCATCGAAAAAGCGGTGGAAGAGGTAGAAGCCAAATGGAAGGAACTGGAACAGCCGGAAGAAAACGCAGAAACAGATAGACTGGAAGAAGCAAAAGAAACTGCGGAAGATGTCTATGAAGAAGAGACTACCGAAGCGGAAACCGAAACAGTGGAAGCCGCAGAGGAAGAGGCGGATGCAGAAATTTCTGAGGATGCAGAGGAAGAAGAGATTCCGGAATCCGGGGAAGAAACCGAAGAGATCGCATAATGCCAAACAAATAGAACTATAAAACCAGCAGGCGGTGTGGGAGAAAAACCATGCCGCCTGTTTTTTTTATTCAGCAAAGGAGGTTGATAGCCGCAACCATTCGATTTTTTGATTTATTCAGCGGGATCGGGGGATTCCGGGAAGGGTTAAGACGTGCAGGCGGTTTTACCTGTGTGGGACACTGCGAGGTGGATGCTTATGCGGATAAGAACTACCGATTGCTGTTCGACACAGAAGGGGAGTGGTTTTGCAATGACGCAAGAACAATCGAAACTGAACGAATGCCGGACTTTGATCTTTTGTGTGCAGGATTTCCTTGCCAGGCATTCTCTATCGCCGGAAAGCGGGAAGGATTTGCAGATGCCAGAGGAACTCTGTTCTTCGAGATTGCCAGACTGGTTGCAGACAAGCGACCTGCGTATTTCATCCTTGAAAATGTTCCCGGACTGCTTTCGCATGACAAAGGCAGGACGTTTCACACCATCCTCAGTACGTTATCTGAGCTGGGGTACGGTGTGGAATGGAAAGTGCTTAACAGCAAGGATTTTGGAGTCCCCCAATCCAGAAAACGGGTGTATCTTGTCGGATATCTTGATCGAAGATGTGCCGGAAAAATATTACCTTTCCCAGCAGCAAATGGAACGTCTCTTATACAAATCCGAACAGGCAGCCAGGGGAAAAGAGTGTACAGTCCGGAAGGATTAAGCTGTACTTTGACATCGCTGGCAGGCGGTATGGGTGGAAAAACTGGATTGTATGAGATGGGTGTTCCCATCAAGGAGAATACCAAGCAGGGATATAAGATGGCGTATCCGGGAGACAGCATTGACTTAGGATATGCAGGCATGAATACCAGAAGAGGGCGTGTGGGGCATCAGATCGCCCATACCCTTACCACAGGAATCCAGCAGGGAACACTTCATTTTGTAGATCTGTCTCCGCCGCCTTTGGTAACAGAGCATTGCAGATGTCTGAACACCAGACAGTCCGGCATCCATAATCACAAAGGGGAATGTTCCGGTGTCTTAAAAGAGGAAGGCGCCAGGGCAGTGCTGACTCCGGGAAGGGAAGAAACCCGGCAGAATGGCCGGAGGATGAAGGAGCCGGAAGAGCCGATGTTCACCATTACTGCCACGGACCGGCATGGAGTTGCCTATCGGGGTAGAATCCGGAGGCTGGTGCCAAGGGAGTGTCTGCGGCTGCAAGGCTTTTATGACTGGCAGATTGACCGCATAGAACAGGAGACTTCGGACAGCCAGCTTTATAAACAGGCCGGAAATGGAGTGACCGTCAACGTGATCGAAGCCATCGGAACGCTTCTTCGGCAGGCAGATGCAGAAATCCGGGCAGAGGATGAAAAGACAAAGAGGTAAGGCAGTATGGCAATTGGAATTCAGGATCAGTATTTTGGTACAGAGATTGAGATGACAGGGATCACCAGGCAGAGGGCTGCGGAGAAAGTGGCAGAGCTGTTTGGAACAAGGGCGGTTTGCAATGGCGGATATTATGGGGTCTGGTCTGTGACAGATCAGGAAGGAAAGAAATGGAAGTTCATGTATGATGGGAGCATCTATACGGAACGCAGGGAGCGTGGACGCATGGTTCCTGCCGGAAGAGAATACAGCACCGAGATGGTCAGTCCGAAACTTTCCTATGGAGAAATGGGAAAATTGCAGGAAGTGGTGCGGTGTCTCAGGCATCATGGGGCGAAGGTAAATGCATCCTGCGGGCAGCATGTGCATGTGGATGCTTCCAATCACACCCCAAGAAGCCTTAAAAATGCCATGACCATTATGTATTCCAAAGAGGACATCCTGTTTAAGGCATTGAAGGTGCAGACATCAAGGGAACAGGAGTATTGCCAGAAGGTACGCCCCATTGTGCTGGAGAAGATCCGCCGGATGCCAAACAGCACCATTTCCATGGAAAAGTTGAAACGGGTATGGTATGGGGGCAGGGATGGAAGCCATGATCATTATGACGATACCCGGTACTATGCGTTGAACCTTCATGCAGTGTTTTCCAAAGGAACTTTGGAGTGGAGATGTTTTGAGAGTACCCTCCATGCAGGAAAAGTGCGGGCAAATATCACTTTGGCTCTTGCCATCTCTGCCCAGGCCATCAATCAGAAATGCACCCAGATGCGGAAAACGGAGATCACAGAGAATCCGGCATTTACCTTCCGTACCTTTTTATTGCGGCTGGGGCTCATTGGACCGGAATATAAGAATGTCCGGGAACATCTGCTTGCCAATCTGGAGGGTGACAGGGCATGGAGATATGACCGCAGTACCTATGAATGTTTGAATCGAAATCATCGGGCGGAGGATGCCCGTTAGGAGGTAAGAGATGAAAGAATCCTATTATTTTGCCTATGGCAGCAACATGAACTTAGACCAGATGGCGTACCGCTGTCCGGCAGCTTCCGTAGTGGAGAAGGTCAAGCTGGAGGGATACCGCCTGACCTTCTGTGGCAGGGGGAAAGGATGCGGTGTTGCCACTATTTTGCCGGAAGAGGGCAGCCGGGTGGAAGGGGTGCTTTGGAAGATCACACCGGAGTGTGAAAAAAGCCTGGACTTTTATGAAGGGTATCCCCACCTGTATGGGAAGGAGACTGTTCTTGTTCAGGGAAAGGATGGTGTGAAACGGGAAGTCATGGCATATACCATGAATGCACCCTATAAGGATCAGCCTGCCATCCCCTCGGATCTTTATTTTATGGGAATCGTGGAAGGCTGCCATCAGAATGGGATTTCCAGCCGATCTGTGACCGATGCGCTAAAGCGTACAAGACAGGAAGTGGGAAAGAAAAAAGCCAGTCACAAGAAAACAGAAGTCAGTAGATAACAACGCCGCAGGGGAAATCCTCTGCGGTATTTTTAACGAAAAAAGGAGAATGCAATGAAGAGCAGGAATATCAAAACAAGACTTGCAGCCTTTGGGCTCGCACTGCTCATGGGTCTTAGTCCGCTTGGGAACTTAGCGGATGTCCATGCGGCAGAAACAAAAAATCCGTCAGAGCCAGTGACGGAGAGCGTAGAAATATCTGAAACGGAACAGACAGAGGAAGCTTCAGAAGCTGCGAAACATTTGGTAACAGCAGAAGATATCACGAAAGATATTTCCGACAAGGATTTTATGGCAGAGACTTGTATGGAAGGTATCCATTACAATTCAGAACAAGAGGATGTTACCTTGGAACGTATCGAAGCGGAAGATGGAGGGAGCTACCACCCTGACCAGGCAGGAACCTATATTGCAACCTACTGGGTTGTGCCAAAGGATGCGCGTGACAGCTATTCTGTGAGCAGAAAGATCATCCTGACGGATACGGAAGGGCAGGCTCATACAGAAGAAAATGGCGGTCAGAAACAGAAGGAGGATACGAATTCTGAAGAAGATTCGGAGACGCCTGTGCAGGAGATCCCGGATGTGGAAGTGACGGTATCCGGGGAAGATGCGGATGCACAGGCAGCAAGGGAACTGGAAGAAAAGATTGAGGATGGGGAAGTGATGATGCTTTCCGGTGCGGAAAACACGTTCCGAGCAAAGGAAACCGTACATCTGGAAAAAGGGGAGACCATCTACTATCCAAGTTATATTGGAAATTACTTAACCTGCTGGTTTACGGTCAATGGAAAGATCGCTTACTGTCTGGAATCCCATCGTTCCTCACCGCCGAGTGGAGACTATGTGGCACAGGTACTGGACAGCAATAAGAACTTGCAGAAGGTGCTGTATTATGGTTATGGCGGCGCCGGGGATATTACAGGCAGTTATCTGTCCGGGAAAAGTGCAGAAGAGAAATATGTATATACCCACATCGCAGCCAGCTATGCCTATGCAGGTGAGGCAGGATTTACAGGATGTAAGTATGAAGATCTGGTAAACGCAGGCGTGATCGCCTATATTGACCACCTGTTTGCTATGGAAGAGCCGCCGAAGGGGGAAATCTCCCTTTCCAAGACTTCTGTAAAAGCAGTCCGAAATGGAAATGTACAGAAAACACCGGATATCACATTGTCCGGGGATCACCGAAACTACATTTCAGTCAATGTACCAAAAGACATCACCATTTATAACAAGACAAAGGGAACTTCCGCAGAGAATGGTGCGCTGAAGATCTATGGCGGGGATACCTTTTATTTGACTGCCCCAATGCTTCATACCGGAAACTATTCCTCCGGGGAACTGCATGGTTCTGTAGGGGAAACCTGGAGAACGCTGGTATTATCCACAGGAAACAGCAATCAGGACATTGGAGTCTTTGAATCGGAGAAAGCCAATCCGGTAAGTTTTACGGTAGACTGGCTGGAGATGACAAGGATCGAGCTTTTCAAACAGGATGCGGATACCAAGAATCCTTTAGACGGTGCAGTGTATGGCATTTATACAGACAGCAAGTGTGAGCATCTTTTGATGGAAATGCCAGTCACCGGGGAAGAGGGAAAAGCAGTCAGTGATTATTTTGAGGCAGCCATCAAAACAGTATATGTGAAGGAGATCAAGGCTCCAGACAAGTATGCACAGAGTGATGTGATCCATAAGGTGGATGTGGAAGCCGGAAAGACGGTCACCATCTCAGCAACCGATGAGAGGGTGAAAGGTGCTGTCCATATCCAAAAGATCGATAAGGAGACACAGGCTTTTCTTCCCCAGGGGGATAGTTCCCTTGCCGGGGCTGTGTATGGTCTGTATGCCAGAGAGGATATCGTCCACCCGGATGGAAAGACGGGGGTTCTGTTCAAAAAAGACAGCCTCATCGCACAGGGCGTGATCAAGGAGGATGGTACCTTAGATTTTTCCAAATTGTATCTGGGGAAAATGTATGTGAAAGAGATCACTCCGCCGGAAGGCTATACGGTAGATCCAACAGAGTATGAGGTGGACCTTGCTTACGAAGGACAGGAAGTGGCAGAGGTAACCAGGGACCTGACGGTACAGGAACAGGTGAAAAAGCAGGCGTTCCAGCTGATCAAGATCAGCGAAGATGGAGACCAGACAGAAACAGACCTTGTGGAAGGGGCAGGTTTTAAGGTGTATCTGATCAGCAGCCTTTCCAAAGTAGAGAGTGGGGAATTACAGCCATCCAATGGGGATCAGTTTACTGCGGAAGATTTCCGAGGTTATGATTTCAGTAAGGAAGAGGTGGCAGTGACCTATGTGGATGGCAAGGCTGTCCCGGTACAGGAGCTTATTACAGATAAAAAAGGATATGCTCTCAGTCCGGAGCTTCCGTATGGTCTTTATGTGGTAGAGGAAAGCACCGTACCGGAGAACTTGAAAGCCATCGATCCGTTTTTGGTGAAGGTTGATGAGGACAGCAGAGAACCGATGGTATGGCGTGTGTTCGATGACCGTCCGTTTGAGTTTTTGTTAAAAATCGTGAAAAAGGATGCACAGACAGGCAATCCGGTTTTAAAAGCAGGAGCTTCCTATAAAATCTTTGACATGGAAAAAGAGGAATATGTAGAGCAGACGGTATTCTATCCGAAGAAAGAGACGATTAGCATTTTCAAGACCAATGAGGAAGGCTATCTGGTCACACCGGAAGAACTGAAATGTTCCACCTATCGGATTGAAGAAGTGAAAGCGCCGGAAGGATTTGTAAGACAGGGGTATGAAATGTCCTTGTATGAAGGGAAAACTGTGATTTCTCCACTAGAAGTGACCGGAAAAGGCAGTTACAAAGAAAATGCCAAAGAGGGAATCGTGATTACCGTTTCCTCGGATACTGCCCATCAGATCGATCCAGATACCGGGGCAGTCATTGTGGAAGTCGAGCAGCCAAACGATGAGCAGGTGGGAAGCCTGACATTAACGAAAACCGGGGAACAGCCAGTAGAAGTGAAGGGAGATTCCCTGCTTGCAAAGGCAAAAAGATTGGCTGGAAAGATCAAAGATGCAGTGACCGGAGAGGATACCGATACTGGGGTGTTCCATGACTTTGTATATGAAGAATCCGGGGTGGAAGGGGCAACTTTTGAACTGTATGCCAAGGATACCATTTACTCTCCAGATGGTGCGAAAGATGAACAGGGAAATCCGGTCATCCGCTATGAAAAAGATGATCTGGTAGCAACCCTGGTCACAGATAAAGAAGGAAAAGCAGTGGTGAACAATCTTTCATTGGGTTCTTATTATCTGAAAGAAACGGTGGCAGGCGACCATTTCGTACTGAACCCGGAACAGAAGGAATTTACCCTGACTGCAAAGGATGATACGCAGGCTGTCGTTTATGAAGGCGTTGCCTATAAAAATGAAAGACAGAAGATTTCCATTTCTGTAGAGAAAAAAGATGCAGTCACAGAAGAAAAACTGGAAGGCGTGATTTTCGGATTGTATGCAAGAGAGGATATCTTGTCCCAGCAGGGTGAAGTCTTGGTGGAAAAAGATACGCTGCTGGAGAAGAAAGCAACGGATGAGAACGGGCAGATTACCTTTGACTGCGACCTGTATCATGGAAAATATTATGTAAAAGAGGAAGTGAGAAAACCGGGATATCTTCCAAATGAAGAAATCTGGGAGATGGATGCCTCTTACACAGACCAGAACCTTGCAGAAATCAAGCTGACAAAAGAAGTGGAAAACCAGCCGACTGAGAGCCAATTTACGAAAACCGATGCAACAACCGGGGAAGAACTGGAAGGCGCGAAGCTTCAGATCATCGATAAAGAGGGCAACATCGTAGAAGAGTGGATCAGTGCAAAAGAACCACACGTAGTTTATGGACTGCCAGAAGGAACGTATATCCTTCACGAAGAACTGCCGCCTTATGCAGAGGGCTATGTATCTGCAGAAGATATCGAGTTTGAAGTAAAAGAAGATGGCAGTGTGACCAAGGTGGAGATGAAGGATGATTATTCCAAAGTGGAAATTTCCAAGACGGATATTACCACAGGCGAGGAACTGGAAGGTGCCAAGCTGCAGATCTTAAATAAAGAGGGTGAGATTCTGGAAGAGTGGGTAACGGATGGAAAGCCTCATCTGGCAGAGAAACTTCCGGTAGGGGAAGAGCTGACTCTGCGTGAGATCACAGCGCCGGAAGGCTATGAGATTGCAGAAGATGTGAAATTCACATTGGAAGATACCATGGAAATCCAGAAGGTGGAAATGAAAGATGCAAGAACACCGGAAACACCGGGTGTACCGCAGACAGGGGATGACCACTGGAAACCAATCCTGCTGTTTGTTCTCCTGGGAGCATCAGCAGCCGGACTCATGGCAACCATGATTTATAAGAAGAAACATGGAAAGACAGAAAAAGCAGATGAAACGAAAAAAGAAGAGTAGGCTGTGGATTCTGCAGGTGATGTTGTGTGTCATCTGCATAATGAGTGCAGTGTTGCTTTATTATGATTTTGTTATCATCCCCCGGCAGAACCGGGAACTGGTGGAGGACTTAAAATCCCACTTCCCGGAGGAATTTCCTCCGGGCGGGGGCTCTCCAACACAAAAAGAAGAACAGGCTGGAAGAGAACTGGAAGTGCCTGCCGTTGACTTTCGCTCCCTCCAGAGTCAGTATCCGGATGTTCGGGGCTGGCTTACGATCCAGGAGAGTGGCATCGATTATCCGGTACTGCAGAGCAGCCCGGAAGAACCGGAGTATTATCTGCCGAGGGATTACCGGGGAAACTACGACATCAATGGAAGTTTGTTCCTCCAGGCAGACTGTATTCTGGGAGAATCGGGAAATCTGACCATCTACGGTCACAACATGAACAGCGGGGCAATGTTCGGGAATCTGGATCAGTACGCCTCCTATGATTACTGGAAAGCACATCCCAGGGTGTTCTTTCAGACACCGGGAGGGATGGAGGAGTACCGGATAGCGGCAGTTTTGAAAGCCGATGTGTCCATGTTCGACTTCCAGAGGACATCTTTTCAGAGTCCACAGGAATTGGAGGCTTATGTAGCGCAGGCAAAAGCGCTGTCGTTGTTTGAAACAGGGGTAGATGGCATAGGTTGTGAGAAAACTCTGACGCTGGTGACCTGCTCTTATGAGTGGAAGCAAGCCCGGAATATTCTTGTGGCAGTAAAAGCGGGGTCTTAAAGGGGAAAAATGTTCAAAGACGGGAACTTTCTTCCGGTCTCTGGGTATCTCCAGTACTCTTCGAAGTCAGTAGTGTCAGGAAGTGTTCAAAAGTACCCCAAAAGTGCAGAATGTGAGACAAGTTGCAGGTAAGAAGCGGCACTACGGAACAAAAAGTGTTCGAAGTTAAGGGATGTGCAACGGATCGTGGCGGCTTGTGTAGTCTTGTAGTGTTGGGAAAGTGTTCGAAGATGGGCGCTTTTCCAGCTCTTTGGTGGCTTTTTGGAACTGAAGTTGCCGGGAAGTGTTTGAAAGCACCCGAAAAGTGCAGAATATGAGACAGGGCTGCATGAAAAGGACAGTACCATCATACACAAAAGTGTTCGAGGATGTAGGATGTACAACGAAATGTGGCGTGATGTAGTGTCAGAAAGTGCTTAAAGACTGGGACTTTTGCAGCTATCTGGATGTATCTGCCATCTATCTGGAATGTGTTTTTTAAGCGAAAATCTGAGAGTATAATGAAAATGTAAAATCGGATATAAAACTTAGAAAATGTGAGAAATAGTGCTTGAATTGTAACGACAAAAGCGTTACAATATAAGAAACAAGGAGGTGTGATCATGGAAAAAACAGCAACATTAAACTTAAGAGTAAACCCAACTGTCAAAGAGCGGGCAGAAAAAGTATTGTCTCAGTTAGGTGTTCCTATGTCAACAGCGATTGATATGTATTTGAATCAAATTTCTCTTACAGGTGGAATTCCATTTTCTGTTTCTTTACCAAAAGCACCAGTATCGATTCATGCAGATGCCATGACAACAGAAGAAATCCATCAGAAATTGGAAAAAGGTTACAATGATATAGCTGCAGGAAGAGTGCAAAATGCAGCAGAAGCGTTCGCAAAATTCAGGGAGAATCATTGATATGAAACACTATACGGTTGAGATTACAAATGAAGCATTGGCTGATATGGAGCAGTTATATAATCACATCGCTTATGTTCTTCAGGCACCAGAAAATGCGATGGATCAATACAACCGGATTGCAGACGCTATTTTAACATTGGATACTATGGCTGAGAGAATCCGTATTATGGAATCAGAGCCGGAACGAAGCAAAGAGATGAGAAGATTGTTGGTAGACAATTATTCGGTCTTTTTTGTAATCCAGGGAGATAAGGTGATTGTAACAGATGTACTGTATAGTGCATCAGATATTGAAAGCCGATTAAAAGGTTAAATGAGAAAATTAAACAATATATAAAACATCAGGCAGGATATGTTCCCGTAAAAAGGAAGGTGTCCTGCCTTTTTGCATGAAAGAGAGGGAATTCATATGAGAAAATTTTATACAGCAGAAGCAGTAACAGAAGGACACCCGGACAAATTGTGTGACCAGATTGCAGATGCAATCTTGGATGTGTGTCTGAAACAGGATGAACAGTCCAGAGTAGCATGTGAGGTGCTTGCTACGAAAGGAACGATCATTGTGGCAGGGGAAATCACCAGCACCTATGAACCGGATGTGTTTGCAGTTGTGCGAAAAGTACTGTCTGACGTGGGTTATTCCAGTGAAGGGATTGCAATGGACACTTTTGTCCATCGACAGAGTCCCGATATTGCAGGGGCAGTCGATACTTCAAAAGAACGAAGGGAAGGAGTGTCTGACAATCAGATAGACTGGTTCCAAGGGGCAGGGGATCAGGGTGTGATGATCGGATATGCCTGTGATGAAACGAAGCAGCTCATGCCTATGCCTGTGGTGCTGGCCAATCGGATTGTCCGGGAATTATCTGCCTGCAGACAAAGCTCTTATATTCAGGGGATCTTACCGGATGGGAAAGCCCAGGTGACCGTAGAATATGAAAATGGGAAGCCTGTCCGACTGGATAGTGTGGTAGTGTCCTGCCAGCATACGGAAGAAAAAGATTTGAAAAAGCTGGAAGCGGAGATCCGAAAGAAGGTGTTATTGCCGGCGCTTCGTCCCCTGCCACCGGATGAGGAAACCAAGATTTATATCAATCCATCGGGGCGTTTTGTCTGTGGAGGACTGGATGCAGATACGGGGCTGACTGGAAGGAAGCTGATGGTAGACAGTTATGGAAGCATGGTTCCCCATGGCGGTGGTGCATTTTCCGGAAAGGATTGTTCAAAAGTGGATCGTTCAGCAGCCTATATGGCTAGATATATCGCCAAGAATATCGTAGCTGCGGGGCTTGCCAGCAAGTGTCAAGTGTCTTTGGCTTATGCAATCGGAGTGGCACAGCCAGTTATGGTGCAGGTGGACACGTTTGGTACGGGAAACGTGTGTGCGGATGACTGTCTGGAGCTGGCAATCCCGCTGGTGTTTGGGCTGACTCCGAAGCAGATCGTGGATACCCTGCGCCTTACCCGTCCTATTTTCCGACAGACTGCAGCCTTCGGGCATTTCGGAAGAAAAGAGTTTCCGTGGGAGCGCACCGATAAGGTCGAGGCTCTTCGCAATGCAGTGATCTGATGGCTTGGGTTACTGAAGAAGAATATCAGGCAGCCAAGCAGGTGAGAGCCTACGAGTATCTGCAGACATACCAGCCGGGGAGATTGAAAAAAACACGGACAAGAAATGAATGGCAGCTTCAGGACCATGACAGTTTCAAAATCAATGAGATTACCAGCAAATGGCATTGGAAGTCCAGGGGTATTGGTGGAATGTCGGCTCTCCGGTTTTTGATGCAGGTAGATGGCATGGGATATACGGAAGCAGTAAAAATCTTGTGTGAGCAGACGCCTGTGTATGTTTCCAGAGCAGAACCAGCCCCCAGGAAGAAGCCCTTTTCCCTGCCTTTCCCCAACGACAGTTTTTACCGGGTACGGAGATATTTGAACCAAAGGGGAATCCGGGATGAGGTACTGGATTATTGTGTGCAGCTGGGAATCCTGTATGAGAGCGCCTCCTACCATAACGCTGTTTTTGTTGGCATGGATGAACAGGGAGAAGCAAAGTATGCGTTTCTGCGTGGGATTTATGACAGCCGGGGAAAGAGCTTTCGAATGGAACAGGAAGGAAGCAACAAACAGTATAGCTTTTGTGTTCCGCCTTTGGGGAAAAGCCATCGGGTAGCGGTGTATGAAGCCTGTATTGATGCCCTTGCCCATATGACGCTGGAAGATGGACGAACCGATAAGTATCGCCTGTCTCTGGGTGGAATCGCAGCGCCGAAAGAAGGCGCGGAACGAGCAACAAAAAAGATGAAGCGCCCGGATGCATTGGAATATTTTCTGAAAGAGCATCCGGAGGTAACAGAAATTGAGCTCTGCACCGATAACGATTTTGCCGGGCGATGGGCATGTGCGCAGTTAAAAGAGCAGTATGAGGAAAAATATACCGTAGTTTGTAACTTACCACAGATGGAAGGTGCAGACTATGGAGACCTGGCAAAACAGGCGGTGGAAAAACAGAAGAAACAGCAAAAGGAAAGAGGCAGGTGAGGCAAATGGAAGATACGATCAAAATAGAATTATTGACACCGCTGACAGGAACCTTTCTTCCCAATGAGATGGAACAAGATTGGGAAGAAGAGGATTACAATGACTTTGAAGAAGAGCAGGTATTTTTTGAAGGAGATGATTTAACGGAGTATGCTTCTGTGATTCAGGAAAAGATTGCAGAATACAACCGTGTCGGACATGACGATGATAGGACCGATAATCTGATGGATTATTTTGACGGAAGTGCTGCCATTAAAGAAAAAGTAGTGTCCGCAGTTCCATCGGTGAAAGAATCGGATGGTGTGTTATATGGCTGTACAACTTTAGAATTGAAAGAGTATCTGGAGGCGGAAGAATTATCGGAACTGTGTGAATATCTCACCGGACAATATAGTGATGGATGGGGAGAAGGCTTTGAACAGCAGGAGATTCCGGTAGAGGGTGGTGAACTGTGTATACACTTTTGGCGCCCCATAGATTTTGAATTTCAACAGGCAAAATCAGAAGTCTCAAAAGAAAAGTCGGAGAAACAAGAAAATCCGGTAAATGTTCCGAAACGCCTGAAAATGCAGCTTTTGGGAATGGATGGAAATGTGTTTGCGGTTATGGCCAGGGCAAGTAAACTGCTTCAGGAAAATGGGCAGGGACAAGAGGCAAAAGAAATGATTGCACGTGTCCAGAAATCAGAGAACTATTATCAGGCACTTCATATCATCAGTGAATATGTGGAAACAGAACTGAGTGCATCTTCTCAGAATGATACCAAGCCCCCAAAGAAACGTGGGAAGGAAGAATGCCGATGAAGTTATCTTTTGTCACATCAAAGGAGGTGTGGGAAGAAAAAATAGCAGAAACAGATTGAAAAGAGAATAAACAGCCAGAACACTGACAAGGGAGGTCTTATGGAAAAAAGATTGCAATTATGGAGTCCTGTGTGGGGATGGCTTGCCACAAAAGAAGGGGAATCTGTAGATTTGAAGGGACAGGATCTTGTTCTTTATGAAACTGCCATCCAAGAGGCACTGGAGCAGGAAAAATTGTATTACAGAAAAAAGTCGGCACCATTCAATCTGATGGATTACTATGATGCGGATGATTCTGTAAAGGAGAAAGTGCAGAACCTCGATATCCAGGTGAAAAAAGAACAAGATGGTTTGTATGTTTGTGCCAGCCTTGCATTAATAGAGCCTCTTACACAGCAGGAACTGGAAGCGATCCAGAACTTTCTCAGCAGGCAGTACGAAGGGGGAATTTTTGATACCTCACGTATTCGTACCTATTCCGTAGAGGAAGGAGAAGTCGTTTTTGATTTTTCAGTAGATACAAAAGAAAAGTTCTCTCAAAAAGAAGTCCAATGCGAAACGCAGAAGAAATATGAAATCACTTCCATAGCCCATCCACAATTTCCATGGCTGCATAGAATCCGAGCATTGGTAGACGTAAATGAAGCGGTTCCCAAAGGAACCTTGGGTGGCTTTGTAGAATATGAGCAAAATCTTTCCCAGGAAGGATCATGCTGGATTTATGACCAGGCTATCTGCTGTGAACGTGCGGTAGTGGAAAGGAGTGCAGGACTGTTCCAAGAAGCGATTGCCAAGGGTGATGCCCTTCTTACGGGAACTGCAGTGATGTATCAAACGAGTATTGCAGAGGAATCCTGCCGTATTCTAGCTGGAGAGGTTTGGAATATGGCACACATTCGAGGATTTGCCAAGATTACTGCGGCAAAGGAAACAGGAGATGCACCTTTGATTCTCGGAAATAGCTTGGTTTTTGGAAATGTATGCGGGAAAGTATTGGTGAGAGGAAATGTTCTGCCAAGCCGGAGTGTGGAGAATCAGACACAGGAGCTGTTAGTTTTCAGGGGAGGTGATTCAATTCATAAAGTGAATGAAAGCAAGAAAAAAACAAAAAGTAAAAAACAGCCGGAGCGCTGATAAGAAAGGATGATGCCTATGGAAAATACCCTGCAGTTAGGGAACTTATTGAAAGAAGGAACATACCCGGAGGAATATACCGGAGGGAAAAACTGGACAATTTTACATGGAGATACGCTGAAACTGGTGAAAGCATTTCAGCCGGGGATCTTTGATGCAGTGATTACCGATCCGCCTTATGCGTCTGGGGGAACAAAACAGAATGAGCGAAACCGCACGACTAATCAGAAATACAGCAGTATGAAGGCAGAGAATGCACTGCCGGATTTTGATGGGGATAACAAGGATCAGCGTTCCTGGACCCATTGGATGGCAGAGTGGCTCTACGATGCGCGGAAAGCCTGTAAAGTTGGTGCGCCAATCTGCCTGTTTATTGACTGGAGACAATATCCCTCTATTACCGATGCACTCCAGTGGGCAGGCTGGATCTGGAGAGGAACTGCGGTTTGGGATAAGGGAAACTCTCGTCCGCAGAAAGGACGTTTTCGCCAGCAGGCTGAGTATATTGTGTGGGGCAGTAATGGCCCGATGCCAATCAACCGCCCGGTTTCCTGTCTTCCCGGTGTGTTCCGTTATGGAAATCCCCAGAACCGTATTCATGTGACAGAGAAACCGTTGCAGCTGATGAAAGATGTCATTCAGATTTGTGAGCCGGGTGGTAGAATCTTAGATCCCTTTGCCGGAGCAGGAACAACCATCCTTGCGGCGGTGGAAGAAGGCTATGAGACAGTAGGCATTGAAGTGACCGATGCTTATTATAAGCTGGGCAGTGACCGTGTAAAGTTTGCATTGGAAGCAAAGGAAAAAGAAGAGAGCGAGAAATAGCAAGGGCATCCACATGGATGTCCAACTTTGTTTCAGAAGAAGAAAAGTGCATCCACCTGGATGCAGGAAAGGGGTGAGGCGATGGAACAGGCGATGGCCTATGTGTGTTGTCCGGCAGAAGAAAGCAGAGTGAAGGTGCAGCGATATTGCCGGAAGATTTATGAGTTGGGATATGTTCCCATTTGTCCGGGGTTTGGATTTCTTCCTTTTCTGGATGAAGGGGAAGCTGAGGATTTGCAGGCATACAACCGGATGTCCCACTTGATCTTAAAGCGGTGTCGGATGGTGGTGGTCTGTGGAAAAGAAGTCACCGGAACGATGAACACAGATATTAGTACCGCAGACCGATTGCATATCATTTGTACCACATTAGATGGATTGATCAAGATCAAAGAAAAGGAAGCATAATCGATTCTGCATGGGGGAGTCGATGGAAATCGGTGGAACTGGTTTTGCAAGCATAGCGTTTGGATATCCAAACGCACTTTGGGGAGAACCCCAATCCCCCGGCAGTCGAGAAAGGAGAGAAGTGAAATGTTTTTTGCAGGAATGGCTCTTGGGGCAATGGCAGGTGCAGCCTTTGGCATTGGACTGATGTGCTGTGTGGTTGCCGGAAAGAGAGAAGATCAGCAGATGGAGCAGATGCGGATACGCAGACAGAAACAGGGAGAACCAAAACAGATCCAGTTCCGAGATATGGAAGGGACAAAGCGGTTCATCCTTTTGGATGGGGAAAGTCTTTGCATGATGGCAGAGGACGGAACGAAAGAGATTGGGCTTTGCCACTTTGTAGATGAAAAGCAGGTGGATGTGAATGGGCAGGTCTGGGAGATTGGGGAATTCCTCTGGCAGATGGAGCGCAGAGGAATCCAGGTGTATCCCTTACAGACAGCATAAAAGAAAAAGGTAGGTGGTCGAATGAGAAAACGAAACCATGTGGTTCCGGTACGATTAAATGCAAAGGAGCTTCGGCATCTGGACGGTCAGGTAGCAAAGAGTGGATTGAGCAGGGAAGAATTCTTGCGGTCTCTAATCTTAGGCGCACAACTGCAGACAAAGCCCTGTGAGCATCACGCAGAACTTCTTCGAAAAATCGCGGGGCTTTGCAACAATGCGAACCAGCTGGCTCATGTCGCCAATGGAACAGGGAGGGCAGGGGAAGCCAGCATACAGGAAATGCTTCGGATTTCCAAAGAGACCTGGCGTCTGGTGAAAGAGGAATGGTAGATGGCATATACCAGCGTTCTCCCCGTCCACCGCCTGGACCGTTCCATTGAATATGTGAAAGACCGGGCAAAGACAACCAAGAGTGCCGGATCCCTGGAAGAAGCCATTGATTATGCATTAAACCGGGAAAAGACGGAACAGACCATTTTTGAAGATGCCATTGGGTGTACCTGTGAGAATGCCTATGTGGACATGGTAAAGACAAAAGAGCGTTTCCATAAAAAAGAAGGGGTACAGGGATACCATTTGGTACAGAGTTTTGCGGAAGGGGAAGTATCTCCGGAACTGGCACATCTTATTGGACAGGAACTGGCAGAGCAGCTTTTGAAAGGGCAGTATGAGGTCGTGATCACTACTCACTTGAATACGAAGCATTACCATAATCATCTGGTGTGGAATTCAGTGAGTATGGTAGATGGGAGAAAATACCATAGCAATGCCAAAAGTTATTTTACCGAAGTGCGTCAGATTTCCGATCAATTATGCAGAAAATATGGTCTTTCGGTGATCCAGACGAATCAGGGAAAAGCCATGCATTATGCCCAGTGGAAAGCAGAAGCAGAAGGGAAGCCCACTTGGAGGACTGCCATCCGCATGGATATCCGGGATGCCATTGGTGTGAGTTTTTCCTGGAGTCAGTTTGTCAAAGAAATGGAGAAACGGGGCTATACCTGGAAGCTGAACCGGAAGTACCCATCCTTAAAAACACCGGGGATGGAGCGGTATATTCGTCTGCGTTCCTTGGGAAAAGGATATGGGGAGGCAGAAATCCGGGAGAAGATCCTGCGTCCAAAGATCCAACAGGTGTATGGAAACACGCAGATGCAGTTTCCAAGACGGAAACTTACCGGACTTCAGAGACTTTACTATTCCTATTTATATCAGATGGGGGTATTTCCGAAGAAACCAAAGCGGATTCCCTATGCAGTGCGTTCCGATATTCGGAGGCTGGAGAAACGAATCAGCCAGATGGAATTTTTACAAAAGGAAGAGATCACCACCAGGGAAGAGCTGGCAGCATACCGGAAACCCTTGGAAGAACAGGTACTTTCTTTGATGAAAGAGCGCAGAGAATTATACCGGAAAGAACCGGGCGGTATGCGCATTCAGGAAATCAATGGGGAGTTAAAAGAACTTCGTAAGAAAATCCGTTTAAGCCAGCAGATTGAAAAGCAGTCCTTGGAAATGGAAGAGCGGTTAAGGCAGGCAAAAGAACAGGAGGAGGTACAGGAAATGTCAGGGAAACAGCGAAGGGAGGCAGAATGGAATCGGTAAGGAGGTGAGAGCGTATGAACTATGGCGGTGATGCGGCGGATCAGATTGTCCGGTATTCCATGGAAGGCATGGAACATACCTTACGGATTAGTGGAAGCATTGCAAAAAATCTGGCGGTGCTGATTGTAGCGGTGATGAAGGATCAGAAAAAGACCAGGGGAAAGACCAACCTGCTTCGGATGTTAAAGGAACAGCGGGCAATGAAGTTTTTCACCATTCCCCATGACAGGCTGCGGGAGTTTGCCGGGGAAGCCAAATCCAGAGGGCTGTTGTATGTGGTCATCCGGGATAAGAAAAATCCCAAGTCCGCAGAAATCATGGTGTTTGCCGATGATGCAGCAAAGGTAAACCGGGTGCTGGACAAGATGAATCTGGACTTTGTAAAATCCGAAGCTGGAGAAGCGGTTGTAGAACAAGCGCCAGTACGGGAAGCAGACCGTGTGATTGATGCAGAGTTTACCGAGAAAACAGAAGGGAAAGAGGAACTTCCGGTGAAGACCGAAAAGGTGGTGCTGCCGGAAGGGACCATTGAATTTGAACTGGATGAAGAAGAGCATTTGTTTGATGTAGGGGAAGTTTCTCCTTCGGGAGAAAATTTTACCCAGGCGGAGAAGGCAGAGAATCTGTCCGAACCTTCCTCGCACAACAGCGCTTCTTTTTCCGGGCAGGAAACTAGCTGGAAAGGGGACAAGCCATCTGTCCGGCAGGAACTAAAGAAGATTGAAGCCGAGCAGAAACAGCGCAGGCAGACACAGAAGAGTCGGAGAAAACCGAGAAACCAGCAGAGAAAAAAGAAAAAAGTGAAAGGCAGGTAAGGTGATATGGATTTAACGAATATGATCCCAGGTGGAGCAGGGGAAGAACAGGCGGTAGAGCAGCGGCTGTCAAAAGAAGAATATGCAGCCATGAAAAAACAGCAGAGGGAAGAAGTGTGGGCAGAGGTTGACGCCCAGGCGCAGGCAGTGTTCCAAAATGGAGAATCTTTAAAAGGATTCTTGGATTTTATGGCACAGTGCAACACTCAGAAAACGCCCAACCTTCTGCTGATCTACGGACAGAATCCACAGACAACCGTGGTAAAGTCTTATGATTACTGGAAGGCAGAGAACCGTTCCCCAAAATCCGGGGTGCATGGATACACCTATATGGTCAGTACGGAATATGAAAAAGACGGGGAGATGCGCACAGGCTATACCATCAGTAAGGGCTTTGACATCAGCCAGATGAGTGGAAAGCCTCTGGAAGAACGTCCGCAGCGTTCTATGGAAGAACTGATACAGTCTGTACTAAAGGATCAACCAGTGCGGATGCAGATCGCAGACAATCTGCCGGAGGGCATCCAGGCACAGTATATCCCGAAACAGCGTACCGTCTATGTGCGCAATGGCATGGATGAGAATACAACGTTCCATGCAGTGAACCGGGAACTGGCGTGTGCAGCATTAGACCAGCATGATGGGAATTATGTCAGGAAGAAAGTTAATGCCCAGGCATACTGTGCCGCCTATGTAATCGGTAAGCGGTATGGGGCAGAGGTGTCCGGTTTCCAGTTTGGAAAAGTAGCAGAGATGCAGGCAAACGGGCAGAAAGATCCCCAGGAACTGCGTGGCTTTTTAAATGATGTGCGTCAGGCAGCCTATACCATCCGCAACCATATGGAACGGAACTTCGGGGAACAGGAGCAGGCTTTTTCTAAAGATGATTTTTCCTTTGAGGAACCGCCAAAGCAGACACCGAAGAAGGAGAAAAAAGAGAAACAGCCGGAGCGGTAAGTTCTGGAAAAAGTTCCGCTGTTGGGATAGCTATTGCGGGGTTTTTGTGGTATGTTGGGTGTAACAAAGGAGGTGCCAAAGATGGCAGATTACTATTTGAAAACAGACAATATCATGAAAAATATGTTTACGGTGGCATTAAAAGACGAACTGGCAGCCCAAAGTCAGATGGGAAAGGTTCGTCCGGCTACAGAAGCCATGCTGCAGAAAGTCCGGGACTATGAACTTTCTGAGAAAAGGCTTCCCATCACAACAGGGGAACAGCGGGAACTTCGCAATACCCTCAATCGGCTGCGGGACAAGTATCTGGCCATGGGCAGGTACAGCGATGGCATTGACAGTGTGATCTTAAAGGTCATGAAACCGAACACCAGCAGGCGCTTCTTCTGGTAGCAGAAGGGAGGGATGTCTATGAGGATGTATAATCAGAAACAAGTGGAACAATTACGAAAGCGGTATCCCGAAGGAACAAGGCTCTGCCTGGACTTTATGGATGAGGCAGGGATGCCGCCGGGATTACAGGGAACGGTAGCATTTATCGATGATGCCGGACAGATTCACATGCATTGGGAGAATGGGCGGAGCCTTGCCATCGTTCCCGGTGTGGATTCTTTTCATAGGGTAGACGGACCAGCAAAGGAAGTGCCAAAGAGTGAAAAAGCGAAGAAGGAGAGAAGCCCGCAGAGGTAGCATGGAAACGTGCGGACCTTTGGGTGTGGCTGCTGTTTTTGCCCGTTGTCTGGTGGGCAGGCGCCATCACTGCCTGTGCCATAAAACCAGATACCAATCTGTTACAGATCTTACAAGTGCTGACCGAAAAACTGGATCAGCCTTTTTCTATTTCTTATACACCGTACACGCTGCGGTGTATGTTCACATTCACAATCGCCTATGTGTTAGGCATCGGTATTTATTATTCCCAGAAGAGAAACTATCGAAGAGGGGTGGAGCATGGCTCTGCCAAATGGGGTGATGCAGCTTCCATCTGCAAGCGTTACCGGGACAAGCGGTACACCCAGAATCTCATTTTAACCCAGAACTTCCGTATGGGACTGGACTGCTATAAGCACAAACGAAACTTAAATGTTTTGGTGGTGGGCGGTTCCGGTGCGGGAAAAAGCCGGGCATACGCCGTAGTCAACATCATGCAGTGCAACTGTTCTATGGTGGTCACCGATCCTAAGGGAGAGCTTCTTCGGAAAACCGGAGGACTGCTGGAGAGGGAAGGATATGAAGTCCGGGTGTTTGATCTCATCAACCCGGAAACGTCCTTTTGTTATAATCCCTTTGCCTATGTGCGGGATGACAAGGATGTGCTAAAACTCATCAACAACCTGATCCGTAACACCACCCCGAAGGGAGCGCAAAGCTCAGATCCGTTTTGGGAGAAAAGTGAGACTGCCTTGCTGCAGGCGCTCATGCTGTATCTGTTGCATGAAGCGCCGCCGGAGGAACAGAACTTCTCCATGATCATGGAAATGTTAGGTTCTGCCCAGGTAAAAGAGGACGATGAGGAATACCAGTCTCCGCTGGATATCCTGTTTGAACGTTTGGAGATGCGAAATCCGGAAAGTATTGCGGTGAAGCAGTATGCCATTTACAAGCAGGCGGCTGGAAAAACTGCCAAGTCTATCCTGATTTCTGTGGGTGTCCGTCTGGCAGCCTTTAACTTAAAGCAGATCGCCAATTTAACCTGTACCGATGAACTGGATCTTTACAGCATCGGGGAGAAAAAGGTGGCGCTGTTTTGCTGTATCCCGGATGCAGATACCAGCCTCAATTATCTGGTGGGCATGATCTACAGCAACCTGTTTCAGACCCTTTATTATGTGGCAGACCGGAAATACCATGGGAAACTGCCGATCCCGGTACACTGCATCATGGATGAGTGGCCCAACGTGGCATTGCCGGATGATTTTGACAAACTTCTGGCAACCATGCGGTCGCGCGCAATTTCCTGCAGTATCATCATTCAGAATATTGCCCAGATGAAAGCCTTGTTTAAGGACAGCTGGGAAAGTCTCATCGGGAATTGCG
>CAUEAK010000024.1:0-21487 GCA_958454115.1 Blautia wexlerae
AAATAATAAAAGTAGCTGTATAGCTCTAAAGAGCAAACAGTAGTGGTGTCATGGACGCACCCTGAAAAGGCGGTATCCCGCCTTAATTCAGATGCTCTGGTAACTCAGTTGCCGAGTAGTTCACATAGAAAATAAATCATTATAAAAAGATCCTGTTCATACTATGATATATGCGATGATTATGGAGATAACAATTATGACTGCCAGTATGGAAAGCCAGAAATAATCTATAATTCTTTGATTGCAAGGTATTTTGTTGTATTGCGTGTCTTGGTCAGGTTCACCTCCTCTCTATTTCGTCGAGTTTTTTAAGAAATCAATCTCCATTTGTTGCTGCTGTGTTTGAGCTTTTAGTAGTCGGTTTTCAGCTTTCAACTTCTCAATATCTGATAATTGAGAAATCGCTTTGTTCTTACTTCGTCGATCATATAATCCTTCGATTCCTTTATCTTTATATTTTTTAACCCATGCATAAACTTGTCCGTAGGAGCAACCATATTTATTCGCTGTAGAAGAATAATTACATCCCGTGTTCAAGGCTTTGCGGTAATTTTTTGGATTTCAATGTGTCAAACTCCCGTGTTTATGAAAGTTGTGTTTTTCTTGGCAATATGTTACAATTACTCCATATAAATTTATAACTTTTCTGGACAGAAAGTAAAAGGGGAACGTCATGAAGTGTATTAAAACAACGGACGCGGTAGGACATGTACTGTGCCATGATATTACCAGAATTGTGAAGGATGTGGTAAAAGATACAGCCTTTCGTAAAGGACATATTGTACAGGAAGAAGATATTCCGGTTTTGCTATCTCTGGGAAAAGACCATCTTTATGTGTGGGAGAAGGATGAAAATACTTTGCATGAAAATGAAGCAGCGCAGATTCTGTGTGATGTGTGCATCAATGAGAATATGCATCCAACGGATGTAAAAGAAGGAAAAATTGAGTTGATTGCAGATTGTGACGGAGTATTTCAGGTGGATGTGCCGAGGCTGGATGCTATTAATGAGATCGATGAGATTATGATTGCCACCCGTCATACAAATTTCCCGGTAAAAAAAGGTGACCGTCTTTTAGGAACCCGTGTGATTCCGCTGGTGATTGCAAAAGAAAAAATGGATTTGGTGAAGAAAACAGCAGGAGAAAAACCGCTGGTATCGCTGGCACCTTATAAGAAACGGAAGGTAGGAATTGTAACCACCGGAAATGAAGTATTTTATGGAAGAATTAAGGATACTTTCACACCGGTAATCATCGAAAAAATGAAATCTTACGGTGCTGAAATTCACGGACATATTCTGTGCAATGATGATATGGAAAAAATCACTGCCGCTATTATGAAATTAAAAGAAGAAGGGGCAGATCTGATTGTCTGTACCGGTGGTATGAGCGTGGATCCAGATGATAAGACACCGGGCGCGATCAAAAATACAGGAGCGAGAATCGTATCTTATGGTGCTCCGGTACTTCCGGGAGCGATGTTCCTGTTATCCTATCTGGAAGATGGCACACCGGTAATGGGACTGCCGGGATGTGTGATGTATGCAAAAGCCACCGTATTTGATCTTGTTCTGCCACGTATTATCGCAGGTATAGAAGTGACAAAAAAAGATCTGGCACATATGGGAAATGGCGGATTCTGTCTTGGCTGCAAAGAATGTCATTATCCGAACTGCAGCTTTGGAAAGGGCGTATAAGAGCAGGACAGGAGGAATAAGCATGGAAAAGCTTACGGTAGAGTAGGCACTGGAAGCACTGCTGGAACATACAAAAGTAATAGAGGAAACGGAAACTGTACCACTTTTGCAGACATGTGGAAGAGTGTTGGCAAAGGATATGATTGCAGGATTTGATAACCCGCCGTTTGACAGATCACCTGTGGATGGTTATGCCTGCAAAGCGGAGGATATAACGGATGCATCAGAAAGTCATCCGGTACAGTTGACGGTATTGGAAGAGATTGATGCGGGGCAGTATTCCAGAGTCACAGTGGAAAAGGGGCAGGCGGTTCGGATTATGACAGGCGCAGCTATTCCGAAAGGCTGTGACTGCTGTGTCCGTCAGTAGGATACAGATTATGGAGAAGAGACTGTCAGAATCTTCCGTCCGACCGGACAGTGGCAGAATTACTGTTATCAGGGAGAGAATTTTAAAAATGGAACGGTTCTTTTGAAAAAGGGTGACAAAATCGGATTTATTGAAGCAGGTATACTGGCCAGTATGGGAGTCATAAAAGTGAAGGTTTATCGTCGGGTAAGAACAGCTGTTCTGACTACCGGAGATGAAGTAATGGCACCCGGAAAAAGATTGATTCCGGGGAAGATTTATGATTGTAATCAGGGACTTCTGGCGGCTCGCATGAAAGAATTTGGTGCAGAACTGGTGGAAGTGGCAGCCATAGAGGATCGCCCGCAGGCGGTGACAGCAGCAGGCGAAGTCATGGCTCTGGACTGGGGAATTACATTGCAGTGTGATACCACAGGAAAAGAAGACGCCAGCAGTGTAGGAGTGCGAAGTCACTTTATACATCCGGTACTACCGGAAGCAGATGGCACAACGAAAAACGTATTTCCATGTAAAGTGGAAAGAGTGATTGAGGACGTGTTTTCGTATATCTTGATCGTATCTACGAAAGAAGAAGCCAGGATTCGCGTAGATGTGACGAAAGAACAATGGCAGCAGTACCAAAAGCATATTTCTGGAAATAAGATATGGATTGGGATAGATGAAAAAGATGTGATGTTATTAAAATAAATGAAAGAATCACCGTATCAAGGTTGAGGTAATCTATGATACGGTGATTCTTTCGTGAAAAATGCGAAAAAGCTTTCAATATCCAGTTCCGGTGGTTTAATATGCGGTTGTCAAACATTATTTCGTAAATACTTTCATTCGATCCCTTCTGGCTGCACAGATCAGGGTCAGGTGATATTTTTTTGCAAGATCAATTGCTTCAGAAGTAGGAGAAGCCTTGCTGGAGAGAATTGGAATCCCTGCATGGATGACCTTTAAAGTCATATCAGTAGGTATTCTGCCGCTGGAATATACCATACATTGATGCAGGTCAATATTGTGCCGCAGAGCGTAGCCGATCACTTTATCCAAAGCATTGTGCCGTCCGATATCTTCGCAGGAAAACAGAATGTGATCTTTTTGAGCGAGAATGCAGCTATGTGTGGCAAAGGTAATGCCATGGAGAGGAGAACCATCCGCAAAGGCATCCGCCATATGAAAGATCCATTCTGGTTTCCAGAAAATCGGTGTAAGTGACTGTGGCTCTTTGGATGTAACAAAGTAATCATTTAAAATATGATTGCCGGTACAGCAGGTAGGAGTTACTTCTACAAAGGCATCCGATGAGGATTGTGTGCTGTGTGCCGAATTTTTTAAATAGACTTTTGCACGTTTTCCATATTCACAGATATAGATATGATCTACATCTTCGGAAGACGTGATGATTTGTTCTGTCAGCAATCTTCCAAGAACCAGTTCAGTCAGATGCTGGGGCAGGCAAACAAGTTTCATAGTCAGATGATCATTTATATAGACATCCATCATATGTTCGTTCAATACTTCTTCTTGTTCCGTACGGGATTCTCCATTTCTTCCGATATATTGATATGTTTTTGTCTCTAGCAGAGACAGATTTTGTTATTGTTCGTTAATATACATAATTTCTCCAATTGAAAAAACAATTCTTTTATCATGTTTACTATGTGTTATACTAGATCTAGTATAACAGACATCTCTTTATTTCGAAAGAGTGAATTGAGGGATGAAGGAGGAAATAAAATGGGAAAGATTATGGCGGTAAATATCAGTGAGAAGAAAGGTACACAGAAAAAGAATGTACATAGTGCCAGACTGATGGAAGAATTTGGAATCGAGAAGGATGCCCATGCCGGCAAGTGGCATCGCCAGGTGAGTCTTCTTTCTTATGAAAAAATAGAAGAATTCAAGGCAAAGGGAGCACCGATCGAAGACGGAGCATTTGGAGAAAACCTGATTGTAAGTGGATACGATCTGAAGGCATTGCCGGTTGGCACCAGACTTCGCAGCGGAGAGGTATTATTAGAAGTGACACAGATCGGGAAAAAATGTCATAGTGGATGTGAGATTTATAAAATTATGGGTGACTGTATTATGCCAAGAGAAGGTATCTTTACCAGAGTACTTCATGGTGGCGTATTGACAGAAGGCGATGAAATTGTGATAGATAAGGCAGCAGGTGAGGCAGATGGAGAATAAGCTGAATCATTTTGATCAGAAGGGTAACGCTGTTATGGTGGATGTGTCCGGAAAGATACCGACATCCAGAACCGCAGTAGCAAAAGGCAAGATTTGTGTCTGTCAGGCTGTGATGGATGCAGTGAAACAGGGGACTGTGAAAAAAGGAGATGTACTTGGAGTAGCAAGAGTGGCTGGCATTATGGCGGTAAAACAGACATCTCATCTGATTCCGATGTGTCATCCGCTGATGATTCAGAAGTGTTCGGTAGATTTTGAAATGGATGAAGAAAATCTTGAAATTACGGCAATCTGTACAGCCAAAACGGAAGGTCAGACCGGTGTGGAGATGGAGGCGCTTACTGGTGTGAATGTGGCACTTTTGACAATTTATGACATGTGTAAGGCAATTGACAAGTCCATGGAGCTGACGGACATTCATCTGGTAGAAAAAAGCGGAGGAAAAAGCGGGTTATATCGAAACCCGAAAGAATAGTATGAAGGATAGATTTGGAAGAGAGATTGACTATCTGCGGATATCCATTACAGATCGATGTAATCTCAGGTGCGTCTATTGTATGCCGGAAAATGGAGTTGTGCAGATCCCGCATGAAGAAATTCTGACTTATGATGAGATTACCAGAATCAGCAGATGTATGACTGGTTTAGGTATACGTAAGATCAAACTGACCGGAGGAGAACCGTTAATTAGAAAGAATTGTGCCACACTGGTTCGAATGTTAAAAGAACTTCCTGGCATCGAAAAAGTGACATTAACGACCAATGGTGTATTGCTCGAAGAACAGATAGCAGATCTGGCAGAAGCGGGGCTTGATGATATAAATATCAGTCTGGATACTTTAAATGCAGCAGAGTTTGCAAAGGTAACCAGGAGAGAAAGTCTGGATCGGGTGCTGGAGGGAATCCAGGCGGCATTACAGTATCCGCAGATTGGATTGAAGATTAATTGTGTGCCGGTAGTGGAAGAGCAGGAAAATCTGGTATCGATAGCGAGACTTGCAAAGCAATATCCGATTCATGTTCGTTTCATTGAAATGATGCCGATTGGATATGGAAAGGATTTTCAGTTTCGGGGAGAAAGTGAAATATGCGAAATATTAGAGAAAGCATATGGAAGAATGACTCCAATAAAAGAACGATATGGGAATGGACCGTGTCATTATTATAAAATAGAAGAATTTCAGGGTAAAATAGGATTTATCAGTGCGATGACGCATAAGTTTTGCGACCAGTGTAATCGTGTGCGTATGACAGCAGAAGGATTTTTAAAAGCCTGTCTGCAATATCAGACTGGAACGGATTTGAAGAATTTGATGCGTTCAGGATGCACAGATGATGAACTGACAGAGGCAATACAGAAAGTAATATGGGAAAAACCGGTCAGTCATCATTTTACATCGGAAGAGATTGAGACAGATGAATGTAAATTAATGTCCCAGATAGGAGGATAAGGAATTATGAAAGTTGCGATTATTACATCCAGTGATTCTGGATATGCAGGAGAGAGAGAAGATAAAAGTGGCTCGGTAATCCAGGAAATTTTGGAAGCGAACGATTACGAAGTGGTGCATACCATTCTTTTGCCGGATGACAGAAAGATGCTGGCAGATGAGATGGCTCGTATAGCAGATGAGGGAATAGCAGAGCTGATTGTAACTACGGGTGGAACCGGATTTTCGCCGAGAGACTGTATGCCGGAGGCAACAAAGGATATTATAGAACGTGAAGTGCCGGGGATTCCGGAAGCAATGAGAGCATATAGTATGACGATTACACCAAGAGCTATGCTCAGTCGTGCAGCAGCAGGTATTCGAAAAGGAACACTGATCGTGAATCTGCCGGGAAGCCCGAAAGCAGTCAGAGAAAGTCTGGAATATATTATTCCAGCGCTGGAACATGGATTACAGATCCTGACCGGGGAGGCAACGAACTGTGCCAGAAAATAATCGGAAAATGCAGACTGATATATCTGAATTAGAAAACGGTCAGTTGGCAGAACAGCAATTGCCATCAGATTTTACGCTGGTAGTCCTGGCAGGTGGTGCCAGCAGCCATATGGGAAGGGAGAAGTCAGATCTGCTTTTAGATGGACAGACATTTTTGGAGATACAGATCGGAAAAGGATGTCAGTTGGGAGCAAAACAGATCTTAATTTCTGGATATCGTGGAACACAGTGAGGGGAAGAGATTGTGCCGGATCGAATTTCCGGTCAGGGTCCACTTGGCGGTCTGGAGAGCTGTTTTCGAAGGGCAAAGACAGAAAAATGCCTGGTGCTGGGGGTAGATACGCCGCTGGTACCTGTGGAAGAACTTCAAAATCTGTTGAAGTTCGCAATGGAAAAAGCCGACCAACCGGTGACTATGCTGTGTCATAATGGAAAAGAAGAATCGCTGATAGCGGTATATGATGCCAGACTTTATAAAGAGATCACAGATTTTCTGGAATCAGGAAGATCATCGGTGTATCGTTTTTTAAATACAGTGGGATATTCCCTATACCATACCAGTGCACCGGAAAACTATTTTCAGAATATCAATGATCCGGAAATCTATAAGAAAGTCTGCACGTAATGCGAAATTGCTGATATTTTCACAAAGGAATCCGTTAAACTATAGATTTTTAAATACTGTAGGAATTTTTGTTTGTTATACGGAAATCCAATGAGGGATATTTTCAGAATATTAACGATTCTGATACATATTTAAAGACTGAAGGGTATCTCGTAAAATAGCATAATACAGAAGGCGTATAGGATTATGAAAGGCTTTCGATTAGGTTTTAAATGATTTTTCGGATAATAGCACTTCCATGCAGATCGCATACAGGATCTGCAAACAGGTGGTGTTTCAGGCAGAATTCGCCTACAGCTTTGTTACATCCGGAAAACTGGGTACTGTATACGTCATGGATCAGGAGAACTCCGCCGATAGACAGACGTTCATAAAACAGAGGTAATGCAGCAGCAGTTGGAGCATAGAGATCTGCATCTAATGATACGAAACAGAAAGTTTCATCGGTAATATCGGAAAAAGTATCCGGAAACCATCCTTTATGGATGATCACATGTGATGGATCAGGCATGATGCGAAGAACAGAGTCTACATCTGTAGAAGAAAAGTCACCTGTTTTAGCGCGAGACAGATGCCTGGAGGTTTCTACGGCAATATCTTTTTCTGAAAAGCCTTCAAAAGTATCAAAAAGATGTATTTTTCGATCCGGAAAGGCCGTACTGATCAGGCAAGAAAAATCACCCTGGAAAACACCAAGTTCTGCCACATCTCCAGGGATATTTTGTTGATGTATTTGTTCGGCTAAAAGGCGCATAACCGCAACCCGTGCATCAAACATGCGAAGTGCAGAAGGATCACAAAATGAACCGTGATAGCCCAAGTGCTCCATCTGCTGCATCATAGAACCACGCCGCTCTTCATCCAATACACCAAGAATAATCAGATCAGGAAGAAGAGCAGCGGCCTTTGATGGAGAACAGATTGGGATATTACCAATAAATTGTCCATGTTTGCGCGGATCATTATCGGCAAAGCACATGATCTGATAGGAATTTCCAAGAAGTCGGGCAGTCATCTGCCCAATTTGTCCGGCACCGAATATAATAGTTTTGTAGACATGTTTTGTCATCATTTCATAGCAGCCTTTCTTTCAGCTCGAACCTGAATCATTTGTCCTGTGATAGATATTGCGATTTCAGCAGGTGTTTCTGCTTTAATATTAAGTCCCACAGGCGTGATAATACGGTCTAATTCTCGCTCATCGATTCCATACTCTTCTACGAGACGATGAAATACACCAGCTCTTTTGGCAAGACTTCCAATGACGCCGATATAGCATGCAGGTGTGGCAAGAAGTTGTGCCTGCACAATCGTATCATAGGCATGACCTCGTGTCATGACACAGCAATAATCAGCATCTGTGATAGAAATGCTCTGATCCAGATGATCAAAATCGCAAAGGATTGTCTCTGCTGCATCCGGGAAAAGAGCAGGATCTGTAAATTCCGGACGGTCATCCAGAACGATGCAGTGAAAGTCAACACTTGCAAGTATTGGTACCAGCTTTTGTGAAACATGCCCGCCTCCAAATACATAGACAGTTCCGGATGTACCGATTTGTTCTGTAAACAGGTCACAGGTTTCATTGCGATGACGGCATGGTCTTGCAGATAAGGAAGATAAGATGGAAGAAGGAACATCAGCATTTCCAGTCAATCCATAGGATGCACTGTAAAGACTCATACCGGATGTAGCATGAAGATCACAGATCAGCCAGAAATCTTTTCGTTCTTTATATAATGTTTCAGCAGTTACTGCAAGTTCCATAATAATAGGGTCATTATGGTCCAGATACTGGAAAAATACGGTAACATCACCACCACAAATCATACCGATATTCTCAACATCTTTGCGATTCAACCGGAATTCATGTTCACAGGATTCTTTCTTTTCAAGAATATCAAGTGCCATAAGCTCTGCACGATATTCGACAGAACCTCCGCCTATGGTTCCGGCAATTCGGCCTTTTTTTCCAACCAACATACGGGAACCGGCACCTCTTGGCGTTGATCCTGAGGAAGCAACGATGGATGCAAGCACAAGGTCGTTTCCTTTTTGAAATTCTTGTTGTATGATCTGAAATAAAGTTCTCATATATAAAACACCTCCTGTAATTTTCTATAAGTCATATCGTCATGTGACAGATGGTCTGTATCATATTTTGCAGATCAAGAGCCTGTTTAAGCTGTCGTTCATGAGATTTCAAAGCTTCGGGACTGTTACACTTACACAGACTGTCCGCAAATCGTTTTTCGATGGTTACACGTTCGGTTTCCTGAATCAGTTTATCTGATAAAAAGACGATAGCCGCTTCATTCAGAAGTGTCTTCTGTAAACCATGATGTTGTGAAATAATCTGACTGATTTCAGTATAGCCTAATTGTAAGAAAAGATCACCACCTGTTTTGGTGTGATGTTTTTGAAGTCTGGCAATATCGTGAAGGAGTGCTCCGGAGCGAATCAGTTTTTTATTAAAAAAGTAACCATGAGATTCCAGCAGATCGCAGAAATGGCAAGCTAATTCAGTCACTGCATCACTGTGCGCTTGTACATGATGAGGAAGAGACACCGAATCGCGAAGCATCCGGCATAGTTCGTCATGCAAGTCAGGATGAGGCAGCAGGTAAGTCGAATCAGATAAGGCAACATGATCGTTATCGTCTGCGTTCAGATGATAATAGGAACCACATGGAAGACGAAAATACTGTCTGGCATGCTGTTTTGAATCAAGCAAATACAGATAAGAAGAAATTACATCTGTATGAGCAACAATCGCAATATCACCCTCAGAAGAACGAAGAATCTCATAAATTGCCTGCGAAAAACGCATGCCAGATGCGAAAGGAGTTTCTGCTCCTGGAATCGGGTAATCAGGATTCATTCCACGTGCTTCATATATGTCCGGCCATCTTTTGCGTATCTCATCAAATGAAAGACCATCCCATTCTCCCAGATTTCGTTCTGTTAAATCTGAGATAGTGATATGTGGAAGATCAGGTGTGATATGTGCAGCCGTTTCCATAGCTCTTGACAAAGGACTGCAGTAAACAGCAGTTATTTTATCATCCAGTTCTCCGTGAAGAAGGACTGACTGCAGATGTCCAAGCATAGATAAAGAAAAATCAGTCTGACCGATACAGTAAGAATGTTCATCTGGATATTGTGGTTTTCCGTGTCGAATAAGATAAAGATTACGCATTGAAAAATCCTCTGAAACACTTTTCAAATATTGCTTCGGAACAGGTACGTGTTTCCTCTGAAAAACGGGCATATCGCTTCAAAAATTCTTCTCCGTATGGTGTCAGCTCACTGTGACTGCCCTTTACACCGCCCTGACTTCGAATAATCAGCGGTTCATGAAGCTGAGATTCTAATGTATGAATCAGATTCCAGCTGGTGGAGTAGGAAATGTGCATGCGTTCGCAGGCATCACGAACAGATCCTGTTTCATGAATCAGTGTAAGCAGCGAATAAAGCTGTTCATCAAAGAAGACCTTTTCCCGTGCCAGCTGAATCTGAATCTCTGAACGGATCAGACTTTGATTGTGTGCACGAAGAAGTTCTGCATAATCCTCTGGTGTATCCGCATCATGAATGATTCCAGGATCTTCTACATTTAAACAATACATGGGAGTTCCACAATGTTCTACAGCACCCTTCAGACCAGTGTTCCCATCATTGCTTAAAATGGACTCAATTAATGAGGAACGAATCAGGATCGGATGACCTGGAGTTCCGTTACAGACCGGAGTGACAAGAGGCTGTCCAAGAGAAAGCATTTGTGTAACGGTATGTGCTGTGAATAGTGGAACATCTACAGGTGTAAAGAGTACCGTATCCACTTTGTCTTTTAAATATTCCAGTCCAATCCTGACAGAATCAAACATATGAGTAGTTTCATAGTCCTCATTTCGAAGAAAAATAACATGATTGGAAGCAAGGTGGCGTTCCAGAGCATCCGCATTATATCCGGTTACCACCACTATTTTAGAGATTCCGGCCTGCCGGAAGTTATTAATCACACGCTGCGCGATGGAAATGGATCCAAGCTGAAGCATGGGCTTGAAGTCTCCCATTCGTGACGATTTCCCTGCAGCTACGATGAGAGCACCTGTCTGCATCATAGATACCTCCTAAAAATAACATTGTACAAATTTGATATTATTATAGCATGAAAAGTGAGGATAAATAGTAAAATTTTTAAATAAAGTAATAAAAACAATATAAAAAAGGACGAAAATAGCCAACTAATAATTATTTACAATTTGTAAAACTGTACAAAATTATGATAACATGAAATTATACAAAATAATGTAAACAGGAGAACGTTTCCATGGATAAGATTTTTGAAATTACCGCAAAAGAAGTTACGATACAGGTAAAAGATGAGCGCACAGGAGAGCAATACAGTCGGACACTTCCGATTGATTATTATGAGAATGCGAATGTTTTAAAACTCAGCGGTGAGAATCTGGACGGAAGCAGCTCTTCCATTGTTTTCTATTCTGTCAGAGGAATGGAAAGACTTAAAGATCTGACGGGTAAGGGAGTCGATCATGATCCATGCGGAACACATAAGTCAGAAGATTTGTAACATCGGAACGTGTATTTTTTAAAGGAGGAATGAAACATGATTAAAAAGACATTGAAGATCAATGGTGTGGAGCGAATCCTTATTCTTGATAAGGATGAGACACTGGCTCAGGTACTTCGTGAGCATCTTCTTCTTACAGGATGTAAGATCGGTTGTGGAGAAGGTCATTGCGGAGCATGTAATGTTATTATGAACGGAAAAGTTACAAGATCCTGTATTTACAAGATGAGCCGTGTTCCGGACAATGCAGAGATCACAACAATCGAGGGTGTGGGAACAATTTCTGATATGCATCCGATACAGGTTGCATGGATGGCATATGGATGTGCACAGTGTGGTTTCTGTTCACCAGGTTTTATTATTTCAGCAAAGGTTCTTCTCGATAATAATCCGAGCCCTACCCGTGAAGAAGTGAGGGACTGGTTTAACAAGCAGCGTAATCTCTGTCGTTGTACAGGTTACAAGCCGCTTATCGATGCGACCATGGCGGCAGCAGCAGTTATGCGTGGCGAGATGACTAAAGAAGACCTCGTATTCAAGCAGACAGGTGATTCTATCGTCGGTACAAACTATATCCGTCCATCAGCAGCACAGAAGGTAACAGGTACCTGGGATTTCGGTGCAGATGATGCATTAAAGATGCCGGAGGGAACTCTTCGTCTTGCACTTACACAGGCCAAGGTTTCTCACGCAAATATTCTCAGTATCGATACAACAGAAGCAGAGAGTATGCCGGGAGTTGTTCGTGTTATTACAGCGAAGGACATTAAGGCAGCAGGCGGAACCAACAAGATCAATGGTCTTGTAATGCTTCCGAAACACAATAAGACAGACGGATTTGAGCGTCCTGTACTCTGCGACGAAAAGATCTTTCAGTTTGGTGATGCGATTGCGATCGTAGCTGCGGATACAGAAGAACATGCACGTGCAGCAGCAGATGCAGTTAAGGTGGAGATCGAAGAACTTCCTGCATATATGAACGCAATGGATGCAATCGCACCGGATGCAGCAGAGATCCATCCTGGTACTCCAAACGCATTTTTTGAGACAAACTGTATCAAGGGACCGGACTTTGACTGGGACAGCATTCCGGATTCACAGCAGGTTGAGATCGAGTCCTACTGTTCACGCCAGCCTCATCTTCACCTTGAGCCGGACTGTGGTTATGGATATATTGATGAAGACGGTATGATAACAGTGCATTCCAAATCTATCGGTATACATCTTCATATGCCTATGATCGCAGATGGTATCGGTGTACCAATGGAAAACTTAAGACTTGTTCAGAACCATGCAGGCGGAACATTTGGTTACAAGTTCTCACCGACAAATGAGGCTCTGATTGGTGCAGCTGTTAAGATTCTGGAACGTCCGGTATCGCTGGTATTTAATCAGTTCCAGAACATTACTTATACAGGAAAGAGATCTCCTGCATTTATGAATATTAAGCTTGCAGCAGATGAAAATGGTAAACTCTTAGCACTTTGGGGTAACAACTATGTAGATCACGGTCCATATTCAGAATTTGGCGATCTGCTTACCATGAGACTTTCTCAGTTTACAGGCGCAGGTTATGGAATTAATTCTATTCGTAATAAATCAACAACCGTATTTACAAACCATGCATGGGGCTCCGCATTCCGTGCTTATGGTTCACCACAGTCTTATATGGGATCTGAGATTGCGATTGACGTGCTGGCAGCTAAGATGGGAATCGATCCGTTTGATATCCGTGAAATGAACTGCTATAAAGAATCAGAGGGCACTACCATCCCGACAGGTTATCCACCGGAGGTATATTGTGAGGAAGATTTGTTTAAGAAAGCACGTCCATTGTATGAAGCGGCGAAAAAACGTGTTGCCGAAAAGAATGCAGCTTCTGACGGAAAGATGAAATATGGTATCGGTGTATCTCTTGGAGTATACGGTTGTGGTCTTGATGGTGTTGATACATCAAATGCATTTGCAGAATTAAATCCGGATGGAACCGTTACGATGTATGCTGCATGGGAAGATCATGGACAGGGGGCTGATATGGGTGTTCTTGTATCATCTCATGAAACACTGCGTCAGGCAGGAATCAGACCGGAACAGATTAAACTGGTTATGAATGATACGAAGACATGTCCGAATGCAGGACCTGCAGGAGGATCACGCTCACAGGTTATGTCAGGTAATGCATGTCGTCTGGCTGCAGAAAATCTTGTAGCAGCAATGAAGAAAGAAGACGGAACATTCCGTACTTATGATGAGATGGTAGCAGAAGGGCTTGCAACAAAATATGAAGGTAACTGGGTAACTACATTCTGTGCAGATCATCCGATCGATCAGGATACCGCACAGGGCGATCCATTTGCAACTTATATGTATACTATCTTCCTGCCGGAAGTTGCTGTTAATACAGAAACAGGTAAAGTTACCGTTGAGAAATTTACTTGCGTAGCTGACGTAGGTACGATCATGAACAGACTTCTTGTAGAAGGTAATTTCTATGGTGGTCTTGTACAGGGTATCGGTCTTGCTCTTTCGGAAGATTTTGAAGATTTGAACCATGACACCACTTTGAAGAATTGTGGTATTCCATATCCAAAGGATGCTCCGGATGATATTGAACTTCACTTCAATGAAACATATCGTCCAAGTGGTCCTTACGGTGCGGCTGGTTGTGGTGAGGCTCCACTGGATGCTCCACATCCTGCAATCCTGAATGCAATCTTTAATGCGACAGGTGCACGTATTACACGTATCCCTGCCCGTCCGGAAAGGGTTCTTGCAGCATTAAAAGAACTTGAGAAATAAGCTTAATTCATAATGTGGTTGGAGTAAAAGCTGCCAACTGTGATATAATCAGGGGAGACGGGAAACTGCCTCCCCTTTACAGACGAAAGGAGTATCAGGTTATGACATACATACAGGAGAGGGGTTCTACTCACGTTTATCATGTAAATCGAATGTCAAAAGAAGAGATGGATCATATGATCAGTCTCTGCGTCCATGAACAGCCGGCCTACTGTGTTGCAGCCTGTCCTTTCAAAATGGATACAAAAGAGATGCTGTATTATGCTGCAAAAGGAAATTTTAAGAAAGCGTTGGCAATTTATGAGAAAATTACACCATTTCCAATGATTCTCTGTGATGGATGTACGGCACCTTGCGAAGATAATTGCAAGCTTTGTGAACTTGGTGATGGTGTCTCCATACGAGAAGTAGAACGTGCGATTGTCCGGTATGGAGAACCGGGAAGAAGAAGCAGTGTATTCCGCATGAGAAAGAAGAAAAAGGCAGCAATCTTTGGTTCTGGATTATTTCCACTGTTTCTTGCGGGGGAACTGGAAAAGAAAATGTATCCTACGACGATTTATTGTAAGGAAGAAGATTATGAAAGCTATATTGCAGCGGCAGCCGGACATCTTTTGGAATCAGACCGCAGCAATGAAGCGAAACGTCTGAAATCTATGGATCTTTCTTTTGAATTTGGATGCAGTTTGAATCTTTCGTTTATCAGAGAAAAAATGGAACTGGCAGATGTGGTATGCGCATCAGAAGAAGTGGCAAAAATGTTAGCTCCGGAAGAAGCAGCAGATGTCGAGATTATGTTAAGAGAACAGGCAAAGATTGTCAGCGGACCTGCGGAATCTGTGATGGATGCGGCTTTTGCCGCAAAGCGGGCAGCTTTGACAGTGGATCTTCTGGTACAGAATTTATCGCCGCACAGCAACAGAGGCAGTGAAGGAGCAGTGACTACCAAGCTTTATACGAACATGGAAGGAATCCATGGATCGAATAAGATTTTCTGTGGTCAGGATGGGTATTCAAAAGAAGAAGCTGTAGAAGAAGCAAAACGATGTATTCAGTGTCATTGTGACGAATGCATGAAAGGCTGTGTGTATTTAAGTGAATATCAAAAACATCCGGGTTTATTAGCCCGTGAGATCTATAATAATACTCAGATTATCATGGGAGATCATCCGATGAACAAACCGATGAATGCCTGTGCCCTCTGTGGACAGTGTACGGTGATCTGTCCGAATGGATTTGATATGAGTCAGGTGTGTAAGTCAGCAAGAGAAAATATGGTATCCACAGATAAGATGCCGCTGGCGCCACATGAATTTGCACTGATGGACATGTTATTTTCAAATTCAGAGGCTTTTTTGAGCAGACTCCAGCCGGGATATGAAACTTGCAGATATGTATTTTTCCCAGGCTGTCAGGCAGGTGCGATAGCGCCGGATGTGGTTATGCAGGCATACGAAGATTTAAGTAATCGGGTAGATGGAGGTGTTGCTCTGATGCTAGGATGCTGTGGTGCAATCAGCGAATGGGCAGGCCGCTATGAAATGACAGAAAAAGTAAATGAGCAGCTGAAACAGGAACTAGCCAAGCTTGGTGATCCGATCATCATAGCAGGTTGTCCAACCTGTATGAAGCAGCTAAAAGAAAGTATTGGAGCGCATGTTATAGGAATCTGGGAAATTTTGAAAGAAATCGGACTTCCACAGCAGGCAAAAGGACTGGAGATACCGGTTGCCATACATGATGCCTGTGGTGCCAGAGGGGATGCACAGACACAGGATATTATAAGAGAACTTTTGTTGGATATGGGATGTACCGTTGAAGATACAGAATATTCCAGAGATTTGTCTCCATGTTGTGGATATGGAGGTCTGACGGCATATGCCAATAAAGATATGGCAGCGAAAATGACAGAAAAGTGTCTGGAACGTTCCGATGCACCATATATTACATACTGCATGGCATGCAGAGACCGATTTGCCAGAGAGGGAAGAGAATCCCGACATATACTTGAACTTCTGTATGGGGCAAATGCCAGCAATATGCCTGATATCAGTGAGAAACGCTACAACAGGCTCATATTGAAACAAACACTTTTAAAAAACATCTGGAATGAGGAACCGATCATGGAGAAAAAAGACTATACTGTTGCCTATACAGAGGAGGCAATCCATATGATGGATGAGCGCATGATACTGAAAAGTGATGTGGAACGTGTGTTATCAGATTACAGAGAAAATCAGGAAGCAATCCTGGATGAAGAAACAAAAGAACTGGTGACAAGAAGCAGACTGGGAAATGTCACATTCTGGGTGCGGTTTGTGGAAACAGAAGACGGATATCTGGTACACAGAGCATACAGTCATCGAATGAATATTATGAAAAGGGTGGGACAGTAATGGCAGTAGAAAGAACATATTATACGATTGATCCGGAAGGAAAGCTGACCTGCATGAAATGTAAGGTTCCTCTTGTAAAAGGAAAAGCAAAATTTATGTATCTGGAAAATGGGTTTCCTGTGGAAATGCCTGTCTGTCCAAAGTGTGGGTTTGTGTATGTTCCGGAAGAACTCGCACTTGGAAAAGTGCTCGCGGTGGAGCGTGCACTGGAGGATAAATAGATGAACAGGCATCCGGGAGGGGAAGCGCAGACGCTTCATCTTCTGGAGAACATAGAATGGAAAAAAGAAATGAAAGCACTGGATCTTGGAGCAGGAGAAGGAGACACGGTTCGAATCCTGAAATCATTTGGGCTGGAAGCACATGGCGTGGATCTTTTCCCACGGGGCAGTGATGTGGAAATTGGCGATTTTCTGCATTTGCAGTATTCATCAGACAGTATAGATCTTTGCATCAGCCAGTGTGCATTTTTTGTCAGCAGAGATCAGAAAAATGCACTATCTGAATGCTGGCGCGTTTTGAAAAAGGGAGGTTTTCTTTTACTGTCAGATCTTGATACCGGAAATCTTTTGAAAATGGCAGAACAGACAGGATTTACCATTCTCCGGCAGGAGGATCAGACGTTACTTTGGCGGGAATATTATCTGGAAGCAATCTGGAATGATTCGTTCTGCTGCGAAGAGTATAAGCTTCTGCAGAAAGAATATAAAGGAAAGAAGCTGCGCTATACCATGTTGGTTGGCAGAAAGGAGTAGCACATGGATCTTTATGAAAGAATCATAGAACTTAGCAGTATGGGTTATCATTGCTCACAAATGGTTATGATTATGACACTGGAAGCCATAGGTGAGGAAAATCCACAGCTTGTAAAGGCTCTGGGAGGTCTTGGCGGTGGGATCGGTTACTGTGGAGATACCTGTGGCTGCCTGACAGGAGGAGCCTGTGCGATAGGTTTGTTCCTTGGCAATCTGGCTCCGCAGGAGAAAGAAGATATACAGATGAAACCGGCTGTGCAGGAATTATATCAGTGGTTCCATAAGAAGACCGAAGAAGAATTTGGTGCTTTTTATTGTAAGGATATCACTTCTAATTTGGATTGGGGAGTGATTATGGAGCAATGTCCTGCGCTGATTGCAGATACTTATACGAAAGTGATAGAAATACTGACAGAACGGGGAATATTGGAACTATGATTACGCTGGGTAAAACAAAAAGTGTATGCCCGATATGTATGAAAGTACTTACGGCTAAAAAATGTATCGGTGAAGATGGCATTTATCTGGTGAAAGAATGTGATATCCACGGAAAGTTTCAGACACTGATCTGGGAAGGAACGGCAGCAGAGTATCTTTCCTGGGGAAGAGAAAACCTGTCTGCGGAGACTCCGGTAAATCCCAAAATCAAAGAGAAATCCTGCCCGGATAATTGTGGACTCTGTGAGGAGCACGAACGAAAAGGCTGTTGTATGATACTGGAAGTGACAAAGCGCTGCAATATGCACTGCCCGGTCTGCTTTGCTTCGGCAGGAGAATGTCTGGAAAACGGTGATCTTTCAATTGATGAAATAGAAAAGCAATATGATTTTCTGATGGATCATGGAGGACCATTCAATATTCAGCTCTCAGGTGGAGAACCAACCATGCGGGAGGATCTTCCGGAGATCATACATATGGGTAGAGAAAAAGGGTTTACATTTTTTCAATTGAATACCAATGGAATCCGTCTTGCGCAGGAAGCAGGATATGCCAGAAAACTAAAAAAAGCAGGACTGAATACAGTATTTCTTCAGTTTGACGGTGTCACAGATGATGTGTATCAGACATTGCGCGGACGCTCTATGATAGAACTGAAAGAAAAGGCTGTGTTAAACTGTTCGGAAGCGGAACTGGGAATTGCCCTGGTACCTGTCATTGCGCCAGGAGTAAATGACATGCAGGTTGGAGATATTCTGAAGTTTGCGATGGATCATATGCCATTTGTAAGAGGAGTACATTTCCAGCCGATCAGCTATTTTGGCAGATGTTCTCAGCAGCGTCCACAAGCTCCGATTACCATACCAAAGATGTTGAAGCTGATCGAGGAACAGACTGACGGGCTTATGAAAAGCAAGGATTTCGCCGGTGGTGGAGCAGAGAATCCATATTGTTCTTTTCATGTAAGTTATCTGAAAAAAGGTGAGAGGGAACTGAAACTTTTGGAAAAGAAATCAGGCAGAGGATGTTGTTGTACTACCAGCGATAATTCCAGACAGTATGTGGAAAATCAGTGGAGCTATAGCACAAAAAAATTTGATGATGGAGAAATGACACAGACAGATGCGCTGGATGAATTCCTGATCCGGGTTCATAATGAAACTTTTGCAGTATCAGGGATGATTTTTCAGGATGCATGGAATATGGATCTTGAACGTCTGAAAAGATGTTATATCTGCGAGGTGGATTCTGATTATGGAATGGTGCCGTTTTGTGCATATAATCTGACGAATTCGAAAGGAATATATTTATACAGAAAGTGAAACGATCGAATATAGATGCAATGATCTGTAAGCAGGAAGGTATTACAGAGATTACAAGAGATGAAATACACAGAATACAGCTGGAGAAATTAAATATTGTACTGAAGAGAGAGAAAGAACGAGAGGGTTTTTACCGAGATTTGCCGGAAAGACTGGAAAGCCTGATAGATTTGAGAAGCCTTCCTTTTACGACAGAAACAGATCTGGCACGAGATGGAGGCAGGATGCTGCTTTGCTCCCAGGGGGAAGTACAGAAAGTGATATCAGAACAGACAAGCGGAACTACCGGTGCCGGTAAACGTGTATTCTATACAGAGGGAGACTGTGAACACACCATAGAACTTTTTATGGCAGGTCTGGGTGAATTTATTTATCCTGGAAGTATAACGATGGTGGCTATGCCATTTTCAGGTCCTTTTGGATTAGGAGAACTGATCGCGGAGGCAATCAGACGTCTGGGAGCAAAACCTCTTTCAACCGGGACAGGAAGAACTTATGGCGAACTGAACAGGATTCTGGAAGAGGAGCAGCCGGATACGTATGTGGGAATGCCGACGGCATTGCTGTCCATGCTTCGAATGTGCGGAAAAGGCAGTATAAAAAGAGCACTGGTATCCGGAGATGCCTGTCCGAAAACTGTCATGAAAGCAATCGAAGAAATTCTGCAAACACGACTTTGGCCGCACTATGGTTCCAGAGAGATGGGGCTTGGAGGTGCCATTTGCTGCACGGCGCATGAGGGCATGCATATGCGGGAAAACCATTGTATTACAGAGATTATAGATGAGAACGGAAATGTGCTGCCGGACGGTAAATGGGGAGAACTGGTGATTACAACCATTGGAATGGAAGCACAGCCGTTGATTCGATATCGAACCGGTGACTGGTCAAGGATCATTCCAGGAAGATGCCTCTGTGGAAGTGAAATAAAACGCCTGGACTTTGTAAAGCGGATGGATCCATTGGGAAGTATCAGAGAGATGGATGAATTACTGTTTGAGATTCCGGAACTGGTAGATTATTGTGTGAAAATTGTAGATGGAAAAAAGGAAATTACAGCGCTTTTTACATCGGACAATGGAGAAGAACAAATCAGGAGTGTTTTGGAAGAGAAGGATATTCGTTCATGGAACTGCAAAAAAGCAAAGTGGGAAGATGGGGCGCTGTATCCTGGCAAACGAGTTACAAGGCAGTGATTTCGTGGTATCATGGAATCACTGCCTTGCCTGTTATTCAGGATAGTATGGACAATCTTCCTGGATACATTCGCGATTATCTTCGCAGTATTTACACGTTATAGAAGACAACGGAATGTTTACAGAACAAAACTGACTGTAAAAATGAACGGCTTCTTCAATGGCAATTCTGCTGGTACGTTTGCAGCAGCGAGGTCCACCAACATCTGCCAGTCTGGATAAAATAATGGAAACAAGTTTTTGAGGAAACGGCCATGCATCTTTGTGAAGTGGACTGGATCCAGTCATAACGGACATGAAAATACCGGCTCCGGCAGCAGCTCCACAGACACCCCAGTAACCACAGGTACCGCCCGGAACCTGCTTCGCTCTTTTACAGATTTCAGATAGTGCAGCATCGTAATCCATATGTTCTCCATTATTGCGAAACGCTGTCAGAAGAACACATGGAACAATTGCATGATGCTCCGGTCCATGCATATGTACAGATGGAAGATCCATAATTTTTTCCAGAAGAAGCAAAGCATCTTTTTCTGTACTGTCTCTGAGTGTTGTGATTACCGGAGCATATGTGCCATAGCTGTGACAGGCATCACAGATAAAGTGACCATTTTCACAGACCGCATTGGTTAATTGCTCTTTATGGCAGATGCTGCACGTCTGAATAGAGCTTTCAGCACAATACGTAATAGAAGCACCACAAATCAGACATCCGGAAAAATGTTCCGCTTCACCGCAACAACAGGAATTATTCGTATGATCCATTTGATTCACCTCCGGAGAATTTATTTTAATAGTGTTAACGATGTAAAAAGTATAACATAAAATGAAAAAGTAATGATAAAGTATCTTGACAATCATGTTACTTTGGGTATATGATTTGATCCAATAAAGGGGAGTAACCTGCGCTTAACAAATTGCGTTTGTGATGTTGTCAGTACGGTGGAAGCATCCGGTATCATAAGGAAATGGTGAGACTTTTATTGCATTTTTTATTATGCAATGAAGGTCTTTTTTTTATATTTTTTTCAAAGAGGTCTTTCATTGCATAAGAAATTCAGGTAGTAAATACTTAGAAACGATGAGGCGGAAGTGATGAAGGAAATTTATCAGCAGACGGTAGAAGAGGTTCTTGAAAGGGTGAATGGCAAGAAATCTGGGCTTAC
>CAUEAK010000025.1:0-20786 GCA_958454115.1 Blautia wexlerae
TTTACGCAGATAATCAGCGTTATCTCGTCATAACGTTTATCTCGTCATAAGGAGGTATCATATCGCCACTCCTGGCTAATATCGTGCTTAACGAATTAGACCACTGGGTGGAAAGTCAATGGCAATGGTGTCCGATTTGCAAACGGAATACCAGACCCGACAATGGCTATCGACAGGCTAAGAAATCTAACCTGAAGGAAATGTTCATTGTCCGCTATGCAGATGATTTTCGAATCTTTTGCAGGACTAAGGACTCTGCTGAACGCACCAAATGTGCAGTCACTCTGTGGCTGAAAGAAAGGCTCAAACTGGAAATTTCTGAAAAGAAAACGAGGATTGTAAATGTAAGAAATCATTATTCTGATTTTCTCGGATTCAAAATGAAAGTGCACAGGAAGGGCAACAAACTCGTGGTTATATCTCATATCGCAGATAAAAATCTGGAGCACAAAAGGGAGAAGCTAAAAGAACAGGCAAAGAGAATTGCTCACCCTCGCAAAATATATGGCGAACAGGGTGAAATCAGACTCTATAACAGTATGGTCACTGGCATGCAGAATTACTACTGTATTGCCACACATGTTAATCATGATTGTGCTTCCCTTAACCGCACAGTCATGACCTTGCTGACAAACAGGCTTAGCACTCGCACAGGCAACCGCCTTGTGAAAACAGGGCGAGAGCTTACGGAGTTTGAAAAAGCCCGTTTTGGTAAATCCAAAATGATGCGATATGTCGCTGGTACGAATGAGCCCGTGTATCCAATAGGATACACACAGCACAAAAATCCGCTTTTCCGTAAGAAGAGCTGGAATTATTACACTCCCGAAGGACGTGAAGGTATTCACAACTGTCTGAGAATCAACATCCCTATGATGTTGGCTCTCATGCGTCAACCAGTCTATTCCAATAGTGCGGAATACGCAGACAATCGAATATCTCTCTTTTCAGCCCAATGGGGAAAATGTGCTATAACCGGTGTTGAATTCTCCTCTGTTGGGGAAATTCATTGCCATCATAAGTTACCTCGACATTTAGGCGGTACGGATGCCTATGAGAATCTTATTCTCATAAAGAATTCCGTCCATAAACTCATTCATGCTTCAAAAGCGGAAACTATTTACAAATATATGGATTTACTACAGCTAGATAACAAACAGCTTATAAAGGTTAACCACCTTCGTGAGTTGGCTTCCATGCAACCTATTTAATCTTATTTCAACTACTACAATTTTTATTCTATTCAAAGGTTGATTGTTTAGACAATGAAAAATACTAACCGATGGAACGCCGTGTGCGGTGAAAGTCGCATGCACGGTGTGGAGTGGGGGAAAAGCCCGAGATGATATCAGAGGCTTACCTATCACTATAAAACTCTGATTTTGTCCTCATGCTCAATCAGGCACAGGGCGACCGGGCTATCCTTGCAAAGCAGCTCAATATCAGCCCACAGCAGATGAAGTATGTAACCCACACCGAAGCAGGCGAGGGACTTATCTTTTATGGAAATGTGGTGCTGCCCTTTGTAGACCATTTCCCGAAAGATACCGAGCTTTACCGCATTATGACGACGAAGCCGGAGGAAGTGAGCAGCCTATGAAAACAGATGTGATTATCAATAGGGACGCGCTTTGTGCTTTGCAGGAGTTACCCTCTGAAAGCGTCCATTGCTGCGTTACAAGCCCGCCCTACTTTGCGCTGCGGGACTATGGGCTTGACGCACAAATCGGGCAGGAGGACACGCCGGAACAGTATATTGACAGGCTGACCGCTGTTTTTGGCGAGCTTTACCGGGTACTTAGAAAGGACGGTACGCTATGGCTGAATATTGCAGACACCTATTGCGGCACTGGGAATAAAGGCGGCTATGCTGACCCGAAAAACCCAAAGGGGCGCACCGGACAGGGACTTGCAAGGAACAGCCGCGTTACCGGCTGCAAGCAAAAGGACTTAATCGGTATTCCCTGGCTCCTGGCGTTTTCCCTGCGGGAACAGGGGTGGTATCTGCGCAGCGATATTATCTGGCAGAAACAAAACCCTATGCCGGAAAGCTGCAAAGACCGCCCGACCCGCTGTTATGAACATATTTTCCTGCTCTCAAAAGAAAAGAAATACTACTATGACGCTGCCGCCATTGCAGAACCCTTAGCACCTACTACCGCAGAACGGTATCGCAGAGCGCGCAGCACCAACAGCAAATACACACAGGAAATCCCCGGACAAGGAAAGGTACAGGGGCTAAACCGACCGAGGGACGGCGGCTATTATGACGACGCGCTCATGCCGACCACGCGGAACAAGCGGGACGTGTGGCTGATTAACACCGTCCCCTATAAAGGGGCACACTTTGCCGCCTTTCCCCCGAAATTAGCAGAAACCTGTATTTTGGCAGGCTGCCCCAAAGGCGGGATTGTCTTAGACCCGTTTTTTGGAAGCGGCACGACCGGGCTTGCAGCGAAAAGCCTTGACCGTCATTATATCGGGATTGAATTAAATGCAGAATATTGCGCCCTTGCGAGGGCGCGGATTGGAGGTGCAGGACTATCAAACAATTAAAACCACGCGATAAAATCACACAGAAAATGACCCGCGACGGTGCGGTAGAAGTCAACGAAACACAGCAGACCGCCGAGCGTATCAGCAGCCGGGAAGCAGACAGCGACTTTTCACAGCCGGATAATGCCGCAGCCGAGCGCGTCATGGAACGCCTTGACGCAGCCCATACCCGAAAGGCAAGCAAAAAGGCAGTCAAGAAAGCGCAGGAAGCGGCTGTTTTGCGTACTTCCACTTCCCGCTTGCAGTTTACCGACGAGGAACGGGCAATGCCGGAACTACAACCCTATATCAAAAAATCAGAAAAAGCAGCCGACAAACTGGACGAAGCAAAGGCAGCTCTCCCAAAGCAGAAGAAACTGGTAAAAGAGCGCACCTTTGAGGAAACCACCGGAAAGGCAAAGACCCGGCTTCACTTTGAGGAACAGGAAAAGCCCATACCCGGCGGCAAACCCCACAATAACCTGTTATCCCGCCCCGCGCAGGAAGCGGGTATTTTCGTTCACAACAAGATACACAGCGTCGAGAAAGATAATTCCGGCGTGGAGGGCGCGCACAAATCGGAGGAACTTGCCGAGCGCGGCGCAAGGTACGGGACAAGAAAACTAAAACAGGGCTACCGCAGCCATAAGCTGAAACCCTACCGGGAAGCGGCAAAAGCAGAAAAGGCAGCGTTCAAGGCAAATGTGAACTTCCAGTATCACAAAGCCTTGCAGGAGAACCCGCAGCTTACAAGCAATCCCTTTTCCCGGTTCATGCAGAAACAGAAAATCAAACGCCAGTATGCAAAGACCGTAAAGAAAGGCGGTACAGCCACCGCCAAAGCAGCCGCCGGAGCGTCCCAGACAGCGGCAAAGAAAGCGGCAGCCTTTGCCGGACGACACCCGGCAGGCGTGATAATCGCTATCGCCGCGCTGCTTTTATTTATCATGGTATCAGTGGGGCTTTCTTCCTGCGGGGCAATGTTTTCCGGCAGCATGAACAGCGTGTTAGGGACTTCCTACACGTCGGAGGACAGCGACCTTGTGGCAACGGAACAGAGCTATGCTGCAATGGAAAATGAGTTACAAAGCAAGATTGACGCTATCGAAAGCACCCACCCCGGCTATGATGAATACCGTTATGACCTTGACACTATCGGGCATAACCCCCACGAACTTGCGTCTTATCTGACCGCCCTTTTGCAGAGCTACACCCCGCAGAGCGCACAGGCAGAGCTAAAGCGACTGTTCGGCGTACAGTACACCTTGACGTTGACGGAAGAAATCGAGATACGCACTACCACCGACGAGGAGGGCAACGAGGAAGAATACGAATACCGTATCTTGAACGTGAAGCTGACAAACAAGCCGATTGCTTCCCTTGCGGAAGAACTGCTAAACCCACAGCAGTTTGAAATGTTCAAGGTGTACTTACAGACACAGGGCAACAAACCGTTGATTTTTGGCGGCGGCTCCCCCGACGGAAGCCCGTCCGAGGATTTAAGCGGCGTGGAGTTTGTAAACGGCACACGTCCCGGAAACCCGGAGCTTATGGAGCTTGCAAAACAGCAAGTCGGAAATGTGGGCGGCTACCCCTATTGGTCTTGGTACGGCTTTAACAGCCGCGTGGAATGGTGCGCCTGCTTTGTGTCATGGTGCTACAATCAAGCCGGAAAAAGCGAACCCCGCTTTGCAGGCTGCGAATGGCAGGGCGTTCCCTGGTTCCAGTCAAGGGGGCAATGGGGCGCGCGGGGCTATGAGAATATCGCACCGGGCGACGCTATCTTTTTCGACTGGGATTTAGACGGCGTTGCCGACCATGTGGGGCTTGTGCTTGGCAGGGACGGAAGCCGCGTCTATACCGTTGAGGGCAATTCCGGCGACGCCTGCAAGATTAAGAGCTATGACCTTAACTATCAATGTATCAAAGGCTACGGGCTGATGAACTGGTAAAGCAGCCCCAAAAAAGAAAGGAGAAATGACCTATGGCAAACAATAAAATCGACCGTATCAATAAGGAAATCGCAAAGACCCGCGAGAAAATCACAGAGTATCAGAACAAGTTAAAAGGACTGGAAGCGCAGAAAACCGAAGCGGAAAACCTTGAAATCGTGCAGCTTGTACGCGCTATGCGTATGACCCCACAGGAACTTAACGCCATGCTCAAAGGCGATACTATCCCCGGCATGACAGCTGCACCCGCTACCGAAGCCGCAGACTATGAAGAACAGGAGGACAATGCAGATGAAGAATAAACTGAAAAAGACTATGACCGCCCTTTGTGCCGCCCTTATCCTTATGGGCGGTTTTTCTGTCCCTGCCTATGCACAGGGAACAGCCGCAGAGCCACCCGCAGAGGACGCGACCAACGACAGCAATGTAGTTGTGGAGGAAGAAGAAACGCCGCCCCTTACCCCAAAGGGCAACGCAACACTGGTAGACGATTTCGGCGGCAATAAGCAGCTTATCACTGTTACCACAAAAAGCGGCAACTATTTCTATATCCTCATTGACCGGGCAGCCGAGGGGGAACAGACCGTACATTTCCTTAATCAAGTGGACGAAGCCGACCTTATGGCACTGACCGAAACTGGGGAAGCCACGAAAAAACCGGAAGTCTGCAACTGTACGGAGAAATGCGAAGCCGGAAAAGTAAATACGTCCTGCCCGGTATGTGCAACCACTCTGACAGGCTGCACAGGCAAGGAACCTACCCCAACACCCACAGAGCAGCCGGAAGAACCCAAAGAAAAAGGCGGCAATCCCGGCGCGGTACTTGCCTTAGTCCTCTTTGTGCTGCTTGGTGGCGGCGCGGCGTTCTACTACTTTAAGTTTGTAAAACCGAAGCAGAACGTGAAAGGAAGCACCGACCTTGAAGATTTTGACTTTGAGGATTACGACGAGGACGAGCCGGAAGCAGATACTGGGGAAGTTTCCAAAGAGGAAGAAACGGAGGACGAGGAAGTATGACCCTATTTACCGACAATCCCTTTGAAAAGATGATGATACAGAAGCCGGACTATGGCAAAGGGGAAAAATCCCCGCCGGAGCTTTCTTCCCCACGTTGCGCGGGCTGCCCTTACAAGGGGCAGTCCCCTTGTGTGGGGTACTGTCTAAAACAGGTACAGGAGAAAAAGAAAACCGAGCCAGAACACTGAAAGGAGGATTTATCATTGATTTTAGTTATCGCAGAAAAGCCCAGTGTGGCGCAGACTATCGCTGCCGTACTTGGGGCAAAGGAAAAGAAAGACGGATTTCTCACAGGAAGCGGTTATATCGTTTCTTGGTGCGTGGGACATTTGGTAGGGCTTGCCGAAGCTGCCGCCTACGGGGAACAGTATAAAAAGTGGAGCTATGACAGCTTACCGATTTTGCCGCAGGAATGGAAATACACCGTTGCCGCTGACAAGGAAAAGCAATTCAAAACCTTAAAAGAGCTTATGCACCGGGCAGACGTTTCCGAAGTCGTCAATGCCTGCGACGCAGGGCGCGAGGGAGAACTCATTTTCCGTTTTGTCTATGAAACGGTGGGCTGCAAGAAACCTATGCGCCGCCTTTGGATTTCTTCTATGGAGGACAACGCAATCAAAGAGGGATTTTCCCGTCTGAAGAACGGCGAGGAATACGACGCGCTCTTTGCTTCCGCATTATGCAGGGCAAAAGCTGACTGGTTAATTGGTATCAATGCTACCCGTCTTTTCTCTGTCCTTTACAATCATACCTTGAACGTGGGGCGCGTACAGACCCCGACCTTAAAAATGCTTGTTGACCGGGACGCAGCGATTACCACCTTTAAGAAAGAAAAATACTACCATGTGCGCCTTGTCTTATCCGGCGCGGAAGCTGCAAGCGAAAAACTATCTGACCGTTCCGAAGCTGACAAGCTGAAAGCTGCTTGCGAAGTGTCAAAAGCAGTCTGTGCTTCCCTTGTGAAAGAGAAAAAGACCGCAGCCCCGCCGAAGCTCTTTGACCTTACTTCCTTACAGCGGGAAGCAAACCGCCTGTTCGGATATACCGCAAAACAGACCCTTGACCTTGCACAAGCCCTGTATGAAAAGAAGCTCTTGACCTATCCGAGAACCGACAGCAGCTATCTGACTGACGACATGGGCGATACGGCGACGGACATTATCAAGCTGCTTTGTGGGAAGTTTTCTTTTATGGAGGGCGCAGACTTCACGCCGGAGCTTGCAAAGGTGCTGAACAGTAAAAAAGTATCCGACCACCACGCGATTATTCCCACAATGGAGCTTGCAAAGACTGATATTATCGCGCTGCCGGAAAGTGAAAAAAATATCCTTACCCTTGCCGGGACGCGCCTGCTTATGGCGACCGCTGCACCGCATACCTTTGAAGCGGTTACAGCACTTTTTGAATGTGCCGGACAGTCCTTTACCGCAAGGGGAAAAACGGTATTGTCCGACGGTTGGAAAGAGATTGACCGAAAATACAGGGCAGCCTTAAAGAACAAGCCCGAAACGGACGACGCAGACAGCGACACAGAAAAGACCCTGCCGCCATTTGTCGAGGGACAGACCTTTGAAAATCCGGCGGCAACGGTAACGGAGCATGACACCACACCGCCAAAACCTCACAACGAAGCGTCGCTGCTTTCCGCTATGGAGCGCGCCGGAAGCGAGGACACCGACCCGGACGCAGAACGCAAAGGGCTTGGCACTCCTGCCACCCGCGCCGCTGTTATTGAAAAACTGGTAAAGGGCGGCTTTGTGGAACGCAAAGGCAAGCAGCTACTTCCCACAAAAGACGGTATCAATCTTGTGTGCGTCCTGCCGGACACCTTGACAAGCCCGCAGCTTACCGCAGAATGGGAAAACAATCTGACGCAGATTGCCAAAGGCAAGGCAGACCCCGCCGCATTTATGGAGGGTATCGAGGATATGGCGCGGGAACTGGTAAAGACCTATCCGTTTCTTTCTGATGATAAAGCGCAGATGTTCAAGCCGGAACGGGAAGCGTTGGGAAGCTGCCCCCGCTGCGGTTCTCCCGTCTATGAGGGAAAGAAAAACTACTATTGCAGCAACAAAGAATGTATCTTTACCATGTGGAAAAATGACCGTTTCTTTGAAGAACGAAAAGTAACCTTTACCCCGAAGATTGCCGCTGCACTCTTAAAATCCGGCAAGGTAAATGTGAAAAAGCTCTATTCCCCAAAGACGGGCAAAACCTACGACGGAACTATCGTATTGGCTGATACAGGCGGGAAATATGTCAACTACCGCATTGAACTGTCGAAGAAAAAATAACTGAATAGCAAGCATAGGAAAAGAGTACCCTTTTCCGTAAAATCCCTGCTTTCTCTACCGAGAACGGCGGGGATTTTTGCTTGTTGGGAAGTGTCCCAAACCCTCTGAAATCTTGAAAAAATATATAAAATCTTTGGCAAAAAGGCGGGCGCGGGGTACTGAATGATGAAACTGGAAAGAGCAGCGTCCGCGCTGCCCTTTGGAAAGGAGGTTACACATGGCAAGTTTACGGGACACCGTAAAGGACTATCAAGAAGAATTACGGGACGGTATCGCTTGGGTGGCGTTTTGGAAAACGGGACGTTCTTGGAACGCTGAATATTTCCACCTTGAAATGGGCGACTACCTCTACCCGGAGGACAGAAACCGCATGGAAGAAATCAAACAGGCTGACCCTGCCGCCGTTGTGGTAAACGGCTATTACTCCGGCTATCTTGGCGAGGATATGAGCCTTGACGAGCTGACCGCCGGGGTGCGCCGCCACTACGAAAACGGATATAGCAATATCGGGGAATTTATCGAAGCCCACGACGACAGGCTGCCGCCGGAGCTTATCGAGGAAGCAAGAGCCGCCGCCCACGCTGCGGGGCTGCCGTTCTCTGAAAAAGCCTACCGGGACGGCGAAGAACCCGACCCCTATCTATTTGACGGGAGCATGAGCATGGAGGACTACGCGCTTATGCACCGCATGATTGAAAACGAAAGGAGTGAACGCATGGCAGAAACGATTTTAAGCGGGTATCTTTCTAATATTGGAAAGTACACCGAGGGCAGACCTGCGGGCGAATGGGTATCATTCCCCACGACTGCCGAGCATTTGAAAGAAGTCTTTGACCGTATCGGGATAGACGGCAAAAACTACGGGGAGCTGCACATCACAGAATACCAGTCCTCTATTGCGGGACTGGCAGGAAAATTGACCGAGCTTGAAAGCCTTGACGAGCTGAACTATTTGAGCGAACTTTTGAAAATGCAGTTTGACGACGACCGGGAAAAATTTGTTGCAGCTATGGCATACGGCGACCATACAAGGGACTTGCAGGACATTATCAACCTTGCACAAAACCTTGATTGTTACTGGCTTTACCCGTCCGTACAGAGTGAGGAAGATTACGGGCATTATCTGATTGAAGAACTGGACGAGTTGGAGCTGCCCGAAGAAGCAAAAAAATATTTCATGTATGAGGAATACGGGCGGGACTCTGCTATCAATGACGGGGGCAGATTTACCGAGCAGGGCTATATCTACAATAACCGCAACACATTTACAGAATGGTACGACGGGCGCGACGTGCCGGAGGAATACCGGGTAACGCCGCAGCCGCCAGTACAGGAAAAGGAACAGGCAGACCTTGACGCTTCCGTAGCCATACAAACCACCGCCACAGAGCAGCCCCCGGTTCTCCCGATTATCCTATCTTCTGAAAAGCCAGCCGACAAAATGAAAGAGATTACCGACCGACTGGAACAGGGTATTTTAGAACTGTATGAAAGCGACCGTTACGCCGATTATCTGCGTACTATGTCAAAATTCCATGATTACAGCCTTAACAATACAATCCTTATCGCCATGCAGGGCGGCAATCTTGTGAAAGGCTATAAACAATGGGAAAAGGAATTTGACCGCCATGTAAAGCCGGGAGAAAAAGCTATCAAGATACTTGCGCCGTCCCCGTTTACCGTTAAGAAACAGGTGGAAAAAATCGACCCGGACACCCAAAAGCCTGTTTTCGATAAAGACGGGAAGCCTGTTACCGAGGAAAAGGAAATCAAGATACCCGCTTTTCGTGTAGTATCTGTCTTTGATATTTCACAGACCGAGGGAAAGGAGCTTCCTGCCCTTACCTATGAGCTGACGGGCAACGTGGAACAATACAAGGATTTTTTCGCTGCCCTTGAAAAGACTTCCCCCTTTGCTATGGGATTTGAAGCATTAAGCGACGGCGTAAAAGGACGCTGCAATTACGAGGAAAAGCGTATCTTCATCAACGAGGGTATGGACGAATTGCAGAATATCAAGACCGCAATCCATGAAATCGCCCACGCCACGCTGCATGATACCGCCCTTGCCATGCCGGAACGCCCCGACCGCCGCACCCGCGAGGTACAGGCGGAAAGCGTCGCCTATGCGGTCTGCCAACATTACGGGCTTGATACGTCGGACTATTCTTTTGGGTATATCGCCGGGTGGAGCAGCGGAAAAGAACTTGCAGAACTGAAAGGCTCTCTTGAAACAATCCGCAGTACCGCCGCAAGTCTGATTGATACCATAGACGGACATTTTGCAGAAATCCAAAAGGCACAGGATAAGGAACAGACCACCGAACAGGCACAGCCCGCACAGGAAGCCGCCAAACAGCCCGAAACAAAAGCAGCCGCGCCGGAGCTTCCCGAAGAAACAGCCCCGGTACAGGAAAAAGAAGCACAGCCGGAACAGGCTGCACCCGCCGCCCCTTATTATACTATCAATGAAGCTGCCGCCAAACGTGCAAAGGATATGAACAGTTTTTCCGATTATAAGCAAGGCAGCGCGACGGCTGAATACAGGCACTATGTAGATGAAGCCGTACAGCTTGCAGAAAGGCAGAAACACCGGGTAGACCCGATGTACCATGAGAAAATCGACAGCCTGCTTGACACCTACGCCCGGAAACTGGCGGCGAACATGAACAAAGGCTATGAGATTGACGCGCGTGTTCCCTCTATTCTTATCGCGGGTGGCTCTAACTTCCCCACAAGGAAGAAAGAAAAGCAGAACGCAGCCCGCGACAGCAATTACCGGGAATGGCAGGACATACAGGGGCTTCTTGATAAAATCCGCAGCACCGGCATGGGCGGTATCAGCGCAGACGACCCACAGGCAGTACAGAAGTTGGAAAAGAAACTGGAAAGCCTTGAAAAATCACAGGAAACCATGAAATCCGTAAACGCCTATTACCGCAAGCATAAGACCCTTGACGGCTGCCCGCATTTACCGCCGGAGGAACTGGAAAAACTGAAAGCAGACATGGCGAGCAGTTGGCATTTGGAGGACAAGCCCTTTGCGACTTGGGCGTTATCCAACAACAGCGCAGAAATCCGGCGCGTGAAAGACCGTATCAAATCCCTTTCACAGCAAAAAGAAATCGGTTTTGTGGGTTGGGAATTTGACGGCGGCAAGGTGGAAGCAAACACCGAAGCGAACCGACTGCAAATCTTCTTTGAGGATAAGCCGGACGAAGCCACGCGGGAAGCCTTAAAAAGTAATGGCTTCCGTTGGTCGCCAAAAGCCGGGGCATGGCAGCGGCAGCTTACCAGTAACGCCTATTATGCGGCTGATTATGTCAAGGCGATTGCACCTCTTACCGGGGAAAAGCCTACCGAGTTACAACGGGCGCATATCCGGCAGCAAACGGTAGCTGCACAGGAACAACCCGCACAGGGGCAGCCGGAACAGGAAGCCCCACAGGATAAAGACACCTTTTCCATTTATCAGATAAAAGGCGGGGACGAAACAAGGGACTTGCGCTTTGAGCCTTACGACCGTCTGACTGCCACAGGACACCGGGTAGACGCGAAAAACTATACACTTGTCTATTCCGCAGAGCTTACTCCGGGGACTTCCTTTGAAGATATTTATACCCGCTTTAATATCGACCACCCGAAAGATTTTAAGGGACACAGCCTTTCCGTTTCCGACGTGGTGGTGCTTCATCAGAACGGGCAGGACATCGCCCACTATGTAGACAGCTTCGGTTATAAGGAAGTGCCGGAGTTTTTGCAGCCGGAAAACTATCTGAAAACTGCCGAGCAGACCACCGAGCAAAATTACAACATGATTGACGGACAGATAAACAACACACCGACCGCTGCGGAACTGGAGGAAAAGGCAAAAGTCGGGGAACAGATTTCCCTTGCAGAATACGCCGAAGTATTGAAAACCGATAAGGAACGCGGCAAGACTGCTAAACAGGAAAAGCCCTCTATCCGGGCGCAGCTTAAAGCAGCGAAAGAACAGACACCAAAGAAACAGGCAAGACAGAAAACACAGGATTTGGAAAGGAGCTGACCTATGAAGTTACAAAAATTTGAAAATGTGGACGTTATCGCTTCCCTTGAAGCCATAATGAAACAGAACACCGCTTTTTATCAGAGCGATTTTGACATAGACAAACAGCTTTTGCAGAAAGCGGCGGTAAGCCCTGTCCCGGAGGACAAACGGCTTTTATGGTTTTCCCGTCCGTCCGGGACGTGCTGCTTCCGGGAACGGGACGTTTTTCTAAAGGACACAAGGCAGCATAATACATGGCGGTTTTACGGGGAACAGACCCGCGATACTATCCTTGCCTATGCGGTGGAACTGACAGGCACAGAGCAGGGAAAAATCAAAGGCAATCTTTATGAACTGGATTATTTGCAGCATTTCCGGGAAGTAATCGAAAAAGCCATACCTGCCGACAACTACACGCTGATTTATGAACATGGGGAGCTGACAAAGCCTGCCGGACAATATTTTGACGGGAACACCGACCCGCAGCTTGGAAAATTTATACGTTTTGAAGCACAGCCAAACAACCCGGAAGCCTTAAAAAGCCTTTTGAGGGAACAGCAGAAAAAACGAACACCGCATACGCAGGGGGATTTTCAGTTACATATCGCCGCCCTGCATGACAGACGGATTGAAACGGAAGCCCGCCGGATTGTGGAAAATGTAAAAGGACTTGGAGAACCGGACAGCCCCGAAAAGACCCATTGTGCAGTAGAGCTTTCTCCCTATTTTGTTCCACTGGCAACGGATAAGGACATGGAACGGCTGTTTTCCATGCTCCCTTACAAAAACCTTTCTTTTTCCACGTTAGAGGGCAGGCATGGCATTTATGCGCTGATAGATAAAAGCGAGAGGAATAAAGAGATGAAAAAGTCCCGTCCCTCTGTCCGGGCGCAGTTACAAACAGAGAAATCCCCAAAAGTCCCGAAAAAGACAGTAAAATCAAAAAATCACGAATTGGAGGTATGAGCATGATTAGACTGACCGTTGAAGAAACGAACCTGTTAAGCATTTACCATGAGGGAAGCAAGGCACAGCTTATGGAAAATATGACGGCTACGCTGCCATTCATGGACGAGGATATGCGCCCCTTTGCAGAGCGCACCTTACAGAAAATCTCCCCACTAACAGAAAACGAATATGCGGAGCTTGCTATTTTCGCCGCTGATGAGGTATGACCGGGAGTAAGCGGCTTACGCCGCCCCAAAGCCGGAAAGTCAACAGCCTTGTAAAAAAAGAGTGCTGCAACTGCGAGCGCGGACACTGTATCTTACTGGACGACGGGGAGGAATGTGTCTGCCCGCAGCTTATTTCTTATTCGCTTTTATGCAAGTGGTTTCAGATTGCCGTACTTCCCCTTGATAAGCTGCTCTATGCAGAGCTTTTCAAGACCGAGGACAAAAAGCGTTGTACCGAGTGCGGCACATTCTTTGTATCAAAATCAAACAGCGTCAAATACTGCCCGGACTGCCGGAAACGTATTATCCGCAGACAGGCAGCGGAGCGCATGAGGAAACGACGTGCGGCGGTTACGCAATAAGGGCGAAAAAAGCCTTGATTTACAGGGCATAAACGGCGTGAAACTGACATAGGCGATACAGAATACCTTTTCCCTTGAAATCGGGGTTCTACTGCGTAACATTCTAAAATCAACACCTATGAAAGAACAGGGTGTGGGAGGTCATTACTGGCTTCCTGCACCCTGTTCTTTTTGCGTCTGACTGTCTTTATCCTGCATTTCCGGCTTCGGCTGCAATTCTTTTTCTATCCGGTTCCGGTAATGGGTTTTCCTGCGGTAAAAATATTTTGTTACTTCCTGTTCCGGTAGCCATATCCCCGCAGCTTCTATCTGCTCTATAACAGCGGCAACGATTTCCTTGTTGTTGTGCTTATGCGGCTCCTGTCCCTTTTCTATCCAAAGACGGCGGTATTCCTCATAAAGCCATGTACTGATAGTTTCTTTTTGCCGTTGCTTCAAATGCCGGAACTGCTTATCTGTCCGTAGCAGCTTCCCGCCTACCTTTTTATGATTTTTTGTCCCGATTTCTTTTTTCCTCTCTTTCCATTTCTTCAAGTGGAAATTGGGGGAGGGCTTCTATCAGCTTCATTGTGATATACTGGCGCATATCTTCATCAATTTCCAGTTTGAATGTTCCGTCCGGCTGACGTTTCTTTACAGTTGCCTGCCTGTCGATTTCGTCCTTGTAGCACATAAGCACCTTTTCCACCGCCCATGTTTCCCCGGCAACAGCGGCGCGTATGGTTTCATAATCGGGTATCGTTTGGTCTGCCATGTTTTCACACTCCTGTCTGTATTGGAATACCTTTATCCTACCACGCTTTTATAAATATTTCTACTGTAAGCGTTCGGTTTCCCTGCCCCGTTCCGGCTCTTTTTCCAGTCTTAAAATACGGTCTATGTTCTGCTTGATAATGTCGTATTCCTTGACTTTCTTTTTCAACTTTCCATAATCGGCGTAAAGGGCTTCTTTCTGCGCTTGGAGCTGTCCGTATTCTTCCTGCATGGCGGCGAGGTTGGGGAGTTTGGTAATGCCCGACGCTTTGAGTGCCTTTGCCGCTGCTTCATAGAGTATCAGACTGCTTTCCTGCTTTGTCCGGTATGCGTCCTTATCCTTTGCCCTGCGGTATGCTTCATAGACTGGTTTTGTCTTTTGGTAGGTGGTAACGTGCTTCATCAGCACCGCCATGTCTGCAAGTCGTTTCTCCACACTCTTTAATGCGTCTGCTGTCTTTTCATTTTCCGCGCTTATTTCTTCAATCCGGCTGACTAAATCCGCGTACTGCTCAATCTGATGTTCCGTTAAGAAATTCATGGTCTTTGCAGCCAGTTTCAGATTATGGATTTTCGCCCACTGCTCATAGCCCCGGCTCTCTTGTGCTTTGATACTGTTTTCAATGTCGATAAGCAGCGATACGCCGCGTTGCTCTTTGGGAGCTTTTGCCGTCCTTGTGCGCTTGCCTGCAATCCGTTCTTTGATTGCTTCCTCTGCATAATCTGCACCGAGGGTTTTTAAGCGGGTAAACCGTTCCTGTCCGGGAGCGCGGCAGGAGATATATTTTCCCGGCTTTATCTCATAGCCCGTCGCCTGTAACCGCTGCAACAATTCTTCAAAACTTGCCACTTGGGGGATAAGCGTATCAACGGCAATTTTCAGCTTGCCTTTCCAACTTGTCCCGGTTTTCTCCGCTTGATATTCCGCATAACTTTTTCCCTTACTGCCTTTGCCCGGAACAACAACGGACAGTCCGTTTTCCCGGCACAGCTTATCGCTCATGTTCCGTATGCCGTAGTAGCTGCGCTTATTGGAATTGTACTTGTGGTAATCAACGAAATTGACCGCACAAAAAATAATATGGTTATGGATATGCCCCTTGTCTATGTGGGTAGTTAGGACGTATTCGTGCTGTCCCTTTGTAGCTGCGTCGGCAAGCTGTTTTCCGATTGTGTGGGCTTTCTCACAGTCCACCTCTCCCGGCTCAAAAGATTGTATCAGATGAAAGGCTAAGTTGTTCCTTTTCTGCCGAGCCTGCGATAAGGTATATTCAAACTCAATATCTGCCGTTTCATAGCTGCACCCAAAGGAGGACACAAGCGTTTTCCCGTCTGTCTTATCCGGGTTTTGGATATAATCAAGGGCTTTGCTCAACGTGCTTTTAATAGGCTTAATCTTTGTAACCGCCATATCTCCGCAAGCACCCCCTTTATTTCCTCTATGTCCTCTTGGTAGACGCTGCCTGTCGCATTGACACGCTTTGCAATCTGATTGATGTTGACCCCGATTTTCTGTATCTCCGCTGTCATGGCTTTTATATCGCTATGGTCTGTCTGAATGATATACCCGTCAATGGCAATCTTGCGAAGATACGCCGCCATGTTCCGGGTGGGGACGAGCTTCATTTTCTGCTCAATCAATGCCCGTTCTTCCTCTGTTACATAGAATTTGATTTGTACTTTTCTTTTGCGTCCGTTCATGCAATCGCTCCTTTCCATTCCGAGGGTTTGGGACACTTCCCAACAAGCAATTTTCAACCGACGCACCGCAGGGCGGGAGGGCGAAAATACGGAAAAGGGTACTCTTTTCCTATGCTTGCTAAGAAAGTTTTTTCCTCACTTATCACTACAACAAAACTCCCAGTATGCCAAAAAAGAGCAAAAGAAAAACGCCGCAATCCTGCGACGCTTCAATCACTTTATGCAGACAAAAACGAGGGAACTTTATCCCCCCGTCCTGTCGTTGTTGGCTTCCTCTATGCCTTTTGCAGTAGCAGACATGATTTTTAAGTCCGTTTCGCTCATAGTGTCAAGCATGGTATCGAGCTGACGGCGGCGTGTGGACTTCTCCTGTTCCCGTTCCGGGAAAAAGAACTGGTCTACTGATACGTCAAGCAGGGTTACAAGCTCATACAAAATCTGTAAACTTGGGTGCTGCCCGCTGTTCTCAATGGACGCGATATATCGGGGCGCAATATTCAGCGTATCGGCTAACTGATTGCGTGATATTCCCTTTGCTTTTCTTGCTGCTTTAATGGCTTGCCCGAAAGCCTTAAAATCATACTTCACTTTGTCCTGCTTCATATTTTTCACCCTATTACATTTTACCGTTCACCTTTCTTTCAAGATATGATTACACATGTCATATTATTGATAGTAATAGAGCATAAAACATGTAGAGTAAGGTTGCTATAACTCATACTGCCATATATAATATCTAATGACATCAAAAATTAAAGAAATTGATTAGAAATAGATTTTTGTTTGATAATCTTAAATCAGATATTCACAATGGAGGCATATTTATGGCGCAGAGTATTTTAATTGTAGACGATGAAAAAGAAATTGTATCAATGCTGTATTGCTATTTCAGCAAACTTGGATATACGGTATATACTGCAACAGCAGGAAATGCTGCATTAAAAGAAGTAGAAAAAAAACCTGACATTATTTTGTTAGACGTTAATATGCCAGATATAGATGGATTTACCGTTTGCGAAAGAATACGGGATTATGTTTCATGCCCTATAATTTTTTTGACAGCACGTATTGAAGATAGTGATAAAATAAAAGGATTTTCTATTGGCGCAGACGACTATGTAATAAAACCATTTTCTGTTGATGAATTAGAAGCTCGCATTGCAGCACATCTTCGCAGAGAAAAAAGACACAATACATGTTCAAAGGTGCAATTTGATGAAGATATGGTTATAGATTATTCCTCACGTATTGTGTTTTATCATAATAAGGATATGGCTTTTACCAAAAAAGAATTTGATATAATATCTTTCCTTTCGCAAAACAAAGGAATTGTTTTTGACCGGGAAACTATTTATGAAAAAGTTTGGGGATTAGACGGCATTGGTGATAATACAGTTGTTACAGAACATATCAGACGTATTAGGGCAAAATTTTTATCTTTAGGCGATAGACCTTATATTGAAACTGTTTGGGGGTGCGGATATAAATGGAAAAATTAAAGAGAAGCAGATTGTTCAATCGGTTAAATAGCATGAGTATTAGAATGTCCTTTGTTCTTTATGCTTTATTTTCGTTGTTGATTGGAATAATTATTTGTATATTTTTAATTTCAATGGTTGACAGATACAGAATAAATTTAAACTATAAGTATGAAAATATGTCAACAAGGTATGATATACCGGAAAATGGCTCATTTACCGCCACTTATAGTAATGACCAAACAAAATATACAATATTTGACACGAAAGGAAACGAGATATGCAAGTTCAATGTTGATTATCAAAAAGAACGCCCAGTACACGAATATGTCTATCCGAACCATGTTTCATATATCGAGGTTTTACCTAATTTTACAAACCGGGATAGGCTTATTGACAGTGCTTTAGGTTCATTAAATATTGCAATTATTCCTATCGTATTATCTATTAGTATGATATGTTGTGTAACATTTTTTTATAAAAAAAAATTATCAAAACCCATTAAGCTATTAACTAATGCGTATCATAAAATTGAAGCAAATGACTTAGATTTTACGTTATCATATCCATTAAATGATGAAATGGGGAAACTCTGTCATGCCTTTGAAAAAATGAAAGACTGTTTGTCGAAAAATAATGAAACTATGTTTCGACAATTTGCTGAACAGCGCCGTCTAAATGCTGCTTTTTCACATGACTTACGCACTCCTTTGACTTTACTAAAGGGTCATGCTACTATGTTGCTTTCCTTTATTCCCAAAGGCTTAGTATCACAAGAAGAAATATTAGACGAAATATCAGTAATGTCAAAAAATATTTCACGTCTTGAAAAATATGTAAATGCTATGACGAACTTATACAGGTTAGAGGATATTGATATTCCACGACAACCGATTACATTTCATTCACTTATTGATAATTTTCATAACACAGCAGAAGTACTTTGTTATGACAAACATTTTTCAATTACTACAAGCGGTGATAATATAATCTTGTTTATCAATTTAGATACAGTCATGCAGATTTATGAAAATTTACTCGCTAATAGTATTAGATACGCAAAAAGTGATATTGCTATTAGCGTAGTAATAGAGAATAATAATTTAGTTATATCTGTTTCAGACGATGGTTGCGGGTTTAAAAATATTGAGATTGAAAAAGCAACGTTACCATTTTATAAATCATCGAAAGATATATCTACTGAACATTTGGGGTTAGGGCTGAATATCAGTAAGATTTTAAGTGAAAGACATGGCGGAAATATCCAAATTGCTAATAATAAAGCAGGGGGAGCATGTGTTACAGTGAAAATAAATTGCAATGAAAGTTGATTGAAAATAGACATTTTATTGCTATTATAAATTTAAAAGAAAGGAGATAATGACAAATGAAAAAAATAATATGTATGTTTCTAACTTTATTGCTATTGGTGTGTATTGTTGGGTGTAATCAAACACAGGACAGTGATAATCATGTAGTACAAGATTATTCCGAAGAATATGAGGTTTCTCCTTATGGAAGTGAAGAAGCACTTGACACTTTGGACGATTTGAAGATTTCAATGAGTGCAGAAAAGGATTTAGACTTAAAGAACCTTTCATTTCTAATAGAAAATACTTCTGATAAAGAATACCGATATTCACCAAATTATTTTGAAATAGAAACTGAACAATCCGGCACTTGGTATCAACTTGAACAGCTTGATGACCCCTCAAAGAGCAATGAAAAGGATTGTTTTATTAAGCCTAACGAACGATTAACATTAGAAATTGATGTTAAAAGTTTTTATGGAGAATTGCCTGCTGGACACTATCGTTTGATTAAACAATTTGCGTTCTTTGAAAGTGAAAGAGATTGGGATTACGATACATATAATTTATCTTGCGAATTTACGATAAGGTAAAAACTCTCTACTTCATAAGCATGAAATAAAAAAAACCGCTTATGAAGTAGAAAGTTCTCATGCCATTTTAACGGCGGTTTTGAAATAACAATCAAAACCGTCGTTTTCTTTTTAAAATCTAAAACAGAGGACATGTTAAAATCCTGCTATTTGGGGACACGACGGTATCAAGGAGGTATCGTCATGTCCTTTTTTCTATGCCCTAATGGGTTACTATCAAAAAAAGCCATTACCCACCAACGGGTTATTCCGGCTATGTAGATGAACTGTCAAATCAATTAAATACTGCTGTTATTTCCTATGCGTCTGTCTGCATTTTGCAGGCAGGCGCATTTCGCATTTTGCAAAAGATTTTTCAAAAATTTTGCCCTCTTTTTGGCAAAGCGAAAAGTCGCCTGTATTATCCCGCGAAAAGGGGAGGTACTACCGCCTTTCGGCAGAAAGGAGGTGAACACCATGACACCTAATCGCAGGGAATTTGAAAAGCAATGTACGTTTCAAAAGTTCTGTAAATCAGTGCTGCACAATGAAGCGTGCAACGCCCATGAAGAAATTCGTCGGCGCAGAGTTCGGGAAGTTACTTTTTCCGACCTTGCATTGTATGAGGAACGGCAGCTTTATACCGTCGATAAGTATTTTCAAGACGAAGAAGCAGAGCCGTCTTATCAAATGGCAGGAAAAGAAATAACCCCAAAACTGCTGCTTGAAGCTATCCGGGCTTTACCCGAAGAACGGCGCAAAATTGTACTGTTGTATTACTTTGAGGGATTGACTGATATAGAAATCGGAAAGCAGCTCAATATCTCAAGAAGTACGGTACAGTATCGCCGGACAAGCTCCTTTGAGCAGTTAAAAAAATATTTGGAGGAAAACGCTGATGAATGGATTGAATGGTAAACCGACCGAGTACCCGGAAAATGCCCTTGTTCCTTATCCTGTTATTTTGGCAGCGAGCAAAGGCGACCCGGACGCAATGAAGATTGTATTGCAGCATTTCAGCGGCTACATAGCAAGTCTTTCCATGCGGAAGCTCTATGACGAGCGAGGAAATGTTTATTTTGGAGTAGACGAAGAAATACGCGAAAGGCTGCAAGCAAAACTAATGAGGGCAATCCTCACATTTAGGGCTGAATAAAGCAACGCGGTGTTGGAACGCTTCCCCCTTTTCCGTTCCATATCGCAGAACAGCCCTCTGCTCTTTGACAAAGAAAGCGGCGCAATAGAACGGCGACGCAGCATAAGGCAAATCAGATACATTCGATATATGGGGAGCCGTTGGGCTGATACGCCATGACTGAAAGGAGGGACAAAACGAGCGAGAACTATCAGCGTTCCATAGCAGACTTAGCAACTCTGTCGCCATAATCTATATATCGGTATAATGATACTCCTTTACCGCCGTAGTCCGAGCGTTAGAAGCGTCGCAGGCAACGGGTAGAGCTGCATGAGAACCATGCGGAAGTGAAATTCTTGTGAGGTTTGCTAAAACCGTCTGATGAGCCTTTATAATTTTACAATAGTTTTATAGTTCTAGGTAATTGCGAAACTCGCGGTGCTCGTTCGTAACCTTGAACCAAAACAAGGAA
>CAUEAK010000026.1:0-20400 GCA_958454115.1 Blautia wexlerae
ATGCAGCAAAGATCAGAGATGCAGCAAAGACAAGGATATCAGGCAGTAGAGAAGCTGAGAGAAACACTGGACGAGAAGTATCTGTGGGAGGTTATTTTACTCTATGCAGGTGAGAGTTTCAAAACCTATACAGGGCTTCCGTTCACTTATGAAGTAAGAAAGGGTCGGAATGGAGACTACACAAGGGAATTGTGGATCGACCGTAGGGAGAACAGTAAGAGTCTGGCGTTAAGTTCAGTGCTGCTGGCATTGAGAAACATAAAGAAGGTGGGAGCTGTGGTTGACAGACCCAAAGCTCTGGGCGACATCCGCGGAGTGAGTTATATATATGGAATGTTCTACCGCTTTGGGCTGATCGATGTGCCGGATACAGCCAGGCAGAAGATGAAGTTCACAGGATATATTTTTTAGGAGGAAAGGTATGAACAAGAAGAGAAACGTGGATTCTGGGAGAAAGTCTGCAAGACCGGATTACATTCAGAAAACAATATCACAGAAAAGTTCAGGAAAACGCAGTGGAAAAGTTTTCTTCCCCAAAACCCTCATAAAGACTGGGGGGATTATAATTTTTGTACTTCTGCTTGGGTTTGCAGGAAACAAGTTTTTCCTGTCTGTCAGCAAAACAGACAGCGGGAAGGTGAAGGCCGTATCAGCTTCAGGTGCAGATGAGGAAAAAGGAGGCTGGATAATCGGAAAAACTAAAGAAACCAAAGATGTGGTTGAAATGAAAAAGACTAAAGAGATTAATTTTCAGCCTCATTGTGTGGATTCTACAAAACCGGAAAATCTGATCAGCTATACTAATATTGAGGTGGATGGAAACGTACTTGAAAATATTGGAGATTATAAGGCTGATGGTGATATTTCCTTTAATATAGGACAGGATTATACAGATGTGGATGGGATCGTCACATTCCGCGGAAACAGTTTTCGCGATGCTCCTTCCCATGGTTATGCAGATATGACTGATTTCAGGCTGGACAAACTGTGGTCTGCAGATACAGGTTCTCTTTCTTCGGGCAGTGCAGTCTGGACAGGAAGTGGCTGGACAGGACAGCCGCTTATGATGAAATGGCCCAAAGAAGTTAAAGCACATATGAATATGACAGAGAAAGCAAAGGCAGATGATGAACTGGTTGAGGTGATTTATGCCTGTATGGATGGATATGTGTATTTTCTGGATCTGAGAACGGGAGAAAAGACACGTGACCCATTATATCTGGGATATACTTTTAAGGGTGCGGGTGCCCTTGATCCGAGAGGATATCCGATTATGTATGTTGGCGCCGGATATAACAGCAACGAAGGAACTGCAAAGGTATTTGTAGTAAACTTGCTGGATTGTAGTGTTATGTATACTTTTGGAGACAATGATGAGTTTTCACTCAGAGGAAGTCTGAGCTTTTTTGACGGATCAGCACTTGTGGATGCAGAGACAGATACCCTGATCTATCCGGGAGAGAACGGAATCCTGTATCTGATCAGGCTGAATACAAAATATGATCTGAACAGTGGGACTTTATCCATTGATCCGGGCAGAACTGTAAAATGGCGCTACTATGGAACAAGAAGCAGTACAGAGTCTTTCTGGCTTGGAATGGAAGACAGTGCGGCAATCTATAAAGGCTATATATTTATGACCGATAATGGGGGAAATCTTATGTGTCTGGATCTGAACACTCTTCAGCTGGTATGGGTTCAGGATACATTGGATGATTCTAATTCAACGCCTGTTCTGGAAATCGAAAAAGGACATCTGTATCTGTATGTAAGTACTTCCTTCCGCCTTGGATGGAGAAGTTATGACACAGCCACTGTCCCTGTCTGGAAGATTGATGCAGAAACCGGTGAGATCGTGTGGCATACAGATTATGAATGTACTACTGATGACGGTGTCTCCGGTGGAGTTCAGTCTACGATTGCCTGTGGAAAGAACAGCCTTGCCGATTATATATATGTGACAGTGGCAAAGACTTCTGACAATGCATCCGGAGTTCTTGCCTGTCTGAGAAAATCTGACGGATCTAAAGCATGGGAGGATTCTTCCTCATATGCCTGGTCTTCTCCGGTGTGCGTTTATAACAAAGACGGATCAGGAAAGGTTCTTTATTGCAACAGTACAGGTGACATCCGCCTTCTTGATGGTAAAACAGGTAAACAGGAAGATGTATTATCTGTCAGCGAGGGTGTGATAGAGGCTTCCCCGGCTGTCTACGATAACTATGCGGTTGTAGGCACCAGGGACTGTAAAATATGGGGAATCAGACTGCAGTAAATAGCAATATTTATTTGCTTTCTCCCATTCTTTATTAACTTGCTATTTATCGCACTAAATGGTAAAATTTAAATATCTTACAGTTTTACGACACAATATTTTGAAAAAACTGAAAACAAAGGAGAGGAAGCGATGGAAGAGAGAAATAACAGACTGCTGAATGCGAAGCTGAACAAGTATATTGTTCCGGGGATTATGATGTCTCTGGCGCTTCAGTTGGGAAATATCGTAGATACGATATTTGTAAGTAACCTGATCGGGGTGGAGGCAATGTCTGCAGTTACCCTGAGCCTGCCTGTGGAGACAATCGTTCAGCTGACAGGATACTGCCTTGGTATCGGCGGTTCCATAGCAGTGGGAAACATGCTTGGCAAACGAGACAAAGAAGGGGCATCGAAATTGTTTTCTGCCACATTTATAGTAACACTTGTGGTGGGAATCATTTTTTCAATCTGCGCCCTTCCTGCAGCAGAACCTGTTGCCAGACTTCTGGTATCAGGTGACGGTGTCCTGACCGGTTATACCAGAGATTACATACGTGTAAGTATGCTGGGGGCACCGGTGATCGGAATTGGACTGATGATGGTCAATTACCTTGGGGTGGAGAATCATCCGGAGCTGGCATCAGCCTACCTTATCGCAGCCAATGTGATCAATCTTGTGCTGGACTATATATTCCTCAGATATACTCCGCTGGGAATTACAGGTGCATCCTTATCAACTGTTCTTGGTTTCCTGTTTGCAATGGGAATTTTTGTGCTTTATATCCGCTCTGATAAGCGAAACCTCCACCTGATCCTGCTAAAGCCAGGCGAACTTGGAATCACAAAGGAAGCAATCATCACAGGCGTGCCAATGCTGATCTTTATGGCAGCTAATTTTGTAAAGGCGCTTGGACTGAATACCATTATCATGAACCAGCTGGGCGAGGAAGGTATGGCAGTATTTACTGTCTGTGACAATGTGCTGCTGATCGTCGAGATGCTTACAGGCGGAATCATCGGTGTGATCCCCAATGTGGCAGGAATCCTTTTTGGAGAGAAGGACTACGTGGGAATCCGGGTTCTCTGTAAAAAGATGTTGAAATACAGTTATATCCTGCTGGCTGTGATCTTTGTCCTTATTATGCTGTTTACCGAGGAAATTACTGTCATGTTCGGAAGCGGCGGTGGCGAGCTGGGCAGCCATATGGTCCAGGCGCTGCGCATCTTTGCTTTGTGTGTGGCACCTTATCTGTGGAATAAGTTTATTATCAGCTATTACGAGTCCATTGAGGAGACAGCCATTGCAAGTTTTGCCACATTTCTGGAGAATGCGGTGGTAGTTCTGCCTGCAACCCTGGTGGGAATCCTTGTATGGAAACAGATTGACGGGATCGGTATCGACGGAATTGCAGCAGGATTTGTTGCCACTGAGATCATAACTGCAGTTGCAGCCTGTATTTTCAGAAAAATCAGGCATAAGAATACAAGCTTTTATATTGTTCCTGACAAAAATCCGGGGATTAATCTGGATTTTTCCATTAAGAGTACCATGGAGGAAGCACAAACGGTTCATAAGAGGATCATAGAGTTCTGCCAGGAACAGGGAGCTTCTAAAAGCAAGGCAAATCTTGCCGCAGTGTGTGCGGAGGAAATGACTGTAAATATTATACGATTCGGGGGAAAAACCTCCAACTGGATCGACATTAACCTCTGTCTGGAGGATGAGCTCTGCAGACTGAGGATCAGAGATAACGGTGTAAATTTCAACCCTCTGGAATATCAGTATGACAGTGAAGACTTTGATATACATGGGATTGAACTTGTCAAGAAGGTATCAAAATCCATGGATTATATTCGTGCGATTGATATGAATAATACCATAATATCTTTTTAGGAGGTACATGAAAATGAAAAATATTAATGAAAGGAACAATTTTGTTTTTGAGTTTCGGCCGGTAACAGAATTGTTCGAGGAACAGGTGAAGCTTCATCCAGAGAAATGTGCAGTTGTCTCCGGCAAAGAGAGCTTCACCTATGCACAGCTCAACGAACGGGCCAACAGGATTGCCAATGCACTTGTGGAAAAAGGTGTCAGACGGGAGACTATCGTAGGTGTGGTTCTTGAGAGATGCTGTGATTTCTATGCAGTGCGACAGGGTATCCTGAAGGCAGGAGGCGCATTTGCAGTTGCCACACCGGATTATCCTGATGACAGGATCCGGTATATTTTTGAGGATTCAGGAGCTCCTTTTATTATCACAACAAAGGAGATCGCAGAGGAACGAAGGGAACTGTTTGCTAAGCTTCCCTGTACAGTACTTCTGATCGAGGAACTTCTGGAGAATGAGAATGCAGAGAATCCTCAGGTAAAGATCGGGGAGCATGATCTTTGTTATTGTATCTATACTTCCGGTTCCACAGGCAAGCCCAAGGGTGTGCTGATCGAACATATCAACCTTGCCAATTTTGTAAATCCGGATCCGAAAAATGCGGAAACTTATGGTTATGTAAGCAGAGGAAGTGTATCTCTTTCCATGGCAGCCATGACCTTTGATGTGTCTGTTCTGGAGGAATTTCTGCCACTTACCAACGGGATGACTGCGGTGATCGCCTCTGATGAGGAGATTCTGAATCCTCTTATGCTGGGTGAGCTGATCGTCAGAAATAAAGTGGATATTATGACCACAACTCCTACTTACCTGTCCAATATGATCGATCTGCCCCAGCTTGAAAAAGCAGTTTCTCAGATTAAGGTGTTTGATGTAGGTGCAGAGGCTTTTCCTCCGGCTCTGTATGACAAGATTCGCAGAGTAAACCCGGATGCTTACATTATGAATGGTTATGGACCTACGGAAACTACCATCAGCTGTACCATGAAGGTAATTACGGACAGCAGAAACATTACCATTGGTACGCCTAACGGTAATGTGAAGGTATATATTGTAGATAAAGAGAATAAGATCCTTCCGGACGGAGAGACCGGAGAGCTTGTGATCGCAGGACTGGGCGTTGGCAGAGGTTATATGAATCTGCCGGATAAAACAGAGGCTGTATTCATTGATCTTAACGGAGAGAGAGCTTATAAGACCGGTGACCTTGCAAGGATCAGCCCTGAGGGTGAGATTGAATTTTTCGGAAGAATAGACAATCAGATCAAGCTTCGCGGTCTGAGGATTGAGCTTGGTGAGATCGAGGAAGTGATCAATTCCTATGAGGGAATCATTACCAGCATTACTCTGCCTGTAGATAACAAATTCCTCTGCTGCTATTTTATGGCTGACCGCCAGATCAATACAGAGGAGCTTTCTGCCTATGCATCAGAGTCCCTGGCTCATTATATGGTTCCTGAGGTTTTTGTCCAACTGGAAAAGATGCCTGTGACACAGAATGGCAAAATTGATAAGAAAGCACTGCCAAAGCCGGCTGCACAGCCAAAGAATCTGAAAGAACCCCAGACTCCTATGCAGAAGAAGATTTTTGAAATCGTTGCAGACGTTGTGGAGAATGATTTTTTTGGAACTGACACAAGTTTTTACAGGGCGGGGCTGTCTTCTATCAGTGCCATGAAGCTTTGTATTCTGATCTCAGAGGAATTCGGAGTGACTGTGAAAACCAGTGATATTCACGAAAACAATACGGTGGAGAAACTGGAAAAATATGTGATGCTTGCACCGAAGATCAGAACCTATGAAAAGAGAGAAGTTTACCCTCTTACCGGCTCCCAGAAGGGTATTTTTGCAGAGTGCATGAAGAATCCTGAGAGTACGGTATACAATATTCCGTTCCTGTTTGAACTGGAAAGCTCTGTTGACGTTCAGAAGCTGTCAGATGCCATTTCTCAGATGATCGCTGCACATCCGTATCTGCTGACAAAGGTTTATTTAAGTGACAGCGGAGAGATGGTGCAGAAGCCTTGTGAGGAAGCCTTTGTACCAGAGGTGGTCCGGACCACAAATGAGCAGTTTGAAAAGATAAAAGATGAGCTGGTGCGTCCCTTTAAGCTGGAAAAGGGACGGCTGTTCCGGGCGGGGATTTATGTGACAGAAGACAGGAAATATCTTTTTACAGATTTCCACCATATCCTGGCAGATGGTAATTCCTATGATATTATTTTTGAGGATATCGATCGGGCCTATCTGGGTGAGAAATTGGAGAAAGAATCCTACACAGGCTTTGATGCTGCCCTTGATGAAGAACAGCAGATGAAAGAGGGAAAATATAAGAAGGCCGAGAAATATTATGACAGTATTTTCGAGGGAATTGAGACAGAATCCCTGCCTCTTCCTGACTGCTCAGGAAAGACTCCTGAGAGAGGATATCTGTCGATGCCTGTGGACACCGGAGAGTCTCTGGTACTTTCTGCCTGCGAGAAGCTGGGGGTTACTCCAAACATTCTGTTTACAGGTGTATTCGGCATTCTCATGAGCAGATATTCCAATTCCGAGGAGAGTCTTTTTGCAACTATTTATAATGGAAGAAATGATTCCAGACTGGAGAATACAGTCTGCATGCTTGTAAAGACTCTGCCGGTTTACTGTTCCTGTGATCCGAAAGTCACCATACAGGCCTATATGACAGAGCTCTCTGAGCAGATTCTGTCTTCCATGGCAAATGATATTTTTCCGTTCTCTGATATCTGTGCAAAGTACGGGATTAATTCTGATCTGGTATTTGCATATCAGGCAGAGCTTGGGGATGATTTCCCGATCGGGGATACCGTTGCCAGGGGTCATGACCTTTCTCCGGATATGTCAAAGATGCCTCTGTTGATCCAGGTAAGAGAATACGATCATAAATATGTGCTTACTGCAGAATACCGCAGTGACATGTACAGTGAAGCCTTTGTACGTGGAATGCTGGAATCCTATGAGGCAGCTATGGATTCCCTGCTGAAAGCAAAATATATTTCGGAAGTTTCTGTTCTTTCCCAAAATGGAGCGGACAAAATTGCGGAATTTAATAATACTGCCTGCGAATATGACAGAAGTAAGACCATCGCTGATATGTTTGAGGAGCTGGTACAGACCATTCCTGACCATACGGCTGTGGTATTTAAGGATAAAAAATATACTTACAGAGAACTGGATGAGATCAGTGACAGACTTGGAAAATATATCGCATCCCAGGGAATTGGCAGTGAAGATGTTGTTTCCATTCTGATCCCCCGCTGTGAATATATGGCGATCGCACCGATGGGCGTGATAAAGGCAGGTGCAGCTTACCAGCCTCTGGATCCAACCTATCCCAGGGACCGCCTGATGTACATGATGGAGGATTCCTCTGCAAAGCTTCTCATTGCTGACAGAGAGCTTCTTCCTCTGGTAGACGGATATAAAGGACCGGTGCTGTTTACAGATCAGATCTGGCAGCTGGAGGATAGGGATGTTGTGCTTAAGAAGCCGCAGCTGCATGATCTGTTTATCCTTTTGTATACTTCCGGTTCCACAGGTGTGCCAAAGGGCTGTATGCTGGAATATGGAAATATTACTGCTTTCTGTCACTGGTTCAAGAGGTATTATGGCATAGATTCGGATTCCAGGGTAGCTGCATATGCTTCCTTTGGTTTTGATGCCTGCATGATGGATATTTACGGTGCCATCACAAACGGTGCACAGCTTCACATTATTCCGGAGGAGATCCGTCTGGATTTCATTGGACTGCAGCGCTATTTTGAGGAAAATGGCATCACGCATTCCTTTATGACTACTCAGGTGGGAAGGCAGTTTGCGCTGGAGATGGATTGTAAGAGCCTGAGATATCTTTCTGTAGGAGGAGAGAAGCTGGTTCCATGTGAGCCGCCAAAAGATTATAAGTTTATTAATGCTTATGGACCTACAGAGGCGACTATTTTTACGACTGTATTTGAAGTGGACAAATATTATCCAAATGTCCCGATCGGAAAAGCACTTGACAATGTGAAGCTTTATATTACAGACAAGCTGGGGCATATGCTTCCTCCCGGTGCATGCGGAGAGCTGATGATCACCGGCTGGCAGGTTTCCAGAGGATATCTTAACAAGCCGGAAAAAACTGCCGAGGTCTATACAAAGAATCTTTATGATGATACACCGGGATACGAAGTGATGTATCATTCAGGTGATGTGGCAAGATTTCTTCCGGATGGAAATATCCAGATCATTGGCAGAAAGGATTCCCAGGTTAAGATCAGAGGTTTCAGGATTGAGCTTTCTGAGGTTGAGGAAGTGATCCGCAGATATGAGGGCATCAGGGATGCCACTGTAGTTGCCTTTGATGATCCAAAGGGTGGAAAATATATTGCTGCCTATGTGGTATCGGACAGCACTGTTGATATCAATGCCCTGAATGATTTTATTAAAGAGACAAAGCCTGCCTATATGGTACCTGCAGTTACCATGCAGATTGACAAAATTCCTCTGAACCAGAACCAGAAGGTAAATAAAAAGGCTCTTCTTCTGCCTGAGAAAAAAGCAGCGGAGATCATTAAGCCTGAGAATGAGGTTCAGCAGATATTATTTGACTGTATCGCAGAGGTTCTGGGGTATACGGATTTTGGGATTACCACAGATATTTATGAGGCAGGTCTGACATCCATCACTGCCATTAAGCTGAATATCCTGATCTCCAAAGCCTTTGACATTGTGATCAAAACTTCAGATATTAAGAATCATCCCACTATCCGAATGATGGAGGAATTTGTAAAAACTGCGGGAAAAGAAAGCAAAAGAGAAGTACAGGAAAGTTATCCTCTTACCAACACTCAGGAGGGGATTTTCATTGAGTGTACTGCAAATATGGGTTCTACCATTTACAATATCCCGTATCTGTTAAAGCTTGATAACAAGGTGGATCTGGACAGACTGGCAGAAGCCATTGACAGTACTGTTGAGGCGCATCCTTATCTGAAAACCCGTCTGTTTATGGATGACAACGGAAATGTACTTCAGAAACGAAACGATGGGCTCAGTTATAAAACACCGATTTTAAACGGAATGAACAGAGACACTCTGGTACGTCCATATATGTTGTTTAATGAACAGCTTTTCCGGTTTGAAATCTACAGAACCTGTGATGGCAATTATCTGTTCCTGGACCTTCACCACATTGTTGCCGATGGTACATCTCTGGCTATTATAATTAATGATATTAACAGAGCTTACAGCGGTGAGAAGCTGGAACCGGAAGGTTATACTTCCTATGATCTGGCACTGGATAACAGAGATGCCCTGGCAGGTGATATCTATAAAAATGCAGAGAATTATTATAAGTCAGTATTTGAACATGCAGGTGGAAGCATCAGCTTCTATCCGGACAAAAACGGTGCGGCTCCAACAGCAGAACTTTACCACAGAGAGACCAGATCCATTTCCGTGCAGGATGTGAAGGAATTCTGTAAAAAGCATGGAATTACGGAGAATGTATTCTTCATTTCCGCTTTTGGTATCACACTTGGAAAATATAATTTCAAAAAGGATGCTGTATTTACCACTATTTACCATGGAAGAAACGATTCCAGACTTTCGGAAACAGTGGGTATGCTGGTAAAAACACTCCCTGTTTTCTGTGATTTCTCAGGAACAGCCAAAGATTGCCTGAGCGGTGTACAGAAACAGCTGATCGATTCCATGAACAACGATATTTATCCTTTCTCACAGATCAGCCATGAGTTTGATATTAAGGCAGATGCCATGGTTATTTACCAGGGCGACAATTTTGCTTTTGACACCATTGGTGGGGAATATGCACAGGAGGAGCCTGTCAGCCTGAACATGGCAAAGGCACCGGTTTCTGTCAGCATTTCCATTGAAAAGAACAGATTTGTCTTTGAGATTGAGTACAGAGGGGATATGTACCATGAGGAAACTATCCGGTATCTGGCTGACAATCTGGAAACCACTGCAGAGGGAATCTTAAGGGAATGCGATCCGGCTGATATCCGGCTGATGTTTGAGGAAGAAACTCAGATGGAGGATATTCCGGAACATGCAGGAAAGACCTTCATAGATCTGTTTAAGGAGATGGCTGCCAGATATCCGGACAGACCGGCAGTGCGGGATGACTCCGGAGATTTTACTTACAGAGAGTTGGACAGAATGTCTGATTATATTGCTCAGAAGCTTACGGAAAACGGATTTGGCCCGGAACAGGCAGCAGGTATCCTGTGCGGCAGGACAAAGGAATATACAGTAGCCTATGTGGGTGTTATGAAGGCCGGCGGAGCCTATGTTCCTCTGGATCCGGAGTATCCACAGAGCAGAATTGAATATATGCTGAAGGATTCAGGAGCAAGAAATCTCCTTGTGATCGATCAGTATCAGAATCTTGTGGAATTTTATGACGGAAATGTGATCAGTCTGGACAGTGTGTCAGATGAGGCTGAGGATTTTGAACTTTCTGCAGAGCTTATTTCTCCGAAACCGGAGAACCTTGCCTATATGATCTATACCTCAGGCTCCACAGGAAAGCCAAAGGGTGTTATGATTGAGCACAGAAATCTGTTGAACCTGATCGAATATATCACACTGAGCAGAAATACTTCACCGGATGACATTGTGGCAGAGTTTGCGAGCTTCTGTTTCGATGCGTCAGTGATCGATCTGTTTGCACCTCTTACCGCAGGAGCAGTCCTGTATATTTTACCGGAGAGTATCCGTAAGGACGCCATTGCCATAAGCAGATATATAAAGGAAAAAGAGATCACCACCGTAACCTTCCCTACCCAGATGGGAGAACTGGTTACAGAACTTCTGGAGGATGCACCTGCTCTTAAATTTGTTACACTTGGCGGCGAGAAATTCAAGCATTACCGTAACCGTACCTATCAGATGATCAATGGCTACGGTCCTACAGAGAATACGGTTTCTTCCACAGAGTTTTTGGTAGACAGACAGTATGACAACATCCCGATCGGAAAATCACAGCGGAATGTGCGCAGCTACATTGTGGATGAGAATCTGAACCGGCTTCCGGTGGGTGCGTCCGGCGAACTTTGTCACGCAGGAAGGCAGATTGCCAGAGGATATCATAATCTTCCGGAAAAAACAGCATCTGTGTTTGTAGAAAATCCATTTGCTGTATGTGAGCAGGAAAGCCGTCTTTACAGGACCGGTGATATGGTCCGCATGAAAGGCGACGGAAATATTGAGTACATAGGCCGGATCGATTCACAGGTGAAGATCAGAGGATATCGTGTGGAGCTTGGTGAGATCGAAGGTGCCCTTCTGAAACATGAGCTGGTGAAAAATGCAGCCGTTACAGTAATTGAAAAGGGTGGAAATAAATATATCACAGCTTATTATACAGGAGAAGCCATCCCGGAGGATGAACTGAAGACCTTCCTGGAGCCGCTGATCCCGGATTATATGATGCCGTCTTTCTTTGTCAGCATTGAGGAAATGCCTGTGACACCGGGCGGTAAGATTGATAAAAAAGCACTGCCAATGCCGGAGGTAACCACGAACACTGCCAGCTATGTAGAGCCAGTTACAGCAGCTCAGAGAGCACTCTGTGAGATTTTTGAGAAAGCACTGGGAATTGAAAGAGTAGGGATTGAGGACAACTTCTTTGAGCTGGGCGGATCTTCCCTTACTGCATCCAAGGTTGCTGTTATGTGTCTGTCAAAGAATATTTCACTGGTATATGCGGATATTTTCAAATATCCTACTGTACGGGAACTTGCAGCTCTGGTTGATGATGACGGAGTTACAGAGGCTGCACAGAGCAAGAATGAATTTTCGGATTATAACTATAACAGGATCCAGAATGTGATCAGCGCAAATACAGAAGAAAATGCAGACCGGATCACAAAGGAAAAGCTGGGAGATATTATGGTCACAGGTGCCACAGGTTTCCTGGGGATCCATGTCCTTAAAGCATTCCTTGACAATTATGACGGTAAGGTTTACTGTCTTGTACGTAAGGGCAAATATGAATCGCCTGAAAAGCGAATGATGAACATGCTGATGTACTATTTTGATGATCCATACAAAGAGCTGTTTGAAAGCCGTATTATCTGTGTGGATGGGGATATTACCTCAAAGGAACAGGTAACAGGATTTTCAGAATACAAATTCAGCACCATCATTAACTGCGCTGCCTGCGTAAAGCATTTTGCGGCTGATGATGTACTGGAAAGAATTAATGTGCAGGGTGTGGAAAATCTGATCGATTTCTGTAAGAATAACGGCCGCAGACTGATCCAGATTTCTACGGTTTCCGTTGCGGGAGAGGGTTCTGACGGTGTTCCGCCAATGTCCAGAGTTTTCTGTGAAAATGATCTGTACATCGGACAGAATATTACCAACGAATATATCCGTACCAAATTCCTGGCAGAGAGGGCGGTTCTGGAAGCAGTTTCCGAGGGACTGGACGGCAAGGTAGTCCGGGTAGGTAATCTGATGAGCCGAAACTCTGACGGCGAGTTCCAGATTAATTTCATTACCAATGGATTCCTTCGCAGCCTGAGAGGTTATGCGGCTGTAGGTAAATTCCCTATGGGCGGTATGCATGAGGTGGCAGAATTCTCACCGATTGATTCTACTGCGCTGGCAGTTCTGAGACTGGCTCAGACCGACCGGAGATTTACTGTATTCCATGCATGCAACAGCCATCATATTTATATGGCAGACCTGATCTACGCAATGCGCAGCTATGGATTCAGGATTGATATTGTAAGAGATGAGGAGTTTGAGGCAGCAGTGAAGGAATTTGCAAAGACCGGTCAGGATTCTGATGCGGTTTCCGGACTGATCGCCTATACCTCACATAATGAAAATGAAATCTATACCATTGATTACAGCAATCGTTTTACAGCACAGGTTCTGTACAGGCTGGATTATAAATGGCCGGTTACAGATGACAGATATCTGGAAAATGCAATTGCAGCACTTGACAGACTTACATTTTTTGATTGATTCAGGAGGGAAAATTACAATGGAAATTATCACAAAAACAGAAGGTAACAAAGCAACTATGGAAATCAGCGGATGGCTTGATACACAGACAGCTCCCCAGTTAGGGGAGGCTCTGTCCGGACTTGAAGACAGCATCACAAGTCTGGTATTTGATTTTACAAATCTGGAGTATATTTCATCTGCAGGCTTACGTCAGGTGATCGTAGCCTACAAAAAAATGGCTCAAAAGGATGGATTTAAGATCATCAATGTTTCTGATGAGGTTTACGATGTATTCAGCCTTACAGGGTTTGACAGCAAGATCGATATTCAGAAGAAGTAACTGTTGATCAGATGCAGAAATTATACAGGATCAATATTAATCATTTTGAGGATCCGCTTAAGAATGAAAGGCTTCTGGATCTGGTTGGGATCAGAAGAAGAGAAAAGGTCATCAGGTATCGTATGCCTGATGACCGCAAAAGAAGTCTGGGTGCAGGGATCATCATCAGAAAAATCCTCGATGAAAACGGGCTTACGGAAAGCTGCCTGAGATATTCTGACAATGAAAAGCCGGTTGTGGATGGCCTTTTTTTTAATGTATCTCATGCGGGGGACTATGTTGTGGGTGTGCTGTCAGACTGCGAAGTCGGGTGCGATATTGAGAAAAATGCCAATGCGCCTCTTGAGGTGGCAGAACATTATTTCTACCATTCAGAGCTTGCTTACATCAAGGCTGCGAAGAACAAAGATAAGGCGTTTTTTACGCTCTGGACATTAAAAGAAAGTTATATGAAAATGACAGGCAGAGGAATGAGCCTTCCTTTGGATTCTTTTGAAGTGGTTCCCACAGCAGAGGGGTTTGTCCTCGGAAAATCCTCAGAAAGGCCATGCTTTTTTGAGACAATGGAATTTGACGGTTATATTTTCTCGGTCAGCAGTGAGAGGGCTTTTTCTCTTCACAATCCATTGGAAATTGCTTTTGACGATATTTATGTATGATCACAGATGATTTTTCAGACACGCTCTAGAGTTCCAATCAGACAGGAAAGCGTATATGTCAGATATTGCTTCTGCTGTACGGGAGAACTGAGGAAGGCATCGGAGCAGGTAAACCAGGTGTAACAGGTATTTCTGGTTGCTGCTTTCCGGTGCTTTCTGTCAATTCCGGATCCGAGAGATTTCGGGATAACCGTATCCTCCTCCGGGAGATAATAGTAATCCTTATAATCTGCATAGTATTGTTTCAGTTTCCCGTCAGTTGTTTTGATAATTAAATTGATTTCTTCGTCTTTTCCTGTCAGATAGAAGTCGGTGTTTCCATTGGAAAATTCCTGTGGCAGTGTGCAGGGGAGCTTCAGCTTCAGGATCAGGTTGTCTCCGTCAAATTCGCTGTATGTAACTTCATAATCTCCATCATAGATGCAAAGATATCCCAGCATATCAAAGATTCTTCCAAGTCCCAGCACATCCTCCAGGTTATGTCCAAGGATTTCATCAGCTGTAAAGGCATCTCTTTTTTTCAGAAAATCTTTGTAAAGTTTAATGCATTCCTTACCATTATCATAAATCCTGTCTTTGATCCCCAGAAATTCTTCCATGCAGGGCTGCTTCATGGCAGACAGTTTTAAAAGTGACTTTAACGGTTTTAATGTCAGGTAGAGATCCAGCGACTGTTTTCCCGTAAACGGAGAGGGAATTCCATATTTTTCATATCGTGCTTCCAGATATGGCTGGTCGAAGCGGTCTCCGTTGTAGGAAATCAGCAAATCACATTGCTGAAGAAATTGTGAAAAAATTCTCAGAATTGTCTCTTCTTCACTTGCATTTTCCGCCATCCATTGATAAAAATTCCAAGTTTCATCTTCAATTCCAACAGCTCCGATCAGGTATAAATACGTGGAATTTCTTGATAATCCGGTGGTTTCAATGTCGTAAAAAACAGGTGTAAAATTGTATTTTTGGAAGAATTTTCCAGTGAAAAATTTAACAGTCTCAAAGTCTGGAAACCCTTGTAAAATGGGCATTTTTTTAACAATCATGTTAATAATTTTTCCTTTCTGAAATTGTATTTAATTATACACAAGAAAATGAAATTTGGGTAGTGCTTTTTTTGAAAAAATGGTTTATATTATAAACAGGTTGATAAAAATGTACAAAAAAGTATATGGATTTTATCAAAAATAGAGCACTTTGGTGGTGCTTAATATAAAAGGAGGGAACGAAATGGGAATTTTAACCTTTAAGGGTGGTGTTCATCCTTATGACGGAAAAGAATTATCCAAGAACAGTCCGGTAGTGAAATATCTGCCAAAGGGAGATATGGTATATCCTCTTTCCCAGCATATCGGTGCTCCGGCTGCAGCGATAGTTCAGAAGGGAGACCATGTGCTCGCAGGACAGAAGATCGCAGATGCTGCGGGGTTTGTCTCATCACCGATCCATTCGTCTGTTTCCGGTACGGTAAAAGGAATCGAACCGCGCCTGACAGCAACAGGTTCTATGGTCAATTCCATTATCATTGAGAATGACCAGCAGTATGAAAGTGTGGAATTTACTCCTGCACGTCTGGAAGATCTTTCGAAAGAGGAGATTTTGGCGAGAATTAAAGAAGGCGGAGTAGTGGGAATGGGCGGCGCCGGATTCCCCACACAGGTAAAGCTTGCGCCAAAGGAACCGGACAAGATCGATCATATCCTTGTAAACGGTGCCGAGTGTGAACCCTATCTTACCAGTGACTACAGAAGAATGCTGGATGACTCTGAGAAGCTGATCGAGGGCTTAAGAGTTATGCTGAAGCTCTTTGACAATGCGAAGGGATACATCTGTATTGAGGATAACAAGCCTGACTGTATTGCGAAACTGAAAGAAATGGTAAAAGATATTCCACGTATTGAAGTAGCAGAGCTGATGACCAAGTACCCACAGGGTGGTGAGCGTTTCCTGATCAAAGCTGTCACAGACAGAGAGATCAACTCTGCCATGCTTCCGGCAGATGCAGGATGCGTAGTTGACAACGTAGATACCGTAATTGCTGTTTATGAAGCCGTTATCCTTGGAAAACCTGTTATGGACCGTATCGTGACAGTAACAGGACAGGGGATTAAGAATCCGCAGAACTTTGATGTCCTTTCCGGAACAGATATGGCAGAGCTTATAGAAGCTGCCGGCGGACTGACAGACAATGTATCCAAAGTAATTTCAGGTGGTCCTATGATGGGATTTGCCATGTATGACACTCATGTACCATGTATTAAGACAAGCTCCGCATGTCTCTGCCTGGAGAAGGATGATGTGGCAGATGCCGAACAGACTGCATGCATTAACTGCGGCAGATGTGTAGGAGTCTGTCCCGGCCATGTCATTCCTGCAAGACTTGCAACCTTTGCAGAGCATGGTGACATGAAGAGCTTCCAGAAATTTGATGGTATGGAGTGCTGCGAATGTGGCTGCTGCAGTTATATCTGCCCTGCCAAGCGTCCGCTGACCCAGATGATCAAATCTATGCGTAAGATGGTTCTGGCAAGCCGTAAGAAAAAGTAAAAGGGGGACATCGTAATGGATCAGATGTTACATGTATCATCCAATCCCCATGTCCGGGATAAGATGACAACAAGCAAAATCATGCAGCTTGTGGTACTGGCGCTTCTGCCGGCCACACTGTTTGGAATTTATAATTTTGGCCTTCGTGCCTTACTGGTAGTAGTGATCACCGTCGCTTCCAGTGTATTCTTTGAGTGGATTTATGACAAGCTGATGCATAAGAAGAACACAATTACAGACTTCAGTGCAGTTGTTACAGGTTTATTACTTGCATTAAATATGCCTGCATCAATTCCGCTCTGGATGCCTGTACTTGGCAGTGCATTTGCGATTATCGTTGTAAAACAGCTCTTCGGTGGTCTGGGACAGAACTTCATGAACCCGGCACTTGCAGGAAGATGTTTCCTGATGATCTCTTTCGCAGGAAAGATGACAGATTTCGCAGTAAGCGACAGCTTCAGAGGTGTGGTAGATACTGTATCCGGTGCAACTCCTCTGGCAGCTCTGAAACAGAATGGATTTACAGACAGTTCTGTATCTGTATTACATATGTTTATCGGTGATATCCAGGGAACTATCGGTGAGACTTCTGCCCTTGCGATCCTGATCGGAGCAGCAATCCTTCTGGTTTTCAAGGTGATCGATCTGAAGATTCCGCTTACCTATATTGGAAGTTTCGCAGTATTTGTAATCCTTTACATGCTTGGAACAGGCAAGGGATTTGACGTGAACTATCTGTTCAGCCACATCTTCGGCGGTGGTCTTATGCTTGGTGCATGGTTTATGGCTACAGACTATGTCACAACACCGATCACACCAAGAGGACAGTATGTATACGGTGTCTGTCTTGGTGTACTGACTGCGGTCTTCCGTCTCTTTGGCGGTTCCGCAGAGGGCGTATCCTATGCGATCATTTTCTGCAACCTGTTAGTTCCGATGATTGAACGTGTGACTCGTCACCCGGCATTTGGGAAAGGGGGCAAAAAGGCATGAGTAACAGAATTATCAAAGATACCATAGCCATTACAGTGATCACACTGGTGGCAGGACTTGCCCTTGGTGTAGTCCAGGATATTACGGCAGATCCTATTGCAAAGCAGGAAGCTCAGGCGAAACAGGATGCTTATAAGGCAGTATTTGCAGATGCGGACAGCTTTGAGACAGTGGATGTGGATGCGGATGCCATGCAGTCTTATCTGGATGAGAACGGATATGCGGCACAGTCCATAGATGAGACTATGCTTGCCAAGGATGCTTCAGGCAATGAACTGGGATATGCATTTACAGTAACCACTTCCGAGGGTTACGGCGGAGATATCCAGTTTGCAATGGGTATCCAGGATGACGGTACCTTAAATGGAATTTCCATTCTTTCCATCGGTGAGACCGCAGGTCTTGGTATGAGAGCAAACACAGATGCATTTAAGGATCAGTTCAAAGATAAGAACGTAGATAAATTTGAATATACAAAGACCGGTGCCACAGCGGATGATCAGATCGATGCGTTAAGTGGTGCCACTATTACAACGAATGCCATGACAAACGGTGTTAATGCCGGATTATGTGCATTCCAGTATGAGAAAGGGGGAAATCAGTGATGAAACCAAACACACCTGCTGAACGTTTATATAACGGAATCATCAAAGAAAATCCTACCTTTGTACTGATGCTTGGTATGTGTCCTACACTGGCTATCACCACATCTGCAACCAATGGTATCGGAATGGGACTTACTACAACAGTGATCCTTGCAGCATCCAACTTAATGATCTCTCTTCTGAGAAACTTTATTCCGGACAGAGTGCGTATGCCTGCATTTATCGTAGTTGTTGCTTCCTTTGTAACAGTTGTACAGCTTCTTTTACAGGGATTTATCCCAAGCCTGTATGACTCCCTTGGAATCTATATTCCTCTGATCGTAGTTAACTGTATCATCCTTGGACGTGCAGAAGCATATGCATCCAAGAATAAACCGATTGCCTCTCTGTTTGATGGTATTGGTATGGGTCTTGGATTTACCTTAAGTATCACCTGTATCGGTGCAGTACGTGAGCTGATCGGCGCAGGTTCTCTGTTCGGACATCAGATCCTTCCTCTGGCAGATGCTACAGCAGGTAAGGCTGGTTATGAACCGATCACAATCTTTATCCTGGCACCCGGAGCATTCTTTGTTCTGGCAGCGCTTTCTGCATTACAGAACAAATTCAAAATCGGTGCAGCCAAACGTGGCATTGATCCAAGTAATCCTGATTGCGGCGGAAGCTGTGCAGCCTGTGGCAATACCATGTGTAAGGGAAAAAGGGGGTAATGGATTATGAAAGAACTTTTGATCATACTTGTAAGCTCAGCGATTGTAAATAACGTAGTCCTCAGCCAGTTCCTTGGCCTCTGTCCTTTCCTTGGTGTTTCCAAGAGTGTTGAGACAGCAGCCGGCATGGGCGGTGCGATCATTTTCGTTATTACACTGTCATCTTTTGTGACAGGTATTATTTACAATGCTATCCTGGTTCCTACGAACCTGACTTATCTGCAGACTATCGTATTCATCCTGCTGATCGCGGCGCTGGTACAGTTTGTAGAGATGTTCCTTAAGAAGACAATGCCTTCCCTGTATCAGGCACTTGGTGTGTATCTTCCGCTGATCACAACAAACTGTGCGGTTCTTGGTGTTGCCCTTACAAACGTGCAGAAAGAGTATAATGTTCTTCAGGGAACAGTGAACGGATTTGCAACAGCAGTGGGCTTTACTATTTCCATCGTGCTGATGGCTGGTATCCGTGAGAAAATCGCATACAATGACATTCCAAAATCCTTCCAGGGATTCCCTACAGTTCTGCTGACAGCCGGACTGATGGCAATTGCCTTCTTCGGATTTTCAGGACTGATTTAAGGAGGGGACTGGTATGAATATAGGAGCAATTATCGCGGCAACTGTACTGGTTGCGGCAGTAGGTCTTTTTATCGGTGTTTTCCTTGGCGTTGCCGGTAAGAAGTTTGCTGTGGAAGTGGATGAGAAGGAAGTTGCTGTTCGTGAGGCGCTTCCCGGTAATAACTGCGGTGGCTGTGGTTATCCCGGCTGTGATGGCCTGGCAGCAGCAATCGCCAAAGGTGAGGCACCTGTAAACGGATGTCCGGTAGGCGGTGAGCCAGTCGGGAAAGTGATCGCAGCGATCATGGGACAGGAAGTTGTGGAGACTGCCCGTCAGGTGGCGTATGTGAAGTGTGCGGGTACCTGTGAGAAGACGAAGGATAATTATGAGTATACAGGTGTGGAAGACTGTGAGATGATGGCTTTCATTCCCGGTGGTGGTGCGAAGTCCTGTACTTATGGATGCCTTGGTTTTGGAAGCTGCGTGAAGGCCTGTCCGTTTGGGGCGATTGATGTTGTGAACGGTGTGGCGGTTGTTGATAAGGAGGCTTGTAAGGCCTGCGGTAAGTGTGTTGCCAAGTGTCCGAAGCATCTGATCGAGCTTGTGCCCTATGAGCAGACTACGTTTGTGCAGTGTAGTTCTCATGCGAAAGGTAAGGCTGTTACTTCTGCGTGTGAGGTTGGCTGTATCGGATGTAAGAAGTGTGAGAAGACTTGCCCGAATGGGGCGATTACGGTTGATAATTTCTGTGCGCATATTGATTATAGTAAGTGTACGAATTGTGGGGCTTGTAAAGAGGTTTGTCCGAGACATATTATTCAGTAATGGGAGAAAGAACTGCTGTGTGAAGGCATGGC
>CAUEAK010000027.1:0-19495 GCA_958454115.1 Blautia wexlerae
ATGCAGTAGTGGGAGAAGCAAGAATCCCCCTGCTTTAGCTGTGGGGAGTGTCAAAAAACATTGCTTTACAAGAAGAATAAAAAAGCATATAATTCTTTTATAATATATTTAATAAAAGAGGGTAAGAAAACGGAAAATAAAGATAAAAAAAATATAACAAGAAAAAGAATAATTAATTATGTGCTGAACAATCATGTTACATCCAAGGCGGGAATCGCAAAAGATTTAAATTTGAGTATGCCGACTGTGTTAGCAAATGTAAATGACTTGTTAGAAAAAATGGTGTTGGAAGAAACTGGGGAATATGCTTCGACCGGTGGACGAAAGGCAAAAAGTATAGGGATTAATAAGTCATACTGTCATGCAATGGGAATTTTGATTACAGCGAATCATATAGAAATGGTATTAGTAAATCTTGGAGATGAGATTATAAAAAAAGATCGCATCCGCTTAAAATTTACGGCAGAATTATCCTATTGTACAGAGGTGGCACAAAAGGTCAAAACTTTTCTTGAAGGCGAATTAGCGAAGGATACGCTGCTTGGGATTGGAGTGGCGATTCCGGGAATTATTGATCAGAAAGAACGGATCGTTTTAAAATCCCATGCTTTAGGTATAGAGAATTATAGTCTGCGCTTTTTAGAACAGGCTCTGGAAATTCCGGTATATTTTGAAAACGATGCTAATGCTGCAATGCTTGCAGAAAAAAAACAAAAGTATCCAAATGCGATATATCTGTCTTTGAACCACACCTTAGGAGGTGCATTCTGCATAGATGGAAAGCTGTTTCGAGGGCAGAACCAGAAAGCAGGGGAGTTTGGTCACATGATACTCGTTCCCGGTGGAAGAAAGTGTTATTGTGGTAAATCAGGATGTGCAGATGCATATTGTGCTGCAAGTGTACTGACACAAGATAACAGGCAGTCACTGGATGCATTTATGGAAAAAATTGAAAGTGGTGATGAAAAAAAATTGCAGACATGGAATGAGTATCTGGATCATCTTGCTGTTTTGATATCAAATCTGCGGATGGCATATGATATGGATATCATACTAGGAGGTGACGTGGGAGGTGTATTGTCAGATTATATGATACCACTGGGAGAAAAAGTGATGGCATATAATGGCTTTGAGCATGATGTTTCATACTTAAAAAATTGTTCGTATAAGAAAGAAGCGTCGGCTGTTGGAGCTGCGAAATACTTTTTTACAAAACATATGGCAGAATTGTAAATTTTTTGAACGCAGATAAGCAGTCCACCGCATCTGGTGCGCAGGGCATCAAGCGTTGGGTAAGGGGATGTTCACTCTGTTGGAGTTAAAAGCTCCCACTGACAGGTTGCAAAGCGAATGCGGATGTCCGAGTTATATGTGTGAAAAACAAGAAGTTGTGTAAAATTAGAAAAATATATTATAGTAAAAAACGGAAAGAAAACAGTAACTATGGTTTTCTTTCCGTTTTTTTGCGTGTTAATTGTAAAAAATATACAAAAAATATATTTTGAAATTATGAAATATATAAAAATATGAAAAAACATATTGACAAATTGTGTTTACAGGGCAATAATGTAATTACTTTGATAAAACATTTTATAAAACATAAAACAAAATAACATAAAAAAGGAGAAAACAGTTATGTTACAGCAGGTAATGACAAATCCAGGAGAAATTATTTTCAGAGAGGTTCCGGTTCCGGAGGTAAAGGAAAATCAGGTGTTGGTAAAGATTATGAATATTGGTGTTTGTGGATCAGATATTCATGTTTATCATGGAAAACATCCGTTTACAAAATATCCGGTAACACAAGGACATGAGGTTTCAGGTGAGATTACAGAACTTGGAAAAAATGTCACAGAGTTTCATGTGGGACAGAAGGTGACGATAGAGCCTCAGGTATATTGTGGACATTGCTATCCATGTCGTCATGGAAAGTATAATCTCTGTGAGGAATTAAAAGTAATGGGATTTCAGACGACAGGAACAGCATCTGAGTATTTTGCAGTGGATGCATCTAAAGTAACACCTATTCCGGAAGATATGTCCTATGAAGAAGGAGCTATGATCGAACCTCTTGCTGTGGCAGTTCATGGTGTAAAACAGATGGGCGATGTGGCTGGCATGAATATTGCAGTCCTTGGAGCAGGACCGATTGGAAATCTCGTGGCACAGGCAGCAAAAGGAATGGGGGCAGCGAAAGTGATGATCACAGATATCAGTGATCTTAGACTGGCAAAGGCAAAAGAATGTGGAATTGATGTGTGTGTGAATACCAAAAATAAAGACTTCGGTGAGGCGATGATCGAAGCATTTGGACCGGATAAGGCGGATGTGATCTACGACTGTGCCGGAAACAATATCACAATGGGACAGGCAATTAAATATGCAAGAAAAGGAAGCACGATCGTACTGGTGGCTGTTTTTGCAGGAATGGCAGAAGTAGACCTTGCAGTGGCAAATGATCACGAACTTGACATTAAGAGCACGATGATGTACCGCCATGATGATTACATAGATGGAATCAGACTGGTAAATGAGGGAAAAGTTCATTTGAAACCGCTCATCTCAAAGAAATTTGCTTTTAAAGATTATCTGAAGGCATACCAGTATATTGATGATAACCGCGAGACAACGATGAAAGTAATTATCAACGTCAATGAAAAGTAAGGAGTTCGTATGGAAAATAAATATGGAATTGTCGGAGTAGCCCATGTCGGGCTCCCGACAAACGATTTACAGAAAACAGTTGAGTTTTATAAGAGTCTTGGATTCGAAGTAATTATGCAGACATATAATGAAAAAGCAGGGGAAAAAGTGGCATTTTTACAGATAAAAAATTACTGTATAGAAACTTTTGAAAATGGGCAGGCGGCAATGTCAGACGGTGCATACCAACATGTAGCACTTGATGTGGAAGACATTGAAAGTATGTATCAGAAAATCTGCAATGAAAAATACACAGTTATTACAGATGGAATCGAAGAACTGCCATTTTGGGAAAAGGGTGTGAAGTTTTTTATGATTAAGGGACCAAATGAGGAAAGAATAGAGTTTTGTCAGAAACTCTGATAAAAATAGGAGGGACATATGAGTAGCGAAAACAAAAATGGAAAAGTACCGCTGATCAGTAAGATTGCATATGGGTTTGGTGATGTTGGATGTAATTTCAGCTGGATGTTTGTCAGTAATTTTCTGATGATATTTTATACAGACGTGTTCGGAATCAGTATGGCGGCTGTGTCAGCACTTATGCTTTTTTCAAGATTCTGGGATGCAATCAATGATCCAATCGTCGGGGGACTTACGGATAAAACAAAATCGAGATGGGGACGGTACCGTCCATGGCTGTTAGTAGCGGCACCAATTACAGCGATCCTTCTTGTTATGACATTCTGGGCAAGACCCGACTGGCCACAGAATGGAAAGATCATTTATATGGTAATTACATATTGTCTGCTTGTTTTGGGGTATACCTGTGTGAATATTCCATATGGAACCTTGTGTGGTGCTATGACACAGGATATTGATGAACGTGCAAAAATAAATACATCCCGTTCGGTTGCAGCGATGATTGCAATTGGTGTGTTAAATATTATCACAGTTCCACTGCTCAGCAAATTCGGCAGTCACAGTGCAAAGACAGGATATCTGATGGTTGCGGTCATATATGGATGTATTTTTACAGCCTGTCATTTCTTCTGCTTTGCGAAGACGAAAGAGGCAGTGATTATTCCGGAAAAAGAAAAAATTTCTGTAAAGATACAGTTGAAAGCAGTCATGCAGAACAGACCATATCTTCTTGCATTGGCAGGACAGATATTATTTGGATTTACATTATATGGTAGAAACGCGGATATTCTGTATTATTTTACATATGTGGAAGGAAATGCCTCCTACTACACAACTTATTCGATGTGCATCATTATTCCTTCTATCATAGGGGCAGCCTGTTTTCAACCATTATTCCGCAAGTTGAATAACAAAGGAAGAACAGCATCTATCTTTGCTTTATTTACAGGAATTTCCATGTTGTCTATGTTTTTCTTCAATGCTAAAGAGTCACCGGCTATTTTTTATGCATTATCCGGTCTCACACAGTTTTTCTTCTCTGGATTTAATACTGCAATCTATGCAATTATTCCAGACTGTGTGGAATATGGGGAGTGGAAAACCGGACTTAGAAATGACGGTTTTCAGTATGCATTTATTTCACTTGGAAATAAAATCGGAATGGCAGTTGGAACAGCACTTTTAGCGGGATTACTTGGAAAATGTGGTTATATTGCAAATCAGACACAAAATGCAACTGTTCTTTCAATTATGAAACATGCATTTACGACGATTCCAGGTGCACTTTGGATTGTGACTGCGGTTGTATTATTTTTCTACCGGTTAAATAAAAAACGTTATAACGAGATTGTAGAGGAACTAAAAAATGGAAGAAAAAGTTGATATCGTGGCATTGGGAGAGTTGCTTCCTATGATCCAAATTATCGCTCGTCTCTTTGGAAGAGTAAAGAGTATGCAGTGAAAAAAATGAGATCTGTCATAGAATTGGTAGATGTCATGAAGGTATCGGATGAAGAGAGTATTCTGTTGACAGAGGCGAAAAGTTATGAGCAGGCTGCAGATCAACTCCTTGCCATGGGACCAAAGCTGGTTGCCATTACATTGGGAGAACAGAGCGTTCTTATGGCAACAAAAAGCAGAAAAGAAATCATCAAAGCATTTCAGACACATGCGGTCGACACGACTGGGGCAGGTGATTCATTCTGGGGAGGCGTATTATGCAGTATCCTTTCTATGAATAAGAATGTTGAAAAAATGGAATGGGAAGAAATCAAAAAGTGTGCTGTTTTGGGAAATGCAGTTGCTGGATTGTGTGTGCAAAAGAGAGGCGGAATCCCTGCAATTCCGACGAAAGGGGCAGCGCTTGAATTTATGCAGAAATAATGAATGTATATGAACAAACTCGGGGCTGTAAAAATCACGATTTATTAATCGTTAAAGCATCAGCCCCGTGTTTTTCTGTCGGAGTATTATTCAGCTTTTATCTCTCCATCATGCTGATGGACTCAATTCCGACACTTCCGCCGCGGACAACTTCGATATGCTTGAACTCTTCTTTGATAAGCTTGATGACCGCGTCATTTTTGGTTGCGGTCTGGACGAATTCCAGAAGGAGGCTGTCTTTTCCATAGTCGATGACACGTGCCTTGAAAGTCTCAGCAATCTGGAAAAGTTCTACTTTATCTTCCGGGGAGCAGCCCTTTACCTTGATGTAAAGGATCTCCTTCATTCGAACGAACACGTCTGTAAAATCAATAACTTTGATCACTTCGATCATACGGTTCAGCTGTTTTTTGATCTGCTCAAAGGTTTCATCATCGCTGACTGTGGCGATGGTCATTCTGGAAACTGTTGGGTCCTCCGTGGTTCCAACTGTAAGACTGTCCAGGTTATAGGACTTTCCGGAGAAAAGACCGGAAATCTTGGAAAGAACACCGACCTGGTTTTCAACGTAGAGAGAGATCCATCTTTTTTTCATTCCTTTATCCATCATTCATTCCTCCTAACAATCCATGATCAGATCAGCCAGGGTGCCGCCCGGCTTGACCATCGGGTAAACCATTTCCTCCGGATCAATGATAAATTCGATGATCGTAGGAGTTTTTGTATTCTTCTTAGCCTCTTCGAAAGCGGCCGCAATCTGATCCTTCTCAGTTACGCGGATACCCTTTGCCCCATAGCTCTCTGCGAGACGGATGAAATCCGGTGTGTATTCCGGATATTCCTGACCGTCTGTGCGGCGGGAGAGTGCGCCGGCCTTCAGATTTGTCATGGCGTAACGTTTTCCGTAGAAAAGCTTCTGCCATTGGCGGACCATTCCGAGATATTCATTATTAAAGATACAGCAGATGATCGGAAGCTCCTCCAGAACTGCGGTAGCCAGCTCCTGAATGTTCATCTGCATGCCGCCGTCACCGGAAACGGAGATGACCGGTGTATCCGGATTACCGATTTTGGCACCGATAGCACCTGGAAGGCCGTAACCCATGGTTCCAAGTCCGCCGGACATGATCAGCTGACGGTTCTCGGTGATGTCCGCATACTGGCTCACCAGCATCTGATGCTGACCTACATCGGTAACAAGAATGGCCTTGTCAAACTGGCGGTTGATCTCGCCGATGATATCCAGCGGTCCCATAATACCGCGGTCTTTCATGGTAAGAGGATGCTCTTCCTTCCATTCCTGGATCTGCTTCAGCCATTTGCCGGTATTACAGTCCTGTACATATTCATTCATTTTTGTTATTGCCTCTTTTGCATCGGCAACGATGGGGATGTCTACATGGATATTTCTGGAAATGGAAGCGGTGTCAATATCGATGTGGACGATCTGTGCATGTGGGGCAAATTCATGGAGCTTGCCTGTGATACGGTCGTTAAAACGGGTTCCGATGGAAAACAGAAGATCGCATTCATTTACTGCCATGTTTGCGGCATAAGCGCCGTGCATACCAAGATTTCCGATAAACAGAGGGTTCTTTGTGGAAATGGCGCCACGTCCCATGACAGTTGTGACAACCGGGATCTGAGTTTTCTCAACAACCTGGGTAAAAATCTCCTGCGCGCGGGAAATGATCACACCGCCGCCAGCAAGAAACAGAGGTTTTTTGGCCTTCTGCAGCATTTTGAGGGCACGCTTCAGCTGTCCGATATGCACGCTGGTGTTAGGCTTGTAGCCGCGGATATTGACAGTCTTCGGATACTCAGCACTTCCCAGCTCGGCCATTACATCCTTTGGAAGGTCGATGAGAACCGGACCTGGGCGTCCGGTGCGTGCGATATAGAAGGCTTCCTTGATGATACGTCCAAGATCCTCACGGTTGCGGACGGTAACACCGTATTTTGTGATGCTTCTGGTGATCCCGACAATATCAACCTCCTGGAACGCATCGTTTCCGATGAGGTGACGGGCAACCTGTCCGGTAAAGCATACAAGCGGAACACTGTCATAGTTGGCAGTTGCAAGACCTGTAACAAGGTTGGTAGCTCCGGGACCGCTGGTAACGAGACATACGCCAACCTTTCCGGTAGTTCTGGCATAGGCATCTGCTTCGTGTACAAGGGCCTGCTCGTGACGTGGCAGGATGATGTCAATGCCGCTCTGTTTATATAATTCATCGCTGATATCGATGGTGCAGGCACCAGGATAGCCGAACAGAACATCAACGCCTTCTTCTTTTAAGGCTTTTACAAGCAATTTGTTTCCGGAAATCTGTTTCATGAATTGGTTCCCTCCTTTGATGATGTGAAAAGTTAAGCAGATAAGGGCTGTCGCGAGAAATTTTTCCAATAAAAAAGTCCCGGCATATCGGATAAAATATGCTCAGGACGGATGATTCCGCGGTACCACCTGTTTTCAGAGGTAAAACTCTGCTCTCTGCCAGTACAAAATTATACTGCCTCCCTGTAACGTGGGAATGACGATGAAGCCTACTGCATGAAGATCCATGGTTCAGTTCACTGCTCGAGGGCTACTTCCACAGTTCAGTCACGAAGATTCTCACCGGCCATCTTCTCTCTGTGCATCCGGAGACTGTGTACTACTCCCTGTCATTGCATTTAGTAAATATGGATAAAAATTTTCTATCATTATAATATAAAATATCGGAACTGTCAATCAAAAATCCTGATGGCTCAACGGGTGAGCCGGGGATTACGATAACAGTTCCGATATGGATGATATTAAGTATTAAATATTTTTTCAGTACATCAGCTGTTTCTTGTTACGGAGCTGGAGCCTGCTTACTCAGGATTCGGTATTATCCAGTGTTTCAGGATCTTTTTCCGGAAGGTAGACATGCACTTTCTCGATACGGTTTTTATCCAGCTTTTCTACGATCAGACGGATTCCGTCCTCTGTGATCACTTCGTCACCGGCAACAGGCAGACGATCCAGATGTTCGATGATAAATCCACCCAGGGAATCATAATCCTCGGAATCCAGTTCCGTATCCAGATGATCATTTACGTCATCCAGATGCATGGAACCTTCGATGATATATTCCCGGTCGGAAATCTTCTGGACAAGCTCGTCCTCCTTCTCATCGTATTCGTCATGGATCTCACCCACGATCTCCTCCAGGATATCCTCCAGTGTAATCAGTCCGGCCATATCACCGTATTCATCCAGTACAATGGCAATGTTGAAGGTGGAGTCCTTCATTTCCACAAGAAGATCGGAAATGCTTTTTGTTTCGTAAGTGAAATGCGGCTTTCGGAGGAAATGATCGATAACAAATTCCTCATTTTTGTCGTAAAGAAGAAGATCCTTCATGTTGATGATTCCCACAATGTTGTTCTGGCTGTCCTTATAAACCGGCAGACGTGTGAACTTATCCTCGCGGAAAATATCGATCAGCTCATCATAGGTGGATTCTACATCCGCAAAGGTAACATGTACTCTTGGAACCATGATATCCTTGGCTGTGGCATCTCCAAGATCAAACACATTGTAGATCATTTCTTTTTCGTCGGATTCAATGACACCGTCCTCATGGCTGACGTCCACGATAGTACGAAGCTCCTCCTCGGTCATGGCCTTGCTGGCTGCATCCGGATCCACACGCATCAGGCGCATCACACCTCTTGAAAAGAGATTGATGATAAAGATCACCGGTGTCATGATGGTCATAAGAAATTTAAAGACCGGGATATAGCGGAGGGTGATCTTTTCAGAGTTAATGGTTGCGTAGTTCTTGGGGGTGATCTCACCGAAGATCAGGATCAGAACCGTCAGGATCACCGTCACGATGCTGACCATATAGCCGCCAAAGCTGTATGCAAGTGTGGTTGCAAGGGAAGAAGCTGAAATGTTCACAATGTTGTTTCCGATGAGAATCGCACTGAGAAGCTTGGGCGTCTGGTTCTCCAGGATATCGAGAGCCATGGCTGCACGCTTGTTTCCCTCGTCTGCAAGAGAGCGGAGACGGATCTTGTTTACCGACATCAGCGCGGTTTCGTTAGATGAGAAAAAGGCTGACAATGCCAGCAGAATAAGTAATATGATTATCTGGTAAGTGTCGCTGGGGTCCACTTTCAATATTCACTCCTTTAAAAATAAGATTATTTGGTTAAAAATATACAGATACTCCCACATTATATACGTTTTACTGGATTTTGGCAAGAGCCGGACCGGTACAGCGCATATAGATATATGGAAAAAATACGAAAATAAGTCTGCTTCTTGACAAAAGAGTAAGTTCAGACTAACATATATGTATATTCATATATAAAGAAGAACTGTATAGGAATGGAAGGAGCGGTTTATGTTTCTGGAGATAAAAGGAATCAAAAAATCCTTCGGGGCAGGAGAGAGCCATGTAGATGTTCTGAAGGGGATCGATCTTGAGATTGAAAAGGGAGAATTTTGTGTGCTTCTGGGGCCGTCCGGTTCCGGGAAATCCACGCTGCTAAACATTATTGGCGGCATTGACGGAGCAGATGCAGGAAGCATTACCATTCAGGGAGAACAGCTGGAGGATATGAATGAAAAGAAGCTTTCCCTCTACCGCAGAAAACATCTGGGATATATTTTTCAGATGTATAATCTGATCCCCAATCTGACTGTGAGGGAGAATATTGAAGTTGGTGCTTATTTAAGTGACAGACCGCTGGATGTGGATGAACTGCTGGAGACACTGGGACTTTATGAACATCAGCGGAAGCTTCCGAACCAGCTTTCGGGAGGTCAGCAGCAGAGAACTGCTATTGGACGTGCCATTGTAAAAAATCCGGATATCCTGCTTTGTGATGAGCCTACCGGTGCTCTGGACTACAACACCTCCAAGGAAATCCTGAAGCTGATCGAAACAGTCAATCACAAATACGGAAATACTATAGTCATGGTTACTCATAACGATGCCATCAAGGATATGGCAGACCGTGTGGTAAAGCTTCGTGACGGGATGATTCGCAGAAACTATCAGAATGAGCAGAAGATTCCGGCTGCTGACCTGGAATGGTAAGGGGGCATTATGAAGAATCCTTTACGTAAACGTATCCCCAGGGAACTGAAGGGGGAATTTGGAAAATATCTGGTGGTTTTCCTGCTGATGGTACTGACTATCGGGTTTGTGTCCGGCTTTCTGGTAGCCGATGGAAGCATGCTGAAGGCTTATAATGAGAGCTTTGATAAATATAACATCGAAAACGGAAATTTCCGTACTGCGGAAAAGATTTACAGTTCTCAGTGGAAGGATATTGAAGCTGCCGGTGTTAAGCTCTATGAGAACTACTATATAGAAGAAGATCTGGATAACGGAAGCACCATGCGTTTTTTTAAAAACCGTGAGAAGGTGAATAAGGTCTGCCTGATGAAGGGAGAAATGCCGTCAGGGCAGGGCGAGATCGCCATTGACCGTATGTATGCGGATAACAACAGTCTTAAGGTAGGAGATACCCTGATCAGAGGTGAAAAATCCTGGAAGATCACAGGCCTGGTGGCACTTTCGGATTACAGTGCCCTGTTTCAGAATAATAATGATTCCATGTTTGATTCTGTAAAGTTTGGTGTGGCGATCGTAGCCCCGGAGGAATTTGAAAATCTGGATCAGGAAAAGCTCCGGTACAATTATGCATGGATATATGATCATCAGCCAAAGAACGAAAAAGAGGAGAAGAAAGTTTCCGAAAATCTCATGGAAGACATTGGCAAAGTGGTAGCTCTGGAAAGCTTTGTCCCACGTTATCTTAACCAGGCGATCATTTTCACCGGTGATGATATGGGCGGAGACAGGGCAATGGTCATCACGCTTCTTTATATTGTGATCGTGATCATGGCTTTTGTGTTTGGAATTACCATCAGCAATACGATCCGAAAGGAAGCCGGTGTTATCGGTACGTTACGTGCATCCGGTTATACCAGACGGGAGCTGATCCTTCATTATATGACGCTTCCGGTTCTGGTCACGCTGGCCGGTGCCCTGATCGGAAATATTCTTGGATATACCGTATTTAAGGGTGTATGTGCGGACATGTATTACGGGAGCTATAGCCTGCCGACTTATGTGACCGTATGGAATGCAGATGCCTTTCTTCTGACAACCGTAGTTCCGGTCATCATTATGATACTGATCGATCATGCGGTGCTCAGGTACCGCCTGCAGCTTTCGCCTCTGAAGCTTCTGCGAAGGGATTTTTCCGGTAAAAAACAGAAACGTGCAGTGTATTTAAGCCCGAAGATAGGAATTTTTTTCAGGTTTCGCCTCCGGGTGATCTTTCAGAATGTCAGCAGTTATCTGGTGCTGTTTGTGGGAGTTGTTTTCGCAAATCTGCTGCTGTTTTTCGGAATGCTTCTTCCGTCTGCGCTGGATCATTATCAGCTTGAGATCCAGGAAAATATGCTGGCGAAATATCAGTACATGCTTTCGGTTCCGGCAAGTGCCTATTCAGGAAATAAAGCGGATGCCATGAGTTCTCTTATGGAATATTATATGGATACCAGAACGGATAATAAGGATGCGGAAAAATTTTCTGCATATTCCCTGAATACCATGCCTGGTAAATATAAAAGTGAGGAGATCACTCTCTATGGTGTGGAGCCGGATAGCAAGTATATCCGTGCAGATCTTTCGGGAGAGGGTGTTTATATTTCCAGTGCTTATGCAGATAAATTCCGGATCAAGGAGGGCGATACCATAACTTTGAAGGAAAAATACGAGAAGGATGAGTATTCCTTTAAAGTAGATGGAATCTATGATTATGCGGCAAGCCTCTGTGTATTTATGGAAAGAGATAAACTGAATGAGGCGTTTGATCTTGAAGATGATTATTTTGGAGGATATTTCTCTGATACAGAGATCCGGGATATCCCTTCAAAATATATCGGCTCTGTCATTGATCTGGAAGCTCTTACAAAAATATCCAGGCAGCTGGATGTCTCCATGGGAGATATGATGGGAATGATGTATGGATTTTCCGTGATCATTTTCCTGGTGGTGATCTATCTGCTTTCCAAGGTCATCATCGAAAAAAATGCCCAGTCGATTTCCATGACCAAGATCCTGGGCTATACAAATGGTGAGATCAGCCGTTTGTATATACTTTCCACATCACTTGTGGTGGTGTTCTGCCTGCTGTTAAGCCTTCCGGTTGAACGGCAGATCATGGAAGTGCTGTTCCGCGAGATGATGCTTTCCAGTATTTCGGGATGGATCACCATGTGGGTGGATCCCATGATCTATGTGAAAATGACAGCGATCGGAATCGCAGCCTATGCAGTGGTAGCAGTGCTGGAATTCCGGAGGATCCGTCATGTGCCCATGGATGACGCACTGAAAAATGTGGAATAATATGTGACATCTGTATATATATCCGGAAAAATAATTCAGGATATCCGAAAATTTTACAGAATATGCAACAGGATCAGGAGTATGTGTGGTTTAACTGAATGCGGATGTTTTTATCTGCTTGAACAGTTGTCTGTGAATAACCACATATACTCCTTAAATATTCATAAATTTTCCGGAATACTGGAAATATTACTACAAACTTGTTATAATAATCCCATACTTCCCGTTGGAGGGAATAATTCAAACAGGAAATCAGGTGAGGAACATGGCAGGCAGAAAGAAGGATCCGCTGTATAAAAGCTTCGGATATGCGTTTCAGGGGATTTTTACCTGCATCCGCAAGGAAAGAAATATGAAGATCCACTGTATGGTGGCAGCGCTTGTGGTGATCGCAGGACTGATCCTTGGGATTTCCGTGACAGAGTGGTGCATCTGCCTAGGGCTGTTCGGAATGGTGATGGCGCTTGAGCTGGTGAATACGGCAGTGGAAGCTGTTGTGGACCTGGTCACAGAGGAACGTCACCCATTGGCAAAGATCGCCAAGGACACAGCGGCCGGAGCAGTACTGATCGCAGCGATCATGGCAGCGATCGTCGGACTGATCATTTTTGTTCCCAAGGGACTTGCTTTTCTGGGAATATGACAGGAACAGAAAACTTTTGTTTCAGGATAGGGTCTGGTGTCGGACTGTGGTGTGATGGTCCGGCAGCTGCCGGTTTCAGGAAAGGAGAAAATATTATGGAATTAGGTGAAGGACTGAAGAAAATTTTACTGGTGGGTATTGGTACAGCAGCAGTGACAGCAGAGAAATCCAAAGAAATCCTGGATGAACTGGTAAAAAAGGGTGAGCTTACGGTTGAACAGGGTAAGGTTCTTAATCAGGAGCTGAAGCATAACATCAAATCAACAGTTAAGACAGCTGCTGATTCTGTAAAGGAATCTGCAGCCAGAAAGAATGATCAGGAAGAACTGAAGGCAACGATTTCCAGGCTGACACCGGAGCAGCTGGCTGCTGTGAAGGCGCAGATCGAGCGCATGCAGGCCGAGGCTGCTGAGGAGAAAGCCGAGACAGCAGAAGAACCGGCAGAGGAAGCTGTACAGGAAGCTTCTGCGGAAACAAAAAATGCAGAAGATACCGGGAGCGAAGAACAGGCAGCAGAGTAACCGACTGCGGATCGCAAATATCCGCTTGACTAAACGACAACGCAGACGAAGCAGTAAATGGAGAAATTTATGGGCAGAGAAGAAAAGGAGAAAAAAGAGAAAGGCGGATATGGAGAGCGGCTGAGAGAGATTACAGCCGTTTTGAAAAAGCATGCCATTACCCGTGGTGTTTCTCCTGAGAAGCTCCGGCTCATACTGGAAGATCTGGGCCCAACTTATATTAAGTTGGGTCAGATCATGTCTCTTCGTTCCGATATTCTGCCGAAACGCTACTGTGACGAGCTGATGAAGCTCTGCTCAGAGGTACCGCCGATGCCTTTTTCCCAGGTGATCGAGGTACTGGAAGAGTCCATGGGCTGTCCGTGGCAGGCAGAATTTCAGTATATTGAGCAGAAACCTCTGGGAGCAGCATCGATTGCCCAGGTGCATCGGGCCACGCTGAAAACAGGTGAAGAGGTTGTGATCAAGGTTCAGCGAAAAGGAATCTATGAGACCATGGCCAGGGATATCGGCCTGATGCATAAAGCAGTGCGCCTGATGCCGCCGGTGAGCATTAAGGGCATGGTGGATCTGAACATGGTTTTAAGTGAACTGTGGACTGTGACTCAGGAGGAGATGAATTTCCTGACGGAAGCTGCAAATATGGCGGAATTTGCAAAAAAGAACAAAGATGTGGCTTTCGTTAAAGTACCGATTCTCTACCGTGAGTATATTTCGCCGCATATTCTTGTGATGGAATATATTGACGGTTTTGCTGTCAATGACAAGGCTGCGCTTCTGGCCAATGGTTATGATCTTAATGAGGTCGGAACGAAATATGTGGATAATTTCATCAAACAGGTGATGGAGGATGGCTTTTTCCATGCGGATCCACATCCGGGAAACGTGCGGATCCAGGATGGAAAGATTGTCTGGATCGATATGGGAATGATGGGACGGCTTACAGAGCACGATCGTCAGCTGATCGCAGAAGCTATTGAAGGGGTTGCCATGAACAACATCGGCAAGATCCAGGATGCAGTCCTGGCTCTTGGGGAGTTTAAAGGCAAACCGGATTCCAGCAAGCTTTATGAGGATATCCGCGGACTTATGGAGAAATATGGTACTGCGGATATGGGAAATATTGATGTGGCAGAGGTAATGGTGGACCTGATGGAGGTCATGAAAGAAAATAAGATCATGATGCCTCACGGACTGACCATGCTTGCGAGAGGACTGACTCATGTGGAGGGGGTTCTGGCTGAGATATGTCCGGACATCAATATGACACAGATTGCTGCAGCAAGGCTCAAGGAGCAGTTGTTCAGCAACGGGAACTGGAAGCGTGAGATAAAAAAAGAAGGAAAAAATCTTGCCTGGTCCCTGAAACGTGCAGTGGATATTCCTTCTCTGGCAGCAGATTTTCTTCAGGGCTGTATGAAAGGGCAGACAAAGATCAATCTGGATCTTCATGCCTCGGATGATCTGGCGTGGCTTTTGCGGCGGCTGGTGCGGAATATTGTGATGGGGCTGTGGGTGATGGCACTTCTGATCAGTTCCAGCATTATCTGTACTACGGATATGAAACCAAAGCTGTGGGGGATTCCGGCGTTGGGCGCCTTTGGTTATGTGTTTGCTTTTATTATTGTTTTGTATGTGTTTATCAAGCATTTCTTTTCCGGAAAATAAAAGACGGAGATCATTTGCAGAGTCTGCGGGATGGTTTCCGTCTTTTTTTGCTGTTATGGAATTGTTTCGGTCTGCTGTTATAACTGCGATTAGGAGCTATCATCTTCCGACCAGCTGGTAAAGGACGGAGTGCGGGTGTCTGGTCAGGTGTAGATGGTTCCGCTGTAGGCTTTGCGGAATTCCTTTGGGGTGTAGCCGGTTCCCTGGCGGAAGTAGTTGCAGAAGGAGGGAGCGTCCCGGAAACCGCAGGAGAGAGCTGCTTCTGTGATGGTGCAGGAGGAGGAGCAGAGAAGCTGGGTTGCCATCTGGAGGCGGTGTTTCAGGAGATATTGTTTTGGGGAGGTGTTTTCATGTTCCCTGAAGATTCGGTAAAGATAGGAACGGTCGATTCCTACGTAGTGTGCCACGTCTGAGATCTGGATGGGGTAGGCATAGTTGTTTCTGATGTATTCGGTGGCTTTCTGAAAGTACAGGTTTGAGATGTCGGTCCTGCTTTCGGAGGGCTTTTTTTGCATGTCGGATAGTATCAGGAGGAGGTTTCCTGTGGAGGCAAGGTCGTTTCCGTTGTTTTCGGAAAAGGTGTCAAGTAGGCTTTGCATGTGGGTGAGGAGGCTGTTTTGCCGGGAGGGTGTTTCCGGGGTGAAGATTGGGGTGTCGGAAAATACGGTTTGTTTCAGGATTTCTTTGCAGGCGGAGCCGTCAAAGCCTGCCCAGGCGTAGCTCCAGGGGTCGGAGGTGTCGGCGCGGTAGTAGATGGAGTCCATGGGGCGGATGAGAAAGGCGTCGCCTGCTTTCAGATGGTAGGTGTGGCCGCTGCACTGGTAGATGCCTTTGCCGTGGAAGATCACGTGGAGAAGGTAGTGTGGGCGCATGGCCGGGCCGAAGGAGTGGTTCGGGCCGCAGTCTTCCTGGCCGCAGAAGTAGACGGAGAGGGTGTGCTGGGTTTGGGTTTCTTTGGAATCGTTTTTCATTTGGGTGGGCCTCCTGTTTTTGGGTTATTCAACAAAAACGCAATTTTGGGTCACAAAATGGGATGGAATGTTGTATGAGGTGATTATACAATATTGGGTGTGGGAAGGGCAAGGATGGATATGGATATACGGACGCCCGCGAGGTGTGTGCTGCCTGTCGGCGGGGCTTTGTCGGGGGCTGACTTCTAAGCCGCTGAAAATCTGTTAAAAGCGCTTTAAAAATTCTCGAACTCGCGTCTGAAGCCGCTCAGACAGCGAGAATTTTTGAAGCAACGCAGATTTCCACCGGCTAAGAATCAGCACCCCTCCTGCAGAGTCCGCCGACAGGCAGCACACACCTCACGGGCTGGTATTTCAGGGCGGAAGGGATAGAGTGGCGATGGCGGGAGGGATTACAGGTGAGGAGGGAAGGGGATGGAGAAAATGTGGCTGGCGGAGAGGGGATTTGGTTCAGAGTGGGAATGGTGGTGTTTTCCCGGGAGTTGGATGAGTCATCAGCGCTACGCTGGATGACTGGGACGAAAGGCAGAGTTTCCCTGTGGTCTGCCGGGGAAGAATGGGTCGAGGCGTTTCGCTGTCGACTTGGAGGTGAGTTGTTGTGGCAATGCAGTGGCGCCGGGATGAGATATCAATACATAGGAATATAGAGGAACACAGCGGAGCAGGATGAATACATCGGTGTAGCGTAGCATTATCAATACCGTAGAATACATCGCCGTGCCAATACATTAACACATTTCCACAGCGTACGACAATATAGCGTGCCCGGAAAGGGGGAGTGCGAGGGGGAAAAGCGGGCTTCGCAACTCTGAGTGCTTTCTCCCTCGCAGATTTCCTCCGCTTTGAAAAGCGGATAAATTTACACTAATACCCCCAAAAATAACCTCAACATTAAAAAAATAGATTTACATATAAAAGGAGGAGCCTCAACATGAAAACAACTATATTAAAAAACGAATTCTGGTACGGTGGTGCAGTCTATGAAGGCTACCGCCAGCCCGTAGGTGCAGACGACATTGTGGACTGGGATTTCCGCGAAAACCCAACCCACAATCAGATCATGCCTTTATTCCTTTCCTCGAAAGGCCGCTACATCTGGAGCGATGCAGGTTTTCACATTTCTTTCAGAAATGGTGAGATCCTGGCGGAAGGTCCGGAACCTATCATTCTGAAAGATGGCTTCAATGATCTGCGAGGTGCATACCTGGCAGCCATGAAAGCGCATTTTCCATTTCATGAGATCAAACTTTCAGACAGGTTTTTCAAAGTACCGGTATACAATTCCTGGATCGAACTTACCTATTATCAGACCCAGAAGAATATCCTGAAATATGCAAAAGGTATTCTGGAAAATGGTTTTCCATCCGGTGTTCTGATGATCGATGATGGCTGGTCTCCTTATTATGGAAGGTGGCAGTTCAGGGGGGATAATTTCAAGGATGCGAAGGCGATGCTCAAAGAATTGCATGAGATGGGATTTTCTGTGATGCTGTGGATCTGTCCGTTTATTACTCCGGATACGTTGGAGTTCCGGGAGGCTAGGGATAAGCATTTTCTGATTGAAACTCCGGAGGGAAAACCTCGTATCCTGGAGTGGTGGAATGGGTATTCTGCAGCTTTGGATCTGACGAATCCGGATGCGATGAAGTGGCTGAAGGATCAGCTGGATGTTCTGACGGATATGGGTGTGGATGGCTTTAAACTGGACGCGGGTGATCCTTGTTATTATCATGCGGGTGATAAGCTGTTCCGTGATGTTTCTACGGATGAGTTGTCCAGGCTTTGGGCTGAGTTTGGAGAGCAGTTTGCGTTTAATGAGCTGAGAGTGTGTTTCCGGGCCGGGGGTTATTCTCTGATGCAGAGACTTTGTGATAAGCAGACGAAGTGGGATGAGAGTGGTATTGCGGGATTGATCCCGGATACGTTGCTCCAGGGGCTTACTGGGCATCCTTTTGGCAGTCCGGATATGATTGGCGGGGGTGAGTATACCTGCTTTTTGAATGGGAATGAGAATGCGTGTACGCCGGAGATGTTTGTGCGGTATGCACAGATCGCGGCTTTGATGCCGGTGATGCAGTTTTCGGCTTCTCCGTGGAGGGTGCTGCCTGAGGCGGATTTTCAGAAGGTTAAGGCTGCGCTGGCGCTCAGAGAGAAATGTCTGCCGGAGATTTTCAAGGCTGTAGAGTGTGCGAAAGTTACTGGTGAGCCGATTGCCCGTTCTATGGAGTTTGTTTTCCCTGGACAGGGTATGGAGAGGGTGATGGATCAGTTTATGGTTGGTGATGCGCTTTTGGTGGCGCCTGTTTGGAAGCAGGGGGAGGTTGTCAGAAGTGTGACTTTGCCTGAGGGGCAGTGGAGGTGTGTTAGCCTTGGAGAGACTGAGGGTGATGTACTGAATGGTGGCCGGAATGTGGTTCTTGGTGAGAATGATGGGCTGGTTGTTTTGAGGAGAGTGTAGGACAACGCACAACAATTGCGTGCCCGGAAAGGGGGAGCGCGAGGGGGAAAAACGGGCTTCGCAACTCTGAGTGCTTTCCCCCTCGCAGATTTCCTCCGCTTTGAAAAGCGAAAATACTATATCTAAAAATACTATATCTAAATAAATAACAATTTTCCCAAGCTTTTCATCACAAAAGCGAAATATCCTCCTCCGGAGGAAGCAGCTTCTTAAAAAATCGATACAACAGCATCGAATTTATAAAAGCTACAAGTCCAAATCCAAAGAAAAACCAGCAGCATGCGTAAAGTGGCTGTAGCTTTGCATCGAGATATGTCATATACAATGGAAAGATCGTGATCACCGCAATGGCGATCGTTGTGGGGAAATGCATAAATGCCAGCAGAAATGCATTTCTGCAAAGTGCCCCCAGTGTATTAGCAAAGGTTGCGATTACCGGGAATATGTATAAAGTAAAAATTATCAGCAAAGTCAGAACCCCCACAGAAAGATAAAACAGCATATGTGCAGCGCTTCCTTCTGCATGGAGCAGAAAGCGGATATTCAGGATGAGCATGGTTCCGGCAGCAAGGATCAGCAGCCATATGATCAGTGACTGTTTGAAGTTTTCCTTAAAAGCTCTGAAAAATGTTTTCGTTGTGCCGTTGTTATTCCCTTTTACTGTACGCATCATGCAGTGATAAAGGGCAGTTAGTGATGGCCCAATGGTGATCACGGGGATGCAGCAGAGAATAAAAAGAAGATTGGCGATCACGATGTCACCCAGCTTGTTGAGAAATACATGGACGACATTATCTTCATTTAAAAGATTCATAACGAAATACCGTTACTGAAAACTTATAAAAAGTTATAAACTTCTATGTTTCATTCCTACTTCA
>CAUEAK010000028.1:0-17574 GCA_958454115.1 Blautia wexlerae
GATGAATTTTTATACCTGGGCGGGAATGAAAAAGAGGGGCATAAATATGTCTCAGAACTACTGGGAAAAGAAACGTTGGATACCAATACCTACGGGCAGACCAAGGGGAGAAGCGGAAGTTATTCTGTGAATTTCCAACAGTCTGGAAGAGAACTTCTTACCCCGGATGAAGTGCGACTTTTGGATAACCGGAAAGCGGTGCTGCTGGTGCGTGGGGAGCATCCCATTTTGGATGAGAAATACGATTTGCATAAGCATGTGAATGTGAAATATACCGAGGATGGCGGTGCGCCTCCATATGATTATGCGAAAGCACCGCTGTCCCATGAAGATGTAACCATTGATACCAGGAGACTGGATGATTATGAACTGCTCTCAGCTGAGGAGATCCTCGGAGGGGAGCAGTCTTTTTGATTGGAGGAATGCCATTGAAGAAAACAAATGAAATGCCAAAGAATCAAACAGGAAGCCATGCCATTGTACCGAAACGGATGGGAAAAGGGCCAAAATATCCCTTTGCCTTTTATGTGGCGCTGGTGCTGTCTATGACCGTAGGGGCAATGCCGGTGCTTGCTGCCGGAGATCCGCTGGCGGTTATTAATAACCTGTCCACCTTTATCTTTTCCCTGATCCGGGCCATCGGTCTGATCTTATTGGGATTTGGTGTGGTACAGGTAGGCTTGAGCCTAAAGAGCCACGATCCCAGCCAGAGAGCCAACGGGTTTCTGACGCTGGCAGGCGGCGTCATCATCACTTTCGCAAAAGAAATCCTGGACCTGATCGTTGGGTAGCAGGAAGAAATGGAAAGGGGCGGGGAGAGATTCTTCCTGCCCCGGCAAAGGAGGTGAAGCTGTTTGAGTGATAACTGGATCGTGCAGAACCTAAACTCTGCACTGAACACCTGGAATGAGAAGCTGGCAGAAATCTGGACACTGCTTACCCAAAGCCCGGAATCTTTTAAGGGGGGAGATATTTGGAGTGTCATCACTGGAATCAACGGAGCGCTGACCGCCATTGGTTATGGGCTGTTAGTCTTGTTTTTTGCTGCCGGGATTGTCAAGACCTGTGGCAGCTTTACGGATATGAAGAAGCCGGAGCATGCCCTCAAAGCCTTTATCCGGTTTGCTCTGGCACAAGGCGCCATTATGTATGGCATGGAACTGATGACAGCGCTGTTTTCCATTGTGCAGGGGATTGTGTCCACCATCATGGCACAGTCGGGCATGACAAACGGGGGTGTGACAGAACTTCCGGCAGAGATCGTGGAAAAGATTGAAGCGGTGGGAATGCTGGAATCCATTCCCTTGTGGATTGTGACCTTGCTGGGAAGTCTTTTGATTACGGTACTGTCCTTCATTATGATCCTTACCGTATATGGAAGGATGTTCAAGCTGTATATGTACACTGCCATTGCACCCATCCCCATTTCCACTTTTGCGGGAGAACCCTCCCAGTCGGTGGGAAAGAACTTTATCAAGTCCTATGCGGGAGTGTGTCTGGAAGGGGCGATCATTGCACTGGCCTGCATTATCTTTTCCGTATATGCTGCCAGTCCGCCGGCAGTAGGAGACACCTCTTTAAGTGCGGTGACCATTGTGTGGAATTATATCGGAGAGTTGGTGTTTAACTTATTGGTACTGGTTGGGGCGGTAAAAGCATCCGACCGGATTGTGAAAGAAATGATGGGATTATAGGAGGAAGTAAAACCATGAATGAGAAGAAAAATAGAAACGATAGAAAGACTTTGCCATTCCCTTGGGAATACGGGCAGGAAGAAATTACTTTGAAGGTATCCAGCTATGCTTACGGAAACGGACTTGCGATTTTGATGTATTGCCAGGAAGAAGGGGAGTTGGAATTGTTTGATGATCTGACGGTAAATCTTCCGGGCGGGTATGGGCTGGAACCCCAAGAGGCATTTATAAGCGGTGATTTTACGAAGGACAAGCTGGCATTCATCGAAAAGAACAGGCTGGGAAACAGACTGCCGGGACAGGCCCGGTCAGGCTTTGCTACCTACACCCCAGTGGCGTTTGACCTTTCAAGGCTTGCCCAGTATGACCGGGAAGGGGTGGAAGAATTTTGCAGACAATGGGGGCTGGATGTGCCAAAAGAATCGGAAAAAGACCAAGGGAAACTTACAGGCAAAAAGAAAAGAGAAAGAGAGAGATAAAAATATATGGAAGTAAAAATGAATAAAGAAATCCGTAACTATCAGGAGTCCATGTTTATGGGGCTGAATTTGCGCCAGTGTATCTTTTCCCTACTTGCCATCGCTGTGGCAGTAGGGATTTATTTTGGTCTGGGAGACTATGTGGGGCAGGAAATGACCGGGTGGCTGTGTATTCTTGGTGCTGCCCCTTTCGCAGCCTGTGGGTTCTTCCAGTATCATGGCATGAATGCAGAGCAGTTTGCCTGGGCATATATCAAGTCCGAATTTTTATACCCCAAGCGATTGCTGTTTCAAAGCGAGAATCTGTACCATGCCTGCATGGAAGAGACTATGAGTCTTGGAGAAAAGACCAGGGGAGATGGCGCTGTTCTTTTGAAAAAGCGGGAACAGCGGGCAAGGAAAAAACAGATGAAGCAGAAAAAGAAGGCAGGAAGGAGTGGTGCGTTTGATTAAAACCTTACAGCAGGCATTAAAAATGGACCGGGAGAAGTTCAAAGTCCCAAGGTCTGTTCAGCAGGCGATTCCCATCCAGCGGATCTGGCCGGATGGGGTGTTCCAGTCCGGGACGAAATTTTCCAAATCTTTTCGGTTTTCGGATATCAACTATGCCATTGCAAGCAAAGAAGATAAAACGGAAATGTTCTTAGATTACAGCGAGTTGTTAAATGCTTTGGATTCCGGCGCATCTGCCAAGATCACCCTGAACAACAGAAGAATCAATAAGGAAGAGTTTGAAGCCTCCCTGCTGTTGCCGATGAAAGAGGACGGGCTGGATACATACCGGAAGGAATACAACGAAATGCTGTTATCCAAGGTCAGCGGCACCAACAACAGCATTTATCAGGAACGGTATCTGACGGTCAGTGTCCATAAGAAGAACATTGATGAGGCAAGAACCTATTTCGCCCGTGTGGGAACGGATATCATCACCCATCTGAGCAAGCTGTCCTCTATTGGGGAAGAACTGGATGCGGAACAGCGCCTGCAGATCTTCCGGGATTTCTTTCAGGCAGATCAGCCCCAGTGTTTTCCCTTTGATATGAAGGCATTTGCCAAACGGGGGAGCAGTTTCAAAGACTGGATTTGTCCCCAGTCCATGGAATTTTCCAAAGACTGTTTCAAGATCAACGAGCGGTACGGGCGGGTGCTGTATATGCAGGATTATGCCAGTTATGTGAAAGATGACATGATTTCGGAATTATGTGATTTGAGCCGAGATTTGATGCTGTCCATTGACATCCTCCCGGTGCCAACCGATGAGGCGGTAAGGGAAATCCAGAACAGACTTCTGGGCGTGGAAACGAATGTGACCAACTGGCAGAGACGCCAGAATGCCAATAATAACTTTTCTGCCATTGTGCCCTATGACATGGAACTGCAGAGAAAAGAGACCAAAGAGATGCTGGATGACCTGACCACCAGGAATCAGCGGATGATGTTCGGCATCCTTACCATGGTGCATATGGCAGACAGCAAGAAACAGTTGGATTCGGATACGGAAAGCATCTTATCCGTGGCAAGAAAGCATTTGTGCCAGATGGCAACTTTGAAGTGGCAGCAAGTGGATGGCTTGAATACGGTACTGCCTTATGGCATCCGAAAGATCAATGCCCTGCGAACCTTGACCACAGAGTCCACTGCAGTATTGATCCCGTTCCATACCCAGGAGATCATGCAGCCGGGTGGTATTTACTATGGGCAGAATGCGGTGAGCAAAAATATGCTGGTGGCAGATCGGAGGAAACTTCTGAACGGAAATTCTTTCCGTCTGGGTGTCAGCGGTTCGGGAAAAAGTTTCTCAGCAAAAGAAGAGATTGTGGACCTTGCCTTGTCTACGGAAGATGACATCCTGATCTTAGATCCGGAGTCTGAATTCGGTTCACTGGTGGAAGCACTGAATGGAGAAGTAATCACAATTTCCGCCACATCCAACACCCATCTGAATGCACTGGATATGGATTCTGCATATGGAAACGATAAGAATCCGCTGATTGAAAAGTCGGAATTTATCCTGTCTTTGTTTGAACAGTTAGTGGGGGCTGGCAATCTGTCGGCAAAGGAGAAATCCATTCTGGACCGCTGTACCGCAGATGTGTACCGGGACTATATCCGAAGCGGTTATCAGAGCGAAGCGCCCACCTTGAAAGACTTGTACCGCCAGCTCATGCTCCAGCCGGAAGAAGAGGCCAGAGGACTTGCCTTGTCTTCCGAACTGTTTATCAATGGAAGTCTCAATACCTTTGCACAGAAAACCAATGTGGATACGAAGAACCGTATCATTGCCTATGATATCCGGGAACTGGGAGAGCAGCTCATGCCCCTGGGGATGCTGGTTACTTTGGACAGTATTTTCAACCGTGTGATCCAGAACTGGAAGAAAGGAAAGACTACCTGGATCTTTGCCGATGAGTTTTATCTATTGTTCCGATACCAATATAGCGCTGACTTTTTCTACCGCCTCTACAAGAGAATCCGTAAATACCAGGGATTTGTCACAGGTTTAACGCAGAACGTAGAGGAACTGTTAAAATCCGATACGGCAAGGCTGATGCTGGCAAACAGTGAGTTTCTGATCCTTTTGAATCAGGCAACCACAGACCGGGATGAACTGGCTTCCCTTTTGAATATTTCCGAGAACCAGTTATCCTACATCACCAATGTAGGCGCAGGAAAGGGACTGATCCGGTGTTCCGGAAATCTGGTGCCATTTGAGAACAGCTTCCCGAAGAATACGAAGCTGTACCGCTTGATGACAACGAAACCGGGAGAGTGTTAGTCGAAAAGATATTTAGGGTGCTGCTGGAATTTCTTCGGCAGCATCTTTTTGGGAAGGAGGGAATGTAAATGGAAGAAGGACAAACAGTGGAAATCCAGGAAACGAGAGAACCGCTTCGGGAGCAGGGCAGTGTCCGGGCATTACTGGAACTGTTGGAACAGCAGGGGATGGAGCAGGAAAAAAGGGATGTACTTTGTATGGCAGATTATATTGATTCCATGGAAATGCAGCTGGGAACCGTCCTAAAGGAATTGGGAGAGGTGAAGAAGCAACTGGGTGTGATGCAGGAAAGCAAGGTCAAACTCTTTGCGGTGAACACAATCCAGAAGGCGGAACATCAGGTGCAAACACTTCGTTTTCAGGTGGGAGAATTTAAGACAAAGTTTGTGAAACGTGCAGAGCAGGCAGTTGTTGATTTTAAAGAAAAGGGGAAAGATGCCCTTGCCTCTGCGGTAAAGGGAATGCACCTTACGCAGGGATTACAAATACTTCAGTCTTCTCTGCACAGCGTGATGCTGTCGATGGATCAAAAGATTGATCGTCTGGGAAGTATGGCGGAAGAACTGCATGTTGCCAAAGGGCATCTGCGGAATGCATTTCTGGAAGCGGGTGGAAAAGAGGTGCGAAAGCTCACAGAACGCAATCCCGAACAGGGAATCATCTTTCAAACCCAGAAGGTGTTATTCCAATCCATGCGGAGTATCCATCAGTTGGAACAGAAAACGGAGCGATTGCAACAGCAGATAGGGAAGCTGGAAGCAAGAGAAGGAAAACAACCGTCTGTGAAGGATACCCTGCAGAAACTGAGACAGGAACAACACCCTTTGAAGTTTGGTAAAGAAGAAAAACAGAAGTCTGCGGTTCGATAAAGAGAAGTTTTTCAAAGGGAGGTGAAATCCATGAAAGAAAAAACAACCATTACGTTTCTTGCAGCGGAGTGCGGGGAGTTCCATGGGATGGGGGAATGTATCGAATGTACATCTTTAAAAGAAGCCTTCCGGCATTACCAGAGATTTTGCAAACGTTCCCCTCAGATGCTCCCGTCTTTGGAATTTTCCCTGCACCATGCAGAGGATCCTCTGTATAACGAGGGAGAATATCCATTAGTTACCGGGGAGAAGGGAAAAGAGTTATTATCCTATGTTCCCTATTATGCCAATCATCCGCTGGTGCAGGAAGCAGTAAGGGAACTGGAACAGCTGGAGAGTCAGCAGAAGAAAGCAAAAAAGCGGGGAAGGGAACGTTAGAAAGTACAGAAGAAGGGAGGTGTGTGATTGAAAGATATCAAAGAAAAAGTGCGGGATCAAAGTCCAAAGATCCGCAATCCAGCCTCCCGGCTTCCGAAAGAACTGGTGCGTTCTGCGATGCTGGAGACAAAAGAAAAGACCAGCATCATGGCAGATAAGCTCGGAAGAGAAACGGGAGAGGAATCCCCGGTAGAATATGCCGGAAACCGCATCCAGCGTGTGGAACAGCGAGTGGGAAAGGAAAGTGCTTCGGCAGCCTATCGTGGCGGTAAGAAGCTGGCAGTGAAAACTTATGAGAAGTTAAAGGAGCAGAAACAAAAGCAGAGAGAAGCTGCGACAGCCCCTTTGGACGGAGAAACAGGAACGGGTGGCACATCCGCCCAGGCAGGGCAGTCAAAGGCAAAGAAAGGGCGAACAGAAGCCAAAAGAAGCATTAAGGCCAGGCCGGAAGCAGAGAAAACGATCAAGGAAGCTGGAAATCGGATGGTAAAAACAGCGCCCCGTGTGGTGAAAGCCTCTCCGGTTTCTTCCCAGAAGGTGAAAACCCAGGCAGTCTTACAGAAGAAACAAGCACTCAAATCCATGAAAGCAGTCAGGGAAGCGAAACGGGCTGCCATGCACTCTGTTCAGACTGCCAAGCAAAGTGCAAAGACTGCAAAGGCAACCGGAAGAGGATTGAAAGCCATGGCAGAAGCCGCCGCTCATGCAGTGAAAGCTGCATTTGCAGCATTGATGGCAGGTGGAGGCGCAGTGTTTGTCGTTCTGATTCTGATTGTGGGGATCATTGGGGGTGCAGCCTTTTTGGGAAATTCCCAGAGCAGTGAGGCTTTAAGCGCAGAAGTGCTGGCACATACACCTGCCATTCAAAAGTATGCCAGTGAATTTGGCATCCCGGAATATGTTCCTGCCATTCAAGCCATTATGATGCAGGAAAGCGGCGGCAGGGGAACGGATCCCATGCAGGCCAGTGAGTGTCCTTATAACACCCAGTATCCCAATACACCCGGTGCGATTCAGGATGCTGACTATTCCATCAAGGTGGGGATACAGTATTATGCAGATTGTGTCCGGGAAGCCGGATGCCAAAGCCCACAGGATATGGACAAGCTAAAACTCAGTTGGCAGGGATATAATTATGGGAATGGATATATCTCGTGGGCGTTGGAAAAATTTGGCGGTTACAGTGAAGCCAATGCGCTGCAGTTTTCCCAGGAGCAGGCAGCCGCCCATGGCTGGTCGGGGTATGGTGATCCGGAGTATGTGCCTCATGTGATGCGGTATTATTCCGGCGGAGGTTGGTTTACCGGACTTTTTGGAAACAGGCAGCTTGTCACCATTGCGAAAAGCCAGCTTGGAAATGAAGGCGGAGAGAAGTTCTGGTCATGGTGGGGATTTACAGAGAGACAAGAATGGTGTGCTTGCTTTGTCAGTTGGTGTGCGGATCAGGCGGGGCTCATTCAAAACGGAGCTGTGCCAAAGTTTTCCCTTTGTACGGCAGGCGTGGACTGGTTTCAGGCACAGGGGAAATGGCAGGGGGCAGGAAGTGTCCCAAGTCCCGGCATGATTATTTTTTTTGACTGGGATCATGACGGAGCCAGTGACCATGTGGGAATCGTGGAAAGCTGCGATGGAACTACGGTACATACGATTGAAGGAAACAGCGGAGATGCAGTAAGGCAGAACAGCTATACGGTGAATTCCCAGTCCATTTTGGGATATGGACTGGTTGCTTACTAAAAAATGAGAAAAAATCAAAGAACGGATTGCATTGTAGGAGCAGAGGAACAATGCTATAATAGGAAAGCATGCAGGGCACACGTCCTGCCTGCTGATAAATATGAAAAGTACAATCATGAGATTGATAAAATAGAGTCATTGGGGAGTGGAATATTTGAAACGGGAAGAAATCTTTGAATATGTAAAAAAGCAATATGGAACAATTCCGGAATATCTTTGGAAGAGTTCTCCGGAGAACGCAATCCTCCGACATAAGAATGGAAAATGGTATGCAGCTATTCTACGGGTTGAAAAATCCAAGTTGGGATTAGAAGAAGAGGGCATGGTAGATGTGATCAATGTAAAGTGCGAACCGGATATGGTGGGACTTCTGACACAGACCTACGGTTTTCTGCCAGGGTATCACATGAATAAGAAGTATTGGATCACCATGTTACTGGATGGAACGGTAAGCGAGGCAAAAATTTTGGATTTTTTGGATATGAGTTATGATTTGATAGATGGGAAAAAAGATTGAGTTTAGAGGTTCCGTAACGAATTTGACATAGGAGGTATTTTATTATGGATAAGAGAGAACAGATGATTCGGTTATGGTTTTCTATGTGGCTGGAAAAGAAAGATTTAGGAATGGATGATATTTTTGCAGAGAACGTGATTTATACAGAAAGTTGGGGACCATGTTATAGCAATCGTGAAACCGTAAAGCATTGGTTTCAGGAATGGAATATGCGAGGGAGTGTAATCGCCTGGGATATCAAACAGTTTTTTCACAAAGGGAATCAGACAGCTGTGGAGTGGTATTTTAAAAATGTGATGGAGAATGGAGACATTGAAGAATTTGATGGAATTTCATTAATTGAATGGTCAGCAGAGAATAAAATCCAATCCTTGAAGGAATTCGGTTGTAATCTTCATAACTATAATCCGTACCAAAAGAGTGATACGCCCCAATTCAGAAAAGAAAAAATTAATTGGTTTTAAATGTTAAGTAAGCGGTACAAAGTAATTTTAGCAAGCAATGAGAAGGTGTGTGGTGACATGCATCTTCTTTTTTGCGTTCCAAAAGATTTTTAAGATTTCAAAAAGAAAATCATAAATTTTTCGATATGTAACATTTCTAGGACATTTCTGTTGTAAAATAAAAATTGGAATGATAGCAAAATTGTCGTAAAGGATGAAAAGGAATGAAACAGATTTTAATCGTAGAAGATGATGAACTTTTAAATAAAATGTTAGTTTACAACCTACAGTCAGAATCCTATGGGATTGTTTCTGTGGAAACGGTAAAAGAAGCCATGGAAGTATTAAAAAGCCAACCGTTTGACCTGGTACTATTGGATATTAATCTTCCTGATGGAAATGGATATGAAATTGCAAAAACAATCCGGGATAAATATAGTGATACCATTGTAATCTTTTTGACCGCAAATGACAGGGAAAGTGATGAGATCCGAGGATATGAACTTGGAGCAGTAGATTATATTACAAAACCTTTTTCCATCCATTCCCTGCAGAGGAAAGTAGAAAATGTACTGCGTATGATGCGGCATCATGTGTCCATGCAGGATGTCTTTGATGATGGCAGGCTGTTTTTAAATTTTGCAGAGCAGACAGCTATGCTGGGTGGGAAGCCATTAACCTTATCTACTTTGGAATTTCGGATGCTGAACCTGTTCTGCCAGAACCGCAATCGTGTATTAACAAGAAAGCAGTTGTTGGAAAAAATATGGGACTGCACAGAGAATTATGTGGACGAGCATACGTTGACGACAACGTTAAGCCGCATCCGGGGAAAGATTGAAACAAATGGAACAGTATATATCAAAACGGTGTATGGCATGGGATACAAATGGACCGGAGGTGAACCAGCATGATAGGAAAGAAAATCTCTGTAAAAAAGATGTTTTTTTGGCTGACTTCTGGAATGGCACTTTCAATGACAGCAATCATATTGGTCTCATTCTTTCTGACAAAAAATATCGTAGTGTTATGGGTTGGTCTGGCATTAATAGTCTGTGCAACACTGTGGATGCTTTTTATGGTACAACTGTTGGGGATGAGATTGTCAAATTTTACTTCTGAATTGTGCCAGATCCTTGACGACATGATGAACCGTAGTCAAGAGCCTGAAAATGTATCAGACAGGGAGACGATTTTTGCCCGTATCCATCATCGTCTGGTGCGTCTGTATAATATCCTGCAGGAAAGTAACCGGAAGGTAGAAGCAGAAAGGCAGGAATTACAGTCCTTGGTGTCAGATATTTCCCATCAGGTCAGGACTCCGGTAAGCAACATGAAAATGATTGTAGATACACTTTTGACAAAATCCCTGGAAGAACAGGAGCGGAATGAGTTTCTTAAAAGTGTAAGAGGCCAGATCAATAAGCTGGATTTTTTAATACAGGCATTGGTGAAAACCTCCCGTTTGGAAACCGGGGTGATTCAATTAGAAAAAGAAGATCATTTCATATATGATACTTTAGCGCAAGCTATGAGTGGAATCTTATATTCTGCAGAACAAAAAAAGATCCATGTATCAGTGGAATGTCCAGAGGATGTGTGTGTGTCCCATGACAGTAAGTGGACAGAAGAAGCTATTTTTAATCTATTGGACAATGCAGTAAAATATACCCAGGCAGGAGGGACTATCAATGTGTCTGTAGCGCAATGGGAAATGTATGTGGAAATAAAAGTATCCGATACAGGAAAAGGAATTTCAGAAAGCAATCAGGCATCTATTTTCAAGAGGTTTTACCGGGAAGAAGAGATTCATAATCAACCGGGTGTTGGAATCGGTCTTTATCTGACCAGGGAAATTGTAACACAGCAGGGCGGTTATGTTACTGTGGAATCACAGGTGGGAAAGGGATCAGCATTTTCTATTTTTCTGCCAAGATAAAGGAAAGAAATATATGGAGGATACTATGGCAGCTGTAAAATTGGTTTCACTTACAAAAGAATATCGAAATGGAGAAAATTACATAAGAGCAGTTGATGATGTATCATTTTCCATAAAAGAAGGAGAGTTTATTGCAGTCATTGGTGCTTCCGGAAGCGGAAAGTCAACCCTGATAAATTTAATCAGCGGATTGGAAAAGCCCACCCATGGATGTGTTTATGTGCATGATGTAAATTTGACGCAATTATCTTTAGAAGAACAGATTTCTTTTCGCAGATGGCATATTGGAGTTATTTTTCAAAGATATAATCTGATTCCTGCCATGAATGTGTTTGAGAATATCGTGCTTCCGGCAAAATTATTGGAGAGGACAGTAGATGAAAAAGAGGTTTTCCGTTTGGCAAAAACTCTGGGGATCGAAGAGAAACTCTTTCAGATGCCGGATGAGTTATCTGGAGGACAACAACAAAGAGCTGCTATTGCCAGAGCTGTCTACACCCATCCTACCATTCTGTTAGGGGATGAGTTGACGGGAAATCTGGACTCCAGAACCAGCGCCTCTGTTATGGAACTGTTAAAAAAGATCTGCAGGCAATATCAGCAGACAATGCTTGTGGTTACCCATGATAAAAAAGTCGCTGCCATGGCAGATCGGATCATCCGCATGAAAGACGGAAGGGTGGTGGAAGATGAAAAACTATGATTATCACCGTCCGGCAGAAAAAGTGCTTTTGGATTCTTACAGAAAACAGAACCGAAACAAAAACCGTCTTTTGTTTCTGGCAGTTGCACTTACCGTTGGAGTGATTTTCTGTATGATAAGCTTTGCCTATGGGAAAATACAGGTGGACATCCAAAAACATATCCGGACAGATGGAATGACAGTGTCAACGTATATTGAAAATGGTACAGAAGAAATGGCAGGGCAGTTGCATACGCTCTCCTACATAGCAGAGACGGGAAAAGAAAAATTTGCCGGAAAACTATGCAATCAAACTATAAAATATTGCGACTGTGTTGTGGCAGATGAAACAGCATTTGAAACCATGCTCTGTCCGGCTTATACACAGATCATAGGAACGTATCCCAAACAGGAAAACGAAATCATGCTTTCCACCAAAACCTTGGCGTATCTGGGAATTTCGGAACCAAAGGTGGGAATGGAATTAAAGCTGGATTTTTATTGGAATGATTTTTTCCAAACAAAAGGAACCGGACAGCAGACGTTTCAGCTTTCCGGATATTTTACAGAATATCAGAATCAGGGGGCAAGTTCTTCCATTGCATTTTTGTCTGAGAAGAAACTGAAAGAAAGCGGAACTGGATGGGACCCCTGCAGGATACTGGTGAAACCGGAAAAGGATTCTGTCAGTGGCATACAGATGGAACAGCAATTGCAGGAAGATGTCCGGTTGGAGGAAGGACAGAGGATTGTCAGCATGGATTCGGCTGCATACCGGGCAGTAGAAGGAATGCTGGGAAGCTATGGATTTGCAGCCTTGTTCTCTTTCCTGATTCTGCTGTGTATGTTTTTGTTCATCTATAATATTTTGAATTTATCATTAGGAAAAGATTTACAGCAATATGGTCTGATGGAAGTGATTGGGGTACAGCAGCATCAGATTATACAAATGATATTTCGGCAGATGATGGAAGTTGTCTTGAAAGGAAGTTTTGCAGGCGTTGCTATAGGCAGTCTGGTGGTACTTGGAGTCCTGCCCTCTGTCATTGGAAAGCTGTATCTTGGACAGGCAGAAGAACTGGAGGGGATTTCTTTCTACCAGCCAGGATTCTTTCTGATAGCCATTCTGCCAGTGGCAGTAACTTTGGGTGTTGTGATACTTCTGGTAAAGCAAAAAATCAAAGTTCTGAGTCCTCTGGAGTGTATGAACTATGGAACTGGGACTGTTGCAGAGAAGAAACAAACAAAGAAAAAGAAAGCAGGTTTCCGGAGTTTTGGAAACAATCCGGAAGTTTATCTGGCCAGGAGATATCTGTTTTACAATAAAAAGGCTTTTTTCATCACCATGATTTCTCTGACTATAGGTTGCGGCTTAGCGCTTGGATCTTCGGTGATTGTAAAGGGAGTAGATCTGCAAAACCAGTTTATGAAAGAACCTGATTTTCAAATCCGCATCACACAGGAAGCCTGCAGAACACTGATGGAAACTTCCCCGGATACAGAAAATATGGTCTTTTTCCCGAAAGAATTCTTGGCGAACATCAAGCAGACTGCCGGAAACAGCCTGCAGGATGAAACAAAGATCCAGGGATTTTACCCTATTATCGGGAAACAAGGTCGGGATAGCATCAAGTTATTAAATGACGGGGAAACTGTTCCGACAGTGATCCAAAAAATTTCTTCTTCTGAAAAAGAAAAACTGCAGGAATTTTTGAAAGAGCAGGAGATAACAGCAGAGTGGGAAACATTTGCACACGAAAACGGAACGATTCTTCTCCATGACCACAGAGTATCAGAATATGCAGAAGAGCAGGCATTGGAGCAGCTTGGAAATACAATAGAAGTGTATGACCTGGTTCCGGTGGGAACGGATATGTCTGTTCGGATTCCAGAGACACTGGTAAATTGCGGATATCTGGATATTACCAAAGAAGGATTTCCGGAATTAGAGTTGTGCTGGGATGGCAGAAATACCAATCTTCTTCTTGTAACAGAGGAAACCTTTGAAAACCTGTCAGAGAATCTGACCCCACAGACCTTTGAAATGAGCTTTTCGGTAGCAAAGGAACAGGAATCGGGCTGCAAAAATAGGTTAAAGGGAATGATCCAAACAGAAAATATGGAATTTCAGTCTGAAAACGGATATGCGGAGCAATTAAATTTATTCCAGATGGAGAGTCGGTCAGACCTTTTATTAAAAGAACAGGAGTATATTCAGACCAGCAGGCTGTTGCTTCTGGTAATCAGCGGATGCCTGATCTTTATCGGGATTATGAATTTTTTGAATGTAAGGGTAACAGAGATGTTACTTCGGAAAAAAGAATGTGCCATTATGAATCGTGTGGGAATGACCAGAAAGCAGTTGCAGCGGATGTTCCTTGCGGAAGGAATGTTTACCTGGCTGTTGTTGAGTGTTCTTCTGGTAACAACGGGAACGCTGTTGATAGGCGGGATTAGATGGTACATGAAAACAAAGATTTCTTATTTTGTATTCTATTATCCGCTGAAAGAAATGGTTGTTCTACTGATGATTTTACTTGCAGGCAGTATTCTGGTACCAGAAATTTTCTTTAAAAAGTTTTATAGAAAAGCGGATACTAAATAATTGGAGGGAATTGAATGATGTATCAAACCGTTTTAATAGAAAATATTACTACTGAAAATGTAACTGAAAAAATAAATGCTAAACTTATAGAAATGGAAAAACAAAGCTACAAACTTGTAACTATGTCATTTTGGGGAGCTGAAAAAGCTGTCTTGGTTTTCAAAAAAGGATTAAAAGGAAGTTTGCTGTGATATTTTAAATAGAATTATAGTCACAGATAAAATCAAGAACAGCAGAATATCATATTAGGTATCTTTTGTAATTTTTTGAAATGTCCGAGATTTGTAACAATTCAGGCTGAAATTCCTTGAATTTTGTTCTTTTCTCGGACATTTCTGTGACATTTGTATTTTATAATAGAGTCATCATAAAGAAAGGCAGAAAGGAGCTTATAGAATATGAGTATTTTACAGACAATCGATTTAAAAAAATATTATGGTACAGAACCGAATATTACAAAGGCACTGGATGGTGTGAATTTTTCGGTGGAAGAAGGAGAATTTGTAGCGGTAGTAGGCACTTCGGGTTCCGGAAAATCCACGATGCTTCATATGATGGGAGGTCTGGACACGCCTACCAGCGGAAGAGTTATTGTACGGGGAGAAGAACTGGCAAAGAAAAACGATGAAGAACTGACGATTTTCAGGAGAAGAAATATTGGTTTTATTTTCCAAAATTATAATCTGGTTCCGATTTTGAATGTTTATGAAAATATTGTCCTTCCGGTAGAACTGGATGGGGATACGGTAGATCAGGGATTTATGGATGAGGTGGTTCATATGCTGGCTCTGGAAGATAAACTGAAGAATATGCCGAATAACCTCTCAGGAGGACAGCAGCAGAGAGTTGCGATTGCAAGGGCTTTGGTTGCAAAGCCTGCGATTGTGCTTGCCGATGAACCTACAGGGAACCTCGACTCGAAAACCAGTGCAGATGTTATGGGATTGATCAAACGGACCAGTTATGAGTTTCACCAGACGGTGGTAATGATTACACATAACAATGAGATCGCCCGACTTGCAGACCGGATTGTCAGGATTGAGGATGGCAGGATCGTGGAATAAGGAGGTGGCAGGCTATGACTTGGCCTTTTGAAAATAATACAAACGGAATTGTCAAGAATCTGGCGAAGAGAAATCTAAAAAGCGAAAAACGAAGAAATGTTATGGTAATAGTATCGGTAGTTTTATCTGCTTTTTTAATCAGTCTTTCCGGTTTGACTGGAGTTTCATTGATGCAAACAGAAAAGAAGAAAGTGATCGATACTTACGAAGCAACTTATGTACAGGTTGATGAAACGCATATAGAAGAGTTAAGAGAAGTGCCGGAATTTGCACGTGTGGGAGAATACTATAGGTACGGGGAGGAAGTTTCTGCACAGGGATTTAAAGGATTCTTTGCTTATACGGATAGAGAAACCCTGTATATGGCACGTTCCCAAATGAATTTGGCAGATGGAGACTTACCGGAAGAGAAAAATGAGATTGCGGTAAGTAAAGAATGGCTTTCAAAATTCTTCCCTGACTGTCATATCGGTGATCCGGTTACCTTGGATACGGAAAGTTTTTCAGGTGAATATACTATTTCAGGCATCTTAGATACAACAGGGCAAGAGAAGCAAAATATGTACTCTTTTCTGATCTCCAAAGAAATGCTAAAGCAGTGTACGAAGTATGAACCTGACGGATACTTTGCCTATGTACATCTGAAGCATGTAGATCAGTTAGACGGAGAACTTATTAAAGCTGACGTTCAGAAGATCAAAGAGGAGTTGCAGATACCTGGAGTTGGATTTCATGATGCGTACTTCCGCTATATTGATGGAGACATTTCCATGGAGAACGTTTTGCTGCTTATGGCTTTTGCCGGTATTGTTTTGGTAGGTGGCTGTGTTGTAATTCAAAGTATTTTCCGTATTTCCATTATTGATAAAATAAAAAGCTATGGTCAGCTCCGGACTGTTGGTGCTACCAAAAAGCAGATTATGCGTATTGTAAAAAAAGAGGGACACTCTTTGGGATGGAAAGGTATGTCTATCGGGATTTTACTTGGTTTAGGAGTGACACTTTTGTTATTTCCCAAAGGTTTTTCTTTTTCAGGATATCTTATCGTGATGGGATGTACAGTATTGATCTGCTGGATCATGATTTGTCTGTCTATCCGAAAACCTGTGAAATTAGCCGCAAATATCTCACCAGTTGAAGCAGTTCGTTTTACTTTTCTTCAAAAGAAGATAAAGAATCGGGAGAAGAGAAAAAAGATTAACCCTTGTTCTCTCGGAATGTTGAACTTTGGCAGGGATTGGAAGAAAACAGTCAGTATTGTGTTTTCTTTAAGTTTAGGCGGGATTCTGCTTTTGGCTGTTAGTTCTTTGCTGATTCTGCAATCGCCGGAAAAAATGGCAAGACAGCATTTCAAAAATGGGGATTATAAGATTTATATAGATTCGGATCAGGAACATATTGATCTTCTCAAACAGGGAAACCCATTGAATGAAGAATTGAAACAGGAAGTTCTGGGGATTGATGGAGTAGAAGATATTCTGGTTACAAGGAAATCTGCAAGTTATGGAGCTACTTTTGGTGGAATTACTGCTCGCGGTACTTGCGACATGATTACTAACGAAAATAAGGAACTTCTGGCACAAGCTGTTGTAGAAGGAAGTATGCCGGGCGACAATAGTATTTTATTGAAAGACGATTATCGTGATTTTGATGGGAAAGAGAAATTGGGGGAAACCATAGAACTTTCATTGGGAGAGAAAACAATTCCTGTAACCATATCAGGATTTTTTGATGGGCAAAAAACTGATTTTGCCAGTGGACATGGTCCAATCGGAGTGGATGGACCAATGATGTTTTTGTCGGAAGAACTGTTTCAGGAATTAATACCAGATGTAACTAATTTTGATTACTCCTGGGACATTGTCTGCGATCCGGAGAAATCCGAAAAAGTGGAAAAGGCTTTGGAGAATCTTGTTGTTTCGCATACCGATATTGGCTTAGATACCTTTGAGGATAAAGTAGATAGTTATGGGTATATGGATGTAGCATATGGTGTAATGCAGGTGATTTCATGGTTTATCTTTTTGTTTGGTGTGATCAACCTTATCAATACCACACTTTCCAATCAATATTCGCGCAGACAGGAAAATAGCGTGTTGCGTTCGATCGGATTAGCTCCGAAACAATTAGCGCAAATGACGGTATGGGAAGGAATGGGGTATGTGATTAGCAGTATTTTGCTTATGCTTGCCATTGGACTGCCAATTACGCTTCTGGTATGGAGAAAATTCAGTATCAGTGCTTACGCTGGACGAATCCTTCCTTACGAATTTCCATGGTTGCAGATGGGAGTATATGTAGCAGTAATCGTTACAGTAGAACTTATTTTGTCCATTTGGACAATCCGCAGACAGAAAAAACAATCCCTGATTGAACAAATGCGGGCAATGG
>CAUEAK010000029.1:0-17072 GCA_958454115.1 Blautia wexlerae
AAAGGAGAAGAAACATGGCAGCTGGCAAGGTTTGGCTGGTTGGTGCGGGACCGGGTGATATCGGGCTTTTTACATTAAAGGGCGCAGCGGTTCTGCAGCAGGCAGATGTGGTAGTATATGACAGTCTGGTAGGCGAAGGGGTTCTGGCAAAGATTCCGGAGCATGCCAGACTGATTAATGTAGGTAAAAGAGCAAATCACCATACAATGGTGCAGGAGGATATTAATAAGGTTCTTCTGGAAGAAGCTGAAAAAGGAAATAAAGTGGTAAGGCTTAAAGGTGGAGATCCCTTTCTCTTTGGAAGAGGCGGGGAGGAACTGGAACTTCTTTCTGAGAATGGAATCCCTTATGAGATCGTGCCCGGAGTGACATCTCCCATCTCTGTTCCTGCTTATAATGGGATTCCTGTGACACACAGGGATTTCTGTTCGTCCTTACATATTATTACAGGACATAAACGTGCAGGGCAGGAGTATGATATAGATTTTAAAGCACTGACTCAGACAAAGGGAACACTGGTGTTTCTCATGGGAATTGCAGCACTGGAGGATATCTGCAAAGGGCTTCTTGCAGGCGGCATGGATTCGGATATGCCGGCAGCAGTTCTTCAGAAAGGAACAACAGCAGGACAGAAGCGGGTGGTTGCTACTGTAGGTACCCTCAAGGAAGAGGTGGACAGACAGGGGATAGAGACACCTGCCATTATTGTTGTGGGAAAGGTATGTTCTCTGGCTGACAAATTTGCCTGGTATGAGAAGCTTCCTCTGGCAGGCTGGAAGGTTCTGGTCACAAGACCAAGACAGCATATTTCAAAGACAGCAGATCTTCTCCGTCAGAAAGGCGCCGAGGTTCTGGAGCTGCCGTCTATCTGTACAGTACCTGTTGAGGATAATGGCAGACTGTATGAGGCATTTGAGAAACTGGATACTTATCAGTGGATCATTTTTACAAGCCCTGCAGGTGTGGAGATCTTTTTTGACGAGATGGACAGAAAAGAGATGGATGTGCGCAGCCTGGGACAGGCGAAGATCGCAGTGATCGGTGAAGGAACGAAGAAAAAGCTGAAAGAGCATCACCTGCTGGCTGATTTTGTGCCAGGTGTGTATGACGGAGATACTCTTGGAGCAGAGCTTGCAAAAGAACTTCAGGGAAATGAAAAAATTCTGATCCCAAGAGCCGAAGCCGGAAATAAAAAGCTGACAGAATTGCTGGAGCAGACAGGGGCACAGGTGGATGATATTGCAACCTACACTACTCGTTATGAGAAGAGCAGACTGATCGATGAGAAGAAAGAACTGGAGACAGGAAGTGTGGACTGTGTAGTATTTACCAGTGCATCCACTGTAAAGGGCTTTGTGGAAGGCACAAAGGGACTGGACTATACGAAGGTAAAAGCTGCCTGTATCGGAAAACAGACCAAAGCTGCAGCAGATGCTTATGGTATGCAGACCCGCATGGCAAAGAAGGCTACCATCGAAAGTCTCATAGAGCTTGTGGAAGAGATGAAACAGGAAAACTGATAACTATTCTGCAAAAAATGGAACAGTTATGAGAATTGTTGATAAAAGGAGCAAAAAGACATGGACTTAATTCAGAGACCAAGAAGATTAAGAGGCAGTGAAAATTTAAGAAAAATGGTAAGAGAGACAAGAATGGACAAGTCTTCCCTTATCTATCCCTTATTTGTAAAAGAGGGAACAGGAATTGAAGAAGAGATCCCTTCTATGGAAGGACAGTTCCGCTACAGTGTAGACCGTCTTCCTTTTGAACTGGAACGTCTGCAGAATGCAGGAGTAAACAGCATTATGCTGTTCGGCATCCCGGATCACAAGGATGAGGTGGGAAGCGGTGCGTACGACCCCAACGGAATCGTACAGAAGGCCCTGAGAGAAGCAAAGAAACAGTTCCCGGACATGTACTATATCACAGATGTATGTATGTGTGAGTACACTTCACACGGACACTGCGGAGTGCTCTGCGGTCATGATGTAAATAATGATGCAACACTGGAATTACTGGCTAAGACAGCTGTTTCCCATGTAGAGGCAGGCGCAGATATGGTAGCTCCCTCTGATATGATGGACGGACGTGTACGTGCTATCCGTGAGGCTCTTGATGCGAACGGACATTATGGAGCACCGATCATGTCCTATGCAGTAAAATATGCATCTGCTTTCTATGGACCATTCCGTGATGCTGCAGGTTCTGCACCGTCCTTTGGTGACAGAAAGAGTTACCAGATGGATTTTCACAACAGAAGAGAGGGAATGAAGGAAGCGCTTACAGATGTGGAAGAGGGCGCAGATATCATTATGGTAAAACCTGCCATGTCTTATCTTGATATGGTCTCTGAGGTATCAAAGGCTGTAAATGTGCCGGTTGCAGCGTACAGTGTAAGCGGTGAATATGCAATGGTGAAAGCAGCTGCAAAAATGGGCTGGATCGATGAAGAACGTATTATGTGTGAGATGGCAGTCAGTGCATACCGTGCAGGTGCCCAGATCTATCTTACTTATTATGCAAAAGAACTTGCAAAATGCATGGATGAAGGGAGAATCGGCTGATGGGTTTATCAGAAGAATTATTTGACAGAGCGGTAAAGGTAATTCCGGGAGGAGTAAACAGTCCTGTACGTGCATACGGTGCTATCGGTATTGCACCGAGATTTATCGACCGTGCAGACGGATGCCATATTTATGATGTTGATGGAAAAGAATACGTGGATTATATCGATTCCTGGGGACCGATGATCCTGGGCCATAATTTTCCGGAAGTAAAAGAAAGTGTGCTGAAGGCGTGTGAAAAGGGCCTCAGCTTCGGATGCGCAACTGCAATCGAAGTGGAGATGGCTGAGTTTATCTGTGACCATATTCCACATGTGGATATGGTGCGTATGGTAAATTCCGGTACAGAAGCTGTTATGAGTGCAGTCCGTGTTGCCAGAGGATTTACAGGAAAGAATAAGATCATTAAATTTGCAGGATGCTATCATGGACACAGTGATGCCATGCTGGTAAGTGCAGGCTCCGGTGTGATGACAAGCGGTGTTCCGGACAGTGCAGGTGTGCCTAAGGGATGCACAGAGGATACCATGACTGCTGTTTATAATGATCTGGACAGTGTACGTGCACTGATGGAGCAGGCTGACGGACAGACTGCTGCTGTTATCGTGGAAGCTGTAGGCGCCAATATGGGTGTGGTTCCTCCGAAAAAGGGGTTCCTGGAAGGTCTGAGAAAGCTCTGCGATGAGTACGGCGCCCTTCTGATCTTTGACGAGGTTATCACTGGTTTCCGTCTGGCTTTTGGCGGTGCTGCAGAATATTTTGGCGTGACCCCTGATCTGGTTACCTATGGTAAAATTATCGGTGCAGGTATGCCGGTAGGCGCATACGGCGGACGCAGAGAGATCATGGAACTGGTTTCCCCTGTGGGAAAGGTTTACCAGGCCGGTACTTTAAGCGGAAATCCTATTGCAATGGCAGCAGGACTGACACAGTTAAAATATCTCTATGAACACCAGGGAATTTATAAAGATCTGGAGGAAAAAGGAAAACGTCTCTATGGCGGTATGGAGAAAATCCTAGCAGAGAAAAATCTGCCTTACCATATCAATCACGTATCCTCCCTGGGAAGCCTGTTCTTTACAGAGCAGGAGGTTGTGGATTATACATCAGCCAAATCTTCAGATACAAAAGCTTTCTCTGAATATTTCAAGGGAATGCTTGCGCAGGGAATCCATATGGCTCCGTCACAGTTTGAGGCAATGTTTTTATCTGTTGCCCATACAGATGAGATCATAGACCAGACACTGGAGGCTGTCAGAAATTATTTTACCAAATAAACAGCAGAGCGCTTATCCGGTATAGAACTTAGCCAAAATTCATTCCAGATTGCCTGCGGCAATAGAATTTTGGCTTGTATGTGAACAGTAACGACAGTAACCCATGAACTGGAAAAAATACATAAAACTGAGTTCCGTAATCTTGTTCTGATTAGGAAAATGTGCTATAATCACCTTATCGTATGACATCGTCCGGCAATATTGGGACGAAAATATTATTGCTCGCTGACAGCAGACGGGAACAGAGTGAGCGATGATAAATAAACTTCAGGACAGCAGGAGGAAAAAAGCATTATGAGTGAAAAGAAATATGTAGCTTATGTGGGCTCTTATACACATGGCTCTTCCAGACAGGGAATCCATGTTTATGATGTTGATGTTGAGAATGGCACTCTTACAGAACGCAGCAGTGTTGAAGTAAGTAATGCATCCCACATGGCTGTTTCAAAGAATGGTAAGTATCTTTATTCTATCGAGGATGAGGGTGTTGCAGTATTTAAACGTGATAAAAATGGTGATCTGTCACGTATCAACAGTGTAAATATTGATGGAATGAGAGGCTGTTTCCTTTCTACAGATGTTGACGGTAAGTATCTTTATGTTGCCGGATATCATGACGGTAAGGTGACTGTTGTACATACTCATAAGGACGGCAGACTTGGAAGCCTGATGGATGGCGTATTCCATACAGGACTCGGAAGTGTTGCAGAGCGTAACTTCCGTCCCCATGTGAACTGTGTTCGTCCGACTCCGGATAATAAATATCTCTGTGCAGTAGATAACGGAATTGATCAGGTGAAGATTTACCGTGTCAACAAATTGCGCAATAAGCTGGAACTGGTAGACATCCTGAGATGTCCGAGAGAGAGCGGCCCGCGTATCATTCGTTTTAGCGATGATGGTAAGTTTGCTTATATTCTCTTTGAACTCAGTAATGAGATCAGGGCTTACAAATATGATGGAAGCGGTAAGGTTCCGGCGTTTGAACTGATCCAGACGATTGAGACAAGTGCGAAGAAGGATGTTCATGATACACATAATGCAGCGTCCGGTCTTTCTCTTGCAAATGATGGCAAGCATCTTTTCTGTACAACAGCAGGTGAGGATACAGTTTCCATGTTTGAGCGTGATGAGGAGACTGGTATGCTGACAAGGAAGTTTACACTTCCGATCAGTGGTGAATATCCGAAAGATCTGGTACTTTTACCGGATGATAAGCATCTGGTGCTGGCTAATCATGCAAGTAATACACTGACTACTTTTACAGTGGATTATGAGAAGAATATTATTGTGATGAACGGCAAGCCGATTAAGATTACAGAGCCAAACTGTATCAGAATCTGGCCGGTTCCGGAAGAATAACAGATTCGTTACATAGAATCAGCAATATAGGCAGATAATAAAATACCTTCATTTGAAACTGAGATCAGCTCAGAATTCAAGTGAAGGTATTTTTGCGTGGATTAATTGGAATTATTTCCGATAAAAATCCCGAACCTTATCCATCTGGGAACTCATATTGACAAAGAGCGCATCCGCCAGTGTGATTGCTGCCATAGATTCTACCACAACCACTGCTCTTGGGACAATGACCGGATCATGTCGGCCATGGATTTCCAGAGAAAGAGGTTCTTTATCTTTGGTTACGGTCTGCTGCGGCTGGCTGATGGATGGGGTTGGTTTGATATGGGCACGAAGTATGATTTCACTGCCGTCACTGATTCCTCCCATGATTCCGCCTGCGTGGTTGGAGGTTTTGATGATTTCACCGTCTTTGACTGTGAATCCATCATTGTCAGTGGAACCGTTTGAGGAAGTCACTGCAATGCCGTCACCGATTTCAACAGCCTTGACTGCACCGATGGACATCAGGGCGTGGGCAAGAAGAGCACTGAGCTTGTCAAAGACTGGCTCGCCAAGTCCGGCAGGTGTTCCGGTAATACGACATTCGATCACGCCGCCTGCACTGTCCTGATTCTTCATACATTCTTCCAGATATTCACCGGCCTTCACTGCTGCCTGTGCGTCCGGCATATAAAATGCATTCTGATGGATTTCTTCTTTATTAAAAGAAGCAATTTCAACAGGTCCGATAGATCTGGTATAGGTGCAGATTGAAATGCCAAGTTCTTCTAATATTTTAGAAGCAATGGCACCTGCTGCAACTCTTCCGATGGTTTCCCGCCCTGAAGAACGTCCACCGCCTCTGTAGTCGCGGAATCCGTATTTTTGGTCAAAAGTATAGTCTGCATGTCCGGGACGATAGGAGTATGCGATATTTCCGTAGTCTCTGGAGCGCTGATCTGTATTTCTTACCATCAGAGAAATTGGAGTTCCGGTGGTTTTGCCCTCAAAGACACCTGAGAGGATTTCTACCAGATCTCCTTCTTTACGGGCGGTGGTGTATCTGCTCTGTCCGGGTTTCCTTCTGTCGAGGAATTTCTGAATGTCCTCTTCACAGAGAGGAAGGCCTGCCGGGCATCCGTCTATCACAGCTCCGAGAGCTTTTCCGTGGGATTCCCCCCAGGTAGTTACCTTAAATTTATTTCCAAATGATGACTGGCTCATATGATTTGTATCCTTTCCTGTTATTGTATTAGAGCGTGTCTGGAAAATCATTTCCGCAATCTGCACGCCCCACTTTGCGGGATATTTCACCTGAATTCAGTTGCCATAGTTAGAGCGTGTTTGGAAAATCACTCCCGCAATCTGTACGCCCCACTTTACGGGACTTTTATAAATAAATACTACTTTATTATAGCGAAGTGTAAAAGTTTTGTAAACCGAAAGCATTGGAATTGACAAAAATTCATGTTCAAATTATAATGATGTTTGAGTCTTTGTGAAAATAAAGAGCAAACGTAACTGTTCAGTAATCTCTTGCAGAAACTCTGAATAGTTGCAGATTTATTGTTACTGAGAACAGAGTAAACAGTAACAATCTATTGAGGGGAAATCGAGAAAAAGAAGGGAAGTGTGGATCGTGGTAAGGATTTTTAAGACAATCGATGGCGCTATCCATGAAATACAGGAACCACAGGAGGGCTGTTGGATTGCGCTGACGAATCCTACGGCAACAGAAATTTTTGAAATTTCCGAGCAATTTGGGATAGAGGTGGACGATTTGCGCGCACCTTTGGATGAGGAAGAGCGTTCCCGTATAGAAGTGGAGGACAATTATACCCTTATCCTTGCAGATGTACCTGCGATTGAAGAACGTAACGAGAAGGACTGGTATGTGACCATTCCTCTTGGTATTATCGTGACTCAGAAGATGATCTTTACTGTATGTCTGGAAGACACACAGGTTCTGACAAGATTTATGGAAGGCAGGGTAAGAAACTTTTTTACCTATATGAAAACCAGATTTATTCTGCAGATTTTGTACCGTAATGCCAGCATGTATCTGAGATATCTGCGTATTATAGATAAGAAGAGCGAGCAGATTGAGGAGAAACTTCATCTGTCTACAAGAAATCAGGAATTGATGGAACTTCTGGAACTGGAGAAATCACTGGTATACTTTACCACATCTCTGCGTTCCAATGAGATGGTTCTGGAGAAACTTCTGAAGGTGGAGAGTATCAAGAAATATCCGGAGGATACAGAGCTTCTGGAGGATGTTATCATTGAGAACAAGCAGGCCATTGAGATGGCTAATATTTACAGTGGTATCCTCAGCAGTATGATGGGAACTTTTGCATCAGTTATTTCTAATAACCTAAACATTGTCATGAAGGTTCTGGCTGTTATTACCATTGTTATGAGTATTCCGACTATTGTTTTCAGTGCGTATGGTATGAACCTGAGTGCTGCAGGAATGCCGTTTTCCAGGACACCATGGGGATTTCTTATCGTTATCATCCTTTCTGTAGTGGCAAGTATTATTGCAGCGATATTTCTTTCCAAGAAGAAGTTTTTCTGATTTTGTGTCTGAACTGAGAGGCAGTTATTCGGTGCAGAATTACGCAGAGAAAGCAGATTGTGGATATCCGCTGTAACGAAAGAACGAATAGCATTTTGTGAGAAAAGGAGATTTATGAAATTTATTGACAAACTGGAACGAAAATTTGGAAATCGCGGGATTGAGAATCTTACGATTTATATTATTGTAAGTTATGTACTGGGATATGCATTGATGTATATTAATCCGGGGGCTCTTTCCATGTTGAGTTTGAATGTCTCTGAAATCCTGCATGGTCAGATATGGAGACTTGTTACATGGATTATTTATCCGCCGAGTACGTCATCTGCTTTATGGTTTGTGATTGCGATATTGTTCTTTTATTATCCGATCAGTGCATCGCTGGAACGTACATGGGGATCATTCAGATTTACTGTATATATTTTATCTGGAATGATTTTTACAGTAATTTCTGCGTTTATTTTGTATTTTATCACAGGTGGAGTGTTAGATGCTTATCTGAATGGATCACAGTTTTCAACGTATTATATCAGTTTATCTATTTTTCTGGCATATGCGCTGACATATCCGGATATGAAGGTTTTACTGTACTTTGTAATCCCGATCAAGATGAAGTGGATGGCGATTGTATATGCTGCTCTTGTGGTATATGATATTGTCAGATATTTTATGGGAGGAGCATGGTTTATGGCACTGCCGATCATCGCATCCTTACTGAACTTTATCATTTTCTTCCTTGGTACAAGAAATCTTAACAGATACAATCCGAAGGAAATCCATCGCAGAAATCAGTTTAAGAGAGCAATGGGAGAAAGTAAGACCGTTCCCTTCCCGGGGGGCAGCAAGTCAGGGGAAGTGACAAAGCACAAATGTGCAGTCTGTGGTCGTACAGAGAAAGATGATCCGAATCTGGAATTCCGTTTCTGTTCCAAATGTAACGGAAACTACGAGTACTGTCAGGATCATTTATATACACATATACACAAGAAGTAAGAGGAGAAAAGATTATTATGAAAAAAGTACCATTTGTCACCCTGGATAAACTTCAGGAAATCACAGCGCAGTTTCCTACACCTTTCCATCTTTATGATGAAAAAGGTATCCGCGAGAATGCAAAGGCAGTGAAAGAAGCATTTGCATGGAATAAGGGCTTCAAAGAATTCTTTGCTGTGAAGGCAACTCCAAATCCATTTCTGATCCAGATCCTTCAGGAGTATGGCTGTGGCTGTGACTGTTCTTCCATGACAGAGCTGATGATGTCCAAAGCAATCGGATGCAAAGAGGGAGATATCATGTTTTCTTCCAATGATACACCGGAAGAAGAATTCAAATATGCAAATGAAATCGGCGGGATCATCAATCTTGATGATATCACACATATCGAGAGCGTAGAAAGAGCCGTAGGATATATTCCGAAGGTGATCAGCTGTCGTTATAATCCGGGCGGAGTGTTTAAGATCAGCAACGATATTATGGACAACCCCGGAGATGCCAAATATGGTATGACAACAGAGCAGATTTTTGAAGCATTCAAGATCCTGAAGGAAAAAGGTGCCGAGGAATTCGGTATCCATGCATTCCTTGCAAGCAATACTGTGACAAATGAGTATTATCCGATGCTGGCGAAAGAGATGTTTGAAATGGCAGTGAAACTTCAGAAGGAGACAGGCGCTCATGTGAAGTTTATCAACCTTTCCGGTGGTGTTGGAATCGCTTACAAACCAGATCAGACTCCGAATGATATCAGAGAGATCGGTGAGGGTGTCCGCAAAGTATACGAAGAAGTACTTGTTCCGGCCGGAATGGGTGATGTTGCAATCTATACAGAGATGGGACGTTTCATGATGGGACCGTATGGCTGCCTGGTAACTAAGGCAATCCATGAGAAGCATACTCATAAAGAATATATTGGTGTGGATGCGTGTGCTGTAAACCTGATGCGTCCGGCAATGTATGGTGCATACCATCATATCACTGTTATGGGAAAAGAAGACCAGCCATGTGATCATATGTATGATGTGACAGGTTCTCTCTGCGAAAACAATGATAAGTTTGCAATTGACCGCTATCTTCCGAAGGTTGATATGGGAGATCTTCTTGTGATCCATGATACAGGAGCTCATGGTTTTGCCATGGGATATAACTACAATGGTAAACTGAAATCTTCTGAGATCCTTCTCCATGAAGATGGAAGTTTCGAGATGATCCGCCGTGCCGAGACACCGAAGGATTATTTCGCAACATTTGACTGCTTCCCGATTTATGAGAAATTACTGGAAGATATGGAATAATGCTGTGATTATTCTGTAATTTACTGTCTTGTGGTATTGCCGGGGCAGATATGACATAAAAACACACAAAAAGAAAGGTACTGATCTGTGCATGATGCTGGAAGGTTAGTGCCTTTCGTTTTGCATGGAGAAACAGTGATTTCAGAAGAATGTACTGTAAAAATTTTGTCTGTTCGGAGGTAGACGTATGATTAAATATGAATATGAAACAGGAATGTGTAAACAACTGCATTACAATGGTCTGTGGAGTGTACAATATGAGGGTGTTCCCGGACATTTTAAAAAAGTAAAGATGGTCTGTCCCTGCATCAGAGACGAATGTGATCAGAATTGTGAAGTGTTTAAGAACATACCGGAAATAAAAGCAGCAGATCAGGAATGGCATATGAGAGATGAGAGATAGAATAATGGGAGATAAGAAAAAAGAATACAGAGACAAAAGAACAGGCATGCAGACTGTAAGGTCTGTCATATTTGCTATTGTGCTTATAATTACAGGTTTTACCAGTATAATATCTGTGGCAGATAATACTTATGCAGCAGACGAATATCGAGTGCATAAATCTGAGGTGGTTGTAAAGACCGGTGCCACTTATACAGTAAAGATCCTGAATCATGATACAAAAGTGAGTCCAAAGAAGTTTAAATGGACCAGCAGTAACTCAAAATGTGTAAAGGTTATAAATGGCAGGATATATGGTTTAAAGCCCGGACAGGCAACGATCACAGCACAGATGAGTGGACTGAAAGTAAACTGCGAGGTTTTTGTCTGTAATAAAACGGAAACAGTTCTTTTTAAGAAATACAAAAAACAGGTGAAAGTAACGGCAGGAAAGACAATTATTCTGGAGCCGCAGAAGTATGGAAAAAGGCTGACTTATACTTCTTCTGATAAAACGGTGGCAACTGTATCAAAGAAAGGAAAAGTTACTGCAAAAAAGGCGGGAAATGTCAAAATCACCAGTGTTTCTTATGGTATTGACAGATATGTATCAGAGATAGAAGTGATCGTCCTGCCGGCAGCGTCAGAAACTCCGGAAATTACGCCTACACTGACGCCGGATGAACCAGCACCATCTGTGACCCCGGAGCCGACGGTAACGGTCACGCCAACTCCGAAAATCACACCTGCACCGGAAGATGAGGAAAAGTTCCGGAAACCCCTGGATGGAGTTACTCATTATATTTTGCACAGAGGTGAACAGACAGAAGCACCTGAGAATTCCGTGCCTGCCTTTGAGATGGCAGGACGCAATGGGGCGGAGTTTGTGGAGACAGATGTGAGAGAGACCGCAGATGGAGTTCTGGTTGTCTCTCATGATGATTCTTTGCTGCGGATGTGCGGGGAGGACAGGCTTATTTCAGAGATGACTTATGAGGAGATAAAGCAGTATCCGATTATAAATGGAAGAAATGCTTCGCAGTATCCGGATAATCTTATTCCTACACTGGAACAGTATATTGCATGCTGCAATAAGTACTCTGTGACGCCGGTGATTGAAATAAAGTCAATCCGTACGGAAGAAGCCATGAATTTGTTCATGCAGCTTCTGACTGAATCACAGAAAGAGCCGGTACTCATCTGTTTCCGCATAGAAACACTTGGTAAACTGCGTGAGATGGGATTTACAGGAAAAATGCAGTGGATCCGTACAGTGCGCATGAATGCTTCTATGATACAGCAGTGTAAGAAATATGATCTGGACATAAGTGCAGAGTATAAAAATATCAGTATGAATGATATCAACAATGCCCATCAGAATGGAATCCGCATATCCGTATGGCTTTGCCGGAATGAGGATATGGTAGACATTTTCAGGAAAATGGGTGCGGATTATATCACGTATGAGAAGTGGAATACAGATGAAGTAAAAATACGACAGGATTAGCAGAAAATCAAGGTAGACATTTAGCAGAAAAATAAGTAAAATACAAGATGTAGATATAAATTGTAAGCAGAACAGTAACAGTTCACTATTGCTATAAGAAAGGACTGAACAGTTGTATATATTTGATATACTGCTGAAAAAGAGGAGGAGAGAGTAATGAAAAAAATAGCAGCTATGGTGCTGGCAGGTGTTCTGGCAGCAGTTCCGGTCAGTACGACCGGTGCAGCGGAATTTCAGGATGGAGCAGATACACAGAATTTCATCTGGGCAGCCGGAGAGGAAACTTCAACAGACACAGATGAAAGCAAAGGGGTAAGTGCAAATGACAGTGTCGTTGAAGGACTTGACAAACCTTTGGTTTTCTATCCCAACACTTACTATAAATTTAATGTGACCGGTGCCGGAACGCAGAATACGAATCCTGTTGAGGGAGATGTCAGATGGACACCATTATACTGGAGTCTTTCTCTCAAACCGCAGGAAAGCGATATTCACAGGAAATGGGAAATCGGTTCTGCAAAGGGTATTTATACAAAGGTGGAACGTGCATACAATATATATATCTTTTTCCAGAGAGAAGAATATACAGGAGGTATATGGGAGAAAAACGATATTGTACAACCTGTGAGATATCAGTTCAATGCAGCTCCGTTAACTGAACAGGGTGGAAGCTATAAGTACCTGATAGGTGGAATTGGCTATAAGATTTTAAATGAAAGAGAAGTAAGCGTTACAGGTCTTGCTGCGGAATATAATGTGATACAGATTCCGGCTACAGTTGTGATCAATGATAAAGTTTATAAAGTAACTACAATTGACAAGAATGCCTTCAGCGGGAACAAAGAAATTACAGATGTTATTTTTGGAAATAATGTAACAACGATTGGAAAATATGCGTTCAGCCAGTGCCTGAATCTGCGGAACATAAGATTTGGCAGCAGAGTAAAAAGAATTGGCAGCAACGCATTTGCACAGTGTACAAAACTGCGAAATTTTATACTTCCTGCCAGTGTCAGACATATAGATGCCAGAGCTTTTTACCAGTGCCCGGCAGTCAAAGTGCTCAGGATCAACAGTACAGCACTGAACTATGTTGGAAAAAAAGCTTTTGCGGTCAACAAAACCGTAACTATCAGACTTCCTGAGAAGCTGTTTGCCAGATATCAGAAACTGATCAAGGCAAGCAATGTGTATTCTAAAACGAGGTTTGTGAAATATTAAAAAAAACTCAAAAATGCCCTTGCCATTTCGACAAAAACGTGATATGATAATACTCGTTTCAATGCCGGCATGTCGGAATGGCAGACGAGGCAGACTCAAAATCTGTTGTGGGCAACCACGTGTGGGTTCAAGTCCCACTGCCGGCACTAAAAAGTAAGCGAAGCCTTTGTTTGTGAAGGTTTTCGCTTTTTTTTTATTTGCCGTATTGAACAGTTCAGATAATTCTAAAATCTTTATGAAATTTATCTCGCTTTTCTTGAAAAAGAGATGAATAAGTGATATGGTACATCATAACAAAACGAAATGGAGGAAAAGCCAATGAACCTTGATAATAAAAAGCCTGGCAGAAAACCGCTTTATGTATATTATATCATTGCGGCAGTTATTATCATTCTTCTGAATGTGCTGTTACTTCCTGCAATTGAGGGACGAAAGGTACAGACGACTGATTACAGTACTTTCCTGACAGGAGTAGAGAAGGATTACGTTAAGACAGTAGAAATTCAGGATGATTATATTTATTATGTAGCAGAGAGTGACGGACAGGAGGGTTATTTCAGAACTGTCAAGATGAATGATCCTGACCTTGTAGACCGTTTGCATGATGCAAATGTCAAGTTCGGTGCAGCAGCACCACAGCAGACATCTATCTGGATCAGTCTGATCGCAGGATATGTACTGCCGATTGCCATCTTTATCCTTCTTGGAAGGTGGCTCAGCAAGAAGATGATGAGTTCCATGGGCGGAGGTCCCGGTGGGGCAATGTCATTTGGAAAGAGTAATGCGAAAGTATATGTGAAATCATCTACGGGAATCAAATTCTCAGATGTAGCGGGAGAGGACGAAGCCAAGGATCTTCTGACAGAAATCGTAGATTATCTTCATAACCCGCAGAAATACAGAGAAATCGGTGCATCTATGCCGAAAGGAGCCCTTCTTGTAGGCCCTCCGGGTACAGGTAAAACACTTCTTGCAAAAGCGGTAGCCGGTGAAGCGGAAGTTCCGTTCTTCTCCATTTCCGGTTCTGAATTCGTGGAAATGTTTGTTGGTATGGGCGCTGCCAAGGTGCGTGATCTTTTCAAACAGGCGAATGAGAAAGCTCCATGTATTGTATTTATCGATGAGATCGACACAATTGGCAAGAAACGTGATGGTGCCGGATTTACAGGCGGCAATGATGAGCGCGAGCAGACTCTGAACCAGCTGCTTACAGAGATGGATGGTTTTGACGGCTCCAAAGGTGTTGTGATCCTTGCGGCAACCAACAGACCGGATTCCCTTGATCCCGCACTTCTTCGTCCCGGACGTTTTGACAGACGTATTCCTGTTGAACTTCCGGATTTAAAAGGACGTGAGGAAATCCTTAAAGTCCATGCAAAGAAGATTAAGATCGCAGATTCCGTACGTTTTGATGAGATTGCGAAAGCTGCAGCCGGAGCTTCCGGTGCAGAACTTGCAAATATTGTCAATGAAGCAGCACTTCGTGCAGTACGTGACGGCAGAAAATTTGCCACCCAGGCAGATTTTGAGGAGAGTATCGAGGTAGTTATCGCAGGATATCAGAAGAAGAACAGAGTTCTTTCCAATAAAGAAAAACTGATAGTTGCTTATCATGAAATCGGACATGCGCTGGTTGCAGCAAAGCAGACCGAATCTGCACCGGTCCACAAGATCACTATTATTCCGCGTACATCAGGAGCACTCGGATATACCATGCAGGTGGATGACGGAGATCATTATCTGATGACAAAGGAAGAACTTGCAAATAAGATAGCGACCTTTACAGGCGGTCGTGCCGCTGAGGAACTGATCTTCCACTCTATTACAACCGGAGCATCCAATGATATCGAACAGGCGACTAAGCTTGCAAGAGCAATGATCTCCAGATATGGTATGAGTGAAGACTTCGATATGGTTGCCATGGAGAATGTGACAAATCAGTATCTGGGCGGAGACTCCAGCTTAAGCTGTTCTTTTGAGACACAGACTCTTCTGGATAAGAAGGTTGTGGAGCTTGTCAGGATGGAACACCAGAAAGCACTGAAAATCCTTCAGGACAATATCGGAAAGCTCCATGAACTTGCAAAATATCTGTATGAGCATGAGACAATTACAGGTGAGGAATTTATGAAGATCTTGAATGCACCTGTACAGGTTCCCACTGTAGTGGTAGAATCTGAAAGTAATACAAAGTCTGAGAACAATGCAGAATCCGAAAACAGTACAGAAGCTGATGCAGATACATCTTCCGGGAAAGTGAATCTGCAGAAGTGATATTTTCTCAAGATATACAAGCCAAAAGTCCATTGCCGCAGGCAATCCGGAAATTTGGTTATGTCACTGAAAACTGAGTGAACAGCAATGAAAGCAGCAGAGGCGATTTGAGCTTCTGCTGCTTTTTCTTGCCAATTAACTCCGGTTCGGTTATAATTCGTAATAGTGAACGCAGCATCCTGGATGTTTTTTTGGAAGAAAGAAGGGAATGAAGATGGATTGCCAAACTGCAGAAGGAATGGTGAGCAGGTATATTAAACATGATCTTCCGTTAAATGAACTGGAAGAGTTTCTTGATCATGTACAGAATTGTTCTTCCTGTTATGATGAACTGGAGACATATTTTATTGTCCATGAGGTAACACATCAGCTTGATGATGACAGCAGCGATTCGGTTCTGGATTTCAAAAAACTGCTGGAACAGGACATCCGGAAATCCAGAAGATATATCCGCAAGAAGAAAGTCAGCTGGCTTATGTTTGGCGTGAGTATATGCCTTCTGATCGCTACGATTGCGGCAATATTGATTTTTGTAATGATGGAGACAAATTACATTCTATAAAGACACTGGAGGATTTTATGAGCGAAAAAATATTACTGATTGACGGACACAGTATTCTGAACAGAGCTTTTTATGGTCTGCCGGATCTTACAAATTCAGAAGGAAAACACACAGGGGCAGTATATGGTTTCCTGAATATCCTTCTTCGGACGATCGAGGAAGAGAAGCCTCAGTATCTGACAGTGGCATTTGACCTGAAGGCACCGACTTTCCGCCATAAGATGTTTGAAGCATACAAGGGAACACGTAAACCCATGCCTGAAGAACTGAGAGAGCAGGTACCGCTGATTAAAGAAATGCTTACTGCAATGGGTGTGAATGTTGTGACAAAAGAAGGCTACGAAGCGGATGATATTCTGGGAACTCTGGCCAGGAAAAGCGAAGCGGCAGGAATGGATGCGACAATCCTTTCCGGTGACAGAGATCTGCTTCAGCTTGCGACAGATAAGGTTATGATCCGTTTGCCAAAGACTGTAAGAGGCAAGACTACCATAGAGGATTACCATACACAGCAGGTGATCGAGAAATATCAGGTGACACCTCCCCAGATCATTGAGTTAAAGGCTCTGATGGGAGACAGTGCGGATAATATACCGGGAATCCCGGGAGTAGGTGAGAAAACTGCCACAAAGATTATTGTGGAGTATGGAAGTATTGAGAATGCTTATGAGCATCTGGAAGAGCTGAAGCCAAACAGAGCCAGGGAATCAATGAGAGAACATTATGATATGGCGCAGATGAGCAAGGCTCTGGCTACGATCTGTACGGACAGTCCCATAGAGTTTTCGTATGAAAAGGCAAAAATGGGAAATCTTTATACAAAAGAAGCTTTCCTTCTCTGCAGACAGCTGGAATTTAAGAATCTGCTTAGCCGTTTTGACTCTGCGGCAGTACAGGAAGATACGCTGGAACAGGAGTTTTTCACATGTGCAGACCTGGCAGGCTGTGAAGCGCTGTTTGCGAAAGCGGAAGCAGGAAAGACAGCGGGTGTTTCTCTGGTTACAGAGAATGGCAGGGTATTTGGTGCAGGACTTGCGCTGAATGAAGAGGAAATTTATTATATTCCTGT
>CAUEAK010000030.1:0-16306 GCA_958454115.1 Blautia wexlerae
TTGATGTTATGTACTGTTTTTTATCCGTCATTTTTACTTTATCCACAACCACCCGGATTCGCTTTTTTGCGGCTTTTCCCTTATAATGTGTATATAGATTTCAACGATTTCAGGAGGGAAGTGAGTGGACATTGAACTTATTCTATTCACTTCCCTTTTGTATTTCATCAGGAGAAAGCAGGCATAGAATATTTTTACCATAAAAATGTGATGATCCAACTATGATCTGACAGAAAAATAACAGATTAAAATATAAATCAGCTGTTCTTTAAGTGAAAATGTTTTCAGTACTTCGTTCTTCCATACATCTTCAGGATAAACATCGCCCAGATAAGTATCCCGTCCACAGTACAGTCCATAAAGAAGCAGCCTTTTTCCCTCTCGGACAGCCTCCGGTTCCATGATTAGTCCCCAGCGAAGCTGATCCATCAGATGAAGATAAAGAGACACACATAAAACCAGATTGCTGTTTCTGTTTCGCGATAGAAGTATTCCTTCCAGCTCAGAAGCTTTCTTAAAACTAATATTGTATGCATGAAAAAGAATCTCATGCTCTGTATAAAAATCCCACAGAGTTCCCGGGGTGATTCCATATCTGCCAGTACGAACAAGAACCTGAAACTGTCTCGGACCACAGGCAGCTGTCTGTTTCATCAGGGCATGTTTTACTGCCATACGGACTGCCCTGCCAATCAGCTCTCCAAGCTTGGAATGTCCGAAGGCATCGGTAAGTGTCAGCTCTCCCTCCATAGCCGAGGCAATCACCATTCCGTCAGTACCAGAACCTGTCGCGATTTCTTCTGAATAACAGCTTCCAAGTAAGAGATGTGAAACGGCCGCTGCTTTTGCCTCCGAAGCAATCATCATTGAGCGGACCATGGCTGCCTCTGTAACATTCTGATTGATATAGATAAAAACATTGATCGTACCGGGTGGCAGCATCTCGTAAGCGCCGTTTCTTTCATAGTAAGAAGAAGGATCTCCCGGACACATTCCGTTTGAATCAATTCCCCCTGTAACAGCAGCAGTCACGGATAACTCCTGATAACAGATTTTCTCAACAGCACACAGTTCAGTCCATGCCGCTGTGCTGAGTGCGGTTGCTGTCTGCGGATCAATTCCCAGCTCTTTTGTATGAATGTTCAGGTCTTCCTCATAGGTGTTTCCAAGCATTTCACATTCATAGGCACCATTCATGCAGTTGATATTTAAAGCATGCGTGAGATGAGCAGTGATCCCGCCATTAAGAGGACTGGTGCTAAGAACCCTTGTTTTTCCCGGAAAAGAAAAAACAGTACATCCCTTCTTTTGAAAATAAGTAAAAGTATCATTCATAAACATTCCTCTTTTTTGTCTGTTCAATACAGATTTTGTTGTTATTAGGAAAAGTATTCTACTTTGAATCCTGACTGCTGGCAGTATCTGTCTACTTTAGAACCTTTATAACAGCGGATCGTAGCCGCTTTGTTGATGATCCATTCCCCGATAAATTCAGGATCATGGCGAATCTCCAGATACTGCAGGCGGTTACATCCATGAAAGATCCATTTTCCAAGGTATCTGACATTGGGCGGAATCACCACAGAGGTCAGATTACAGCACTTAAAAAAAGCACTCTCATCAAGAACTTCCAGCGAATCAGGCAGCTGCAGCGAATCCATTCCGCAGAAATAGAAAGCCTGCTTTCCGATAACCCTTAAATCCCCCCCCCGGAAAAGAAATACAACTCAGTTTCTTACATTTATAAAAAGCCCTGTCATCGATTTCTTCCAGAGAGGCAGGGAAAACAACTTCCGTAAGAGTAGCGCATTCTGAAAAGGCATTCGGACCGATAAATGTCAGTTTGCTGTTCGGGGCGAACTCCAGACTGTTCAGTTTTCGGCCATTGTTAAATGCATTTTTTGGAATACTGGTAAGGCTGGCGGGAATTTTGACTTTTTTCAGAGAAATGCAGTCTGAAAATACCCCTATGCCAAGTTTTTGCAGATGTTCAGGAAGCTCTATTCTGCTTAACCGGGAACATCCCTGAAAGGCTTTGTTTCCAATCTGTTCCATTTCATAGGGAAATACCACAGAACGAATATCAGGTCTGTTAAAAAAGGTTTCTGCTGAGATAGAGCGGCAGTTTTGTGGAAGTTCCATATTCTTCTCAATATACTGTCCGCAGTTACGACGCGTAAGTGTCAGAGAATTTGACATAAAAAAATACTCCTTTGCTGATAGACAATGTTGTTTTCTCTGCATGGGAGTAGTATGGACTATGATAAAAATAACAAGGTACCGATAACTGCCGGTGTTCTATATTCCTTAAAAGGAACAGAGAAAACATATGTAAGGATGATACTTCTGTAAAAAAGAGAACACTAAAGAAGATCACCCTTCCATTTCCTATTGCGTGTAGTTAATGGCGGCAGTTTATAGCAGGTATTCTGACTCACGCAGTAACGCCATGTCTCTCCTTCTCGCATAACGATGCAATGGATATGAGATATGGCTGCACGTATACAGCAGCACGACTGTTCAGGATTCTGACCTGATTCCCTCTTAGCTGAAAGTCCGACATTTCTATACCGTGACTGACAGAACTAAAAACCGGTAATTGTCAATGAATGTTCGATTAAATTGTATTATACACTTTTTTGGAGAAAAGACAACAAATTTTTTGAGGGGGAGACAAAATCAGGGAGGGGACGCGCAGGGAAAGCGTTTCTTTTCTGTGCGCTGGTTATTGGATGTGTGGGGATTTGTATGATTTGCAGGTAATGTTTTTGGTTTTGAATAATTGCGCGTCGCATTCTCGTTACTTTAGGAAGAAAGTTATACCAGCCAGTGCAGTCCGCTGTCACCGGAAGTAGGGAAAAGATATGCGGAACCGTCCAACCGGAAAGAGAGAGGATCATATAGGGATGGAAACAGAGTCTATAATGCAGATGCGGTAGGCGCATATAATATCCTGAGAAAATATCACTCCGTATCCGGAGTAAAAAAAGAACTGTCCGTAACCGGACTGAAAACACCGGAAATAATAAAAGTAGCTGTATAGCTCTAAAGAGCAAACAGTAGTGGTGCCATGGATGCACCCTGAAAAAAGGCGGTATCCCGCCTTAATTCAGATGCTCTGGTAACTCAGTTGCCGAGTAATTCACAACAGAGGTGTGGAAGATCATTCCTTTGATTTGTATATTCCGCATTGTGGAGATTCTGTAAAAGAGTGTTTTCTCAGACGTATTCCGGGGATAATAAGGGAAGTAATTATTTGTAATCGGGATATTGACAAATTATGGACAAAATGTTAAGATGGTTTCGTAAAAAACGAATAGCGTTTAGCGCACATGTACAGCTCATTACTACGGTAATGATTGAAGAATCGTTGGGTGAGAATCCCAAACAGGGCTTTCGTCCCTTGTAGTATATTCAGTCTGCAATTCACTGTATTCTTGTAGAAGTATTCATAAGGGATACTTTAATATAAAGGATAGGAGTGGATTCTTGGTTTGTACATTGATATTCCCTGCCGAATCCGGCAGGGATTTTTTTTGCACTTTGATAACAGAATATCGGAAGTAACGTTATCTCTTTATCTTTAGCTTTCGGAAATCCGGTGAGATACCGGTACGGTCTCATCCCCACTGTAATAAGGACGAACACTGCGAAGCCATTGGAAATTATTTCTGAGAAGGGCAGTAAGTAGGTTAGAGTATGTCTGAAAAATACTCTGGAACTTTAAGTCAGGAGACGGGCTTTAGAGTGTGTGTGAAAATGAAGAATGGACATATGCAGGCAGAGCAGAGGTTTATTTTTTGCACCCTTTTTTAGGGGAAACAGATATCAACGCAGTCTGAATGACTGCGAAAAGATATATTTTGCAGAATAACCTGCAAAAAACAAAACTATATTTTAATTTCAAGGAGGAAACGAAATGAACATGAAAGTAAGAAAAAGTGTGATTGCATTCTTAATGGCAACAACAATGGTAGGAAGCACAGCAGTACCGGCTATGGCAGATACAGTAACTGCAAAAGTGTCTATAAAGACAACTGGTTTAACAGGAAAAAAAAGTGCGTCACCAGACATTGTGCCAGAAAAAGTTGTTACAGTAACAAATTCCAACGGTTCTGTTACTGCACTAGATGTTCTGAAAGCAGTTTCGGGATCTGATACTGAAACAAAAGAGACTTTAAATGGTAAAACTTATCATTATCAAGGAGTTTTAAGTTGGTGTGATAGTCAGTATGGAAATTATATTCCAGCTGTTAAAATGGAAAATCATGCTAATAGCGATTTAGGGAAAGTATTTGCAGATGATGGTACAGCAAATAAAACAGCAAACTCTCTTGCTAACGGAAGAGAAAAATATTTCAAATTATCAGATCTTAATACAACAGAAACAGAAAGCATGAAGGTTACAAAAAATTCAACCTGGAATAATACAGTTCATAAAACAGATTGGCTTTCTGAGAAAGACTATAATAATTATTCAGGTTGGATGACTATTATTGATGGTAATACAGATAACTTAGGTGTTGATACTGTACTTTCCGACACTAAAGAACACACTGTATGCTTAGATTTTTCTATGATGATGGGATTAGATCTTGGATTTTCCAGTTATGTTCAGCAGGGAGATCAGTGGATTCAGGTTCCGGGTTGGAAATAAAGTAAATTTTAATAGCAAATAAAAAAGATGAAGATACTAATGCTTTATAAAGTTTTACTTTATAAAGCATTAGTTCTTTTTCATATTATTTTAATTTTAGGGTGTAAATAGATATGAAGAAAAAGAAAAAAGAAAAAAAAATCTTATATCAGTTAATATTCTCAGCTTTTCTATTATTTAGTAATGCCTATCTTGTAAAAGCTAATTCAGATATATTATCACAAGATTCAACAGGGAAATACTGTATTAATACAGAACAAGATTATTATAATTTTATCGAAAATATACAAAATTATAATAATAAAACGGTTATACTATGTAATGACATTGACATTTCAGATGTTCCAGAAGCAACATCTAGTTTTGGCGGCATATTGAACGGAAAAGGACACACCATTACATATGCTTCAAAAGAAGCAAAAGAAAACATTGCTGTATTTCCTTTTCGTATAAATGACAATGGAATTGTAGAAAATATAAATGTACAAATTGATGAATCATATGCATATAATAGCGAAACAGATGAATTTCAAACTGTCTTTTCGCGATGTGATGGAATTGCAAAAGGAATAACAATTAAAGGAAACGTAACTTGTATTTATGACGATGAAGATACAGATGTTTATATAGGTGCAATCGAGGGAAACGGAACTTTAATGGATTCTTCCATAGCAATAACTTACGATTTGCAGAGTGAAAAAACAATCGAAGAAATAGCTGACGATATTGTTGATAATGATTTATCATTTGAATTTTGTCAATTAGGAACAATTAATACTGGAATAACTTACCAAAATTGTATAGGATATGGACAGTATTCGGAAGCAATAAAGTCATTAGCAGATGAACTGGAACCCAAAATAAAAGATAATACATGGGGATATCTATGTGTTTCATTTACACGAAAAAGTTTTTTTAGTACGTCAGCAAGTGCAACCAATTGTTATTATGATAAAGAAAATATGCCAGACATTAAAATCATGTCTGAATATATTACAAATAGAGATAATAATAAAGAGTTTCCTAATTATGCTGATTTTGGCAAAACTACGTCTGAAATGAAAAACCAGGGAACTTATGAAGGGTTTGACTTTAATAAAAAATGGACTATTTCCCCAGAAGATAATAATGGCTATCCATATTATAATCCACAAACCGAAGAAATAACTCTTAAAGTTCAGGCTTCCACTGAACCTAAAGTATGGAGTACAAGCGTACCCAGAGATTATAATCGTTTTGTTGATTATGCTAAAAATTATCATTTCCCATATCAAGTAGATATTATAAATGGTGAAAAAAAGAATATTTACGATGACGGTAATAATAATGTTGTAAATGTGATAGGTGTAAAATTTACAGATTTAACTGATGAACAACAATCTATTATTGAAAAATATGGTATAGAAGTAGTTTTGCCATCTGATGATGTAAAGAAAGATATAAAATCTGCTACAATTGATACGAGTTTTTTAGGCGAACGTCCATTAAGCGTAGAATGGATTAATATGCCTATTTTGAAATTTAAAGATGGAAAAGAAGCACAAGCAGAAGAAGATGGGTATAGTTTCAAAGTTGAAGTAGTTGACGGTACTGGTGAAGTTGTAGACAATGGAGCTAAGGGAAACTCAAGTAATCCAAGTAATTGGCCATCTTACTATGAAAAAGCTAAAAAGGCTTGTAACATTATTATGAACTATTGCCAAAATAAAAATGCCTTTGGATCTAAAGAATCCCCATCCTATGAAAATACAGATATTTGGGCCATTTTTACAGCAGCTAGATGCGGCTATATTCCATATGGAGATACAAATTATTTTGACAAATGGTTTGCAAATACCAAAGAGTATTTGCAGTTACTTAAAAATCAGGGAACTGATGTTTCTCAATGGAAGACAACAGAACTTTCAAAATTAATTTTAGCTATTGAAGCTATTGGATATGATCCAAGGGACATTTCGTCTGTAGACCTTCTTTCGGCAGTTGGATCAAGAAAAAGCACAGAACTTACTTATACAACTGTATATGCTATTAATGCAATAAAAGCAGGTGGGTATACCGCTGACACTTTTAAAGATACAGAACTTAACCAATGGGCACATGATACAGCAAAAGCTTTGTCAAATGCCGAAGACAAAATTTTTGCAAATGCCGACAATACCATGGGATGGCAGCCACTTATTTTCTGGTACAAAAAGCCTGGTTACGATGATGTAACAGAAGCTGTAGACAAGGCATTACATAAGCTTCCAGCAATTGCACAACGTTCAACAGGTTCATTCTGTACACCAGGATTTGAAACAGGATGTATGTCTTATGGAAACAACGCATGGAATGATGCACAGGCAATGCTTTTTGCAGGAACGTTTGGTGTAAATGTTTTAGATTCTTCCAGTGGATATACTAAGAATGGAAACAATATTCTTGATGCATTCTTTGATCTGGTAGATGTAGATGGTGTTTTTGACGGAAGTATTCATGGATTCACAAATTATGATGTTCCGCAGATTGCACGTGGTCTGGATGCATTTATCAGACAATATGAAAAAACATCCAGCTTCTGGGAATTTACAGACGTAACCGTTCCAACCAGATCCGTTAACGACATGATCCTTGCCCTTAACGATAACAGTTCGAAAGAAGACATCAAAGCAGCGAGAGAGGCTTACGATAAATTAGACGAAACTCACAAGGCAATCTTTAACAAGGATACACTCAGAAAGCTTCTTGCAGCAGAGACTGGTTCAGGTAATTCTATTGAAAAAGCTATGGCAGCCATTGATGCGATCCCAGCAGCGGATAAGCTGACAATGGATGACAAGGCGGCTGTAGAGAAAGCAAGAACTCTTTATAATTCACTGAATGATGAAGAGAAATCTGTAATTACAAATTACTCTAAGCTGACTGAAGCAGAGGCTAAGATCAGAGAACTCGAGAAACAGCAGGAGCAGAAAGATAAGGATAAGAAAGCGGCAGAGAAGGTTATCGCTGATATTGATGCGCTTCCTTCTTCTTCTGAACTGACTCTTGATCCGTATGTTCTGCAGCTTCTTGACCGCGTACAGGCAGAGTACAATGCTCTTACGGATGCGCAGAAGGCTCTGGTTACGAATTACAGTACGTTACAGTATCTGAGAAATCTGATCCCTGATCTGAAGGCTGCGGCTGCAGTTGTTGATAAGATCAAGGCGATCGGTGAGGTTACTTCCGATAATTATCTGAAGAAACAGGCTCTTGTAGTGGAAGCCAGAACGGCTTATGATGCCCTGACAGCAGATCAGAAGAAGCGTGTGACAAACTATGCAGAGCTTGAAAAAGCGGAGTTGTTTATCAGCAGACAGAGTACGGATGAGAAGGTTGCTTATGTGATCTCCTTTATCGATGAACTGAATATCACTACTTCATCTTCAGGTGCTCTTTCTGACGGACCTCTGAGACTGACAGAGAAGAATAACAATGTTCCGACAGAGAAAATCTGGAATGACTGGAAGGCTTATGTGGTAAATGCAAGAGCATTGTATGATACGCTTGATGACCAGCAGAAAGCCCAGGTTACAAATACAGCTTCTCTGGAGAAAGCAGAAGGTTATATTTACCAGCTGAAAGCCGATGCGCTCAAGGCAATGCTTAAAGCACTCCCGGATGCGCAGACAGTACGAGGATATGAGGCACCTCAGCCGACTACAGTTCCATCAGCACAGGAGGCAGCTTCTGTTGAAGAGGAACAGGCGGTACCGGCACAGTCTGAGGAATCTGATTTCTCAGATGGAAGTGCGGACGCATTCAGCAGTGATGAAGTTGATGAGCAGGCAGCTGAGACAGTGGATATCCCTCAGGCAGAATCAGCTGAAGATACTGAAGATGTCCAGACAGATGTTGATTTCTCCTCTGATGAAGAAGTTCCGGCAGCAGGTGATACCTCTAAGCGTGAACTTACAGAAGCAGAGCTGAAACAGATTGCAGAAGCCAAGAATGCTTATGACAGATTAACAGAAACAGAAGAGAAGAAATTCAGAAGCGAGAACACCGCACTGGTTGAGAATATGGAGAAGCTTCTTGCCATGGCACTGACTTATGAGAAAGGCCAGAGTGCATATCAGCAGTTCTTCGCAGATGAAGCAGCACAGATTTATGCAACAGTAAAAGATCACCCGGTAGACAGAGATTCCTACGCAGATGTTAAGGCTTTCCTTGACCGTTATGCTAAGGATTATCAGGGACAGGAAGATGCCATGGCAGGCCTGAAAGTCAAAGTCGGCAGTCAGGAGATGACTTTTGCAGAGGTTATCGCAGCACTGACGGCACAGGCTGACAAGGCAGGTAAGGACATTTCAGATGCACAGCAGGCAGATGAGTGGATCAGCAATCTTCCGACTGCTGTTACCAAAGAGAACATTGCAAATGTGGAAGCAGAGCTTGCAGCACTTCAGAAGCTGATCGACGGCATGAGCGTGGAAGGCAAGTCCTATATGTGGAATGCGAAGCAGTTAGGGCTGATCAAGACGATCGTGGCAGATTACCACATTGAACTTGCGGGCAAACAGGGTGCATTTAAGGCAGATATGCCTGCAGATCTTCAGACAAAGGCAATCAACTATAAGACTGTCCAGATCAGCTGGAGCAGCGTGGATAACGCAGACGGATACATGGTATACCGCAGAACAGCAGACAGCGGATGGAAGAAGATCGCATCCCGGGTAACAGACATTTCCTATAAGGATCAGAAAGCAGTTACAGGAACAACCTATTATTATACTGTTAAGGCGTACTCTTACGCATGGGGCGAGATGACTGTAAGCAGCTATGACAAAGATGGTGTTGCAGGAAAAGCCAGACTTGGCAAAGTAAAGATTGCTACGGCAAATTCTGAAAGCTACAGTACGATCCGCGTAACATGGAATAAGGTTTCCGGTGCAAATGGATACAGAGTATACCGTTCCACTTCAAAGGATGGCAAGTATACAGCGATTGGTTCCACTGCAAAGAACAGCGCAGTTACATTCCTAGATAAGAAAGCAGTTACCGGTAAGACTTATTATTACAAAGTACGTGCTTACCGCAATGTAAGCGGAAAGAAAGTATACGGAAGCTATTCAGCAACAGAGAAAGCAAAGGCAGTACTTTCTGCTCCGACCCTGTCCGCAGGCTCAACTTCAAAGACAGCAGTGCTTGAATGGAGTAAGGTAAAGGGTGCTGATGGCTATCAGGTATATGCCAGCGATTCCCAAAATGGTACCTATACCCGCATAAAGATCACCAAAGGTACAGGTGCGACAGACGAGAGCCTCCTCACCGGAAAGACCCGTTACTATAAAGTACGTGCTTACAGAAAAGTAAACGGAAAAGCAGTTTATGGCTCTTTCTCAAAGATTAAAAAAGTAACTGTTAAATAATAAAATCAGTATGCAGTGTGTTATCAACACACTGCATACCCCAAAAGAAGGTAAGAGAATGAAAAAAGCATTTATAATTATAATTTTATGTATGATTTTGCAAATTTTTACAGTTACTGTATATGCAAATGATAGCAATGTAAATATTGTAAGCGCTGATAATTATGAATCACGGGAATTTAATCAATGGAAGCGCGCTAAGTATGATTTTTCATTTAATGTATCTACCGAAAAGAAAACTATAAAGGCATTATGCAGTGCTGTGTTAACTGCAACTGGAACAGCAATTGGATCTTGCGGAGGTGAAGGAGCAGCTATAGCAGGAAGTGCAATTGGAGCGGGAATTTCTTCTTATGCGAGTGATTGTATAGAGGAACATTACAGTAAATTCAAAAAAAAGGGATATGGTACTTCAATTACAGCTATGTATGGTTCAAAATTGCGCGTGATTATATCAATATATTCAGATTCAGCAAGAACAAAATTAGTTTCTGAATATAAAATGTCTACAGATTCCTATCCTGTATAATTTATATATATGAATAAAATAAAAATATTTTTGCTGACTATTTCATTAATGTTTTTGGCGAGCCTGGCAGCTATATTTATATCAAGAGAATTTATATTCCACAATAAAATTTCAGATTTGAGCTGCCTGTTAAACATATGGAAAGATACTTATGGATGGAATTTTCTGATAAATGTAATAATCGCTCTGATAATTGCTGCAAAATTTGGAAAGAATGATACAAAAAAATAAGGCAGATGTCCTTTCTACCTGCTATATGACAGGGGGAGAGTCATCTGTCATTTTGTAATTTCAGGAATTGCGGGTGCTATTTTACCCGGATGTAATTTTTTAGATTAAAAACGCGGAGGAAACAAATGAATAAACAATGGATGGCACTGCTTCTCAGTACAGGAATTGCTGTGACCGCATGTCCTGTACCCGCAGCCCAGATGCCACCGGCTGAGCAGATACACGGGGAGGCAGAAGAAACTTCTGTCCCTGTACAGCATGATGATTCTGACGACAGAGAAACTGCGAATGAATTCCAGTCTGACACCGAACCATCTCAGTCAGAGACAGACGATGGCGCGGCCGGAAATGAAGAAGAAAATAATGAAGCCGGTGAAGAAAAGCTGGATATACCAGCCATGATTTCCTGTATTCAGGAAGCAGCGGCGCTCGAAGAAATTGATCTGTCCTCAGAAACGGTCTCGAAGTTCTTTCTTGCCAGTGACACCTATGACAGTCTGACAGAAGAGGAGCAGGCAGAAATTGATGCCGGAGTCAAAGAGGCTCTTGAAACTGTCCGAAACCGTATTGCGGCACTGATTTCTTCTAACAGTGGAGTGACCGCCACGGGAAATCCCTGGTATGTGCAGACCCATGTGCAGGAGAACCCGGATCAGGAACAGACTATACAGGAGCTCTCCGAAGCATATCCGGGGACTCTTCCACAGCTTCTTTATGATATAAATATTTCCTATACGGATATCCGTACAGGAGAAAGCTATCAGCCAATGACGATGATCTCTCTGACATTTCCTGTCCCGGATGGATATGAGAGTCTGACGAAACCGAGGGTTCTTAGAAGTACCGGGGATTCGTTTATGGAACTGACCCCTCAGACGACAGAAGATAACCGCTTCTATCTGGACAGTGCCAGAACTTTAAACCATCTGATCATTGCTGACTTTCCCGCAGGACTTCAGGGAATCTCTCTTAACAGTAAATCCGTTAAGATCAACCGGGGGCAGAAATACACCCTGAAGGTGGTTCCGATACCGGAATCGGTTACGGAAGAGTATACAGTGACATGGAAAAGCAGTGACACTTCTGTTGCGAAAGTAAGCAAAAAGGGAGTTGTCACAGCAGTAAAGAATGGCAAAGCTACGATTACCGCTTCTGTAACACAACACCCGGAAATGACGGCCTCCTGTAAGGTAACGGTCATGCAGGGAGCAAATGCCCTGAAGAAATCGGTCAGTCAGGTTATGGCAGAGACCAGCGCCTATATGCGTGCAACAGATACCAATCCTTCTGTTGGCAGCGAATGGTATGTGCTTGGGCTGGCGAGAGGCGGTTTAAGCCTGAAGGAGAAATATTTCTCTACCTATTATAATCACACGGCAAATTATATCGAGGAAAAGAAGGGAATCCTTACCAATACTTCCAAATATACAGAGTATTCCAAGAGAATCCTGGTCCTGACCTCGGAGGGGAAGGATGCCCGCAATGTGGGGGGTTACAATCTGTTTCAATATATCTCTGATCTCAGCCTTGTGAAGGAACAGGGATTAAACGGCCCGATCTGGGCACTCCTTGCCCTTAACTGCCACCCGGAATATTCTTTCCCGGAGAACCCGTCTGCGAAGGAGCAGAATTCGGAATCTGCGCTGGTGAATTTCCTGCTGCAGAGTGAACTCCCGGGTGGCGGATGGACGCTGATGGGGAGTAATGCAGATTCTGATATCACCGGCATGACACTGCAGGCGCTGGCACCGTATTATCATAAATCAGGTTATGAGAATGTGACTGCTGCCATTGACAGAGGGCTGAATAAATTGTCGGAAATGCAGAACGACAGCGGTGGATATTCCACGATGGGTGTGGAGACAGAGGAGTCCTGTGCACAGATCATTACGGCTTTATGCAGCCTTGGGATTGACCCGGAGACGGATTCGCGTTTCATCAAGGGCGGCCACTGGACAATAGAGAATCTTCTTTCCTATCATATCGATGGAAGTGGATTTATGCATGTAAAGGCGGGTGCCGGAAATAACGGCGGGGCGGCAGCAGGCACTCTGGACGGGATGGCTACGGAGCAGGGATATTACGCACTGGTTGCCTACCAGCGCCTGAAGGATGGCAAGACGAGCCTTTATGATATGTCAGATGTGAGTATCAAAAAAGGTGGCAAGGGAGATGGTTCCGGTACCGGTCTGAAAGAACCCACGCCGATTCCTACCCCGACGCCGGTTCCTGCCACAACACCGTCAGGCGGCAATACGAAAACGCCGGGTGGATCCGGGAAATCTCTGGGTGGTAAGTCTTCCGGCAGCAAAAGCTCCACGGGTTCCGAAAGCTCAGGAAAGGATAGTGGCTCCGGTTCAAAGGATTCTAAAAACAGTAAATCAAAGAACAGTAAGTCATCAAAGGATAAGAATTCCGGCGGCTGGGATTTCGAAGCAGAGCCTTATACAGAGTCGGAAGAGACTTCACAGATGGATACCGGTGAGGATGGATATCAGGAAACTGCCGGGGAGAGTGGAACCGGAAGTCTGACCTCAAAGAAGAAAGAATATGGTATGATCTTTGGTTTTGCGGCAGGCGGTGCTCTGGCGGGAGGACTGGCAGGCAGCGGCATTAAGGCCGGAGTGAGGGCTCTTATTAAGAAGCGGAGGAAGAAGAAATGAGGATAAAGAAAAAGGGACTTGCCCTGTGGCTTGCACTGTTTCTGGGGGTAAGTTCGCTCTCAGGTTGTGGCGGCGGGGATGACGGCATGACACAGCTTTCCGAAAAAGGAGCTGAGATCTTAAACAGCACGGAGGAAGACTCTGATACAGATGTGGAACCTTTGAAGCAGAAAACAAAGCTTCCTGAGGACGGAATCATCACCCAGGCACAGATGGAAACGATCGCCGGAAAGGACGAAAAGTATTATTTTACCGGAAAAACGGACAGCGGGATCAGTTATAAATGGACTTACAATGGAAGCCAGATTCAGAATCCGGTGGAGCAAAAACTTCTGGTACAGTGCAGTGAAGATGGAACAGAAGAGGTAAAGAAGCTTGCCAATGATGCGCCTTATGCGTTGAAAGTCACACTGGAGAAGATGAATCTGGCAGCGCCTGCGAAGCTGACCCTGAATCTGAAAGAAAAATGGGACGCGGATAAGGTTCTTTACTGTCTGGAAGAAGATGGAAAGCTTTATCAGCTTGATACTGCAAAGATTACTACCAGAGAAACCGGAAAGAAAAAAACAGAGCGCACAACACTTACCTTTAACGTGACTAAGACAGGAGGAGATTTCTATCTGATCGGCGGTTCTACCACAGGTGAATCTACGGATGAATCCGATGACAAATCCAAGGGCACTGCTGATAATAAGGATACACAAAACGGTGAAAATTCCACTGGAAGTTCTGGCGGTCAGTCCAGCACAGATGGAAATACCAGTTCCGGACAGACAGACTCTTCCGGCGATGGAACAGGCAATACAGACACTTCCGGTGGCGATGACAGCTCAGATACAGCCATGACCTGTACTTTCTCTATCGAGTGTTCTACGATCCTGAATAACTGGGATGATCTGAAAGAGTCCAAGGCAGAATTTGTGCCTGCGGACGGCTGGATCCTGTATCCTTCGGAGGTGGAGTTCTATGAGGGGGAGACGGTATTTGATGTGCTGAAGCGTGTATGTAATCAGGCCGGTATTCAGATGGAGTCGGAGTGGACACCTATGTATAACAGTTATTATGTATCCGGTATCAATAACCTGTATGAGTTTGACTGTGGCAAGGATTCCGGATGGATGTACTGTGTCAACGGCTGGTATCCGAATTATGGCTGCTCGAAATATACGCTGGAGGACGGCGATACGGTAGAATGGCGTTATACCTGCAATCTTGGCAGGGATGTGGGGGATCAGTATTATGACTGATGCTTTTTCCAGATGCCATCCTGTTTTAAATTTCTTTTATTTTGCCGTGGTGCTGGGGTTTACCATGTTTATCCAGCACCCGGTTTACCTGGCAGTCTCTTTTGTGGCTGCCACAGCTTACTCCATGTGGCTTAACGGAGTAAAGAAGGTTCTGAAAATCAATTTTCTTCTGACGCTACCGAGTCTCCTTATCGTGGCACTCTTAAACCCGATGTTTAACCATTACGGAGTCACACCGCTTCTTTATATAGAAAGCAGCGGAAACTGGGTTACGCTGGAGGCAATGGTATATGGAATCGTTCTGGGATGTGTACTTTTTATTATGATTTTGTGGTTCTCCTGCTATAACCAGATCATGACAAGTGATAAATTTATCTATCTTTTTGGCAGGATTATCCCTGCGATGTCTCTGATGCTGTCTATGGCGCTTCGGTTTGTGCCTCACTTTATGGCCCAGCTGAAGGTGATCCGCAATGGACAGAAATGCGTGGGGATGGATGTGAGCAATGGCAAATGGTTTAAGAAGATCCGTTATGCGTTAAATATGGTGTCCATTCTTGTCACATGGGCACTGGAAAATGCGATTGAGACGGCTGATTCCATGAAAAGCCGTGGCTATGGGTTAAGAGGGCGTACGGCTTTTTCTATTTACCGTTTTAACAGAAGGGATAAACTACTGGGAACTATGCTTGTCGGGCTTTGTGTGATTTTCGGATATGGATGTTACCGGGGAGCTGCTTTTGCACAGTACAATCCCAGAATCCTGCTTGCCGGTTTTACTGTTTTCGGAAGGGTTCCGAAGCAGTCGTGCAGTCCGCTGCTGGCTGCTGTCACATTTGTCAGCTTTGGTGTGTTCTGTTTTCTGCCGCTGATTCTGGATCTGTGTGAGGAATCTGCCATGAAGAAAAGCAGAAGCCACGTACAGGGAGAGATGGCAGTGACCTACAGAAAGATTTATGAAGATATGGAAGGAGAAGCGAGATGAAGATAATAGAAGTGAGAGATTTTTCCTTCCGTTATGCGAATGGCAGCAGGGAGTCACTGTCTCATGTGTCACTGGATGTGGAGGAGGGTACCTTTAATGTGCTGTGCGGTAAGAGTGGCTGTGGCAAGAGTACGCTGCTTCGCCAGCTGAAGTCGGATCTGGCTCCTTTTGGCAGCAGTTCCGGGAAAATCTGTTATTATGGGCGGGATTTAAAGGAAGTCGGCCACCGGCAGCAGAGCCAGGAAATCGGCTATGTACTGCAAAATCCCGAAAATCAGATCGTGACAGATAAGGTGTGGCATGAGCTTGCATTTGGTCTGGAAAGTCTGGGATATGATACGCCTACGATTCGTCTGAGAGTGGCAGAGATGGCAAGCTATTTCGGGATTCATCAGTGGTTTTATAAGAATGTCTCGGAGCTGTCCGGAGGGCAGAAGCAGCTTTTAAACCTGGCGGCGATCATGGCTATGCACCCGAAACTTCTGATTCTGGATGAACCGACTTCTCAGCTTGATCCGATCGCGGCTTCTGATTTTCTGGAAACGGTGAGAAAGATTAACCGGGATATCGGCACTACCATAATTCTGACGGAGCACCGGCTGCA
>CAUEAK010000031.1:0-15740 GCA_958454115.1 Blautia wexlerae
CAATTCATCTCACCACCTGAAGAGGTGGGAGAATTCTTGCTACATTTGTTAAAATGGCTGATCGTATTGTACTGGTTTCTCAATCTTCTCTGCTGTCTGATCATAGCCAGGGCTTTTCACAACATTTCTCTCAGAGAAAAAAGACACGAACTGTTGGTTCAGCAGATGAGTTTTCTTCAGAAACAGCTGGAATATACAACCGAAATGGAACAAGAATATCAATCTGTGCGAAAATGGAATCACGATATGGAAAACCATCTCTTTTCACTGAATTATCTGATCCGCACCCAAAAATATCTTGAGGCAGATGTATATCTAGAAACAATTCTTTCAGAACTTCCGCCGGAAAAGAGGACTTTATGAAACGAGGCTTTACTATTCTTTTTATAGAACTTTTCTGTGTTCAGGCATCTCTTTTCCTGGGAGCTCTGCTACAGGAATATGCTCTGTTTTGCCAGATAATGCTTCTCTTTTTTCTGGCCCTCACTTACCGCAGGATCTACCTTCTTGCCAGACGATCGCTCAAAAATGCTCAGGAAGAGGCAAAATTTCAGGCTCTTCAGAAGCAGGAACAGTTACAGAAAGAACAGGAGCAGCTGTTTGTTTCCAGAAAGCAGGAGACTCTAGAATTCCAGCAGTCTACCATCCGGAAACTTGAGACACTTCAGAATTACCTGAAAACGAACGAATATGATAAGATCCAGGACTACCTGCCTGCCATAACCGATGATTTTCAGAGAGAACGTTTCCATCCCATCTGTCAGGACAGCCTGATCAACGCCATCCTTGCGGACAAAAGATTTCTTGCCATGCAGAAAAATATCAAAGTTACCTACGAGGTTCTTCTTCCGGAGAAATCCAATATTCCCTCTTCGGAACTGAGCAGTATATTTTTCAACCTGCTGGATAATGGAATAGAAAGCTGCAACGCTTCCGGTTCTGAAGCACCGTTTATCTCTGTAACATCAAAAATGTCCGCCGGTTTTCTTACTGTCCACATGCAAAACAGCAAAGATCCGGCACAACCATTCAACAACAAAACATCAAAAAAAGATATCCTCAACCATGGATTCGGCCTGTCCATAATTGAAGATATCTGTGCAAAAAATGATGGTAGCTGTCAGTGGATCGACAATGGGGATACCTTTGATTCAGTTGTTATGCTGAGATACCAATAAGATTCAACAGAACATACATATCCTTATCTTTCAGTTCCGCTGCATAATGCTCCACACATTTGAAGCCTTTTGAAATATCAAAATGTTTATCAAAATTCAAAACCTCATCAACTCCAGCTTCTTCTCCCTGGTCAGCTGCTTGATCCGGTACTCCCGGCTCATGGCCTCCTCCTTTGTGGCAAAGCCTTCATAATACACCAGCTTCACCGGCCTTTTGGCCCGGGTATATTTGGCGCCTGCTTTGCCTTCATTATGGGCTTTCATCCGCCTGGCAAGGCAGTTTGTCCAGCCGGTGTAGAGCGTGCCGTCTGCACACTGCACGATGTATGTATAGTTCATAGCAGTCTCCTCTTCTGTAAAAAATTTATGCAATACAATGCCAAATGCCAGTACATTTCCATTTCCGACAGTAGCCACACAGATCGTTGTCGTCCTGTAAGACCGATATCCCGGCAACTGATATCCTTCCTTCTATGTAAAGACAGCCACCAACATTTCTTCAGCAGCCATCCTTCTATACTCAAGCAGCCGGCACAATTCATGTATTTCACTTATAACAAAGATAAAGCAGGCTGGGATTCCGGCTGCGGATTTTCCCACCTGCTTTATTATACGGTCATTTCTTATTTCTGTGAATATGGAATTCACTGCATAGCTGCTCTATAGGTATTCGTATTCTGATCTTGCTGTATTTCCCGATCAATCAATAAGCCCAGCCTACTCCATCACATAATTCTTCAGCACATAAATCTTCCCATCACACTCCACAGCCTCCACCTTCACAGCCTGCTCCTGCGTTTCCGGATAATATCTGGAAGAGAAAACAACCTCTCCGCCATTCACATAGATTTCCACAGCTGTAGTATCCGCAAGAACTCTGATGCTTTCGATCACACCGGACGGAACATGCGCCTTACGTACCTTTCGTCCGGCACCGGCCTTCTCGGAGAGAGTTAAGATCACATCTCCGTCCTGATATTCCAGGAAGAGATTTTCCCCAAGGCTTACTTTACCCTGCTCACCTTTTACCTGAACATCCAGATCAAACGGTCCATTCACCGGAATCTCCGCACTGGAACCGCTGACAGAAACGCCAGTCTTTCTCAGCCCGTTCAGTTCTTCCACCGGATACTGATAAAGCATTCCGTTTTTATACGTAACTTCCCTTGGAACAGTCAGGCAATGCTGCCAGCCTTCGCTCTCTGCTGTAGGATTCACATACTCCTCATCTGCATCCGGCATTCCCATCCAGCCGATCAGGATCCGTCTGCCCTTTCCATCCTGGAATGTCTGGGGTGCATAGAAATCAAAGCCGTGGTCCCATTCCCGGAAAGCTTTTTCCTCCGGCTTTCCATCCTTCAGGATAAAGTATCCGGACTGATAGATGTTCTGAAAACGGAACTCTTCTCTGGTCAGTCCCTGGGGAGATACAGAAAGCACCTCCTGTCCCTCAAGAGTGAAAAAATCCGGGCACTCCCACATGTATCCGAATGCCTTCTCCGTAGTAAGCTCACCGTCAAATTTCCAGTTCTTCAGATCTTCGGATCTGTAAAAAAGTACGGCACCCTGGTCGCTTTTCTGACGGCCGCCAAGGATCATCCGGTACTCTTCCCCCTCCTTCCAGACCTTCGGGTCACGGATGTGGCAGGTGTAATTCTCCGGATAATCCTCACAGGAAACTGCAACCTCCTTTGTTCCGAAATGAAGGCCGTCCGCACTCTCCACATGAAGAGTGCTGGACTGCCTTCCGTTATTGATATAATCATAATCTCCATCCATCTTGATGTTTCCTGTGTAGAAAAGATGAAGCTTATCTTTCTCCACAATGGCAGAGCCTGAGTAAACACCATGACAGTCATAAATGCTGTCCGGCAGAAGCGGAACCCCTTCATATCTCCAGCTGATCATATCTTCACTGGAGTAATGTCCCCAGAATTTCAGTCCACCGTTGGCCTCAAACGGAGAATACTGGAAAAACACATGATATCTTCCCTTGTACCAGCATAATCCGTTCGGGTCATTGAGCCATCCCACAGGCGGCATCAGATGATGGGTCAGACGGTTTGTCTGCATCGTCCTGGCAACTGCTGCCGTTTCCTCGATTTTTCGCACTTCCTCTGCAAGTACCTTGGTCAGAGAACTCATTTTATTTTACCTCCAGTACTTCAGAACCATTATTTACTGTTCCTTCTGCAAGCATTTTTACTTCTTCATAATCATCGGTATTGGTTACGATCAGCGGTGTGGTCACATCATAGCCGGCTGCCTTAATAGCATCCATATCAAAGGTGATCAGTGTCTGGCCTTTTTTGACCACGTCACCGTCCTTTACATGAGCGGTGTAGAATTTACCGCCAAGCTCAACGGTGTCAACGCCGATATGGATCAGCAGCTCCAGACCACTTTCTGTTGCAAGCCCGATGGCATGCTTTGTGTCAAAAATTGTAGAAACCGTAGCGTCACAGGGTGCTTTTACTTCACCTTTGGACGGAATCACTGCCATGCCCCTTCCAAGGACTTCAGATGCAAAGGTTGCATCCTTTACTTCTGAAAGCGGGATCGCAGTTCCCTCAAGCGGGCTGTAGAGAGTCTGCACACCGCTCTCAGCTGTTTTTTTCTCCGCAGATTTCATCTCAGCATTCTCTGCCGGAGCACCTGCCTTTTTCTCTGTTTCAATATTTTTCCCAGCTGTTTCCTGTACCTCGTCTTTATATCCGAACATCCATGTGAGTACAAAAGCCACACCAAATGCGATGACAAACATGAGTATATAAGAAACCGGATTATTCAAGCACAGCAGGATTCCGAAGATACCGGTAACACCTGTTCCTGTGGCACCAAGACTGCTAATGGAGGCAAAAAGTGCTCCGCATGCACCACCCAGGCAGCCCATGATAAACGGCTTTCCGAAGCGGAGGTTTACACCGAAGATTGCCGGCTCTGTGATTCCCATGCATGCGCTTAAGGCAGAAGGAACAGCCATGGATTTGATCTTCTGATTTCTGGATTTCAGGCCTACAGCAAGAGCTGCACCACCCTGTGCAATGTTAGCTGCAGATGCAAGTGGCAGCCAGTAGGTAACGCCGAATTTGGCCAGCTGTCCAAGGTCAATGATAGTGTACATGTGATGAACACCGGCAACAACAGTCGGTGCATAAAAGGCACCCATGATAAAGCTTCCGATTCCAAATGGCAGTGCGATCAGCCACTGGATCCCATCCAGAAGTCCGTTCTCAACAGCTACGAAGATTGGTCCGATAATGGAAAGTGTAAGATAACCGGTTACAAAAACACTGACAAGTGGTGTTACAAAAAGATCGAACATTGCAGGTACGATCTTATGAAGTCTTTTCTCGATCTGTGCCAGTACCCATACTGCAATGATAACCGGGATCACATGTCCCTGATATCCCACCATGTCAATGGAGTAAAGTCCAAACCATACCTTCTGCGTTGCCTGCACACCCTCTGTTGCAACAGTCCAGGCATTCTGCAGATTTGGATGGATCATGATCATACCGATAACCGCACCCAGATAAGGGTTGGCACCAAATACCTTCGCACCACTGTAAGCGATAAGAATCGGCAGGAATGTATACGCTGTGTTACTGAAAAGCTGTGCAAATACATAAATGGAACCATTGGTGTTAATATTCAGGAAGCCGTTGTTTACCATGAAGTTCAGGGCTTCCATGATTCCCATCAAAAATCCGCTGGCTACGATAGCTGGGATGATCGGGACAAAAATGTCTCCCAGTGTCTTGATCAGTCTCTGTATCGGATTAGCCTTGGATGCTGCCACCTTCTTAAGCTCATCCTTACTACTCTCTGATATTCCGGCGATCTGGATAAATTCATCATAAACTTTGTTTACAACTCCTGTTCCCAGGATGATCTGCATCTGTCCCTGTGCGAAAAACACGCCCTTCACACCATCGATATTCTCTACATATTCCTTATCCGCCTTGTCATTATCCGCAATGACCAGACGAAGCCTTGTTGCACAGTGCGCCGCGGAAATGATGTTTTCTTTCTTTCCTACATGATCATAGATTTCCTGTGCTGTCTTTCTGTAATCCATGTCCTTCCTCCTTTTCTGCTACTGTTCCCGGACAGTCATCTCTTTCTGCTTTCCCTTTCTTCGGATCAGATCTGTCTGTTCTTTCTTCAACTTCCCGGGATTTATTATCTCTGATCCATTGTTTTTCATTTATTTATGAGATTGATTTCATATATCTATTCATACAAGGAACGGTAATCTTTCCATTTTTTTAAGTTTTTTGATGATTTTAGCACTTTTCAATGGTTTGTTTTATGTCGTTGCTTGTGTTCTTATGTGGAATCGTTCTCATATCTTACTTGTATTATAACTACTGCATTATTATTTGTAAATCCGCAACATCGCACAAATTTCTTCGGTCAAAATTGTACATATTTCATAAGAACAGATGCAAGACAGACAAACCAGTCAGGACATCGCAGAAAAAATCTGGCATTTTTCTGTGTTTGCTCAGCCATAACACAGCACCACACAAAAAGAAGCAGGTCTTTTTCTCCCAAAAGATCTGCTCCTGTTCCACAATAGCTTATAATTTCTTCCTCTGTCTGCGAGGATATTCTCTGTTACCTGTGAGATTCCCGTTCCACAAGCTCACATCCCATTTTTATTTCCTTGCTGATCCCGGTATCGTTCTCAATAAGATCAGCCAGCATGGCTGCTGCCTCCATTCCGCTGGTCTTATAATAAAAATGTACCGTTGTCAGCTTCGGTTCCACGATCTTACCCGGAACTCCATCCCCAATCCCTGCGATCTGAACATCCTCGGGAATGCGAAGCCCGATCTCCTTCAAATAAGTCATGGCTCCCACCGCCATAGTATCCGTAGCACACACAAGAGAATCTATGGAAGGCTCCTCCTCAAAAAGCTCCTTCGCCATCTCATACCCGGAATCCATGGTAAAGCTTCCGATCTTCATCCTCTCCGGCACGACCTCCAGCTTAGCTTTATGGATAGCATCCATAAAACCCTTTTTCCTGCAGGCACCAACTGCCTCGTCCTTATCTGTAACGCCGATATAGGCAAACTTTTTCCCCTTCTCCGCCAGCTTCTCCGTGACCTGAAAAGCTGCTTTATGATCATCCTGATAAATACATGGATATCCGTCCAGATGCTGTCCCAGGATCACGATCGGTACCTTATAATCCTTCAGCATCTGTTTATGCTTTCTGGTAAACATGGTAGCAATAAAAACCACTCCGTCCACCTGACGTTCTTTAAACAGAGAAAGGTATTTCAGCTCTTCTTCCACATCATTATTGGTATTGGCCAGAATGAGCTGATATCCTCTCCGTGTAAGAATATCACTGATCCCTGTCACCTCACGGCTTATGGTATCTGAATTGATCTTTGGAAGGATGACACCGATGAGACTGGTTTTTTTGGTCCGCAGTGTCTGTGCCTGGGAGGATGGCTGATAGCCTGTCTCCTGGATCACCCTGCGGATGACTTCCTTTTTTTCACTGCTGACATATCCATTATTCAAATATCTGGATACCGTAGCTCTGGAAACTCCGGCAAGCCTGGCTATTTCATTAATGTTCATAACTTATGTACCTCTTCTTTTGTCCTGTTATATCTGTCCTTGTATGCATATTTATAATATAGATTATACACGGTTTCTTTCCTGTAAAAAAGATTCTTTTCCTATGTAAATGAAAATTTTTATTACTGCTCACTCCGTTCTCACTAATACGCTTCACAACGCAGAGGATACGGGATGCATATACCTCCCATCCCGTATCCTCCATACTCTGTTTCCAAAAATCTCCCCGGCATATCTGTTTTTCGGTTTTCCCTGTCATTCCAGATATTCAAACGGATCTACCGGCACGCCATCCTTTTTCATTGCAAAATAAAGATTCGGGCCTTCTACAGAATAATATTTGGTAGGTGCACTGATATTTCCGATCACTTCACCCTCCTTTACTGTGTCACCTTCTGCCACAGTAAGGTCCTTCAGCTGCCCGTATACTGCCTGATAACCATTTCCCAACTCCATAGTCACAGTCGTTCCCGTGCAGGCATCCTGCACAACAGAAAGCACCTGACCATCAGCCGCCGCATACACCGGCGCATCCTCCACTGCCTGCAAAGCAATGGCAGAGCTCACACGATACTGATCCAAAGTCGGATAATATACGGTTTCATCCATATTGTAATCCACAAGAACCGTTCCTCTGACCGGCCATTCCATAATGGAATCCTCCGTAAAATCCAAAGCCTGTGCCGCAATTCCGACGGCTGAGGTCTCTGCGGTATCTGTGGAAGCTCCAGCTCCGTTATTCACCGCTCCCTCTGCCGATGTATTTCCGGCATTATCTGCTGTATTTCCAGTGCCATCTGTGCGGCTTCTGTCTGCACCTGCCGCCGCAGACACGCTCCTATCATCCGTACCACTTCCATTATCTGCATCTGCCGCTGCATTTTCGGCTGTACCACTTCCTGCAGTCTCACGGATGCTTCCTGTCACTCCATCTGCTCCGGCTTCTGAAGCTCCTGACAGACCTGCTTCATCTCCGGTTTCTCCATCAGAGATCTCATCCTGTGCTACATCCTGCCAGCCATCTCCGGCAGCTGCCGCATCCTCTGCGTTTTCCCCGTCCGAAAGCTCCTCTTCCAGCCCGGTCTCTTCTACCTGTACAGAATTTTCCTCCTGGGGATTTTCTGCGATGGGCTTTGTTCCAAGCTGATAAACAGTAATCCCAAGTGCCGCCACTGCTGCCAGAACACCTCCGTTGATAATACCTCTCACAATTTTACTTTTCATATTCTTTCCACCTCTGTCTGATATGTTCATTTTCAGTAACAGAAAAAGCAGTAAAGCTGCCGTTTCGGTCACCATTTCTATATCTATAGAGTGTCCAGAATATGGCTGTCTATTCATTTTTTGAATATTTTTTTATCAGACGTTGCTTCGGATGCCTGACTTTCTTTAATCCTCAGCTTTCAGCTCCATCTCCGGAAAATATTTTTTCAGGATCTCCTCCGCACTGCTTCCGTTTTTTGCCATCTCATTTCCACCAAACTGGGAAAATCCCACACCATGACCGCTGCCACGCACTCGCAGATAATAAATATCATCCTTTTTCTTCAAACTGAAATTCGCGGATTCCAGTCCCATTCCCGCTGCAAAGCTTTCTCCCTCCAGAAGTGTTTCCCCAATCGTAAGCTCTGTCACATAACCGGCACTGTCCCGTTTTTTGATCTTCAGCTCCCCGGAAAGCTGCCCCGCAGGAATTTCCACGATTTTTATATGATCCGGAGATTTTTTGTCCTCACTGCTATCTGCCGATTTCAGATATGTATACGCCTCATCATGAAAAGCTTCTTCCCCGCTGCGGGTTTTCCCTGCGCTTCTCTTATGCCAGGGAGTCAGCCTCACTTTTCCTTCATATGTAAGTACCTGTCCATCCGTCTCTTTTGCTGCCTGCTCATAGATCTGCCTTTTTTCTGCAAAAAAATATCTCCAGACTTCCTCTGTACTTCCGTTTTCCCTCAGGATCTCTGCCAGATTTTTCCCCTCGCCCAGCCACCTTTGAATATTCGACCGTGCGATCACAATCTGCGCTTTTATGGTTTCTTTTTTCATATCCGGGGAAATCTGCGAAAAAACAATGACCGGGAGATATTCTTCCATATCCGGCACCCTCTCTGCCAGGACCCTCTCCGGTCCATTAATGGTTGCCGCCGAAAAATAAGGAAGAACAATTGCTAAAAACACCAGACAATATCGAAGAAGCGCATATTTTTTCATAAAAAGCACCATAAGCGTTCTTTTTCCTAATATATGTTCTTTTGCCAAAAATTATTATTTGCTGTATACTATAGCAGTTCTATGAATCAATGCATCAAAAAAAGTTATTCCGAACATGCTGCAGTAATTTATGGAAATGCTATGTATCAATCCCAAAAGTATCTGCAGCGATCAGTCCTGCTCACCGCTTATTGCTTGCCACAAATGGAGGTATCACACACCATGCTTGCCATCTTTCTCGCACCATTATATATTCTCATTAATATTTATATCGTCCGCTGGATGATTTTGTGGATGGGTGCCTGCACTCATTTTTTCCAGACCTTTGCGTTCCGGGCATGCTTTGCAGGTGTTTATATTTTTCTGTCCACTTCTCTTCTGACCTGTTTTCTCATCCGGAAGCCCCCTGCGCTCCATCGCTTCCTGAAAAATACGGCAAATTATTTTCAGGGAACATTTCTTTACATCCTGATCGTAATCGTAACTACAGATCTCTGCAGACTGATCCTGAAGCATACGCTTCATCCGGCCTGGATGTATTCCCGGAAAGCCTTCGTAGTCACAGGCGCTGTCTGCACCCTTCTGATCATTGGTGTCAGTCTCTATGGGATTTTTAATCAGTGGAATATTAAAACAAAAACTTATGATGTGAAAATAGACAAGCAGGTGAAGGGAATGGACTCCCTGAAGATCGTCCTGCTCGCAGACATTCATTTCGGTTACAGTATCGGAGAAAAACATGCCGGGCTTATTGTAAAAAAGATCAACGCCGAAGATCCGGATCTGATCTGTATTGCCGGCGATATTTTTGATAACGAATATGAAGGGATCAAAAACCCGAAAAAAACAGCGGCCATTCTCCGTTCGCTGAAATCCAGATACGGCGTTTATGCCTGTTGGGGCAACCATGATCTCAGCGAACCGATTCTGGCCGGTTTTACCTTCCGCAATGCAAAAAAAGATTATGATGATCCCAGAATGCGGAATTTTCTGGAATCTGCCAACATCCGGCTTCTCGATGACGAAACCGTCCTCATAGATAAACGGTTTTATCTGACAGGCCGTAAGGATCCTTCACGTTGCCGAAAAATGTCCGACACCCGTAAGGATCCTGACCAGCTTACAGCCTGCCTTGACAAAACACTCCCGATTATTTTTATGGATCATCAGCCCGGTCAGCTGGATGAAGTGGCAGCCGCAGGCGCAGACCTTGATCTCTGCGGCCATACTCATGACGGCCAGCTGTTCCCTCTGAACATCATCACCGGCCTGGTCTGGGAAAATTCCTGCGGCTCCCTGAAAAAGGGGACTATGCACAACATCGTTACCTCCGGTGCCGGCATATGGGGCCCGAATATGCGTACTGCCACAAACAGCGAGATCTGTTCGATCACAGTACATTTTTATCCTGCCAGACCTAACTCCTCTGATCCCTCATAAATATCTTCCACCGGCAGCTCCTCCGCACGCTCACTATCCTCTTCTGTTCCGTCATTTTCTTCTTCCGTTTCAGAGTCCTTCGGAAACTCAATTACTTCAGCCGTATCACCACTTTCTGATATCTCCGGCTCTTCACTGGAATCATCAAATATCTCTTCCTCAGTATTATCGTCCGTCTTTCCTTCTTCAGAACTCATATTGAGTTCCTCGCTGCTCTCTTCTTCAACTTTCTTTTCACTGTTTCGGATGATCTCAAGGGCTTCTGTTTCTGAAATAATGCCTGAATTATCTTCCATTGCATTTGCTTCCGGCACTTCATAATCATATACAAAGGTATTGACTGGCATAAGCTTGTTTGACTGCACATCATAGTCAAATACATGCCACAGGTATCCTTCCCTGTTAACCGGTACATTTGCCTGGTAGATCTGTTTTCCACCCCGGTAAACGGTTACTTTGGCTGACGAAGCAGATAATTCTGTACTCGCATCATCTTCACCATTTGTATAATCGTATACATAAAAGCTATATTTTCTTCCGGTGAAGCCTTTGTATATGGTTGTTGTTTCCGGTCCATAGCTGCTTGTATCATCCAGATCCAGATTTGCTATTACATCTCCATCCTCTGAATATGCATTTTTATCCCTATAGTATACATGGAAGTAGTCATCTCCGTTTTCATCAGCAGGTCCCAGCAGATGAGAATCCAGATCTCGCGGAGTTTCTCCCCATGTAAGCACGATCTGAAGAAGTCCCTCATCTCCTGCACTGATATTGGTCGGTGACATTGTTACATCACGTTCACTGCATGCATTTGCCTGAACTACAACATTGATATGGGCAGAAACAAAATCTTCATTGCTTGCATTCAGCGTATAGTTTCCGGCTGGCACGGTCAACGTATAGGTTCCATCTGCTGATACGCCTTCTTTCACAGTCTCTCCGATCACATTATCCCAGCCCTTACGTAATTCATAAGTTACATTTTCTATATTTCCGCCGGTCATGGAATGAATAAATCTTCCACTCAGCTCACCATCTCCGGCTTCTGCTCTGGATACCATCAGGAAAGATTCTGCGTATGTGATCTGGTTCGCTGATACTCCCATGGAACTGCTTTCATATTTCTGGTAACCGGTTGCTGTGACAACAATTTTGTAGATTCCTTCATCAAGATCATTAAATGAATAAGTTCCATCTTCTTTCGTGAAAGTTTTTTCAACCTTGACTGTTCCGGAATATGCTTCCACGCTGGCATTTTTTACAGGAGCTTTACTGTTTGAATCCAAAACGCTTCCCTCAATGCTTCCGGCTCCGACTGTACATTTATCTACCAGTGTTCCATTTTCAAAATGAACCTTCAATTTTAGTGGATTATCGTCATCATCAGACAGAAAATCCTTGGACAACGTATAATGCCATACCGTTTTCAGGAACTTTCCGACCACCGTATCCGGATTCAACTCACCCGCTGCGTAAATATAGGTTCTTACATCAGAACAAAGCACATTTCCGGCATCACGAACTGTATAGGATACGCTTGCCTTTGCCGCAGGTCCTACCTTAATATCAATTCCTGCCAGATCCCATGTCTCCAATGCAGTCAGATTTAATCCAAACTGAAGACCGCATTTCGCAGATCCTTCTATTGTGACCGGTGTCAAAGTCTGACTGAAATCATGGATAAATCTTCCATTTCCATCTTTGAATTCATATCCGCCGGTTGCTTCAACGGAATATTTCACAACAAACTGCCCGGACACATCATAAAACAGAGAAACCACCAGATCTGCAGAAAGACCAGTTGTACCAAGCTTTATAGGAACTCGTCCCAGTTCAAGTACATCGCTGACTGTTTCCATAGTTCCACTTGCATGTTTGATCTGCTGCTCTGAATTCACGCCACTTATATAAAGTCCGCCTTCGAAATCAGCTTTTCCTGTAACTGACGCAATAAAATGCCTTACCTCTATCTTTCCCCAGCTAAATCCGGCATCCAGCTTACAGCTTACATCCGGAATCGTAACAGCAACAGAACCGGACAGCTTCACCTTATCATTAAATTTATGATTAAGATCAAATTTCAATTTACCTGGAACCGGAATACTTCCGCCGAGAGTAAGTCCTCCTGCCGGCACCTCACTTGAATTTTCCGGAATATACTCATATTGAACGCCCTCTGCAGTTACCTGCATATTTTCCGGATCTGCAATTCCTGCACCTTCAAAATCAATTGATTTGTAGACCTCTGAAATATCATCGGGCTTGCCGGCCTTAATGATCAGACGGCCCAGTCCGTCCTTTGTGATATTCTGGACTTTTAATGCAATATCTGTATCTGTTCCCATTTCCTTTGCAGAAAACAGTACAACCTTTCCGGTTTCCAGATTTTTATAAGCATTTCCATCTTTTACTGTGATCGTATAAGTTCCGTCACTGTTCTGGACAACATTGTATATATTTTTGGAAGTATCTTTGACTTCAACTACATTTGTTGCATAGGTAACCTTGCTGTCATAATTCTCATCGATTACTGAGTCCTCAGTGATCTGGTCGATAGCTTTTAAGATCTGAGCTGCATCATTTCCGTTAATTGCCTTCTCCGGTTCAAAGGTATCTCCATTCAGAGACAGCATATTCTTTTTCAGTGCAATAGCTACAACATTTTTATACCTGATCTGAGCCGCATCTGTACATGTCGGTTCTTCATACGTAGTTTCATATCCCATAAGCATTACTGCTGTATATGCGGCAAACTCTCTTGTTGCATATTCGTCAGGATAAAAATATGGAACATCCTGCTCATCGGTTTCATCGGGAATGATTCCCATAGTTTTTGCAATTTCTGCTGCGATTCCATTTTCATTTTCTCTGGTATCAGCATAATAATAATTTTTGCTGTCAAACTGCTCTTCATACTTACAGCCAACTTTATCCAGAAGAAGTTTTACCCATTCACCTCTGGTGTATTCATGTCCGGAATCCTGCACGTATTTTTTCGTAACAAAAATCCTTGCAAAGATTTTTATTCCTTTTACTTTGGCAACGATCGATGTATTTCCCTCTCCGACTGCCTGGACAACACCTGTTTTTGTTACTGTTGCAATTTTCTGATCAGCAGATGACCAGCTTACTTTAACACCCTTTTCCTTAAAACCAAGCTGGATACTTTCCCCTTCTTCCAGAGTAGCTTTTTGATTTTTCAGTGTTGGTTTCACAACTGTTATCTTACATCGATATGTTCTCTTCTTGGAATCTTTAAAGGTTACTGTACATGTTCCTGTTCCTGTTACAGAAACCGTACCATCTTTTTTTACCTTGGCAACCTTTGTATTTGAACTTGAGGCAGTTTTGATCACATCACCCTTTATCGAAAGTTTCCTGGATGTATTCGCTGTTCCCCATACAAATTTTAAGCTCTTTGCAGACAGATAAGGATTTTTTACCGTAACCTTACAGGTATATACTTTTTTTCCTATTTTAGCTTTAACCACGGTTGTTCCGGTTTTTACTGCTGTTATTTTTCCCTTAGAGCTGACTTTAACGATTTTTTTATTGGCAGAACTCCATACTGTCTTTCCCGAAATACCGTTTACTTTTAACTGCAGACTTTTTCCCTTTACATACAATACGGCTTTTTTCACTGACATTCCCGGGCTTTTTACTGTAACCTTACAGGTTAATGTCTTTTTGGCAATTCTGGCCTTTACTGTTGCGGTTCCGGTCTTCACAGCCGTTATCTTTCCCTTTGACGAAACCTTTACAACTTTATTATTGGAAGAAGACCATTTCACGGCTTTCTTCCAGTTTACAACCTTTAACTGTGATATTTTTCCCACGTACAAAACCTTTTTTGTACTGTTCAGTCTGGGATTTGCAGCTGCATTTGCTGGCATGCTGATTCCTAAGATCAACATCAGGATCAGCATCAGCGGCAGCAATTTTTTTGATGCACTTTTTCTCTTCATAAGCACTTTTCCCTTCTGCTGTACTATGCTATAATGTTCACCAATTATAAATTTTCGAGATCATTCGAAATCATTTATAATTAATCCCCCGTAAATTATCAGACTATCAACCAAGAAAGGAGAAAAATCATGAGTGTCACCGTAAATCCAAAAGCACGCCAAATTTTACCGGTTATTCTGGGCTGCTGCGTAATCGGAACTGTTTTTTTTCTGGCAATAACTATCTGTTCCGCCATAAAATATCATGATTACGTACCTGTAGATGCTGTTATATCATCTGTCAGCCGCTCAAATAATCCTAACAAGCCTCATAGTTCCAATTATCATAACTATGTGAAGTACTCTTACACCTACAAGGAACAAAACTACACAGCTGACCGAATCGAGTTTTTACGCCTCGGCAAAGCCCCCGGAAAGCATGTTCAGATTAAATGTGATCCGCAGAATCCAAACCAGATCCAGAATATCTATTCTATGACCATCTGTATTGTCTTCCTAGTAATCCTGCTCATAACAGATTTCCTGCTCATTCTTATGATAAAGTCTTAATACTGTACAGCTATGCTCTAATTATATAACATTTTTATCTCTTGAACTTTGTCAAATTTGTCGCAAAGTGAACATTTTTTGTCGAAAATGTCCATAATATTTTTTTATCGCATTGACATACTCCTATCATTGAAATCCTACTCGATGGCTCTGCTGATTCGTTCGTCAGTAAGTAATTTTCTATGATATAAAAAAGACGGTTACGCTGAATCACAACGTAACCGTCTTCCTTTATACTATACTCGCACAGATATAAAACAAAATTCCCACCTACTGCCTTGAGCAATAAATGGGAATTTATCTGATCCACTTAAAAAGTGAGGCATCGGGGATTCGAACCCCGGACAACTTGATTAAAAGTCAAGTGCTCTACCGACTGAGCTAATACCCCATATTAAATTAATTAATACTCAGGCTTTTTCTAACCAGCCGTTCGTATGTTTTACATTAAAACATGCCCAGAGCCGGAATCGAACCAGCGACACGAGGATTTTCAGTCCTCTGCTCTACCAACTGAGCTATCTGGGCATAAGTAGCGGGGACAGGATTTGAACCTATGACCTTCGGGTTATGAGCCCGACGAGCTTCCAGACTGCTCCACCCCGCGATATTAATTTTTAAAATCAAAAGCCGATGATCGGACTCGAACCGATAACCTGCTGATTACAAATCAGCTGCTCTGCCAATTGAGCCACATCGGCATTTAAGTGGATGGAGAAGGATTCGAACCTTCGAAGGCGGTGCCAACAGATTTACAGTCTGCCCCCTTTGGCCACTCGGGAATCCATCC
>CAUEAK010000032.1:0-15500 GCA_958454115.1 Blautia wexlerae
AGTGGGGATATTGACTCCTGAACCATCTGCCCTATGGAAAAGACACCTATTATCTATTTTTATTATACAGCAAAATCGCAGAAAAAAGGAACCTCTTACACTTCAAAATGTAAAAGATTCCTTAAGTTAATGACATTGTGAAAAGCCCATAAAATAATCTGTCCAAAATCTATAAATTTCTGTCTTTCATGTTTTATCATATAAAAAAAGACTGCCTTTTACGACAGCCTTTTAATCACTCGCACTGATACTACAAATTCATAAGATATCCAATCTCTCGATGTTTAACACTTACTCCCCATAGAGAACCGCAATTGCTTCATATGGCTGCATCATATGCGGTTTATGGTTCTCATAATTGGAAATAAGTACAGTTCCCTCATTTATGTTTGCCAAAGTACACTCTGCTTCTTCCTGTGTAAAATTACATATTACTAACAGTTTTTGTCCACCTAATATTCGTTCATATGCAAAGATGCGTTCATCTTCAGGAAGTAGAAGATTGTAATGCCCATCTATGATAATATCGTATTCTTTCCTCAGTTGAATCAATTTTTTATAATAATGAAACACAGACGATTTATCGGAAATCTGTGATTCCGCATTGATTTCCTTATAATTCGGATTTACCTTAATCCATGGTGTACCCACAGTAAATCCGGCATTGGGGGAATCACTCCATTGCATAGGTGTTCTTGCATTATCACGACCTCTTAATCCCAGATAACGAATCATGTCTTCCTTACTTATCAAACCCGATTCTGTTAATTCACGGTAATTATCTATACATTCAATATCCTTATAATCATCAATACTGTCAAAATAGATATTGGTCATTCCCAGTTCTTCACCTTGATAAATATATGGTGTTCCCTGCATCATATGAAGACAGGTAGCCAGCATTTTTGCTGAAATCTCACGAAACTCAGAACTGTCATTTCCGTATCTGGAAACTGCCCTGGGCTGATCATGATTGTCCCAATACAGGCTGTTCCATGCCTTTCCTTCCAGTGCCGTCTGCCACTTGCTCATCACCTGCTTCAACTCCAACAACGGTACCGGATTATCTGTCCACTTACCATAAGGTCCATTTGCCAGAAAAGCGTGTTCAAACTGAAACACCATGTTTAATTCTGACCCATCAAGATTTGCATATTTTTTTGCCTGTTCAATAGTGACACCAGCTGTTTCTCCTACAGTAATCAAATCGTATTTTGACAATACTTCCTTATTCATTTCTCTGAGAAATTCATGTATTCTTGGTCCACTGCAGATGTAAGGGTCACTGTCTCCGTACAAACCGCCTTTGCACTCCCCGTCTGGAAATGTCTGTACTTTCGAAAGCAGGCTGATAACGTCCATACGGAATCCGTCGATTCCTTTTTCGCACCACCAGTTCATCATATCATATATTTTATGACGAACCTCCTCATTTTCCCAATTAAGATCCGGCTGTTTCTTTGAGAACAAATGCAGGTAATACATTCCTGTATGTTCGTCAAATTCCCAGACAGAGCCTCCAAAGCACGCTCCCCAGTTATTTGGTTCCTTTCCATTCACAGGGTCTTTCCAAATATAATAATCCCTGTATGGATTATCTTTGGATTTTCTGCTTTCCACAAACCATGGATGTTCATCTGATGTATGATTCACAACAAGATCCATCATGATTTTCAGACTTCGCTTATGTGCTTCCTGTAACATTCTGTCAAAATCTGACATTGTTCCAAAATCATCCATAATATCCTGATAATCAGAAATGTCATACCCATTGTCGTCATTAGGAGATTTATAAACAGGAGAAAGCCACAGTACATCCACTCCAAGTTCTTTTAAATAATCAAGCTTCTCAACAATACCGTTTATATCACCAATCCCATCTCCGTTGCTATCCATAAAACTTCTTGGATAAATCTGGTATACCACACTTTTTTTCCACCACTGATTTTTCACACTCATATTTTTATCCTTTCACTGCTCCTTCTGTTACGCCTTTAACAATATACTTCTGACAACACAAATAAAAAATAATAATTGGTATCATACACAAAACTAATCCTGCCGTAGCTAAATCCCATTTCTTTGCGAATTGTCCAAAAAATAAAAATGTTTTTAATGGCAATGTCTGAATCCCTTCCTTATTGATTACAAGAGATGGAAGAAGATAGTCGTTCCAGGTTGACATTACATTTAAAATTGCCACTGTCACAATGATTGGCTTTAACAAAGGCAGAACTATGCAGAAAAATCTTCTGAACATTCCGCATCCATCAATTGTAGCAGCTTCTTCTAATTCCAGTGGAATATTTTTAATAAATCCATGAAACAGGATAATTGCCATAGAGCATCCAAATCCCTGATACATAAAAATCAAACCCGGAGTGTTTAATAAATGAAGTTGTCCCATATTCCGAATAAGCGGAAGCATAACACATTGAAACGGAATCAGCATTGCAGAGGCAAAAATCATAAAAATAACATTACTCGCCTTGGTTTTATATCTTACCAGCGCCCAGGCTGCAAGTGAAGAAATAAAAATGATAATAACAACCGTTAGTCCTGTTATCTTTAGAGAATTCGTAAATGAATTAAAAAAATTCAACCTGTCAAACGCCTTTATATAATTTTCAACAGACCATGTTTCCGGAAAATTAATAGCATTTTTATAAATATCCCGCAAAGGTTTGAATGAATTAATCGCCAGAACATAAATTGGAAACAAAAACGCAATGGAGAGTATTACTCCCAGCAATTGCATAAATATTTTTTCTATACGTTTTGCCCACATTACATTTCCACCTCCATCTTTTTACTGCAATACAACTGCGTCAACGATACAATTGCAATGACAATAACAAAAATCAGCGCCTTTGCCTGTGCGCGGCCCAGATCATTTTCTCCAAATGCAGTACGGTAAATATTCATACATACCATCTGTGTAGAGCCATAAGGTCCACCGTTTGTTAAAGCCAGGTTCTGGTCATAAAGTCTGAAGGTACCTGAAAGTGTCAGAAAGAAACCAATTGTAAATGCCGGCATACATAATGGCAATATCAAATTTTTTAAACGCTGCAGTCTTCCTGCGCCATCAATTTCTGCAGCCTCAATCAGATTATCAGGAATACTCTGCAGCTGTGCTATATACACGATCATCATATATCCCGCCTGCTGCCAGACAACTACAATCATTAATCCAACGGTAGATGTAAATGGTGTAGACAACCATCCCTGAAGCCATGAAATATTTAGTGATTTTCCTAAGTAATTGAACCCCTGTGTAAACACAAACTGCCATGCAAATCCAAGAAGGATACCTCCAATCAAGTTGGGCATAAAGAACACAGTACGAAACAAATTAGCTCCCCGAATTTTCTGTGTAACCAGCAGTGCAAGTGCAAATCCAAGAAGATTAACCAGAATAACTGCTACAACAGAAAATTCTGCCGTATAAAGAAAATCCCGCCAGAACACTTTATCACTGATAAGTCCCCTGTAATTCTCAAGTCCGGCAAAACTGACAGGTTTATTCATTCCATTCCAATCCGTAAAAGAATATAATAAACCTGTAATTGCCGGAATCAGAACTACCATAGCAAAACAGATGAGGGCAGGAAGCACGCAAATCCAAAACCCTGACTTAGATTTTTTCATTATTATATCCACTCCTATTCCAAAAGGATGCCGTCATTTACTATAACGGCATCCCATTATTTTACTTACTTCTGGCCTTTGACCAGGCATCTTTACAGTCGCTTACAACTTCGTCCCATGTTTTTTCACCTGAAACATAAGCCTGTACACCGTTTCCAAAGACATCACCAAAGCCAGCTGGAAAAGCATTAAATATCCATGATGTTGTGTTGCCTTCATCCAAATATTTTTTTACAACTTTTCCAAGTGCGTCTTCCGGTTCCACACCATCGTAATTTGAGAAAGCAGGAACGGACATCATCTTATGAACAACCATATCTTTTCCTTCATCAGACTGAAATAACCAGTTTAAAAAATCCTTTGCCGCTTCTTTCTCTGCATCCGAAGCACCGCTGTATACATTGTAGCAGCAAGGCACACCTACTGCCAGTTTTCCACTGACCACATCACCTAAAGGTATAGGAATAATTCCAAGATTATCTGCAACTTCCGGATTTACATCTGCCATTTCTGTATTGATCCAGTTACCCTGCTGCAAAACTGCAATTCTTTCAATTGCAAGACCTCCGCCAACGCTCTGTGAATAATCGCCAGAAAGAAGTTCAACCGGATTATCTGCTGCAGCTGTATACTTCACCTGAAAATCGATAATCTGCTTCAATTCCTCTGCATTTGTGAATTTCAGTTCCTTTGCCTCGTAGGCTGCATTTTCATCCGGGAATTCCTGGTTTAATCCGGTATTAATCGTATGACATCCGGTAATCCAGTTTTCTTTTACCGGAAAATCCATAACAGCTTCCAGATCTGGGAACTCATCCTTTAAGTCTCCATTATCAATCATGGTTTTTAATTTGGAAAAAGCTGTATCTATTTCTTCATACGTTTTAAGACTTTCCCCGTCAATTCCTGCTGCCTCAAATATTTTCTTATTATATATATATCCATATCCTTCCATTGAATAAGGAAGTCCCAGAACCTTGCCCTCTGCATTAGTGGATCCTTCTGCTGCTGCCTCTGTCATGTAAGGTACCCATGGCTGATCTGAAAGATCTTCCATATTCTCTCCCCACTCATCCCAATTCAGAGGACCCTGAAGAGTAAAAATGGTTGGCATATTTCCACCATTTAATCTGGTTTTAAGAGTACCGTCATAATCATCACCACCGCCGACTGTTTCCATTACAACTGTAACATTAGGATGTAATTCCATGTAACGGTCGGCAGCTTCTAACATTGCATCATGTATTTCTACCTTTCTTCCCATAATACTGATAGTTACATCTTTTCCTCCTGCAACCTCATCTTTCTTTTCTTCGGCATATGCAGTAGCTGCAGAACAGGTAAGAGCAGAAAAACTCATCATAGCTGCTAACCCAATGGAAATCACTTTTTTTGTTTTCATCAATTTTTCCTCCTCTATATTTCTTTGGTTTTGCGCTAAACCTTTAATGTAATTTGTATTATAAATACTTTTTCACAATAATTCAATAGGTTTTCCGCAAAACTACAACAATACACAATACATTGCAACTGCTTTTGTGAAATATAACTAAAAAGGAACCAAATCTCCCCAGATCTGATTCCTTTTGTTATTTCTATTCTCTTTTTCTTACTGACTCTCTTACAACCAACTGTACGGCGATCTTTATATTTCTCTCTTCCTCCGGTAATTTCTCTCGGTTTATCAGTCTCAGCAATAATTGCATAGCAGTTGAAGCTTTTAACCCAATATTCTGGTGAACCGTAGTTAACCTGGGGCGAATAAGTTCTGCATAAAAGGTATCATCAAACCCTGTTATCGATATATCCTCAGGTACCCTGACTCCCTTATCAATAAAATAATCGACAGCATCTATAGCGAGATAATCAGAAATAAATGCGAGTGATCCCGCCTCCCTGAACCTGGGGAGCAGTTCATCATATTGTAATCTGCGTACTTCTTTTCTCGCCGAAAGTAAGATTAATCTTTCTTCCTTTTTGCACTCTCCAAATGCCTCTGTCATCGCTCTTTGAAATCCGGCAAATCGACACTGATCCATCTCTGCAGTATTTTCTGTCAGAAACAGTGTTTTCCTGAATCCATGATCTGCCCAATACTTTCCAAGCTGATAGGCTCCATCAAAATCATCCGTCCCCACATTTACCACCAGTTCAGGGTCACTCACATATGTATCAATAGCAACTGTTGGTTTTTTCAGCATTTTTTTTAATGTTTTATGGCTCTTTTCGGTCCATCCCAGGACAATAAGACCATCTACATTCCATCGCGAAGTCACCTCAGCAACTTTCCGGCAATCATCACCTCTGATAATCATCATATAGTAACCGGCATTTTCAATTTCACTGGAAATTTGTCCAACAAATGTACTGACAAATGGATCCTGCATGGCGTTTTCACCATGAAGATAATCAAAACCTATTACCAATCCAATAATATGAGAAGTATTCTGTGACAAAAGCCGGGCACCCATATTAGGAATATACCCCACCTCATCAAGTATACTGCTGATTTTCTGTGCTGTTTCCTGCGATACCCTCTTTGTATTTCCGTGAATAACATTTGACACTGTAGTAGGACTTACTCCGACCATATTTGCAATATCTTTTACACGAATCATGATTTCCTCCCAAAAACATTACAAGTCACTTTAAATTTATTATACAATTTTGTCTGAAATTTTCAATTTCAAAAATCATAGTTTCCTGATGCTTCCAACTACTGAAATCTTCATATTCTGCTCTCTTCTTTGACATGTACCTGGTTATAGGGGATTTCTATTCCATTGGCATCAAATGCCTCTTTGATTAACTGATTCAGACGCCATTTAATAGACCAGTATTTATCTGTCGCTACCCACACACGAAGTCCCATGATCACCGCGTTCTCACCTAATTCGTCAACAAACCTCACCATCCCCTTGTCATCCTTGGTATCCTCATCATTATGGAGAATCCCAGAATTTCTTTTGCCTTCTGGATACCGGAATCATAGGATATCCCTACCTTGATTTCCAGCTTACGAAGATCCCTGGCTGTCACATTTGTAATAATACTGTTTGAAAGCGTGCCATTGGGGATCACAATATGCTTATTATCTATGGAAAGCAGTGTCGTATAACAGATTTCGATTTTATACACAGTTCCCTCACAGCTTGTCTGCTGGGCAATAATAATATAATCCCCTACCTGAGACGGCTTAATTTACCCAGAGAGAGATGGAGGCATTATCATGTTACCTGTTTATTCACCTGAATCACATTCCCTTTACCAGGACTTCCTTATCTCTAATTTTTTACTTTATTATCCAGATCCTTTTTCTATATCCAGACAGACATGGAAGATCATCGTACAGTTCTGGCATCTGGATCTTTCCCAGACTACAAGCATCCTTTTGGGTTCTTATTCTAAATTCGGACCTGCTCCACGAGATCCAGTTTCCATGCTGCGTTCTTACCTGCTTTCTATTAAACTCAAGATCACTTCCATTACTGATTGGGTATCCAGACTCAAAGAATGTCCTTTATATGCGATCATCAGTGGATTCTCCCCTGATGATGTGCCAGGCATCGGTACCTTTTACGATTTCTTCCGGCATATCTGGAACTCTGAACAGAAACATCTTTCTGTCCAGCTCAGACATAAAAAGAAGAAAAACTCAAAAGGAAAAAACACGGGGAAAAAACTCCCAATATCAAGAGTACTTCTGCGGCACGGTTTCTGGATTTTTACAAAAAGCATCCTCTTCCAGACCCTTCCCTCAGTCCCCTTTCCCTGATCTTCCGTTTATACAAGCAGCAGTTCCTGGATGTTTCTGTATCGCATGGACTCATCCAGCCTTCTGCCATCTCCCTTGCCGGTGATGGTTCTCCTATAAGGACTTCTGCAAGACTCCGCTATAAGAAAGTATGCAGCTGCTCTGAAAATGGTATTTCCCACTGTAACTGCAAACGTCTCTTTTCTCAACCTGACTGTAATATCGGCTGGGATTCCTCAAGGGACTGCTATTTTAGCGGCTACCATCTCTGCATGTTTGTAGCATCAGATTCCGCAAATGACTTTTAACATGAAAACATGGCTTCCGGAATACAGGGTCACGAAGCTTCTTCTGGATGCAGCACATGATGCTGATGCTGTCTACCGGTACTGCCAGGAATCAGGCATCCAGCCTTTTATAGACCTTAATTCCGGTAACACTGGTAACTTTATCTATAAGGATACTTTCACAATCAATAACAATGGTGTCCCTGTCTGTAAATTGGGCTTACATATGAAACCAGACGGCGTAGAACGGAACAGGAACCGCTGCAAATGGCGCTGTCCAAAAGCAGACAGATCCGGTTGGCACTGCGAAACTCCCTGTTCAGATTCCTCTTATGGGCGTGTGGTACATACACCTGTCAAAGACAATCCACGCCTCTTTAACATACCGCCAAGAAACAGTTTAGAATGGGATAAGGAATATGATAGAAGAACTTCTGTAGAACGCTCCAACAAGCGGGAAAAAGAAGATTATAAATTAGAAGACGGCAGACACCGTTCATCTATGATGTGGTACTGCCGCCTCTACTGCACCATGATGCTGCAACATCTGGATGCATGGGAAATGCCATCTATTGAGGCATTCCAGTCATTATTAAGTTTAGACGCTTAATAATGATAGTTTACGTCATACCATACTTTTTTTCAAGACATAGTTTCAGCTATGTCTAAAAGTCATGCCCATTGAAATGTTATACTTTCAATAAAAGCAGATTTCTTCTATCAAAATGCTATATTTAGTTTTATTTGGCTTGGTATTTGCTCACCTTAATTGATTCCGAGAAGATATATTTTATGTTTCTTATTGTCTTTTCCAGCGTCTTCATATCAACCGGTTTTGAAATATGGGCATTCATACCAGCCGCCAGAGAATGCTGAATATCCTCTGAGAATGCATTGGCGGTCATGGCAATGATCGGGATTGTCTTTGCCAGCTCATGGGAGCTTCTGCGGATTGCCTTCGTTGCCTCATAGCCGTTCATGACAGGCATCTGCACATCCATCAGGATCATATCATAGTCACCCGGGACAGACTGTTCAAATGTCTCCAGGACCCTTTTACCATTTTCACAGATCGTACACTCCGCGCCCTCAATCTTTAACAGTTCCGTCAGAATCTCCGCATTCAGCTCATTGTCCTCTGCACATAGGAATCTCATTCCTTTCAGGATATTGCCATCCTGCTCTTCTGTTTCTGCCTGTGAAGCCGGAGAAGCAGATCTTCCTTCTGCGATTTTCAGATCCATAAAAACCTCAAAACAGCTGCCCTGTCCCGGTTCACTTTCTACATCAATGGTTCCGCCCATCAAGTCAACCAGATTTTTGGTGATTGCCATTCCAAGACCGGTTCCCTGTATCTTATTTGTCAGAGAATTTTCTGCACGGGTAAAGGCATCAAAAATCCTGTCCTTGAAATCTGCCGACATTCCCATACCATTATCGCAAACTAAAAAACGATACTTTGCATAAACAGATGAATTTGATTCACATTCCTCTGCCAGAAGCTGAATTTCTCCGCCTTCCTGTGTATATTTTATTGCATTAGACAGCAGATTGCTGAAAATCTGCATCAGATGAACCTGATCCCCATTCACCCACTCATGCCGGATGTTTTCTTTTGTAATTGTAAGAGTCTGCTTCTTTTCATATATCTGAGAACGAAATATAATATCAAGCTCCTGTATGAAATCCGGAATAGAAAAATCAGAATACTTGAAGACAGTTTTTCCTGCCTCAATCTTACTCATATCCAGAACCTCATTAATAATCCCCAACAGATGCTGTGAGGAAGTGTCAATTTTATCCGCATACTCTATTACCTTGCCTTTATCACCGGCATCATGTCTGATCAAGGACGTAATACCAATGATCGCATTCATAGGAGTACGTATATCGTGAGACATATTGGCAAGAAAACTGCTCTTTGATCTGTTCGCCTCCTGTGCCACCTGAAAAGCATCCTCCGCTGCCTGTTTTGCCTGCCGCAGCTTTGTATTCACTGTTTCCAGTTTGGCATTATTTTCCCGCTCCACGCGAATCGCTTCCTGCTGGTTTCTGTACATGACAAAGGAAATCCCCAGCATAACACAGACAGCTACGATAACCGTAAAGATAACAATAAATACCATAACAAAATTGACAAGTTTTAATGTATTCGTAGCAACATATTCTGCCGGAACCAGAAAGATAAGTGTCCATTCGGCATTTTCCATTCTTTTTAATCCGTAAAAATATTCTGTTCCATCCAGAACTGCATTAGAATAACTGCAGCCTTTTTCTTCCAGTTCCGCCTTTGTTTTCTCAAAGGAAGAATTGTGAAGATACTTCATATTCTGTAAAACAGAAAATACATTATGGCCCTTGATCAGTTCCACCTGATTGCTGTTGAACAGTTTAGATCCATTATCATCCAGTACATACACACTGTTGTTTCCGTTATAAGCTTCGCAGTTAAAATATGGATTCAACTGTTCCATGTCCTGGGCAATTCCAAAATAAAGAATTGAAGTTTTCTTTTCTCCGTTTTGAAGATATATGGGCTCCGGCAGACGATTCAGAAATACCATCTTTGACTGATTGTCTGTCATGGAATCAAAAACAAAACTGGTCTTTTCAGGACTTTCTTCAAAATAATCCAGATCCCGGAAAAGTCCCCTTTTTCCGGATTCTGTATAATATCCGCCTTCTGAATCCACGGCCATCAACGTGATCTTATGATCTGCATATGCTGATAATTCATATTTCTTTTTCATATGTCTGCAGAGTTCATCTGTAGTCTGTATGTTTGCATCTCTCAGATAATTACATTCTTCCGTTACCCGATCCCAGTGGGAATCGATCACATCCTCCAGATTTTGAAACATCTGACGGGTAATCTCTTCCATCTGGTTTAATCGTTCTTCATAGATAATATCCTGGATATAAGTATGATACAGGAAAAAGAATGCAAAAAACATCGCTATACCAGTCATACAACAACCCCATATTAAGTTCCGGTAACTCTTTGCCTTCTGCATCCTTCCCCTCCGCTTATTTCCATTGAGCGTCTGCTTCACTTAAAGTCTTAAATTGCCCAAAAAACTCTTTTGCCGCATCCATACCTACAATACCACTGTCTGTCACTTCCGTTTCCGATGCCAGTTTTTCACTGATTCCGGAAATTGCAACCTGATAAGTCTTTCCATCCTCCAGTTCCATATCTTCAGGATTTACCAACATATATGGATAATTCTTGCCTGTACCAACTGCATCATAACCTTCTTCATACAATGCCTGAATCTGTTTTCCTGTCAGCCTGATTGTTTTAATCGTCTGTGACCAGCCAGTCGGAAGAATGATACATACATCATAGTCTGTAATATTCTTTGCATACAGTTTTCCGCTCACACCATCATTGTTCTGGTTCGTACCATTTCCACTGATCCATGTTCCAAGGGATATAAGAGCAACGTCACTTCCGGTTGCCTCGGCAAAGCATCTGCCCACCAGCTTTGCACAACTTTCCTGTGAAATTTCCTCTGTAGCTGTTGTGATCACTTCCGGCTGATTATTTACCACGCTGTCCTGATCCTCATCCAGCTGATCTGCCACATCCTTTATTGATGCCTTATCCTGCATGAATTCCTGCATTTTGGTTCCGGTATTTACAATCGTATTTTCCCATCCGGAATAAATAAACGGTGTCGTATTCCCTGCATTGATAAAATCCGAAATATCTGCATAGAAGGTGTCATCTGCCTTTGCATCTTTGAAAGGAAGCAGTCCTGCTTTTAATGTACTGTCCGGATACAGGGCACTGGTTCCTTCTACCGTAGACAGCACCTTCATGACTTTTAATGCATCTTCAAGTTTCTCAGGATCATTCTCCAGCTTTTTATTCAATCCATAAAAACGGTTTACATTTAAAATAAATACATTCTTGCTTCCATCTTCAGACAGGTATGGCATCAGACCAAATTTGTCCGTTGTATCTTCTGATTCCATAATGCCATTCTGTGGTCCCAATAGAAACAGTGAATTTCCCTTTATAAAAGCTTCTCTTGTTTTACTATCATCTACCGGATCACTGTTGCTGCAGTCAAGCATACCGAGATTTTTCCATTTCTGGATATATTCCATGCTGTCCATCATGCCTTCCGTGTCACTGACATTTGCCTTTCCTGACAGGTAATCTTTCTGCCACTGCTTTCCAGACATAGTACCAAGGAATCCCGCATCCGCAATATTACATATATACTGGAAGGCTGAACCAGGATACTGAATCTGTGCCATACATAACGTAACTCCTGCTTCTTTTGCCTTGTCTGCAAGTTCTTCAAGCTCTGTAAAAGATGTTGGCAGCTTCCAGCCATGCTTCTCAAGCAGTGTTTTATTATAGGTGATTCCATAACAGTTGTACAAAGATGGAAGCATATAAAGTGCACCCTCATCGGATACATCTTTCAGACGTGATTCCACATAATTATCTGTAAAATCGTATCCTGAGAGATCAATCATCTTATCACTGACATCCACCACATCTGGCTTATAAAAAGTCTGTGTGCAGATGTCCGGAAGATCATCTGCCTCTAACATATTCTGCAGACAGGTTGTTGTATTTGCTCCGCTGTACGGGACTACTTCAAGCTCAATCTCTGGATATGTTTTATGCACTTCTTCTATAAAATTGTCCACTTCCAGATAAGGAGCCATAAAAGTAATTGCTTCGTGCTTCTTTGGTGTTTCATCTGTTTTCCCACACCCTATAAGTCCTGTTGCAGCTATACATGCCAAAATAAGACATGCACTTTGTACTTTTTTGATTTTCATATTTTTCTCTCTTCTCCGATAAAATCATTATGGTTCCGTTTATGAAATAACATCCCTGCTTGCAGGATTCTTCGCCTGCGAAGGGTCGCTTCAGCGACATAATTCCCCTCCGTCGCAGTGCGATCCTGCCCGGAGGGCTTTTTTATGTTATAGGAACATTACGGAGTAATTTCCTATAACATAAAAAAACACCGTCTCACAGACAGCGCACATCATTTCATGCAACTGGCTGCCATTTTACAGGCCCTGTAGCTTTGCGTCACAGACTTTCATCTGCTTTGCCGATCGTCGTTCTATTACAGATTGTAAATTTATGCAAAATATTGATTTCATTATACTCCTACATTCCACTGTACACAAGAAAAACCTCGCCGCTTTAACGCTAAAAAAAGAACAGCCGATTATATATTCGAACTGTTCTCCTATAACCTGAAAAACTTTTGTTTAGCGGTTCCCCCGTTTATTATGATTAATTGACTTGAAATTGCATTATTCTCAACAGAATTCGAGAGAAAATTTTCTCTTATCGTAATATACTTCTAACCAAATCAATGTAATTCAGCTTTACCGTTTCATAGGAAATATTGTCAGAAATCAATTTCATAGTTGAATCAGCATAATCATCAGCATAAAAATCTTCTCTTATGAGTTTTTCTGCTACAGCCAGCAGATCAACATCCTCCCTGGCAGACGGGGTTATTTTAATATCCATGCCTGATCTGTGCTTTCTAACATCTGCAAAGAGCCTTTTGAAATCATCATCTATTGAAATATAATTTTTCAGCTTAAAGATATCATATAAGTGTCTGGAATTTCTCGTTGCTCTTCCTACCATATAATAATCACACACAGCAAAAATTTTATCTATAATTGTTCTGGATAGTGCCTGTGTCTTCATCTTAAATGGTTCTAACCCATAGTCTCTCAAAATCTCCGCTTCTTCTGTTGCGAAACAATCAAATATTATACTTGTAATTTCCTTTTCTTCTGTTGGATAAGAATACGACATCAATGCTGTCTCCAGCTTCACATATGGTCGCAGACCTCTTTTATCTTCTGAGCAAACTGAATCATATAAGAAATCATAGTGATTATAGTCCTTATCGCTTTCAATAAACTTCCAATTATCAATTGCTAAGTCTAAATCTTCGCTAATTGGTTGTAATAACTTATATTTGATTTTCTTTCTTCTGGCTTCTCCCAAATGTTCTTCAAATGTAATATCAATATCCTCTGAAAAACGGTCTATAGCATGATAAGCCTTGGAAAGGGATGTTCCACCCTTAAACACCACATTAGGATTTCTCTGTACAAGTTCTTTTAATATCATTGTCACATAATAATCTTTTTCCACGATACTTTCATCTATGCCCGTTCGCTCTGATACCGTTACAATAATATCCCTCAACAATTCCTTATCATCTTTATGCAAATACATCATCCAACCTCAATTCATAATAATATTTAAATATTGCAATCGGAAACTCTCTTATATAACTATCCACGTCTTTTTTTGTGATGCCATGTATCCGCACAAATTGAGATACTTTATCATGAGCCACATCATAGCTTTCATCCAGATACACATCCAGATTCTTTAATAAGTCAAGTAACTGCAGCACATAAACATTTTCTTCATTTACCGGAACCACTGGCTTTCTTACAATGAATGTTCTCTTTCCAATTGGAACTTCTCTTACTTTTGCAGCCATATTGTTGCTGACAATCTCAACTTTATTGGGAACCTGCGTTGAAATTCCCAACTGATTGGCAAATGTATTTCCCGAATAGAAGCCATCTACTTTCCCACCTCTGGAAACATATTTGTATCTGGCAACCGTATCTGCATTTACACCTACACTTGTTTTTAATCGTGATTTCTTAGGCAAATAATAAATGCCGTTCTCATATTTCTGCAGTTTTCCTTCATTGCATAACTTTTTTAACTGCTGGTTTACTGCAGATTTTGTAATTCCCTTAATCACTATATCAGAAAAGAATATAGGCTCTGCTTCCTTATAATTGTTTTTCAAAAATTCATATAGCATAAACCTCTCTCCTTCTATCTAAATATTTATAACCAGTTAAGTTATTTTTGTTAATTATATTCTATTCTTATTCTTAAGCTCTGTCAATGTTATTTTGATAGCTATTGTTAGTGTATCCAGAGCAAAATAAAACATAAAAAAATCTTTCATTCTTTTCTCTGGACAAATAAAAATACGGCATCACACAGACCGGCTCATGTGATACCGTAATATTCTTTCTTATATCTTCAGCACTCGCAATCACAACCTGCAACGATAATAATATGACACACAGAATGATTGCTGTAATTTTTCTTAAAACAACAGCTCCATCTGATCCCCCACTTCAATTCTTGCAGTGACAAGTTCATCCGGTTCTTTCCCTCTTTTATGTTCAGCTTTCAGATACTGCGTACCGCCTCTCAGACTTGCAGCGATCAGATTCAGCACATATATATTGTCAAAACGATTATAGATGGACTCTCCGCCCAGACCGGTAAGACAGATAAGCTGTGTGTTGCTCTTTTTTGCCATATCCATCAGTGGAATCAGCAGATGGGAGGCATTGGTCTGTGCGAACGGGTTGTCCATGATCAGAATCTTTCCCTCATTTTTATCTGCAAAAATGTCTGTATCATCCCGTCTCATATAATACAGAAGGCTGGACAGGATTACAAATGCAGACAGAAATCCTTCTCCGCCTGAGTTTCTGGAAACCTCTTTCCATGTAATCGGATATTCCCTCTGGGCTTCGATATCATCCATGGTACAGTTCTCTTCTCGCAGAGACTGCTCCATAATATAAAGCATTACTGCAAAAATAAGATTCATCTGTTCATCAAATTTCAGAAAGCCAAACTGTTTCCAGGATGTCTTCTGAATACTGTTTTGGATAAGAACACCGTGCAGGCCTACATTTTTCATTCGTTTTGGAAAGTTTTTCAGAAATTCGTATTGCAAAGCTGCTTCCCTTGA
>CAUEAK010000033.1:0-15247 GCA_958454115.1 Blautia wexlerae
GCCGCCAGCGTTCATCCTGAGCCAGGATCAAACTCTCTGATAAAATGTTTGATTCGTTTACTCAAGACAACCGTTTGGCTATCTCTCGTTTTTACTGCTTTTGGTTTGTTTAAACCGTTCTTTAAATGTAAAGAAATTTTCGAGAATCGTATGTGTTTCACTGTTTAGTTATCAAGGTTTGTTGTGTCTGTCTCTCAGACAGCTCGTTTATTTTATCTCATCTCAAATCGTTTGTCAAGTACTTTTTTCAACTTTTTTCAAACTCTTTTTTGATGAATCTCTGTCTCGCTGACAGCTTGTTTACTTTATCACATCCACAAGCGTTTGTCAACAAGTTTTTTCATTTTTTTGAAAAATTTATTTTTTTCAAAAAAATAACGGAGAAGGAGGGATTTGAACCCTCGCGCCGCGTTAGCGACCTATACCCTTAGCAGGGGCACCTCTTCGGCCTCTTGAGTACTTCTCCAGACTCCGAACTTATAATTTCTTATTAAATTGGAGTGCATTTCTTCTGTGTTTTCATCCGAAACGCATGGTTAATTATATCCGAAAGATATAAGTTTTGTCAACACCTTTTTTTCATTTTTTTACATTAATTTTATCTTAGCGCGATTGACCAATCATATTATCCCCTTAGACAGGTGGCTACGCACGACACGCTGTCCGTGTGGACAGCGCAGGGGAAGTCCATCTCAGAGTTCCGAAGTCCGAGGGCTTCCCTGCCCCCCACCCTCTTGGGCACGGAACAAGCGCTACATCTTCGATATATAATGCGACTGACTTTTATTGTGGAATCTTATGCCAAGCTGATTACTGTCTGAGCCGATATTATTCCGGAACGTTGTGCCGAGCTGATTCTTAGATACAACATTCCTCCTGAACAATTTCTGTATGACACTCTACTGCCATGCATCATTGAATACTATCTCGAACTGTTCACTTTCCGCAACCGGCCTGTGTGCACAGCCGAGGAGCTGGCATATGGGCGGGGCGCTCTGCAGGAGGTGTGACAACTACTTAGGCTCTGGAAGGTGGCGTTGTTTTTCAAAAGTTCGCTGTCTGAGCGCAGCGAGTTCGGACTTTTGGAAAACGCTTTTAGCCACCTTTCAGAGTCTTAGTAGTTTCCACCGACGAAGCCTGTCCCGCCCATATGCCAGCTCCTCGGCGTCCGTCAAACCACGAAATCCCGCAACCCCCAAAGAAAAGAGGCCGCACATGCAGCCTCTTACACACATAACTATAGAAACTATAAGTAACCCAACATCAGATCATCCAGAAATTATCCGTGCAGACAATCCTCCTGTAAGTCTCAAACTTAAACCACTTATTATGAAACTCCGACTTATTATCAGCAGCCTCAAACTCCCTCAAAAACATCTGATAATCATCATTACTGCGGATCTCCAGGGCAAAACCTCTCTCATCCACAACAGGAAGCCCCATAAACACATACTCATCCAGCGGAATAATATCCTGCACCCTCTTATCACGGATCAGAACAGCCGCGCTATCCTCCAGAGACACAATATCAAAATAGCCCGGATACTCAAAGCTGTCACCCTCAACAGGCACCACATCCCCTACATGATAAGTCTTAACCTCTTTATCCGCCTTGGAAAGCAGCGCATTCTCAAGGTTAAAATAAAACTCCTCAAAAACATAACCGCCAACCTTCACATCATCCTTCTGGAAATAAGGCTTCTCCCCCTCAGTATCAACCGATTCCACAACACCACATGCAGAAGTCATATGACTCACACGGTCGATCAGGATCAGTTCACCAAGAGTCTTATTTCTCTTAAACTCATCCAGCACAACCTTATCAGAAAGACCGATTTTGCAAAGAGCGATCTCATTCTTCTCGATCGTATCCGCATGCAGATGCTCCCCGGTATTTACATCCGTCTTAAACTCAATACTCTTAACCACACCTGCGATCTTCTTGGTACCAAGCTTCACAAGATACTCCTTGCCCACTTCAAGCCTGGAATCATCCATCCATAGAAGCGTAGCCTCAAAGCCCTTTGCAACAGGGATCTCATTATTATTGGTAAGAACACATCCACGGCTTACATCCACCTCTTTATCCAACTGTATCGTAACAGCCTGGCCGGCAACAGCCTCTTCACGATCGTCACTGCCCACCAAGATCGTCTTAACAGCCGCTGTCTCGTTGCTTGGGAGCGTTGTGATGATATCGCCTACATGAACCCGGCCACTCTCGATCTGGCCCTGGAAACCGCGAAATTCATGATTTGGACGAGAAACACGCTGAACAGGCAGATAAAATTCGCTGACATTCTCAGCCTCTGAAACATCCACAGTCTCAAGATGCTCCAGAAGAGCTTTCCCTGTATACCAGGGCATATTCGGAGACTTCTTCGTTACGTTATCACCCTCTGTAGCACTGACAGGAATGATCACAACATCCTGAAGCCCCAGAGTCTCAGAAAGCTCATTGATATCCTTTACGATCTCATTAAAACGGCTCTCACTGTAATCAACAAGATCCATTTTGTTCACAGCAAATACAAAATGATGGATACCCATCAGAGCGCAGATACGTGCATGACGCCTTGTCTGGACCAGAACCCCCTGCTTCGCATCCACAAGAATAATGGAAAGCTGAGCAAAGGAAGCTCCAACCGCCATGTTCCTTGTATACTCCTCATGTCCGGGAGTATCCGCAACGATAAAGCTTCTTTTATCGGTTGTAAAATAACGATACGCAACATCAATGGTGATTCCCTGCTCACGTTCTGCCATCAGGCCATCCAGAAGAAGAGAATAATCAATGGCACCACCTCTGGAACCTACCTTGCTGTCCAGAAGAAGGGCTTTTTCCTGGTCCGCATATAAAAGCTTGGAATCATAAAGAATATGACCGATCAGTGTAGATTTTCCATCATCTACACTTCCGCAAGTGATAAATTTCAGTAATCCGCTCATCCTAGAAGTACCCCTCTCTCTTTCTTTTTTCCATGCTGGCAGCTCCGCCGTCGGAATCAATAACACGTGTGGTTCTCTCAGATTCCACAGAGCTTAAGGTCTCGTCAATGATCTCGTCCAGTGTCTCCGCGTCAGACTCGATACCACCTGTCAGAGGATAGCATCCGAGAGTACGGAAACGGACCTTTTTCATCTGCGGCTCCTCACCCGGGTTCAGACGCATTCTGTCGTCATCCACCATGATAATGTTACCGTCTCTGTATACAACCGGACGCTCTTTTGCAAAATAAAGAGGAACGATCGGGATATTTTCTCTCTTAATATACTGCCAGATATCCGTCTCAGTCCAGTTGGAAATCGGGAAAACACGGATGCTTTCGCCTTTATTGATCTCCGTATTATAAAGCTTCCACATCTCCGGACGCTGGTTCTTCGGATCCCAGGCCTGCTCTGCATTACGGAAGGAGAAGATACGCTCTTTTGCACGGCTTTTCTCCTCGTCACGACGACCGCCGCCAAAAGCAGCTGTGAAACCATATTTCTTAAGAGCCTGCTTCAGTGCTTGCGTTTTCATGATATCTGTGTATGCGGAGCCGCTGTCAAAAGGATTGATACCCTGCTTCACACCATCCTGATTAATGTACTCAAGCATTTCGATTCCCAGATCCTTCGCGGTTTTGTCACGAAACTCGATCATCTCTTTAAATTTCCATGTTGTATTTACGTGAAGAAACGGAAATGGCGGTTTCTCCGGATAAAAAGCCTTCATTGCAAGATGAAGCATTACAGAACTGTCTTTTCCTATAGAATAAAGCATTACCGGCTTCTCGCACTCTGCTGCAACTTCACGGATGATATAAATTGCCTCTGCTTCCAGCTCATCCAAATGTGATAATCCACTCATATCTGATCTCATCCTCCTGTTCCGGCCGCCAGAACCGGCAGCACTTATCTTCTGGTCTAATATTTATTCGAATTCCGTCGATCCACATCGATCACGGATGTAGAACCGTCCGTTTTTGTAATGATCCAATGAAGGATATCCCCTTCGCTTTTTACATTCATGATACTTCCGTTCCCGCCGATATCCGCACCAAGGAAAAAGTCGATGGCACCGGCTTTACATTCCTTTACACAGGAAACGCAGCCCCAGCAGTTTTTCGGATATTTCATCACGGCTTTTTTGTCTTCCATGACGATCAGGGTTCCCGGACATACTTCACTGCATTTTCTGCAGCCAACACATTTTTTCTGATCAATTCGTATGCTCATATGTGTCCTCCTTTACAATGTCGCGAAAAATCATCCTGATCTCGCCGTTTTCCAGTTTCGAATTTACATATTTATAAAATTTCTCATCTGTTTCCGGATGATCCAGATTTTCGTTAAAAGAATGCCATCTGGTCTCTTTGCGGTTTTTCAGATGAGCGATCAGTGAACGGCACACAATGAGACGCTCACGAAGTTCATATGCAAACATCAGCTCATGCATATCTGCTGCCGCTGTTTTTTCGGCAAGAGCCTGAAGCTGAAGGATTTTTTCATCTGCAAGAGCAAGCTGCTTCTCATTAAACTGATAATTAGAAGCAATTCCTCCCGCATATTCATCCATGACTTTCTGCATAGCTTCTTCCAGCTCTTCCACGGAAAATGCCGGTGCGTCTTCATTTCGGAACTTTTCGTACTGGGAAAGAATTTCCCCTTCCTGAACCTTGATCTCTGTCTCAGTCTGAATATCTGCTTCCTTCAGAGTTCCGGCCTTAAACTGTTTCACCATATCCAATGCTGCAAGCTTTCCTTCTGCAAGAGCTCCTGTTACATATTTCTGCGGACATCCACCTGCAACATCACCAGCTGCATATAGCCCCTTTACCGTGGTTTCACGGCCTGTATTTACCCAGTAGCCGCTGGCTGTATGACCGCCTACGATATACGGCTCTGTTCCCTGGATCTCCACATCCTGCTCGCTGGGGCTCTTTCCGCTTTCGATCCATTTCAGAGTCTGGCTCGGTGCCATGTTGAGATAAGCCTTCAAAAGATCTTCATCCTGTTCCTTCGTGATCCCTGTAGTCTTCAGGTAACACGGGCCATGGCCAAGCTGGTTTTCCCGGACTGTTCCGTAAACTCGCTCGCTTGTGGTCAGTCCGTATTTTGTCTCGTAGATCTCGCCTGCTGCATTGATCTGTTTTGCGCCAACACCCTGTGCGATGGTTCCCGTAGGAGCAATGGTGTCCTTGCAGCGAAGTGCGATAAAACGCATCTCAAAGGACGTCATCTCCGCACCTGCCAGGATTCCCATTGCATATCCGGCACCTGTGTTAAACGGCGGATACCACATCTTATGTCTGGAAAATCCCGGATTGTTCGGCTTATAAAGTCCAGCCGCTCCGCCGGTTGCAACAAGAACTGCTTTTGCCCGGATAACGTAAGCGGTTTCTTCCATAATAGAGAAACCAACCGCTCCGTAAACCTGTCCGTCTTTTACAAGAAGGTCTGTGATATTTACATAATTCAGAACGTCTACGTTCTCAGCTTTATGAACTGCATCAGCAAGAAGTGGTTTAAAATTTTCACCGTTGATCTTGATGTTACGGTTTCCTCTGGCTACATAATCACCATTTTCATCCTTCAGGATCACAAGCCCAAGCTTTTCCATCTTTGCAGTAACTTCGTTGAAATTCTCCGCTGCTGTAAGAAGAAGGTCCTGCCTTACGATCCCGGCAGCATCCTTTGTTGCATAATCTACATAATCCTGCGGCTTGCGGCCTTTTACAATGTAGGCATTGATTGCATTAACACCTGCTGCCAGACAGCCGCTTCGTCTGATATTTGCTTTTTCTGCGATCAGTACCCTGCCGGCTTTCTGTTCTGAGAGAACCAGCGCCGCATAGCAGCCTGCGGTACCTCCACCTATGATCAGCACATCTGTTGTAATTTCCTTTGTGTTTAATCTGTTTTTCATACTCATCACTCTGTTATCTGAAGCTCATGTACAGTTACATTTTTCTCTTTATCTACGCCAAAGGCCTTCAACACCGGATTTTCTGCATCCATAAGGGAGAGAATCAGATATTCGATGTTCGGGTCAAATGCAAGTCGTTTATCTTCTTCGGAAGGCCTTGACGGAGACTCCGGATGAGAATGAAAGTTTCCGATCATCTGATATCCGTTCTGACGGATATCCTTGATCGCGCTCAGCTGTTCCTTCGGGTCCATGGAAAAGTGTTCGTTGCTTTCATCGATATTTGTCAGCAGATACACTTTCTCGATGGTTTTTACATCGCCCTCAATGGTCCCGCCCAGAAGGCCGCAGGACTCATTGGGAAGTCCTTTTCTGCAGTGGTCTAATATTTTCTCGTAATCTTCTTTTTTTAATTTCAGCATTTCTTCGCAGCCTCCAATGGGTTTCTATACTTATTTATACTGCCTGCACCAGCAGACACTTTTGCCTTCTATATTATCAGTGCTTCAGCTCACACACAGCCTGCTCATAATCGATCAGTTCTGTAATCGTCGGATCATCGCCGCATACCGGGCAATGATGATTCTTCGGAAGCTTCACGGTACGGAATGTCATCTTCAGCGCATCGTAGGTAAGAAGTCTTCCTGTAAGAAGATCACCCTGTCCGATGATGTACTTGATCGCTTCCATTGCCTGAAGGCTTCCGATCACTCCGCCCATGGCTCCGATCACGCCAGCCTGCTTACAGGTCGGTACGGCATCCTTTGGCGGCGGGCTCTGGAACGCACATCTGTAGCATGGGCCCTGTCCCGGAACGTAAGTCATCAGCTGTCCCTGGAAACGGATGATTCCTGCATGTGAAAACGGTTTCTCAGCCATTACACAGGCATCGTTGATCAGGAATTTTGCAGGAAAGTTGTCTGTTCCGTCAAGAATGAAATCGTAATCTTTGATCAGATCCATGATGTTGCTGGAATCTACAAAGGTATGATATGTATTTACAGTAACGTCCGGGTTGATTGCTTTCATGGTCTCAGCCGCAGACTCTACCTTCAGTTTGCCGACATCTGCAGTTGTGTGGATGACCTGTCGCTGAAGATTGGAAAGATCTACCTCATCTGCATCCGCGATCCCGATGGTTCCCACACCTGCTGCTGCAAGGTAAAGGGCTGCCGGTGCTCCAAGTCCGCCGGCTCCGATGATCAGAACCTTGGCATTCAGAAGCTTTTTCTGACCTTTTACTCCAACCTCTTTCAGGATGATGTGGCGGGAGTACCGCTCAAGCTGCTCATTTGTAAAAGCCATTATCTTGCGCCTCCTCCCATGTAGTACAGGAACTCAACAACGTCGCCGTCCTTTACCTCTGTTTCCGGAACGTCTGCCTTGCTGATGAATTCATCGTTGATAGTTACGGTTACATACTCAGGACTTTCAATATCCTCTTTCTCAATAAGCTCTGTAAGCTTCAGTCCGTCTTCGTACTCTTTTTTATTTCCTGCAACTGTGATTGTCATTTCTCTGTTCTCCTATTCTTCAACTTTTCTTACGATCAGTGTATAAGTTCCGTCTTCGTTGTCCTCGAGCTTCAGGATCTGATGTCCTTCTTCCTTCACGCTTCTCGGCACATTCTGTACCGGCTCGCCATCGTTCATTTTGATCGCCAGGATCTGTCCGTCATCCAGCTCCTCAAGTGCTACCTTTGCTTTTACAAAGGTTACCGGGCAGACCACATCGGTAATATCTACGGTATCATCAATCTTAATATCAGCCATTGTATACTCCTTTCAAAACTTCCTGAAGTTTTTCAGCGCCTACCCGGTCGATGGTAAATTTAAAACGCTCTCCCGGATTTGCATGATCATCAAAGAACTGGATCGCTGCATCGGTCACTCTGAAAAGCTGCTCCTCAGAGGTGATCAGCGGAAGGAATTCCTGTCCCTTGCTGATGTGATTTCCAAACGTTCCGCCAAAGGAAACGATATATGCTTCGTTTACATCCCATGCATCCACCGGACAGGATTTTGCACATCTGCCGCAGTAGTTACATTTCTCTGTATCGATCACCAGCTTGTCATCCTCAAAGGAGATGGCGTTTTCTCTGCAGGCCTTTTCACAGACACCACAGTGGATACATGCATCCTCTTTCCAGCTGACCTGGGCTGCTCCCTTGATTCCTACATCATTCTCCTCTGCCTTCAGACAGTTGTTCTGACATCCGGTAACACCGAATTTGAATTTATGAGGAAGCTCTCTTCCGAAATATCTTTCATTTAATTTCACTGCAATGTCATAGCTGTTGATATTTCCGCTTGGACAGACAGCGTTGCCCTGGCAGGCTGTAACTGTACGGACTCTCGGTCCGCAGACACCAGGCTTACATCCGCCTTTTGCAAGATCATCCTTTACATCATCAATATCATCTAATTTAATAAACGGGATCTCAACTCCCTGTCTGGAAGTAAGATGTACATATCCGTCACCGTATTTCTCAGCTACCTCTGCGATCTTCTTAAGGTTTTCTGCGGTAAGTGTACCGCCTACACAGGCAAGACGAAGAGAAAAATTATTTTTCTGCTTCTGTCTCATGAAACCACCTTTTTTTAATGTAGCGTAATCTACTTTTGCCATAACGAACTCTCCATTTCTCTGCTGGTGCAGCTCTTAGATTTTATCGGTTATTTTCTATCGCTTGTTTGAAATCTTCTTTTAAATCTTCAATATCTTCAATTCCCACACTAATACGGATCAGATCCTCGAATACTCCGGACTGCCGCTTCTCTTCGTCGGAGATGTGTGCCGCGATGGTGGATTCCGGATGGATCACCAGTGTCTTCGTATCTCCGATATTGGAGATGATCAGCGGGATCTTCAATGAATTAATAATGGAAAAAGCCTTCTCCTTGCTTCCGGTTCTTACGGTTACGATAGCTCCGTAGCCATTCCTGAACTGCTTTTCCGCAATTTCGTGATAAGGGCTTTCTTCCAGTCCCGGATAATTTACTTCAATGTCACCACCCAGGCCCTGTAAAAATCTCGCAAGCTCCAGTGCATTGTCACACTGTCTCTGCATTCGAAGTCCCAGGGTTTCCAGTCCCAGGTTATTAAGGAAAGCATTCTGCGGAGCAAGACACGCGCCAGTGTTCCGGAAAAGTCCGTTTCTAAGCTTGGCGATGTATGCAAATGGTCCGAATTTCCGGTATGGAGCAAGTCCCGGATATCGGTCAGGGTCCCATTTCAGACCCTTACCACAGACAAGAATACCGCTGATGGCATCGCTGCTTCCATTGATATATTTGGAAGAGGAATGAACCACAATGTCAGCTCCAAGCTTCAGCGGCTGGATCAGATACGGGGTTGCCACCGTGTTGTCTACGATCAGCGGTACGTCATGCTTATGTGCCACTTCCGCAACTGCCTGGATATCGGTAACATCCAGCTTGGGGTTGCCAATGGTCTCCGCAAAAACAAGTCGCGTCTTCTCTGTGATCTCTGCCTCAAAAGCTTCCGGCTTATTCTCTTTCACATATTTTACGGAAATCCCGAAAGGCTTCAGATCATCGAACAGTTCCACGGTTCCGCCGTACAGTCCGCAGGCTGCCACGATCTCGTCTCCCGCCTGAAGAATGTTCAGAAACGCATTGGTCAGCGCTGCCATTCCGGATGCACAGGCCACACTGCCGATCCCATCCTCCAGCATGGTCACTCTCTTCTCAAAGGACTCTACCGTAGGATTGTTGATCCTTGTATAGGAGAAGCCCATTTTTTTATTGTCAAAAATTTTCTCCAGGTCTTCCGCGCTGTCATGTCGGAATGCGCTGCTCTGATAGATTGGAACCTGTGTTGCTCCCTGCGGATATTTCTCGTTGGTGCCGTGGAGCAGTCCTGTATTAAAGCCGTATTCGTTCATAGCCTCTTCCCTTTCTTTTGTTGACACTTATATTAACCTACTATTCATAGTATGTCAATAGGAAAACGGGATTAAATGTATTTTTTTGTGTACACAACTATACGACAGCATGATACAATTATAACAGTTGCGATAATTACAGCACCAAAAGAAAGATGCCCGCAGGCATACAAACCTACATAAAGAACAGGAGGTGATCCCTATCAATATAAACCCGAAGCTCCGGAATATTTTTCACTCTTTATTCAGTCCCACCCTTGATTTCCGCGTCCGGCTGTTCAACATCCTCGCCTTGGGAGGTACTGTGATCAGCCTGATCATGGCCTTTCTCAGTCTCGGGACCGGTTCCTGGGGAAATGTACTGATCAATTTTGCGCTGGTTGCAATCTCCGGAGGGCTTTTTCTTTATTCCTATTACAGTGGAAAATATCAGCGCTGCTACCTGATTACCATTGTCGTGATCTTTCTGATCGTTTTTCCGGTGATGTTTTTTACCAGCGGCGGTTATCGTGGCGGCATGCCGGCATTCTTTGTGTTTGCTATTATTTTTACCGTGCTGATGCTGGAAAAAAGACGCGCTCTGATCGTTTCCCTGCTGGAGATCCTCCTTTATATGGGACTGTGTCTGGTTGCATACCATTTCCCGGACACTGTAACTCCTTTTGCCACGGAAGCAGACCGGCTGGCAGATATCCTTCTGGCGTTTGTCTCTGTAAGTATTGTCTGCGGCAGTGTTCTCTATTTTCATCTGAAGGAATATAACCAGCAGCAGCTCCTTCTGGAGGAACAGAATCTGCGACTGCGCTCCCTTGATAATGCCAAGTCCACCTTCCTGACCACCGTTGCCCATGAGATTAAAAATCCTCTGAGTTCCATTTCCCTCCACGCGCGGGACACCTCCGAGCTCCTTGAGGAAGAGCCTCTGGATTTCTCTCTTATGCAGGAAAATCTCCGCACCATTGAACAGTCGGTAATGCGGATCGACCGGATCGTGCTGGATCTGATGGATACGGTTTCCATTGAGCAGGGACGGCTTGCCCTTTCCCTTATCCCATCAGATCTGTCCGGTCTTTTGTATTCTGTAAAAAAAGACTACTGCAGTCATCCAAGCTCAAAGAACAATCAGCTGGTCCTTACAACACAATCCGGACTCCCGGAAATCTCTGCTGATCCGGAACGGCTGATCCAAGTTGTCACCAATCTGATCTCCAATGCAGAGCGTCACACCCAAAACGGAACCATCACCATTTCGCTTACCGGCGAACCGGGCTGGCAGACCATCTGCGTCTCCGACACCGGAACCGGCATGTCAGAAGAAATGCGAAAAAACGCACTCAAGGGTTATGTTTCCGCTGATAAGGATTACTGGCGGCACGGCATAGGCCTCTATGTCTGTCATCAGATCATCACTGCCCATGGCGGCAAAATATGGCTGAAAAGTAAAGAAGGCGAGGGGACTCAGGTGTTCTTCTCACTTCCGGAGGAGGAATCATAAATGAATGAAAAGAAATCACTTATCCTTATGGTCGAGGATGAAGAACAGGTGCTGAATACCAACTGCCGGATGCTGCGGCGCCGTGGCTACGATGTCCACACTGCACAGACAGCCGCCGAAGCCTGTCATCAGCTTGAAAAACAGCTGCCGGATCTTCTTATCCTGGACATTATGCTTCCGGACGGAAACGGTCTGGATATCTGCCGCCGCTTCCGCGAAAAGACCATAAATCCGGTTCTTTTTCTCACCGGAAAAAGTGATATCCGGGATCGGGTAGAAGGACTTCAGCAGGGAGGCGACTATTATCTCACCAAACCTTATAATTTCGATGAATTTCTGGCCGTGATCCAGATGCTTCTGGAACGCCAGAAACGAATGGAAGAAAAAATAAAAGAAAAATTTCAGTCCTCCCGTCAGATCACCATCGGCAGCCTGCGGCTGGATCTTTCGGACGGCCATGCATATCTCAATAATGCCGACACAGGCCTTACCCGGACCGAATTCTCTCTGCTACGTCTCCTTGCAGAAAACCAGGAGAAGATTTTTTCTGCAAAGGAGCTCTACGAAGCGGTATGGGGCAGCTGTGCAGGAACAGATACCAGCACGGTACGGCGGCATATCTTTAACCTCCGGACCAAGATCGGTGCCGAAGATACCGATGAGTATGACATTGTCTCGGTTTATGGGAAGGGATATCTTTTTACCTGCCGGTAAGCCGGTCTTTTCACGATCGGATAGCATATTTCCAGACCTGTACGCAGCTTTCCGTAAATGTCTCTTTTTCTTCACATTTCCGGATATCGGGATCTGTCTGTTACAATGTACTTAACAGACAGATCTTTTTTATTTGTAAAAATTTATGATCAAAGAATAGTAAGCAGCTAACTGCTGCGCAATTTATCAGGAGGTGCCTATGCATAAAAAAATCTTAGTTCTTTTAACAGGCGCGATCGCTCTTTCTATATCTGCAGTCCCGGTCCTCGCTTCTGACCCTCCAACCGATGACGGTCAGTACATCTGGCAGGATGAAAACGGAGATTACTGGTACCGCAATGGTTCCGAGGATGAATATATCGGGGAAGGTAATTATGCCCCTGACCCGGATTCCGGTGAACTGATGGAAGGCAACGATGCCGGCTGGACCGAACAGGACGGTTATTTTGAGCCTCATTATTATTATGAGGACGGCAGTGTGTGGCTGGAAGATGCCACCGGAACCACATATATTGGCTCCAGAGATAAATATTATATTGATGACTACGGCAATCTTCAGGAATATTCCGATTCTGAAACTGATTCCTCCTCCGGAGATTCTTCAGAAGAATCCTCCGATACCAGTGGAAACTCCTCCTCGCAGGATTCCGATTCTTCATACCCAAATTCCTCTTCCGATACAAACACGGAAGATTCCTCCGAATCGGAAAAGCGCGGCGAGCTTCATATGCGGGTTGGATTCCCTGCCGATGATACGATCAGAGAATCCATGCCCGAAAAAGAAGGTTATTTCGAGCAGCGTTCCGTAAATGGCGGAAAAAGCACTGCCTTTGTTTTAAAAGTACCGAATTCCTCTCTGGCGGATTCTTCCCTGAAGGGTTTTCTGGCAGAATACTATCCGGTAAAGGGTGAGATCATCACCAAAAAAGATCTTACCTTTGAATCTTATCCTGCCACGAAATATCAATACTTAACCGAAGTCAACGAAGAAGAAAAAAATGTAGATGCTCTTGTATGCCAGACTGACGATTATACATTCGGACTTTTTGTCCTGACTCCGTCAGACACCTATGATAAGGCCGCCGAAAAGGAAGCCACAGAGCTGATCAAATCCATAGATTTCGTTTACGCAGAGCGTGTGGATATGGCCATGACGGATTACTTCCAGGTCCTCACTCCGGAGCGTTGGAAATATCTCTGCCATTATGAAACAACCGAAACCGAAAATGGTGGATATAAACTGACTTATTACAATGAGGATGTTCCTGTACTGACTCTGGAAGCCAGATATTACGATGGCGAAGACCAGCCTCTGGACAGTGTATGGCAGGGCTATCTCGGCCGTATCGAAACCGTCGACGGCAAAAAATACGATCTTCTGTCCACCATCAGCCAGTACTCCAAGGACGTCTCTGATGAATGGAAGGAAATGTATGACACTTATCTGGATGTCATAAACGGGATCCGTATAATGGACGGCTGTTCCCTGACCGAAGGAAGCCATGCCTGATCCCTTGTGATTCACAATATTTACATAAAAGAAGCTGCAGACTCTGTTTTTTCACTGTTCTGCAGCTTCTTTGCGTTATTGTGTCCGACTATATCTTCTGCTGTCTATCCTTCGTAAATCTGATCAAAAATCCCTCCATCTGAGAAATGTGTTTCCTGTGCCTTTTTCCATCCACCAAAATCATCAATGGTGACAAGATTGATGTCCAGGTCAAACACATCGGAGTATTCCTTCAGAATATCCTGGTTTGACGGACGGTAATAATTATCACCGGCGATCCGCTGTGCTTCATCGGAATAGAGATAATTCAGATATTCCTCTGCCACATCTCTGGTGCCTCTTTTGTCTACGACTTTATCGACTACTGCTACAGATGGCTGTGCAAGGATGCTGATACTTGGTGTTACAATCTCGTAATCGTCCGGATAATCCTTTACGGAAAGATAGGCTTCATTTTCCCAGGCGATCAGTACATCACCCTGTCCGTTTTCCACGAAAGAGGTCGTTGCGCCTCTGGCTCCGGTGTCCAGGACAAGTACGTTTTTGTAAAGATCTCCGATGAATTCTTTAATTTTGTCCTCGTCTCCGTTATATTTATCTTTTGCATAGGCCCAGGCTGCCAGATAGTTCCATCTTGCTCCGCCGGAGGTTTTCGGGTTTGGTGTGATCACACCTACGTCTTTCTTTACCAGATCGTCCCAGTCTTTGATGTTCTTCGGATTTCCTTTTCTCACAAGAAATACAATCGTCGAAGTATAGGGAGCGCTGTCCTCCGGAAATTCGTCCACCCATCCGTCATCGATGAGTCCTGCATCCTGGATCGCATCCACATCATACTCCAGTGCCAGTGTTACCACATCTGCTTCCAGTCCGTTGGCAACCTCAAGTGCCTGCTTGCCGGAACCACCATGGGACTGTGTGATCTCCACATCCTGGCCTGTTTTTTCCTTCCAGTGTTCCTGGAAGCTCTTGTTGTACTGCTCGTAAAGCTCTCTGGTCGGATCATAAGATACATTGGTGATGCTGACACTGTCCGCCGCATAGGTGGTTACGCCTGTAAGGCTTCCAATTGTTGCTATTGCTGCAAGAGCTGCTACTGCTGATTTCCATCTTCTTTTCATAATACTTACCTCCTGTGTTTTGCCTCGTGTTTTGTTGTTGGGGCTATTATAAACATGAGTAAGTACCTATGAAAACTATTAGATTGGAAACCGTTTTCAGTAGTTTTCGAAATCAGGGATATTTTGGCGGATTTTACAGGTTTTTATGTCTGATTTTTAGCTGTTATCCATAGATTTCGCACTCTTTTTTGCATATTTTTCATCACCATTGAAAGATTTTGTGAAAACGCAATCAACCTTGTGAATTCAGCTCTTCCAGGAGTTTTTTGCGGTAAGCTTCATCTTTGACAACACGTTTGAGATCTTCTTTGGTCAGTTCTTCTCCATGCAGCTGCTTTTCTTTCATTCTGACAAAAACCTCATCTGCATCATTCATTCTTCTGAAACAGTTATCCACACTCACCCTGAAAAATCGCTCTTTCGAGCGGATGGTTTTCCACATATTCCACAGAAGTTATCCTCGGTAGTCTGTGTGATCCTCTTTCGCCGCCTTCATTTCACAGATAAATATAATCATTCATCACCGGCTGCAGGCCGTGGTCTTTCAGGGCGTTGAAGACTTCGTCCACAGACCTTCCGTCGGAAATCT
>CAUEAK010000034.1:0-15162 GCA_958454115.1 Blautia wexlerae
CTCTTTATGGAGATCAACCGCCAATATGGTATGAGATGTATGCAGCGTATACGGGAAATCGGTATCCAGCAGGGACAGATGCCGATCATTATGATCGTATACAGAAATAACGGCTGCAGCCAGAAGGAGATTGCAGAGCGTATGGGTGTAACACCGCCCACTGTTAATGTAAGTATCCAGCGTCTGGAGAAAGCCGACATTGTCTGCAGGAAACGTGATGATAAAGACCAACGCATCATGCGTGTATATCTGACAGAAAACGGAAGAAAAATCGTGGAGGAGCTCCAGCAGGAAAGCAAAGCTGTGGAAAAAGTGATGTTCAGCAATTTCAGTGAAGCAGAGCTATGTCTTTTACGAAGGTTTTTTGGGCAGATTCTGGATAATATTTCGGAGATACCTGTCAACAGGTAGAAACTGAAAAATACATGGTGGAGCAGATTGAGAAAACTGTATCAGCATGTTCAGATAAAAATAATATTGTCTGCAAAAGAACTGACATGTGAGTTTAAACAGACATACATTAAAAATAGGAAAAGAGGGAATCAAGCAATGATTAAACTGATGAAATATCTGAAGAAATCAGCGGGATACATTGTCCTGATCATAGCACTTCTGTTTCTGCAGGCGTACTGTGATCTTTCCCTGCCGGATTATACCTCCAAGATCATTAATGTAGGTATCCAGCAGAAAGGTATTGAAGACAGTGTGCCGGATAAGCTTCGGGATTCAACCCTGCAGAATCTTCAGATTTTTATGGATGAGGATCAGAAAAAGGAAGTTTCACAGAATTATACACAGGAAGAGGATACCTGGGTATTAAACGATGATATTTCCAAAGAAACCAGAGAGAATTTAAATGAGGATTTCTCCAAGGCAATGATGATGGTATCTGCCTTTTCCGAAGACAGTGAACAGGGGCAGGCAATGGTTGCACAGATGGGCCTTCCGGAGGGAACAGACCCGTTGACAGCGCTGACGCAGATGCCGGAAAAAGCAGTACAGCAGATTATGAGTCAGGTGGATGAGAAGCTGAAAGATATGCCGGAGTCTATTGTGACACAGGCTGGTGTTTCCTTTGTTGCTTCAGAATATGAAGCACTGGGGAAAGATGTGGATGCCATTCAGATGCATTACATCCTGATGTCAGGTATCAGAATGCTTGCCATGGCACTGGTGATCATGCTGGCAGCAATCAGCGTCACATTTATTTCGGCCAGAGTGGCAGGCAGACTTGGTCATGACCTGAGAAACAGCATTTACCGTAAGGTTATGAGCTTCTCCAGCAGAGAATATCACAAATTCTCCACAGCATCCCTGATCACACGAAGCACCAATGATGTGCAGCAGGTACAGCAGGTTATGGCAATGATGTTCCGTATTGTTCTGTACGCGCCGATTCTTGGTATTGGTGGTGTGATTAAGGTATTGAACACAGATTCTTCCATGACATGGATCCTTGGTGTGGCAGTTGGCCTGATCCTGATTGTGATCTTTGTGCTGTTCCAGGTGGCAATGCCAAAATTCACTATCTTACAGACTCTGATCGATAGACTGAATCTGGTATCCCGTGAGATCCTGACAGGTATCCCTGTTATCCGTGCATTCAGCCGTGAGAAGCATGAGGAAGATCGTTTTGAAAAAGCAAACCTGGATCTGACAAAAACAAACCTGTTTGTCAACAGATGTATGACTTTTATGATGCCCATTATGATGTTGATCATGAACGGAGTATCTGTACTTATTATTTACAGTGGTGCCCATGCAGTAGACAACGGAACCATGCAGGTTGGTAATGTTATGGCATTTATCCAGTATGCAATGCAGATCATTATGTCCTTCCTGATGATCACTGCAATGTCCATTATGCTCCCGAGAGCAAATGTTGCAGCACTTCGTATTGATGAGGTTCTGAAAACAGAGGTTTCTATTCAGGATCCGGAAACTCCGGTACATCCGTCAGAAAGTGTGAAAGGTGAGATCGAATTTGACCATGTATCCTTTGCTTACCCGGAAGCAGGTGAGAATGTACTGACAGACATTTCCTTTAAAGCAAAGAAAGGTCAGACGATCGCAGTGATCGGAAGTACTGGAAGCGGTAAGAGTACCCTGATCAACCTGATCCCAAGATACTATGATGTGACAAAGGGTTCTGTTAAAGTGGATGGTGTGGATGTCCGTGACATGACTCAGAAAGAGCTTCGTGATAAGCTGGGATATGTGCCGCAGAAGGGTGTACTTTTCTCAGGTACCATTGATTCAAACATCCGATATGGTAAGCCGGAGATCACTGATGCACAGGTAAAGGAAGCAGCAGAGGTTGCACAGGCTACAGAATTTATTGATACAAAACCGGAGAAATATAAATCCCCTGTATCACAGGGAGGTACCAATGTTTCAGGTGGACAGAAACAGCGTCTGTCCATTGCCAGAGCCATTGCAAAGGATCCGGAAATCTTTATCTTTGATGACAGCTTCTCTGCCCTTGACTTTAAGACTGACAGTCAGTTAAGAAAGGCATTGAAGGAGTACACCAAGGATGCAACTACTGTGATCGTTGCCCAGAGAATCAGTACTATCCTTGGTGCAGACCAGATCATTGTACTGGACGACGGACATATGGCAGGTATTGGAACTCATAAGGAACTGATGGCAAATTGTGAGGTATATCAGCAGATTGCAAGATCTCAGTTATCAGAGGAGGAACTGGCATGAGCGAACAGAGAAGAAGAGGTCCTATGGGAGGACGTGGACGTATGATGTCCGGCGAAAAGGCGAAAGACTTCAAGGGCTCCATGGCTAAGCTTTTCCGTTATATGGGACGATATAAATTCCGCTTTATACTGATGTTTATCTTTGCAGTAGCGGGAACTGTGTTTAGTATTGTAGGGCCTAAGATTTTAGGTAAGGCGACCACAGAGCTGTTTAACGGTCTGGTTGCCAAGGTAAACGGAACCGGTGAAATTGACTTCGGAAAGATCGGGATGATCCTGTTATGGACACTTGGATTATATGTGTTAAGTGCATGCTTTTCCTTTGTACAGGGATTCGTAATGTCAGGGATCTCCAATGATGTTACCTATAATCTGAGAAAAGATATTTCAAAGAAAATCAACAGACTGCCTCTGAACTATTATGAGAGCAGAACAAACGGTGAGATCCTCTCCCGTATCACCAATGATGTGGATACTCTGCAGATGAGTCTGAACCAGAGTCTGACACAGCTGATCACATCAGTGACAACCCTGATCGGTGTATTTATTATGATGCTTTCCATCAATGTGTGGATGACTCTGGCAGCACTTCTGATCCTGCCGGTTTCCATGTTCATCATCCAGACTGTCATGAAGCATTCCCAGAAATACTTCCAGGATCAGCAGAGCTATCTGGGTAAAGTAAACGGTCAGATCGAAGAGAACTTCGGCGGTCATAATGTAGTCCGGGTTTTCAACAAAGAGAATGATGTAGTAGAAGAATTTGAGAAAGATAATCAGAAGCTTTATGAATCTGCATGGAAATCTCAGTTCTTCTCAGGAATGATGATGCCGATCATGCAGTTTGTAGGTAACCTTGGATATGTAATGGTAGCTCTCTTAGGTGGCGTGTTTGTAATCAAAAAAAGTATTGAAGTCGGTGATATCCAGTCCTTCTTCCAGTACATCCGTAACTTTACACAGCCAATCCAGCAGATCGCACAGGTTACAAACCTGTTACAGTCCTCAGCAGCAGCTTCCGAACGAGTATTTGAATTCCTGGAGGAGCCGGAAGAGAGTCAGAATGAGAAGAACCCTGTAGATGTTAATACACTTACAGGAGATGTACAGTTTGAACATGTAAAATTCGGTTACAATCCGGATAAGATCATTATTAATGATTTCTCTGCAGATGTGAAGGATGGCCAGAAGATTGCCATTGTAGGTCCCACAGGTGCAGGAAAGACAACTATGGTGAAACTGCTTATGAGATTCTATGATCTCAATGGCGGAAGTATTAAGGTAGACGGTTATGACATCAAAGACTTTAACAGAAGCAGTCTGAGAGAGATGTTTGGTATGGTGCTCCAGGATACCTGGCTGTTCTCAGGAACCATTATGGAAAATATCCGTTACGGACGTCTGGATGCTACAGATGAAGAGGTGATCGCAGCAGCAAAGGCAGCCCATGTGCACAACTTTATCATGCAGCAGCCGGGCGGCTATGACATGGTTCTGGATGAAGAAACCAGTAATATTTCCCAGGGACAGAAACAGCTTCTCACTATTGCCAGGGCAATTCTTGCCAATAATAAGATCCTGATCCTGGATGAGGCAACCTCCTCTGTAGATACCAGAACCGAAGTGCGTATCCAGAAAGCCATGGACAATCTGATGAAGGGCAGAACAAGCTTTGTGATCGCACACAGACTTTCTACCATCAAGGATGCAGACCTGATCCTGGTTATGAAAGACGGTGACATTATCGAGCAGGGAAATCATGAAGAGCTTCTGTCTAAGAAAGGCTTCTATGCAGACCTGTATAACAGCCAGTTTGAGAATAAGGCAACTGCTTAAAATATAAAGTTACAATCCCTCAGGGGTATTTGTGAAAGAGAATATATCTGGCTCCAGGCTAATGCAGATATTTCCTTCGCCAGGAAGATATAGGATCACACAGATACCGGCTGAGGGATTTTTGCCGGATTTTTGTCTTTTCTGTAAGAGGGGAATATGTTATAATTAAAAACCAATCTACGAAAATTGATATATTTTGTTACTGTTCACTGGTAATATCCCGCGAGGTGTTTTTTGTGAGCGAAGGTCACAGAAAACCCGAGACATACCGCGCGAATTTATGCGATTAGCATAAATTAAGTTTGCGAAGCAAACGATACTCCTTGGGCATTGCACAAGGAGGTTCATATTTCCTGCATCGCGAAGCGTGTTGCTGGGAACGGAGTGAACAGTAACTATATTTTATCATCATAATAACAAGAGAAAATGATAACAATAATAAGGAGTATTGTAGCTGTGAAATTGCTGAACAGTTGCAAATATCAGAGGATATCAACAATATGACAGATAAGAAAAACGGCAGAGAATATCTGGGCTATGTGCTGGAAAAATTAAAAGAACGTATCACAGAAATCAGCCTTTCTCTGGTGGAAGGCCAGAAAGAGATTGAGGGAATGCATGAGTATTACTGGGAAAATTATACAGAGATGGACCAGTATGGTTATGAGAATTATGATAATCAGCAGGCATTGTTCCGCCAGATTTCCGCAAATGAAGAACAGCTGATCCTGAAACAGAGATTTCGCAGAATGGCAGATTCTCCATTCTTCGGAAGAGTGGATTTCATTTACGAAGGAGAGGACGAACCGGAGATCTTTTATATTGGAATTGGAAATTTCGCAGAGAAAGCAGGGCATATTCCATTAGTATACGACTGGCGTGCTCCGGTAAGCGGTCTGTTTTATGACTATGACAAAGGACCGGCTTCTTATGAGGCTCCCATGGGCGAGATTCATGGTGAGGTTGCTTCGAAATGGCAGTATAAGATCCGCAACGGAAAAATGATCTACGAATTTGAGAGTGATGTGAAGATCGATGATGAGATCCTGAAAGCAGAGCTGGGAAGTAACGGTGAGGTACAGCTTAAGAACATTATCCGTACCATTCAAAAGGAGCAGAATGCCATTATCCGAAATACCAAAGACAGGATCATGGTGATCCAGGGTGCAGCAGGAAGCGGGAAAACTTCCGTGGCGCTTCACAGGATCGCCTATCTTCTCTACCATGACAGACAGAATCTGAAGTCTTCCAATATTCTGATCCTGTCACCAAATGGAGTGTTTTCCGATTATATTTCCCATATCCTTCCTGAACTGGGAGAAGAGAATATTAAGGAAATGAGCTTTGATCTTTTTGCTTATAAGCAGCTTCGGGATACAGTTTCTGACTGCGAAGACCGCTATGATGAAATTGAACGCAGAATCCGTTTTCCGCAGAAAGCTTCTTTGGCAGAGGAAAAGCAGTCCATGGAATTTATAAATCTTATGGAACGCTATCTGGTGGAACTGGAAGACCGGCTGATGAATTTTAAAGATGTGGAATATAAGGGATTTGTAAAGAAAGAATCAGAGATTATTGAATTGTTTTATTTCAAATTCCAGGATTTTCCACTGCTCTCAAGGATGGATGCAGTTGCAGATTATTTCATTGACGAGGTGGAAACTCTGCGGGATCGTGATCTGGCAGATGATGAGAAAGACCTGATCCGTGAGAAATTCATGAAGCTGTATGTGACCGGAGATCTTTATGTGATCTACAGTCAGTTCCTGAAAGAAAATGGATACAAAGGACTTCCGCGTGTTTCTTATGAGAAAAGAAAGCTGAAATATGAGGATGTTTATCCTGTTCTTTACCTGAAATATCGTTTGCAGAGCCAGCAGGGAAGAAGCAATATCAAGCATCTGGTGGTAGATGAGATGCAGGATTACTCAAGGCTTCAGTATGAAATTCTGCAGAGGATTTTCTCCTGTAGAATGACGATCCTGGGTGACCGGGCACAGACTATGGATGATAAACAGCAGGATGTGCTGAAATTTCTGCCGAAGATTTTCGGGAGGGATATCCACAAGATCATTATGAATAAGAGTTACCGTAACACCATAGAGATTGCGTCTTATGCAAATCAGCTTGCGGGTATTGAAGATATGGAACTCTTTGAACGTCATGGTGCTCCGGTGGAGGAGAAAATATTTGCAAATATGAGCCATGCTGCGGAAGAGATTGCAGAAACTCTGAAACTCGGCGAAGAAGAATATGAAACAGCAGCGGTTGTCCTGCGTACAGAGAAAGAAGCAGAACATATGTGGCTTCTTCTGAAGGAAATTCTGGGAGAAAAAGGATTTGATATAAAAGAACGTCTGTCTTATCTGGACAGAAACAGCACAAGCTTTAAGAAAGGTCTTACAGTTACGACATTCTATCTGGCAAAAGGTCTGGAATTTGATCAGGTATTTGCAGTATTTCCGCAGAAAGATCAGAGCCCGCTTGTGCGTCAGGCGAGATATATCGCTGCAACAAGAGCCCTTCATGAACTGCATATGTATGAAGTGGAAAAATAAAAAAGTAATCGTATGTCTCGGGATAGTGGTGTGTGAACAGTAACAAGTAATCTCTCAGTTACAGAGAAAAAAAGATAAATGGTATGATGAAGCAGAAAAATGGCGTTATGAAGGACTATGCAAATCGCAGAAGACTGAGAAATCGACATTGACATCTATGTAATGAAATTGTAAAATATATAATGTTAGGGGCAAAATATCTTTTGACCCTGACATCATATTTTATAAAGTACGGAACAGTTATAATAATATCAGAGAGAGGTTTCCTCTCCTGACCTGATATCAAATATTACCTGAAGACTATATATCTATTCTAAGGAGGATATTATGAAAAATAAAAGAGTACTAATGTTATTGGCCTTAACAACTGTATTATCTGTTTCCATGACTGCATGTAACTTTGGAGGCGGCAGTGACGAGGATTCAAGTGTGGTACAGGTAACTCCTACACCGGAGCCAACCAAAGCAGCGAAAGCAACTCCTACCCCTGCGCCGGCCAATGCCCAGAATACTACCTATACATCTAAGAACAAAGCAGTATCCATTAAACTTCCGGATGCGACATGGGCGAATAAATCAGATTCTGACGATATGTTAAGCTTCGAGTCACCGAAACAGGGTAAACTCCTGATCCTGCATGGTTCCGGTGAGGAGGATATGTCTGTGGCGATCATTCCAAGTTCACAGGATACAGCCTCTGCACTTGTAAAGGCAGATAATCTTGTAGAAGGTACAGATTTTGAGATCCAGGATTATAAATCAGAGGAAGTCGGCGGTGTAAATGTTTACAGCTATACAGTTCATTACCTCACTGATAAGAGTGACTATAAATATGTTGTAAATAAATATTTCACAGATAATACAACAGAATTTTACAGTGTTGCAGGTTCTGTAAAGGATGAGAAAGCACTGGCAGGAATCAAGACTTCTGTTGATTCATTCACTATTTCCGGTGATTCTGTACTGAAAGCAGCAGCAACAGGAAAAACTTCAGGAACTACAGCAGGTACAACTGCGGACGGCACTTCAGGAACTACAGGAACAGCGGCTGCAGGTACAGACCAAACAGCATCCGGCAGTTCATCAGATGGAAGTTCTTCAGCAGGCACAGACGGTTCTTACAGTGATACTTCATCGGGCGGTTCATCAGATTACAGTTCTTCAGACTATACTTCTGATGGCAGCAGCGACGGATCTTATGATTATGACGATGGTTCCTCCAATGGATATTATGCAGACGGAACACCTGTAGGAACAGATGATCCGGACTATGATACAGATCAGACAAGAACTATTTACAGAAACTCCGACGGATATCCGCTTGTAATTTATCCGAACGGTGACGGTACATGGTGTGATGATGACGGAAATACCTATGATTTTGCTAATGGTGAGGACGTTTATGATGAGAACGGCGTTGACTATTACTATCATGGAGAACCGGCGTATGTCCGCTATATGCCTAAGAATCAGTAACAGAAAAGTTGAAAAGGACGGCTGCTGTAAAAAACAGTCGTCCTTTTTTGCGCTGACAGAGAGCAACCTGTTATTTACATAAGAACGGATGTTGTGGTAGAATAGCAGGGAAAATATGTGTTGCTGTGAACGGAGTGAACAGTAAAACAGGTAGATAATGAGGGCTGATGAATGGAATCATATGGAAGATTTGCCGGTGTTTATGATGTTTTCATGGATAATGTAAACTATCGTGAATGGGCAGACTATATTATAGAAACACTGGCTCAGGACGGGATCAGGGATGGTCTGGTTCTGGAGCTGGGATGTGGAACAGGTACTGTGACAGAGATGCTTGCAGATGCCGGATATGATATGATCGGTATCGATAATTCTGAGGAGATGCTTGCAGAGGCTATGGAGAAGCGGGCAGAATCCGGTCATGATATTCTGTATCTTTTGCAGGATATGCAGGATTTTGAGTTATATGGTACGGTTCGTGCTGTGATCAGTGTCTGTGACAGTATGAATTATCTGACGGACGAGGAAGATCTGGAGTATCTTTTTGCGCTGGTAAATAATTATCTGGATCCGGGCGGGCTGTTCATTTTTGATATGAATACGGTCCATAAATACCGGGATGTGATCGGCGATACGACTATTGCTGAGGACAGAGAGGACGGAAGCTTTATCTGGGAGAACAGTTATGACAGGGAAAATGCCCTGAATGTATATGAACTGGCACTTTTTCTTCCGAGAGAAGACGGATTGTATGAGAAGTGTGAGGAGGAACATGTACAGAAAGCATATTCCATAGAAGCAATCAAGGCTATGATTGTGAAAGCAGGAATGGAACTGGTGGCAGTCTGTGATGCATATACTCATAATCCGGGTGATGAGAACTGTGAACGTCTGACTTTTGTTGCAAGAGAGCATGGAAAAAGTGCACAGAACGGATATCATGGAAGGATTCCGGAGAAACCTGAGACACATCGCGCGGATTGATGCGATTATAGCAGGCCTCTTAATTAATGCATTGTTTACGGGGATTGCTATTGATTTGATGTTAAGCCATGGACAAAATGAAAATAATATGAAAGAAATAACAGGAGTAATAAACGAATGAACGATTATATTATCAGAGCAATTGCAGCGAATGATCAGATTCGGGCATTTGCGGCAGTTACTACAGAAACAGTAGAAACAGCGAGACAGGATCACAATACAAGCCCGGTAGCCACAGCAGCACTGGGACGTCTTCTTACAGCAGGTGCCATGATGGGTACCATGATGAAGGGGGATAAGGATATCCTTACACTTCAGATTAAGGCAGGAGGTCCTCTGGAAGGAATTACTGTGACTGCAGATTCCAAAGGTCGTGTAAAGGGATATGTGGGAAATCCCGATGTATGTATCCCGGCGAACAGCAAGGGAAAACTGGATGTTGCAGGTGCTGTCGGTGTAGGATTTATGAACGTGATCAAGGATATGGGACTGAAAGAGCCTTATGTTGGACAGGTTGCGCTTCAGACCAGCGAGATCGCAGAAGATCTTACCTATTATTTTGCTACAAGTGAACAGGTACCGTCAGCAGTTGGTCTTGGAGTTCTTATGAATAAAGACAATACAGTACGTCAGGCTGGCGGATTTATCGTGCAGCTGATGCCGTTTGCGGAAGAAAGCACAATTGCGAAGCTTGAGGAAAATGTGCAGAAAATCACATCTGTCACAAATCTTCTGGAAGAGGGGCATACTCCTGAGAGTCTGCTTGAGAAAGTCCTGGAGGGCTTTGACATGGAGATCAATGAGAAAGTTCCTACGGAATTTTACTGTAACTGTAGCAGAGAAAGAGTGGAGAAAGCCCTGATCAGCATCGGAAGAAAAGAACTCAATGAAATGATCCAGGAAGGTAAGTCCATTGAGATGAACTGCCATTTCTGTAATAAGAATTATGAATTTACAGTGGAAGAACTGAAAGAAATCCTGCGTAAATGTAAATAAGAGACGCCAATGTACTGACAGATAGATCTGCCGGAGCACAGGGAAGAAGAGGTAGAAAATGAAAAACGGTTATATCAAAACAGCAGCCGCAACACCTTATATCACAGTTGCAGACTGCAATGCCAATGGAAATGAGATTATCAGACTGATCCATGAGATGGAGAAAGAACATGTGAAGGTTATGACTTTTCCGGAGCTTTGTATCACAGGCTATACCTGTCAGGATCTTTTCCTGCAGAGACGTCTTCTCGACAGCGCCTGGGAAACTTTGCTGAAGGTCACAAAGGAAACTGCTGATGTGGATGCCCTTGTTTTTGTAGGTGTGCCTTTCAGAAATCATGGAAAATTATATAATGTGGCAGCAGTTTTAAACAGAGGCGAGATCATTGGGCTGGTTCCGAAAACTTATCTTCCAAACTATGGAGAATTTTATGAGCAGCGCCATTTTGCATCAGGTCTTGGCTGTCTGGAATATGTGGATATTGAGGGAAAGAGAGTTCCTTTCGGAACAGATATTCTTTTTATCTGTGAGGAGGAGCCGGAGCTTGTGGCAGCTGCAGAGATTTGCGAGGATTTATGGGTGACACTGCCGCCAAGCGTTCTCCATGCACAGGCAGGAGCGAATCTGATCGTGAATCTGTCAGCCAGCAATGAGATGGTCGGAAAGGACAGCTACCGCAGAGATCTTGTTTCCGGACAGTCTGCACGTCTGGTGTGCGGATATGTATATGCAAATGCAGGAGAAGGTGAGTCCACACAGGATCTGGTCTTTGGCGGTCAGAATATGATCGCAGAGAATGGAGTGATCCTTGCGGAAGGAAAACGTTTCCACAATGGTATTGTATACAGTGAGATTGATGTGCAGAGGCTGAACGATGAGAGAAGAAGACTGACTACTTATCAGCCGGCTGACGACAGTGATCATATTAAAGTGTGCTTCCATCTGAATGTGGAAGAGACAAAACTGACCAGAAAATATTCGCAGTATCCTTTTGTACCTTCACGAAAAGAAGAAAGGGATATGCGTTGTGATGAAATCCTGAATATCCAGGCAATGGGACTTAAGAAACGTATGGATCATATCCATTGCCATAAGGCAACAGTGGGACTTTCCGGAGGTCTGGATTCCACACTGGCACTGCTTGTGATCGCAAGAGCCTTTGACCTTTCCGGTGCGGACAGAAAGGATATCCACTGTATTACCATGCCATGCTTTGGAACCACAGACAGAACTTATCAGAATGCCTGCAAATTAAGTCAGTGTCTGGGTGCGGCTTTAAGTGAGATCAATATCAAAGAAGCAGTAAATGTACATTTCCGGGATATTGCTCATGATCCGTCTGTGCATGATGTGACTTATGAGAACAGTCAGGCAAGAGAGAGAACGCAGATCCTGATGGACAGTGCAAATCAGGATGGCTCGATTCTGGTGGGAACAGGAGATCTGTCTGAACTGGCTCTGGGATGGGCAACCTACAATGGTGACCATATGTCCATGTACGGCGTGAATGCTTCAGTGCCGAAAACTCTGGTGCGTCATCTTGTACGTTATTATGCGGATACCTGCAAAGATGAGAAGCTGACAGAAGTTCTTCTTGATATTCTGGATACACCGGTAAGTCCGGAGCTTCTGCCGCCTAAGGATGGCAAGATCGCACAGAAGACAGAAGATCTGGTAGGACCTTATGAACTTCACGATTTCTATCTGTACTATATGCTTCGTGCAGGATTTGAACCGGAGAAAATTTACAGGCTGGCATGTGAGACTTTTGAAGGAATGTATGATAAGGAGACAATCTTCAAATGGCTGAAAACCTTCTACTGGAGATTTTTTGCACAGCAGTTTAAACGTTCCTGTCTTCCGGATGGCCCGAAGGTGGGAAGCGTTGCGGTTTCACCGAGAGGTGATCTGAGAATGCCAAGTGATGCAAGTGCAGGAGTATGGTTGGAGCAGCTTGAAAATATGGATATTTAGAATCGCATAGCGGAGTGGATGATTTTATCCGCGTGATTTTGCATGGCGAAGCGGAGAACGATCAGTTGTTCTCCGCTTTTTTCAGTGCTGTTTCAATTGCATTCAAAAGAATCATGGAAGTATACTTCTGATCTTCGGAATATTGGATATTTTCCAGCGACTGGGAGGTATAGATCTGGCTGGCCAGTGATTCCAGAGCCGGTTCCATGAGAGGAAACATGGCTGCAGTGCTTTCACTTAAATTTACCAGACGGATGGAAGTTACCCTGTCAGAGTCAACGGTTACTTCCAGGTCAAAGGTGTTTTCATTCAGGTCGATGGAGGAAGTATAAATTCCCGGTTTGTACAGGCTTTTGGCATCGGCTGAGGCACTTTTTTTCTGACCGGATCCAAACATGAAAAAAAGTACAATAGCCAGGATGACAGCAAGAAGAAGGAAAATGCCGGTGTATATAACTTCCTTCATATGTAGGACTATGATTTTTGTTTTTGCACTCATGGTACACGCCTCCTGGATGGTTTTGTATATTCTATTACAGAAGTGATTAAATTATGATATACTGAAACAACGAATGTGAGTAACCGACAGTAAGGAGAGAAGAATGTCATTACAGTTTATTATCGGCAGTTCCGGTGCCGGAAAGTCTTATTTTGCATATGAGAGAGTAATCCGGGAGTCCATGGAACACCCGGAGAGAAATTACTATATTATTGTTCCGGAGCAGTTTACCATGCAGACACAGAAGACGCTGGTGGAAATGCATCCGGGAAAAGGAATCCTGAATATTGACATCCTGAGCTTTGAGCGTCTTGCGTACCGTGTATTTGAAGAAACCGGCGGAGATAACAGAAAGGTTCTGGAAGATACGGGAAAAAGCATGGTGCTGCAGAAAATGGTGCAGCAGCACAGAAAGGAACTTGCCTATCTGGGAAGTCAGATGAATAAGCCGGGATATCTGGATGAGGTGAAGTCTCTGGTTTCAGAATTTATGCAGTATGATATCAGAGAAGAGAATCTGGCAGAAATGAAAGAGAAGGCCAAAGATCAGCCATTACTTGAAATGAAGCTTAAGGATGTGGGAATCCTTTATCAGTCATTCAGGGAATTCCTGAAGGGGCATTATATGACAGGGGAAGAGGTGATGGATGTCCTGCTTAAACAGCTTCCTTTTTCCGAAAAACTTAAGGGAGCGGAATTTCTCTTTGATGGATTTACCGGATTCACGCCAATTCAGGTCAATGTGCTCAGGGAGCTTCTGGTCATTGCTGACCGCATAAGTGTTACTGTGACTATGGACGAACGGGAGGATGCTTTTTCTCCGGGAAAACCTTATCAGCTTTTCTTTATGAGCAAGCAGATGATACGGACACTTGCAGGGCTGACCAGAGATCTGGAGGATCCGGTGTATCTGAAACCATCCGGACAGTCCCGGTTTGCACAGGCACCTGCCTTACAGTTTCTGGAGAAAAATATCTTTCGCTACAGAAAGGGTATATATGCCGAAGAGCAGCAGGAGATAAAAATATTTACTGCGCCATCTCCCCTGGAAGAAATGCGGGAGGCTGCCCGAAAGGTATCAGAACTTGTGCGTACCTGCGGATACCGCTACGGTGAGATTGCAGTGATCACAGGAAATCTGGAAGAATATGCAAGACTTGCAGCACAGGTATTTGAGGAGGCAGATATTCCATATTTTATTGACGAGAAGCATTCAGTACTGATGAATCCTTTTGTGGAGTATCTGCGTGCTGCCATGGAGATGGCGGTACAGGGATTTCCTTATGAGAGCGTTTTCCGTTATCTCAGATGCGGGATGTCAGAAGTTACCAGAGAACAGACTGATAAGCTGGAGAATTACGTGCTGGCGCTGGGAATCCGGGGATATAAGAAATGGTCTGAAAAATGGGTTCGTGTATACAGAGGAATGGAAGCGGAGAAGATACAGGAACTGAATGAGATCAGAGAGATCTTTGCGGAAGAAGTAAGGGAACTTGCACAGGGGTTTGGTTCCGGGAAGAAGACAGTGGAAGAGTATTGCCGGATTCTCTATGAGTTTATCCAAAAAAGCAATGTCTGGCAGAAACTGAAACGACAGGAGCGAAAGTTTAAAGAGTCAGGCGATAAAGCAATGGAAAAAGAATATAACCAGATTTATGGAATCGTGATGGACCTGCTGGATAAGATGGTTGAGATTCTTGGCGAAGAAACGGTAAACAGACAGGAGTTCCGACAGCTTCTGGAATCAGGACTTTCTCAGGCAAAAGTAGCTCTGATTCCGCCGAGCATAGATCAGGTAATGGTGGGTGATATGGAACGATCCCGCTTAAAGGAGATTAAGGCGTTGTTCTTTGTTGGCGTGAATGAGGGAAATATCCCAAAGAGCACACAGACAGGCGGAATCTTATCAGAGCTTGACAGGGATTTCTTCCAGGAGCAGGGAGTGGAACTGGCACCGGGGCCTAAAGAACTGATGAATATGCAGAGGTTTTATCTGTATCTGAATATGACGAAACCGGGAGAAAAGCTGATCCTCTCCTATAGTGATACCAATGCAAAAGGAGAAGGCATAAGCCCGGCATATCTGATCGGGAGTATACGCAGTCTGTATCCGAAGCTGGAAATTGA
>CAUEAK010000035.1:0-15109 GCA_958454115.1 Blautia wexlerae
ATGTGGTATGATGAATCGGAAGTGATGAATTTGGGACGGAGGATGTATCATGATTGCGTTTGTTCATGGAATGGCTGTGGATATGACTGAGAGCTCGGTGGTTGTTGAGGCCGGGGGGATTGGTTATGAGATATATATGACGGGGGCAGATTTGTCTGAGATTCGTATGGGGGAGGATGTGAAGGTCCATACTTATTTTAGTGTGAGAGAGGATGCCATGAAGCTGTATGGGTTCAGGGCTAAGGATGATCTGCAGATGTTTAAGCTGCTTCTTGGCGTGAATGGTGTGGGGCCGAAGGCTGCGCTGGGGGTTCTGGCGGGGATTACGGCGGATGAATTGAGGTTTGCAATTCTTTCGGATGATGTGAAGACGTTGTCGAAGGCTCCGGGTATCGGGAAGAAGACGGCTCAGAAGCTGATTCTTGAGCTGAAGGATAAGATGAAGCTGGAGGATGCGTTTGAATTGAAGCTGGCTCATGAGCAGGAGAGGGCAGCAGTGGGAGCCGGTGAGGTTTCGGATGGCAGGCAGGAAGCTGTTGAGGCTCTGGTTGCGCTGGGATACAGCAGTGCGGATGCGCTTCGGGCGGTGCGTAAGGTTACGGATGTGCCGCCGGATGATGTGGAAGGTCTTTTGAAGGCTGCACTGAAGAATTTTTAACTGAAGCAGGACTTTACGCTCTGGTAGATTGGATTGCCTGTATTGTTATAGAATTGTTATAGGTTAGGATGGGTAACAGATGGAGAAACGTATTATAACTACGGATGTGACGGAGGAGGATTTTTCTCTGGAGGGGAATCTCCGGCCGCAGACGTTGGATGATTATATTGGTCAGGAGAAGACCAAGAGTACTTTGAAGGTTTATATAGAGGCTGCGAAGCAGAGGCATGATGCGTTGGATCATGTTTTGTTTTATGGTCCTCCGGGGCTTGGTAAGACTACTCTTTCGGGGATTATTGCCAATGAGATGGGGGTTCATATGAAGGTGACTTCCGGGCCGGCTATTGAGAAGCCGGGGGAGATGGCTGCGATCCTTAATAATCTGCAGGAGGGAGATATTCTGTTTGTGGATGAGATCCACCGCCTGAACAGGCAGGTGGAGGAGGTCCTTTATCCTGCTATGGAGGATTATGCTATTGATATTATGATCGGGAAGGGAGCTTCTGCCAGGTCTATACGTCTGGATCTGCCGAAGTTTACACTGGTGGGGGCGACTACCAGGGCAGGACTTCTGTCTGCACCTCTTCGTGACCGTTTTGGTGTGATGCATCATCTGGAGTTTTATACTCATGAGGAGCTTAAGACGATCATTATCCGTTCTGCTCAGGTTCTTGGAGTGGAGATTGATGAGAAGGGTGCGGCTGAGATTGCCAAGAGATCCAGGGGAACTCCGAGGCTTGCCAACCGTCTGCTGAAGAGGGTTCGTGATTTTGCGCAGGTGAAGTATGATGGACGGATTACTTATGATGTGGCGTGTTTTGCGCTGAATCTTCTGGAAGTGGATCAGTATGGTCTGGATAAGATTGACAGAAGGATTCTTCAGACTATGATCGTGAATTTTCAGGGTGGTCCTGTGGGACTGGAGACTCTGGCTGCGGCGATAGGGGAGGATTCCGGTACGCTGGAGGATGTGTATGAGCCTTATCTGCTGCAGAATGGATTCCTGAACCGTACGCCGAGAGGACGTATGGCATCGGCGCTTGCGTATGAGCATCTGGGCTATCAGATGCCGGAGAAAAACTGAAGTTAAGGGTGTAAAAATATAAAAAAGTAAAAGTTTTTTAAAAATTCCTATACATTTCGACTGCTTTCGAGTATAATGAAGTAAATGTCCGGGGTTCCGGGCAGATTGAAGGAAGATACAGGAGGCTCGTACGGATGGCGGTCAAAAATACAGCAAAGGTAATCATAGGTGGTAAGATTATTACGCTGGGAGGCTATGAATCGGAAGAATATTTTCAGAAAGTAGCATCCTATATAAATAAAAAGATGGATGAGTTAAGTGCTATGCCGGGTTACAGCAGACAGCCCATGGAGACCAAGCATACACTTATCAGCCTGAATATTACAGATGACTATTTTAAGGCAAAGAAACAGGCGGAGGTTTTTGAACAGGATTTACAGCAGAAGGATCAGGAGATGTATGATCTGAAGCATGAGCTGATCTCGCTTCGTATGCAGATTGAGGAAGCGCAGAAGCATGAACAGGAAGCCCTGGAACAGAAGAGCCTTCTGGAGGGAAAGAATAAGGAACTGGAAAAGCAGATTGATGAGCTGCTGAAATAATAGAGGGGGGATTACTTCGGTGATTTCCCCTTTATGATTTGTTTCATATGTATTCGATTTGAATATTATAGCAATGCTCATAAATAATGCATTTAAGATGACTGTTATAGAAAACGTGAGGTATAGAATTGAAAAGAGAAGAGATTGAACTTCTGGCACCTGCCGGTTCCTATGAGGGATTTGAGGCAGCGATCGGTGCAGGTGCAGATGCGGTTTATGTAGGGGGAGCAGCCTTTGGCGCGCGGGCTTATGCGAAGAATTTCGGAGAGGAAGAGCTTTTGCGTGCCATTGATACTGCTCATATCCATGGCAGGAAACTTTATCTGACAGTGAATACGCTGTTGAAGAACAGGGAACTGTCTGAACAGTTGTATGATTATCTGCTTCCATATTATAAGGAAGGTCTGGATGCGGTGATCGTTCAGGATATGGGTGTGTTTAAGATGATCAGGGAGATGTTTCCGGGTATGCATCTTCATGCCAGCACGCAGATGACTGTGACAGGTCCGGAGGGGATGAAGTTTCTGGAAGAACAGGGTGCTTCCAGAGTGGTAACTGCCAGAGAGCTTTCCCTTGAGGAAATCCGGAGGATGCATGAGACAAGTCCTATCGAGATTGAATCTTTTGTCCATGGAGCTTTATGTTACAGTTATTCGGGACAGTGCCTGATGAGCAGTATCCTGGGTGGAAGAAGCGGTAACAGAGGAAGGTGTGCACAGCCTTGCCGTCTGCCTTACCAGACGGCGCTTTGTTGCGGGGAAAATGGCAGACGGTCAGAGAAAAGGAAAGCGCAAGAACTATGTCCTCTGAGTCTGAAAGATATTTCTACGATAGAGATTCTTCCGCAGATTCTGGAGGTTGGTGTTACTTCTCTTAAGATAGAGGGCAGGATGAAGCAGCCGGGATATACAGCAGGGGTAACTTCTGTATATCGGAAGTACCTGGATCTTCTTTTTGAGAAGGGAGCTGAGAATTACAGGGTAGCAGAGGAGGATAAGAGATATCTGCTGGATCTGTTTAACAGGGGAGGTTCCTGTACCGGTTATTATCAGATGCAGAATGGTCCGTCCATGATGGCATTCAGTAATGAGAAGAAAACAGGAGATGTCAGTCCTGTATTAAGAAAAAAGAAAGAAAAAATTCAGGGAACATTCATTCTTTTTCCAGGAAGTCCTGCTATACTGGATGTGTCATGCAGGGGAATCCATGGATTTGCGTCTGTGGGTGAGGTACAGTATGCGCAGAACCAGCCGCTGACAGAAGAGCGCATCCGTTCACAGATGGAGAAGCTTGGAAATACAGAATATGAGTGGGAAAATCTGGAAATCCAGATGGATGAGAATATTTTTATCCCGATGAAAATGCTGAATGAGGCGAGAAGAGAGGCACTGGAATCGCTGGAAAATGAATTGCTCAAACCATATAAGAGAGAAGAAAATAATGGGAAGAAACGCTTATCAGAGGATGCCGGAAGAAAAGCAGATTCGCCAAAGCAGAAAAATCTTCCGATTTATATTTCCTGTGAAGAAAAATCCACTGCACTGGCGTTATATAAAAGAGAGGGGATACATGGAATGTATCTGAACGCTGATGCCATGGAGGTCTGCCTGGATGACTGTGTAAGCAGAGGAATGGAGATGTATCTGTCTCTTCCGCATATTATGAGAGGTGAGATGCCCCGGGAGCTTCTTACCAGGATCAGAGAGTGGATGGACAGAGGAATGACAGGATTTCTGGTAAGAAATCTGGAGACTTTTGCAGTTCTGCGAAAGGCAGGTCTGGCTGAGAAATGTGTTCTGGATCACAGTATGTATACATGGAATGATGAAGCTGCTGATTTCTGGAAAGATCAGAAAGTCCTCAGAAATACGGTACCGCTTGAGCTGAACGAAGGGGAAATCCGCCACAGAGATAACCGGGACAGCGAGATGCTGATCTACGGATATCTGCCTCTTATGATATCGGCCCAGTGTGTGCATAAAAATCTTTACGGATGTAATCATAAGGAAGAAGGGGTAACTTTAAAAGACCGTTACGATAAAGAATTTACGGCGAAATGTATATGTAACCCATGGAAAACTGAGAATACAGATTTCTGTATACCCTGCTATAATATCATTTACAACAGTATCCCTTACGGCCTGTTGAAAGAGAAATCACAGATAGACAGACTTGGTGTCTCTTCCCTGAGACTTGCATTTACCATTGAGAAGCCTCAGGATGCGGTGAAGATATATGAAGAGTTCAGAGCTGTTTATCGTGATGGGAAGAATCCTCCGAAACGGGAATATACAAAGGGACATTTTAAAAGAGGAGCCGAGTAAGGCATATGATTAATGTAATTGTAGAATTATCCAAGTATGTGATCCTTACCCTGATGGTGATTTATACTTTTCACTGTTTCTATCTGGTGAAACAGCAGAGTGAGGAGGAGAGAAACGAATCGCTGCGCCAGCAGCTGATGCTTATCTTTTTTATGGATTTCACTGCGTTTCTGGTCATCTACCTGAAGACAGGTAAGTTTCAGGTCGTGTTGTTTTATATCGAAATGATGGCATTTTTTGCGGGAATCCAGATTTTGTACAGGATTTTTTATAAGAAAGCATCGATTTTACTGCTCAACAATATGTGCATGCTTCTCAGCGTAGGATTTATTATGCTGTGCAGGCTGGATGTTTCCACAGCTACCAGACAGCTGGTGATTGTGGCAGGCGTAAATGTGGTGGCATTGATCGTACCTGTCCTGATCAGGAAGATGAAATTTCTCAAGGACCTGACATGGGTTTATGCGGGAATCGGAATCGTTTTGCTGGCGGCGGTATTTGTGCTTGCAAAGACAAGCTATGGAGCAAAACTTTCCCTGATGGGAATCCAGCCTTCAGAGGCGATAAAGATTACATTTGTGTTCTTTATGGCGGCATTGCTGAGAAAAGGTGCTGATTTTTCAAAAGTGGTCCAGGCTACGGTAGTGGCGGGACTGCATGTGGGGATTCTTGTACTTTCCAGAGACCTTGGAAGTGCAGTGATCTTCTTTGCGGCATATCTTGTGATGATTTATGTGGCATCCAGAAATGTGGGATATCTGGCACTTGGTCTTGCAGGCGGATCTGCAGGGGCAGTTGTCGCATATCATCTGTTTGGCCATGTGCGTCAGAGAGTGACAGCCTGGAAGGATCCCATGGCGGTATATCAGAATGAAGGATACCAGATCGTCCAGTCACTGTTTGCCATTGGAACCGGCGGATGGTTTGGAATGGGATTGTGTCAGGGTTCGCCTGAGAAGATCCCTGTTGTCAAGAATGACTTTATATTCAGTGCAATCTGTGAGGAACTGGGTGGGATTTTTGCAATCTGCCTGATCCTGGTATGTATGAGTTTCTTTTTGATGATCGTAAATATTGCGCTTAAAATTAAGAAACCATTCTACAAACTGATCGCACTTGGACTTGGTACGGAATATGCATTTCAGGTATTTCTGACAATTGGCGGAGCAACGAAATTTATCCCTATGACAGGTGTAACTCTTCCTCTGGTCAGCTATGGAGGAAGTTCTGTCGCGTGTACAGTACTGATGCTGGCGATCATTCAGGGATTGTATATTTTGAGAGAAGATGAGGACGAAGAAATTGAGAGATATCGAAGAAAAGGAACGGCGCAGAGAGTTGAAGAAGCGCCAGAAGCGCAAAGCCCGGGAGATTTCTGAAAAGAGAAGGCCCCGTAACAGAGAGTATACACTGGTATCCTGCTTTTTTGTGCTGATCTTTGTCAGTATGATCGGATATCTGATCTACTTTAATTATGCAAAGAGCGATGATTTTATCAATAGTCCCTATAATACAAGGCAGGATACTTTTTCAGACAGGGTTGTAAGAGGTAAGATCATATCTGCAGATGGGCAGGTGCTTGCCCAGACCAATGTTTACGAAGACGGAACAGAGGAACGTACTTATCCCTATGCAAATATGTTCGCTCATGTAGTCGGATATGACACTAATGGAAAAAGCGGACTGGAATCAGAGGCGAACTTCCAACTTCTGACTTCTCATGAATTTTTCCTGAACCAGATGAAAAATGAGTTTAAGAATCAGAAAAATACGGGTGATTCTGTGAACACGACGTTAAACGCAGATCTTCAGTCAACTGCCTATAATGCACTTGGTGACAGGAGAGGGGCGGTTGTTGCCATAGAACCCTCTACAGGTAAGATTCTGGTGGAAATGAGCAGACCGGACTTTGACCCGAATACTATTTCCCAGAACTGGGACACACTGGTAAATGATTCCAATGACAGCAGTCTGTTGAACAGAGCTACAAACGGAGCCTATCCTCCGGGATCTACATTTAAGGTGGTAACTGCCCTGGACTATTTCAGAACCAAGGGCAGTCTGGAGGGATTTTCCTATCTCTGTGAGGGAAGTATTACCAGAGAAGATCACACGATCAGGTGCTATGGCGGAACTGTTCATGGACAGGAAGATTTTTACAGTGCTTTTGCCAATTCCTGTAACAGTGCATTTGCAGAGATCGGAACCATGCTCGGAGGCAGTTCTCTGAAAAAAACAGCCGAGGATCTTCTTTTTAATAAGAGTCTTCCGCTTTCTTCCTATAAAAAGAGTACTTTTACATTAAATGGAAAATCTTCTGTTGCAGAGGTTATGCAGACTGCCATCGGACAGGGTAATACGTTGGTATCACCTATGCATATGGCGCTGATTACCAGTGCGATCGCCAATGGCGGGGAGCTCATGAAGCCTTATCTCATTGATTCTGTTGTAAGTTCAGACGGAGAGACAGTGAAGACAACAGAGCCGGAGAACTATAAACGTCTGATGACAACAAATGAGGCGAATATCCTTGGAAAGCTTATGAAAGGTGTTGTGGAAAACGGAACCGCATCGGCTCTGAACGGAAGAGGATATACAGTGGCAGGCAAGACCGGATCAGCGGAATTTGATGAGAATGGTTCCAGTCATTCCTGGTTTATCGGTTATTCCAACGTGGATGATCCGGATCTGGTAGTTGCGATCATTGTTGAGAATGGCGGTACCGGAAGTGAAGCAGCAGTGCCCATCGCAGAGCAGATATTTGATGCGTATTATTATGATAAGCAATAATAAATTCCATGTTGCAGGCAATCTGGAATGAATTTTGGCTACGTTACTGTGAACGGAGTGAACAGTAACTAATTAATCGGTAATATGTTATGAAATGATATTTATAGCTTGCGGGTTTGGAAAAAAAGAGATATACTATACTCAGTTTATAATACCACGCAAAACAGGAGGGATTGCATTATGATAGAAGCAACGAGCTGTGGCGGTGTGGTAATTCATCGGGGTAAGATTCTTACTTTGTATAAATCTTACAGGAACCGTTATGAGGGCTGGGTATTGCCGAAAGGAACAGTGGAACCAGGCGAAACGCATGAACAGACAGCATTGCGGGAAGTGATGGAAGAGGCTGGAGTGCGTGCGACCATTGTGAAATACATCGGAAAGAGCCAATATAACTTTACCGTTCCGGAGGACGTGGTTTTCAAAGAGGTACACTGGTATCTTATGACTGCGGATAATTATCATAGTAAGCCCCAGAGAGAGGAGTTTTTTGTAGATTCCGGATATTATAAATTTCATGAGATCTATCATCTGCTGAGGTTTTCAAACGAGAAGCAGATCGTAGAGCGTGCTTATCAGGAATATCTGGAGATGAGAAGCAATGGACTTTGGGGAAAACAGCATAAGTATTATTAACGAGAGAACAGGGCTGTGTTTTTTTGCAACGCAGCCCGGTTTAAATTTTGGAGAAAATGGAAATACTGTAACTGAAGTGTTATAGAAACGGGAGAGGGTGTAAGATGCTGAAATGGCAGGAGAATTTTCTTGCAGGGGAATCTGTAAAGGATCCTGAGAAGATAAAAAAGAAACTGAACAGCGGAAAACCGGTTCTGGGCATTTATCTCCTTACTCTGGCAGAGAATCCTGTGAATCTGATGGATATTATTCCTGCAGCAATGCTGATACAGAAGAGCTTTTATGGAATCTGTCCGAAGATCATAGGAATGGCGAAGGGCAAAGAGGAAGCCCTGGAGATGGTGCGAAGTCTGATCGATGAAATGTACAGGGAAACGGGAACCTTCGCAACAGCTGAATATATAGAAAACAGGTGAGAATATGTTACATATTTTATGGCTGATCCTTAAATTTATACTGATCATCCTGGGAATTCTGCTGGGCCTTCTTTTACTGGCAGTTCTTCTTGTACTGTTCTGTCCTGTAAGATATAAGGCATCAGCTGTCAAGGCAGAAGGTGGCTGGAAACAGACAGAGGGAGAGGGTATCGTAAGCTGGCTGTTTCATGGGATTTCGCTGAGAGCGGAATGGAAAGATCAGCAGATGGAGATATCCTTTCATCTGTTTGGAATTCCCGTAGACAAGTTGTTGAAAAAACGGCAGGAGAAGAGGGCTGTAACAAAGAAATCCGGGAAAAATCCGGAGAAATCCGGCGCAGAAAAGGTATCTGTATCCGGCACAGACGGAAACAGGGAAGAAGAGCATAAAAAATCAGTGGTTGATCACCCGAAATCAGAGAATATGGAGACTGAGGATCTGAAAACAGACAGAAATTCAGCTTCAGATACATCTGCTGATACAGAGAGGATCAGAAACAGTCAGATATCCGGACAGCAGGAACTGAATGCAGATGATACAGATCAGAATAGTCTAAAGAAGAGGCAGTTTTTTATAAAAAGGATTTATGACCGGATCCGAAATATATTTCAGTTGATTCGTACAAAACTGCAAAATATCCGCAGGACATTCGGGAAGATTAAAAAGAATGTGTCCTGGTGGAAGGCGTTTATAGAACATCCCAGAGTGACAGCTGCCAGAAAACTTGTATGGAAACATGGAAAATTTTTGCTTAAGCATATTTTTCCTACAAGGATAGAAGGGCAGGTTACTTTTTCTTTTGAAGATCCGGCGCTGACAGGTGCGGCACTTGCTGTACTTGGGATGACAATTCCATTTCACAAAAACTGTATACAGATCAATCCCCGTTTTGACAGTGAGAATTATCTGTATGGAAACATTAGGGCAAAAGGCAGGATCTACGGATTTGTTCCTGTGCGGGCAGCAGTGAGTATTTATTTCAATAAAAATATAAAATACGTTATAAAACGTTGGAAAACCAGGAGGGCATGACCATGGCAAATGAAAACAATTTTAAAGAAACCGTAAATTCATTATTCAAGGGAATGGACAGTTTTATTTCTGCGAAAACAGTGGTAGGAGAGGCAATCCATGTAGGCGATACGATCATTCTTCCTCTGATGGATGTATCTTTCGGTGTAGGTGCCGGTGCTTTTTCCGGAGAGAAGAAGGATAACGGCGGCGGCGGAATGGCAGGAAAGATGACTCCCTGTGCAGTGCTTGTGATCCAGAATGGAACAACAAAGCTGGTCAATGTGAAAAATCAGGATGGTCTCACCAAGATCCTTGATATGGTTCCGGATTTTGTAGACCGTTTTACCTCCGGAAAAGGTGACGAAGAATCTGTCGGCGAATCAGAAAAATAATTTTTGCATAGACTATAGCAAACCGATGAAAAAGGTGCAGAAGAATTGGAAAAGCTGTTCGGCTTTATGCTGTTTTTCATAGGGATTGGGATGATAATCGGGATGCTGATCGCAGAAAATGTGGTTCTGGTGGTTTCGGCCGGAGTTTTCCTGTTGTTGGGATATCATCTTTTCTGTCATTAACTTTACAGAAGATTGCGAATATCCCGTTTGACATATGAAATAAAAAAAGACTGTCAGCTCAGGCAGAATATTCGGTAAAGAATATCTGAACAGAGGGACAGTCTTTTTTGCAAAAAAAATACCCCTGTTGCAACAGGGGTAATGGTGTTATTATGCTCTTTCTACTTTACCGGATCTTAAGCAAGAAGTACATACATATGTCTTTCTAGCTCCACCCTCAGCAGTCTTGATTTTAACGGATTTTACGTTAGATTTCCACATTTTATTGGATCTTCTATGTGAATGACTTACATTATTTCCGAAATGAGCAGCTTTCTCACAGATTGCACATTTAGCCATGATAGCACCTCCTTGACGCTTTATTGTTACTGTCGTGCTGTGTGCATAGCGTCTGAACAGTAACCTTGTGTTCAACAGATTACATTGTAACAGATGAATTGTGCTTTTGCAAGCAAAAAAAGGAAAAAACTCAAAAATTATATTTCTTTTTCTGCGAAAAGAGGTTATAATACACTTACATACAATAATGAGCATTGGAGGTAACCATATGAATGGACGTATAGATTCCGGATTAGGTCAGATCATAATTGACACAGATGTAATCGCAACCTACGCAGGAAGCGTTGCTGTAGAATGTTTTGGTATCGTAGGCATGGCTGCAGTCAGTATGAAGGACGGACTGGTAAAGCTTCTTGGAAAGAACAGCCTGAAACATGGCATCAGCGTCAGAATTACAGAGGACAATAAAATCCGCCTGAATTTCCATGTTATTGTGGCATATGGCGTGAATATAAGTACAATTGCAGACAACCTTGTCAGCAATGTCAAATATAAAGTCGAGGCCTTTACAGGAATGGAGATCGATAAGATCGATATTTATGTAGAAGGTGTACGCGCAATTGATTAGGATAGAGGAGGAACTTGTGGTGAATAACAAAACCATAGATGCCAGAATACTTTCCAGGATGTTTCTTGCAGGAGCCAAGAATCTGGAAGCTAAAAAAGAATGGATCAACGAACTGAACGTATTTCCGGTACCGGATGGAGATACAGGAACCAATATGACAATGACGATCATGGCAGCAGCAGCAGAAGTAGGTTCTCTGGGAGAGCCTGACATGGAGTCACTGGCCAAGGCGATTTCTTCCGGTTCCCTGCGCGGTGCAAGAGGTAACTCAGGTGTTATTCTTTCTCAGCTTCTGCGTGGTTTTACCAGAAGTGTTAAGAACAGTAAGGAACTGGATGCCATTGATATCGCGGCAGCCATGGAGAAAGGTGTGGAGACTGCATATAAGGCAGTCATGAAACCGAAGGAAGGAACAATCCTTACTGTTGCAAGAGAGGCTGCTGCCAAGGCTGTAGAGCTTGCGGAGACAGCAGAGGATCTGGATACATTTTTCCAGAGCGTGATCGCTCATGCGGAGGAAACTCTGGCAAAGACACCGGAGATGCTGCCGGTTCTGAAAGAAGCAGGAGTAGTGGATTCCGGCGGACAGGGACTTCTGGAAGTATACCATGGTGCATATGATGGTTTCCTTGGCAAAGAGATTGATTATACACAGTTTGACAAGGCAAAAGGTCCTGCTGTGACTAAGATCGATGCACAGACAGAGGCTGATATTAAATTTGGTTATTGTACAGAGTTTATTATTCTTCTGAACCAGCCGATGTCCGAGGAGACAGAGCATGAATTTAAGAAATTCCTGATGTCTCTTGGTGATTCTATTGTGCTTGTTGCAGATGACGAGATTGTGAAGGTTCATGTTCATACCAATCATCCTGGACAGGCTATTGAGAAAGCCCTTACCTTTGGTGCACTTTCACGTATGAAGATCGACAATATGCGTGAGGAGCATCAGGAGAAGCTTATAAAGGATGCCGAGAAAATGGCGAAAGAGCAGGCAGAACAGGAAGAAAAAGAAGAAGCAGCACAGCCGCCGAAGGAAGTAGGCTTTATTTCCGTATCTGTGGGAAAGGGAATGACAGAGATCTTTAAGGAACTGGGTGTGGATTACCTGATCGAGGGCGGTCAGACAATGAACCCGAGTACAGAGGATATGCTCAATGCCATTGCAAAAGTAAATGCAAAGACTATTTATATTTTCCCGAACAATAAGAATATTGTTCTTGCTGCAAACCAGGCAAGGGATCTTACTGAGGATAAAGAGATCGTGGTTGTGCCGACTAAGACCATTCCGCAGGGAATTACTGCCATGATCAGTTATGTGCCCGAGAAGAACAGTGCGGAGAATACTGAGGCTATGCTTCAGGCAATCGAACATGTGAAGACCGGACAGATCACGTATGCTGTGCGTGATACAAGGATTGATGATAAGGAGATCCATGAGGGTGATATGATGGGTATCGGTGATCATGGAATCCTGGCTGTTGGCAAGGACCGCATGGAAGTTGCCAAGGAGACAGTTGCCCAGATGGTGGATGATGAGTCTGAGGTGATCAGTATTTATTATGGTGCTGATACTGAGGAGGCTGAAGCTGAGGAGCTGGCAACGGCTCTGGAGGAGGCTTATCCGGATTGTGATGTGGAACTGAATGCGGGTGGACAGCCGATTTATTATTATGTTATTTCTGTAGAGTAGGATAATAGAGTTTTTGAGAGAGATAAACGAATAGTTCATGTGATGAAAACGGGTATAGGCCATTGTTGAGGGTGGGTATATCCGTTTTCGTGTTATAAAAGGGGACGGCAGGAAAATATTTGTGTCAGGATGCGGTTTCGGCATCTAAGAGATTCTAAGGTGAAAAAAATCTGCTAAGATACCTGCAAATGCATCCTGACACAAATATTTTCCTGCCTGAGATTTGGATAGTGGAAGTTTATTGTCGGCAGATTATTGTGATTGAAGAATGAGGGTTGCTTGATTTGGTTATTTTTTGCAGGGATAAGATAGATAATTTTTACTGGCTGTAAGGGATATTCATAATTATATTGTAGTAGAAAGGAATCGGTGGTATATGTCAACATCTTTGCGTACTTTGAAGGGCGTGGGGGAGAAAACGGAAAAGTTATTTGCGAAAATAGGAGTTACGGATATGGAATCTCTTCTGAGTTATTATCCACGTAATTATGATGCGTATGAGGAACCTGTTGAGATCCGGTCTCTGGAAGAAGGAGCTGTTGTGGCGATTTCTGTGGCGGTTATAACGGGTGTGTATGTGAATCAGGTGCGGAATCTTCAGGTGATCACGACCACTGTGGCAGATCTTACGGGGAAAATTTCTGTTACGTGGTTTAATGCACCGTATCTGCGCTCTGCAGTCAGGAAAGGCAGCAGGTTTGTTCTGCGGGGGCGTGTCGTCAGGAAGCAGGGGAAGCTGCAGATGGAGCACCCTGAGATTTTTACGCCTGCGGCTTATGAGGAGATTCTGCACAGTCTTCAGCCGATTTATGGACTGACTGCGGGGCTTTCTAATAAAACGATCGTGAAGCTGATCCATCAGGTGCTTGATGAGCAGAAGCTTCAGGCAGAGTATCTGGCAGATGAGTATAAGGAGAGGTACCACCTGGCAGACAGGAATTTTGCGATTCCTGCGATTCATTTTCCCAAAAATATGCAGGAGCTGTTAGCTGCAAGGAGAAGGTTGGTGTTTGACGAGTTTCTTCTTTTTATTCTTGCTGTGCAGTCTTTGAAGGAGAAGACGGAGGAAGCACCGAATGCGTTTCCCATGCATCCGGTGTGGACGACAGAGCAGATTATTGAAAGTCTGCCCTATGATCTGACAAAGGCGCAGTTGAATGTGTGGCATGAGATTGAGAGGGATTTAAGCGGCCAGGCCCTGATGTCCAGACTGGTGCAGGGAGATGTAGGAAGCGGTAAGACAATCCTTGCGTTTCTCGCAATGATCATGACTGTGGAGAATGGATATCAGGCAGTGCTTATGGCACCTACGGAGGTTCTTGCAAGGCAGCATTTTCAGGCAATGGAGAAGCTTCTGGAAGAACAGAACATAGATTTCTGTCATCCTGTGCTGCTTACCGGTTCAGATACAGCGAAGGAGAAAAGAGAGAAGTATAAGCTAATCGCATCGAAAGAGGCGAATCTGGTGATCGGAACACATGCGCTGATCCAGGAGAAGGTTGTGTACTGTGATCTGGGTCTTGTGATCACGGATGAGCAGCATCGTTTTGGTGTGAAACAGAGGGAAGCACTGACTACTATGGGAAACCCGCCTAATGTGCTGGTGATGAGTGCTACACCGATTCCGAGGACGCTGGCGATCATTATATACGGGGATCTGGATATTTCAGTAATTGATGAACTTCCTGCGCAGAGACTTCCCATTAAAAATTGTGTGGTGGATACTTCTTACAGGCCGAAGGCTTATTCCTTTATGGAGAAGCAGATCCGTCAGGGACGGCAGGTTTATGTGATCTGTCCAATGGTGGAGGAGAGCGAAGGGATGGATGGGGAAAATGTGCTGGATTATACCCTGAAGCTTCGCAATGTTTTTTCGCCGGATATAAAGATTGCTTCTCTTCATGGAAAGATGAAAGCGAAAGAGAAGAATGTGATCATGGAGGCTTTTGCCGCAGGGGAAATTCAGATCCTGGTATCTACTACTGTAGTTGAGGTAGGAGTGAATGTGCCTAATGCTACAGTGATGATGGTGGAGAATGCCGAGCGTTTCGGGCTGGCACAGCTTCATCAGCTTCGCGGGCGTGTCGGTAGAGGGGAATATCAGTCATATTGCATTTTTATGCAGGGAAATGGTGCAAAGGAAATTTCTAAACGTCTGCAGATCCTGAACAAATCCAATGATGGATTTTATATTGCAGGAGAGGATCTGAAGCTTCGCGGTCCTGGTGATCTTTTTGGAATCCGCCAGAGTGGTCTGCTGGAATTTAAACTGGGGGACATCTATCAGGATGCGGATATCCTGAAAGCTGCCAGTGAAACGGCTTCGGAGATTCTGTCCCTTGATGCGGATTTAAGCCTTCCGCAGAATGAGGAACTTCAGAGGAGACTTTCGGCATATATGAAGGAAGATCTGCAGAATCTAGGACTATAGAAAATGACGGATACAGAGTAAAAAATAATACTGTTCAT
>CAUEAK010000036.1:0-14865 GCA_958454115.1 Blautia wexlerae
AAGATTGTGATCATGGCTGATGCCGATGTGGATGGGGCGCATATTTCCACACTGCTCCTGACTTTATTCTACCGTTTTATGCCGGATCTGATCACTGAGGGACATGTGTATATTGCCATGCCGCCATTATATAAAGTCATGCCTAAGAAGGGGCAGGAGGAATACCTGTACGATGATAAGGCACTGGAGAGATACAGACGTGCCCATAAGCCGGGAAGCTTTACTCTTCAGAGATATAAAGGTCTGGGCGAGATGGATGCGGAGCAACTCTGGGAGACGACTCTGAATCCGGAAACTAGAATGATGAAGCGGGTGGAGATTGAAGATGCGAGACTTGCATCAAGCGTGACAGAGATTCTGATGGGAAGCGATGTTCCGCCGAGAAAGAAATTTATCTATGAGCATGCACAGGATGCAGAGCTGGACATCTGATTTCGCCGGAGTGTTATGTGGAAATTAAGACAGATACATGGATATGTGTCTGAGATGGAGGAAAGAAATTAAATGGAAACAAAACAGGAGAATGTGATTCCCACCGACTATGCGGAGGTCATGCAGAAATCCTATATAGATTATGCCATGAGTGTTATTATCTCCAGAGCCCTGCCGGATGTGCGTGACGGATTGAAGCCTGTACAGAGAAGAACCCTGTATGATATGTATGAACTGGGTATCCGTTATGACAGACCATACAGAAAATGTGCCCGTATCGTAGGTGATACCATGGGTAAATATCACCCCCATGGTGACAGTTCGATCTACGAAGCACTTGTGGTAATGGCTCAGGATTTTAAGAAAGGCAAAACACTGGTCGACGGACATGGAAACTTCGGTTCCATCGAGGGCGACGGTGCAGCTGCCATGCGATATACAGAAGCCAGACTGGAGAAACTGACACAGGATGTCTTCCTCGAAGATCTGGATAAGAATGTAGTAGATTTTATGCCGAACTTTGACGAGACAGAGAAGGAACCGGTGGTACTTCCTGTCAGAATCCCGAATCTGCTGGTAAACGGAGCAGACGGCATCGCAGTCGGTATGGCAACCAGTATTCCGCCTCACAATCTGGGTGAAGTGGTAGATGCGGTAAAGGCATATATGAAGAATAACGACATCAGTGTCAAAGGGCTGATGCGCTATCTCAAGGGACCGGACTTTCCGACAGGCGGTCTGGTAGTAAATAAGGATGACCTGCTCAGGATTTATGAGACAGGAACAGGGAAGCTCCGTGTCAGAGGTAAGGTGGAGACAGTGAAGCTCAAAGGCGGCAGACAGCAGCTTGTGATCACGGAGATTCCTTACACAATGATCGGTGCAAATATCGGAAAATTCCTGAATGATATTGCGTCTCTTGTGGAAAACAAGAAGACAACAGATATCGTGGATATCTCCAACCAGTCTTCCAAAGAGGGAATCCGTATTGTTCTTGACCTGAAGCGTGACGCAGATGTAGAGAATCTTACAAATATGCTCTATAAGAAGACAAAGCTGGAAGATACTTTTGGCGTGAATATGCTGGCAGTTGCGGATGGCAGACCGGAAACCCTGAGTCTGAAGCAGGTGATCGAGCATCACGTAGATTTCGTGTTCGATGTCACGACCAGAAAGTACACCACACTTCTGAATAAGGAGCAGGAGAAGAAAGAAATCCAGGAAGGTCTGATCAAGGCATGTGATGTGATTGACCTGATCATCGAGATCCTGCGAGGAAGCAAGAACAGAGAACAGGTAAAGAAATGCCTGGTTGACGGTGTGACAGAAGGAATCAGGTTCAAGGGTAAATCAAGCGAGAAAGCTGCACAGAAACTGCACTTCTCAGAGAAACAGGCAGCTGCGATCCTGGATATGCGTCTGTACAAGCTGATCGGTCTGGAAATCGAGGCACTTCAGGCAGATTATGCAGAAACAATGAAGAACATTGCCATTTATGAAGATATCCTGAATAATTATGATTCCATGGCAGAAGTGATCATGAAAGAACTGGATCAGATCAAGAAAGAATACGGTACGAAACGCCGCACAGTGATCGAGAATGCAGAAGAAGTTGTCTATGAGGAAAAGAAGATGGAAGAAATGGAAGTCACATTCCTTATGGATCGCTTCGGATATATGCGGACCATTGATAAGTCTGCATATGAGAGAAATAAAGAAGCTGCCAATGCAGAGAACAAATATGTGTTTAACTGTATGAATACAGATAAGATCTGTATCTTTACAGATAATGGAAAGATGCACAGTATCAAGGTGGCAGATATTCCGCTGGTTCGTTTCAGGGATAAGGGGACACCGGCAGATAATCTGAGCAATTATGACAGTGCACAGGAACGTATGCTCTATGTAGCACCACTGGCATCTGTAAAAGAAAATACACTTCTGTTTGTCACTGCTGCATCCATGTGCAAGCTGGTGAGTGGTGCAGAGTTTGATGTGGCGAAGAGAACGATCGTGTCTACGAAACTTGCTGAAGAGGATTCTCTGATTTTTGTGGGTTCTGCGGATGAAATGGAACAGGTGGTATTCCAGAGTGAAGGCGGATATTTCTTAAGATTTCAGAAACAGGATATTTCTGCTATGAAGAAAACATCTATCGGGGTGCGTGGAATGAAACTGGCAGAAGGAGATAAGCTGGATCATGCATATCTTCTGGAAAGCCGCCAGGAATATACCATTACTTATCATGATAAACCCTATGTTCTCAACAGGATAAAACTGTCCAAACGGGACAGTAAAGGAACAAAACCACGTATATAAAACCAACAAATCCGCTAAAATCAAGGTTTTTGCAGGAAAAGCCTTGCAATTGCCGGAAATTGGTGTTACAATACATCTAAATTAGAACTTGTTGACAAAGGAGTGGGCGTGAGCCCACTCTTATTTGTTGCATGGAAAGGCAGGTGGGAAAATGAGCAGACGGGAAGAGTATGAAAAGCGCGCAGAGGAACTTCTGGCACCGATCGTAGAACTTAACGGCTTTGAACTGGTTGATGTAGAATATGTAAAGGAAGCAGGAAACTGGTATCTGAGAGGATACATTGACAAACCAGGCGGAATTACAGTAAATGACTGTGAGACAGTCAGCAGAGCTTTCAGTGACAAACTGGATGAGAATGATTTTATTGAAGACAGTTATATCATGGAGATCAGTTCACCGGGACTGGACAGACCGCTGAAGAAAGACAAAGACTTTGAGAGAAACATGGGAAAACTGGTGGAAATCCGTACCTATCGGCCAATCGAGAAGCAAAAAGAGTTCTGCGGGATTTTGACCGCATATGATAGTAACAGTGTGACAATCGATGAGGATGGAACCGAGCGTGTTTTTGATAAGAAAGACACAGCCCTGATACGCCTCGCAATAGAGTTTTAGTTAATTCGGGAGGATAAGAAAAAAATGAGCAGAGAGTTAAGGGAGGCACTGGATATCCTTGAAAAGGAAAAGAGTATCAGCAAAGATACTCTGCTTGAGGCAATTGAGCAGTCTCTGATCCAGGCCTGCAAGAACCATTTTGGAAAAGCTGACAATGTACATGTAACTATTGATCCGGAAACCTGCGATTTTTCAGTGTATGCAGACAGAAGTATCGTAGAATACGTAGAGGATCCTGCAATGGAGATTTCTCTGGCAGATGCTTTGAAGATCACATCAAGAGCTGAGATCGGAGGCATGATACAGGTTCCGATTCAGTCTAAGGAATTCGGACGTATTGCGACACAGAATGCAAAGAACGTTATCCTGCAGAAAATCCGTGAGGAAGAACGTAAAGTGCTGTATGATGAATACTATGGAAAAGAAAAAGAAGTAGTAACCGGTATTGTACAGCGTGTGATGGGCAAGAATGTAAGCATCAATCTTGGTAAGGCAGATGCAGTATTAAGTGAGAATGAACAGGTGAAAGGGGAAACCTTCCAGCCGACAGAGAGAATAAAGGTGTATATTCTTGAAGTCAAGGATACCCCGAAGGGACCTCGTATTCTGGTATCCAGAACTCATCCGGGACTTGTGAAACGTCTCTTTGAGTCAGAAGTTGCAGAAGTAAAAGACGGAACTGTTGAGATCAAGAGCATCGCACGTGAGGCCGGTTCCCGTACAAAGATCGCTGTATGGAGCAACGATCCGGATGTAGATGCAGTTGGTGCATGCGTAGGTATGAACGGCGCACGTGTCAATGCAGTAGTTGAGGAACTTCGCGGTGAGAAGATCGATATCATCAACTGGGATGAGAATCCTGCGATCCTGATCGAGAATGCATTGAGCCCTGCAAAGGTTATCGCAGTTATGGCAGATCCTGATGAGAAGACAGCTCTGGTAGTTGTTCCTGATTATCAGCTGTCCCTTGCAATCGGTAAAGAAGGTCAGAATGCACGTCTTGCTGCAAGACTTACAGGATTTAAGATTGACATCAAGAGTGAGACTCAGGCAAAAGAAGCCGGTGATTTCTATGATTATGATGATGACGAGACTGCAGAAGATGCAGCTGAGGCATCAGCAGAGGAAACTTCAGCAGAAGATTCCCTGACAGAAGAAACCGAAGCAGAAGAAGTTTCAGAGGAAGTTCCTGTAGAAGAAGAGCCACAGGCTCAGGAAGCAGGAGAGAATGAAGACGAAGAATAAGATTCCCATGCGCCAGTGTACCGGCTGCAGGGAAATGAAAAGCAAGAAAGAGATGCTCAGAGTTCTTAAGACTACAGAAGATGAAATCGTGCTTGATACTACTGGTAAGAAAAACGGCAGAGGCGCATATCTGTGTCTTTCCAGAGAATGTCTGGATAAAGCGATTAAAAATCATGGACTTGAGCGTTCACTGAAAACTGCGGTTCCGGATGAGGTATACGAACGACTTAAGAAGGAGCTGGAAGATATTGAAAAATAACAGAGTACTGTCGCTGATAGGGCTGGCTACCAAAGCAGGCAAGACCGTAAGCGGAGAATTTTCCACAGAGAAATCTGTAAAGACCGGAAAAGGACTGCTTGTGATCGTTGCTGAGGATGCCTCCGAGAATACAAAGAAGAAATTCAGGAATATGTGCAGTTTTTATGAAGTTCCGATTTTCTTCTTCTCAGATAAAGAGAGCTTAGGCAGAGCAATGGGAAAGGAGTACCGCGCCTGTCTGGCTGTCCAGGATGAGAACTTTGCGAAAGCAATCATGAAGGAGGTATAGCGATTGTCAAAATTAAGAGTACATGAGCTGGCCAGAGAGCTTGGACGACAGAACAGAGAAGTGATCGAGTTTCTGAAATCAAAAGGCGTTGATGTGAGAAGCCATATGAGTATGGTGGATGAGCCTGCGGTTTCGGAAGTAAAGAATAGATTCAGAAAAGACAATAATAACAGGGGAAAGGAGCATATTGCGAAATTGGAGACTCCCAAGACAGAAGAAAAGGTTGTAACAGCAAAATCAGAAGGAGATAAAACTGAAACACCTAAAAAGAAAAAAAATATTATCCGCGTTTTTCATGCACAGAATGCAAGTGACGGAGGAAAAACAAGAAAGAAACCTGTGAAAGCTGAAGGCGAGAGAACAGGTTCACCAAGAAATGCAGAAGGAAGAAATTCCGACAGTTCAAGAACAGACGGTGACAGACCAAGAAGAAATAATAATGACCGCCCAGGTACAGGCAACAGAAGACCGGACGGACAGAACCGTCAGGGAAGACCTCAGGGTGAAGGAAGATCCCAGGGAGGACGTTTTGGCCAGGGAAGAAACCAGGGCGAAGGAAACCGTCAGGGAAGACCTCAGGGCGAGGGAAGATCCCAGGGAGATAACCGCCAGGGAGGACGTTTCGGACAGGGAAGATCCCAGGGCGATGGTCAGGGCCGTCCGGGCGGAAGATTCCAGGGCGATGGAAATCGTCAGGGAGGACGTTTCGGACAGGGAAGACCACAGGGAGATGGAAACCGTCAGGGAGGAAGACCGCAGGGCAATGGCCAGGGTCGTCCGGACGGAAACAGAAGTGAAGGACGTGACGGACGCTTCGGCGGCAGTCAGGGACGTCAGGGACAGCGCCAGAATACAAGAAAGAATGACGATATGGCATTTGCACCGGAACTGACAAAGACTTCCAAAGACAGCAAGAGAGAAAGAGACAGAGAGAACAAAAACAAGAAAAAAGATTTTGATAAGACACAGAGTGGCGGACGCAGACCAAACCAGGGTGGATTCAATAAGAATTCCAGAATCCCGAAAGCTCTGCAGAAACCGGCTCCGCAGCCAAAACAGGAAGAGAAGAAACCTGAGGTTAAGGAAATCACACTTCCGGAGAAGATGACGATCCGCGAACTGGCAGAAGCTATGAAAATGCAGCCGTCAGTAATTGTGAAGAAGCTCTTTATGCAGGGTATGATGGTTACCGTAAACCATGAGATCGATTTTGAGAAAGCTCAGGAGATTGCTCTGGAATATGATATCATCGCAGAACCGGAAGAGAAGGTAGACGTTATCGAAGAACTCCTCAAAGAGGATGAAGAAGACGAAAAAGATATGGTTTCAAGACCACCTGTAGTCTGTGTTATGGGGCACGTTGACCATGGTAAAACATCTCTTCTGGATGCAATCCGTAAGACAAATGTAACACGTGGAGAAGCCGGCGGTATCACACAGCATATCGGTGCTTCTGTAGTAGAGGTTGGCGGACAGAAGATCACATTCCTGGATACACCTGGACATGAAGCTTTCACAGCTATGCGTATGCGTGGTGCAAACTCCACAGATATTGCAGTTCTGGTTGTAGCAGCTGATGATGGTGTGATGCCTCAGACAGTAGAGGCTATCAGCCATGCGAAGGCGGCAGGCGTTGAGATCATAGTTGCAATCAACAAGATTGATAAGCCAAGTGCTAATATTGAGCGTGTAAAACAGGAACTTTCTGAATATGAACTGATTCCGGAAGACTGGGGCGGAAGTACGATTTTTGTTCCTGTATCCGCACATACAGGAGAGGGAATCGATACTCTTCTTGAGATGATCCTTCTTACAGCCGAGGTATGTGAATTAAAGGCAAATCCGAACCGTTCCGCAAGAGGTCTTGTAATCGAGGCTCAGCTTGATAAAGGTAAAGGTCCGGTTGCCACGATCCTTGTCCAGAAAGGTACTCTTCATGTGGGAGACTTTATTGCAGCAGGAGCATGCAATGGTAAGGTTCGTGCCATGATGGATGATAAGGGACGCAGGATTAAAGAAGCAGGTCCTTCTACTCCTGTAGAAATCCTGGGACTTGGTGATGTGCCGAATGCAGGTGAAATTCTTCTTGCATTTGACAGTGATAAGGAAGCCAAGAACTTTGCAGGTGCATTTGTATCTGAGAACAAGAACCGTCTTCTTGAGGAGACTAAGGGCAAATTATCTCTGGATAATCTCTTTGATCAGATTCAGGCAAGCGATCTGAAGGAACTTCCGCTCATTGTCAAAGCAGATGTACAGGGATCTGTGGAAGCTGTAAAACAGAGTCTGACCAAACTTTCCAACGAAGAAGTGGTTGTAAAGGTGATCCATGGCGGTGTTGGTGCGATCAATGAGTCTGACGTAAGTCTTGCGGCTACATCAAATGCGATCATTATCGGCTTTAATGTCCGTCCGGATGCAACCGCAAAACAGCTTGCTGAGCAGGAAGGTGTAGATCTTCGTCTGTATAGAGTTATTTATCAGGCAATCGAAGATGTAGAAGCTGCCATGAAGGGTATGCTTGATCCTATATTTGAGGAGAAAGTTATCGGTCATGCGGAAGTGCGTCAGCTGTTCAAGGCATCCGGTATTGGTACGATTGCAGGAAGCTATATTCTGGATGGTATCTTCCAGAGAAACTGCAAGGTTCGTATTTCCAGAGAAGGCGAGCAGATATTTGAAGGTGAGCTTGCATCCCTGAAGAGATTCAAAGACGATGTTAAGGAAGTTAAGGCAGGATACGAATGTGGCCTTGTATTTGACGGATTTAACGATGTGAAAGAGGAAGATAAAGTAGAAGCTTATATCATGGTAGAAGTACCGAGATAGTAATGGTTTATAAAGGTAGGGTGCGCGATTCATAGTGTCAGGTACAGTGTGGTGCGCACCTTGACTTGATTGTGGTAATTCAGAAAATAATGTGATCAGGATAGTCGATGATCCGGATTGCTCACAGTATTTGACAGAATTGCCGGATATATAGGAGTAAAACTTAAAATGAGAAAAAACAGTATTAAGAATACCCGGATCAATGGGGAAGTCCAGAAGGAACTCAGCACCATTATCCGCAACGAGATCAAGGACCCGCGTATTCATCCGATGACTTCTGTCATGGCTGTAGAAGTGGCTCCTGACCTGAAAACCTGCAGAGCATATATCAGTGTGCTGGGTGAAAAAGAAGCAAAGGAAGCGACGATCAAAGGTCTGAACAGTGCAGAAGGCTACATCAGACGCCAGCTGGCGCGTAATTTAAACCTGAGAAATACACCGGAGATCCGTTTTATTCTGGACGAATCTATTGAGTATGGTGTAAATATGTCAAAGCTTATTGATGATGTTACCAAGAAAGACAGCAACTCCCACAGACAGGATGAGGAGCAGGATGAGAATTAAAAGAGGATGAGAACATGGAAAATATTGCGGAAATACTGGAAGGTGTGAAAACAATGGGAATCGGCGGACATATCCGTCCGGATGGTGACTGCGTTGGTTCCTGTATGGCGTTATATTTATATGTAAAAACCTATTATCCGGAAATTCAGGCAGATGTGTACCTGGATAATCCCAAACCTGTTTTCGGACATATTGACTGTATGGATGAGATTAAAACCGAGCTGGACGGTGACAAAGAGTATGACCTTTTTGTTACCTGTGATGTAAGTGCAAGAGACAGACTTGCCATTGCAGGTCCATACTTTGACACTGCAAAAAGAACAGCATGTATTGATCATCATATTAGTAACTCTGGATTTGCACAGGTGAATCATATCAGGGGAGAGGTAAGCTCTGCCTGTGAAGTTCTCTATGGGCTTTTTGATCCTGAGAAAGTGGTCCGTACCATTGCAGTGCCGATCTATACGGGAATGGTTCATGACACAGGGGTATTTCAGTACTCTTCAACTTCACCGGAGACCATGCGTATTGCCGGGGAACTGATGAAGACAGGATTCAATTTCAGTAAGATTATTGACGAATCTTTCTATCAGAAAACTTATGTGCAGAATCAGGTAATGGGGCGTGTCCTTGCAGAGAGTATCCTGCTTCTGGATGGAAAATGTATTATCGGATATCTTAAAAAAAGAGACATGGAGTTCTATGGTGTGGATGGCAAGGATCTGGACGGTATCGTCAGTCAGCTTCGCCTTACAGCGGGAGTGGAAGTTGCCATGTTTATCTATGAAGTGGAAACTCAGTCTTTCAAAGTTTCCCTGCGTTCCAACGGAAATGTGGATGTAAGCAAGATTGCAGTATATTTTGGCGGCGGCGGTCATATGAGAGCAGCCGGATGTGATCTTCAGGGTTCTGTGTATGATGTGATCAACAATGTGACAGAACAGATCTGCAAACAGTTTCAGGAGCAGGAAGTCTGATGGATGGAGTAATTGTAATCCGTAAGGAAAAAGGATTCACTTCCCATGATGTGGTGGCAAAGCTTCGGGGAATCCTTCATATGAAAAAAATCGGACATACAGGAACTCTTGATCCGGATGCAGAAGGAGTGCTCCCGGTGGCTCTGGGAAAAGCAACCCGTCTGGTGGATATGATCACAGATAAAGAGAAAACCTATGAGGCAGTGATGCGTCTGGGTGTTGTTACGGATACCCAGGATATGAGCGGAACTGTTCTCTCACAGACTACAGAGCTTTCCGTTACAGAAGAAGAACTTTGCACAGTGGTCAGTTCTTTTGTGGGAGACTATATGCAGGTGCCGCCAATGTATTCAGCACTGAAGGTCAATGGAAAGAAACTCTATGAACTTGCCAGAGAGGGCAAGACTGTGGAGCGTAAACCAAGACCTGTACATTTTTATGAGATAGAAATTCTGGATATCAGTTTTCCGCTGGTGCGTTTTCGTGTGACCTGCAGCAAGGGAACCTATATCCGTACTCTGTGCCATGATATAGGGGAAAAACTGGGCTGTGGAGCTGCCATGGAAAGTCTTTTGCGGACAAAGGTGGGCAGATTTACACTGGATGATGCTATTACCCTGGCGCAGACAGAAGAGGCAGTGAAGAAAGGAACCATAGAGAGTAAAATCCTCGGTATTGAGGAGATTCTTGCAGAGTATCCAAGGGTATGCTGTACAAAAGAAGGGGACAGACTTCTGGCTAATGGAAATCCTCTTGTACAGGCACTGGTCGATGCACAGGAGAAAAACGGATGGATCCGTATGTGCAGCAGTGAAGGCAGTTTTGCCGGAGTTTACCAGTGGGACGAGAAAAGAAACAGGTATTTCCCTGTAAAAATGTTTTAGGAGACATGATGGAATATTTAAGGATTGAGAATGATTTTCCCAGAATTTCACACAGTGCGGTAACACTTGGGAAGTTTGACGGCATACACCGCGGACATCAGAAACTGGTTGAGAAAATTATTGAGCAGAAACAGGAAGGTGCACAGGCGGTTGTACTTGCGCTTGGAACTGCCTCAAGAACAATCCTCACAAAGGAAGAGAGATGTCGTATATTGGAAGAAATGGGAGTGGATATACTGTTGGAATGTCCGCTCACAGAGAAAATACGGCACATGAAAGCAGAGAATTTTATAAAAGAAATACTGATAGGAGATCTGCAGGTTTCCTATGTGGCAGTTGGAGAGGATTTCCGTTTTGGCTATGAGCGGAAAGGAACTCCTGCCATGCTCAAAGAGTTCGGAAAGAAATATGGATTTCATACGGAAGTCCTGCCAAAAGAAATGGACGGACGCCGTAAGATTAGTAGTACCTTTGTCAGGGAAGAACTGAACAGAGGAAATATGGAAAAATTCCGTTTCCTTATGGGAACAGATTTCTCAGTAGAAGGAATCGTTGAACATGGACGTGGAATGGGACATAAATATCTGCTTCCGACCACCAACCTGATCCCTCCGGTAGAGAAACTGATGCCTCCAAACGGGGTTTATATCACAGTATCCCATTTCAGAGACAGAAGTTATCAGGGAATTACCAATGTAGGTCATAAGCCTACTGTTGGCGGCGAGAAGTTTATTGGTGTGGAAACATATCTGTTTGACTGCAATGAAGATCTGTATGGGGAATACTGCAAGGTAGATTTCAAAAAATTCCTCAGACCTGAACAGAAGTTTTCTTCGCTGGAGGCACTGAAGGCACAGCTGGAGAGGGATGCTGTGAAGGGACAGGAATATTTTGAAACTTTGTAAAAAAGAGGTTTACACGCCAGAATCAATGTGCTATACTAACCAAGGTGAATTTAGCCCATGTTCAGGGACCGGACGCTCCGACCATCTCTTAATGTGTGGCGGTCAATCAATAATAATTATAGAATACAGGAGGAAATCACAATGATTTCAAAAGAAAAGAAAGCAGCGATCATGAAAGAATATGCAAGAACTGAAGGCGATACAGGATCACCGGAAGTACAGGTAGCAGTTCTTACAGCAAGAATTCAGGAACTTACAGAGCATTTACAGAGCAACCATAAAGATCATCACTCCAGACGTGGTCTTCTGAAAATGGTAGGTCAGAGACGTGGACTGTTAGCTTACCTGAAGAAAACAGACATCGAAAGATACCGTGCACTGATTGAAAAATTAGGCTTAAGAAAATAATAGCCTTTTAGTATGCGGAAGGGGGCGGATTTCCATCCGCCTCCCTTTTTATGTATATGGCAGTTCTGTAAAATATGGTGTTTTTCAGGATTGCGGTGGCTTGTTGTTTCGACTGCATCTGCATATTCAGAAGCTGCGAAACATGACAGGAGTTATTTCCGAGACTACTGAAAAGATTATTTTGTATATGAAAGTAACAAAACAGGCAGATATATTTGCCTGAAAAGTAGTTTTTTCAGTTGTTTCGGACTCCTGTTTTAATGTGACAATTTCATAAAAAGTCTGAACGTTGATGGACAAGATTGTCAGCAGACGGAACAGACAAATTTGAAAAGAATAAAGTAGTTACCGGACATGCAGTGAACGGTAACAGAAAATGACAACAGAATTATGAAAAAAGGAGAATGAACATATGTACAAAAGTTATTCCATGGAATTAGCCGGAAGAACCTTGACAGTAGATATCAACCGCGTTGCAAAACAGGCAAACGGTGCAGCATTAATGCACTATGGTGATACTACAGTTTTATCTACAGCAACAGCATCCAAAGAGCCAAGAGAAGGAATTGATTTCTTCCCGTTAAGCGTTGAATATGAAGAGAAAATGTATGCAGTAGGCAAAATCCCAGGAGGATTTAACAAGAGAGAGGGAAAAGCAAGCGAGCATGCAATCCTTACTTCCCGCGTGATCGACAGACCAATGCGTCCTCTGTTTCCGAAGGACTACAGAAACGACGTAACACTGGTAAACATGGTTATGTCTGTTGATCCTGAGTGTAATCCGGAGATTCCGGCTATGCTTGGTTCCTCTATTGCAACCTGCATTTCCGATATTCCGTTTGATGGTCCGTGTGCTACCACACAGGTTGGTCTGATCAATGGTGAATATATCATCAACCCTACCATGGCACAGAAAGATGTATCTGACCTTCAGCTTACAGTAGCTTCCACAAGAGAGAAAGTAATCATGATCGAAGCCGGCGCAAAAGAAGTTCCGGAAGACAAGATGATCGAAGCTATCTATAAAGCTCATGAAGTAAACCAGGAGATCATTAAATTTATCGATAAGATCGTAGAAGAATGCGGAAAACCGAAACACAGCTACGAATCATGTGCAGTTCCGGAAGAACTTTTCGCAGCGATCAAAGAGGTCGTACCTCCGGCAGAAATGGAAGTTGCCGTATTCTCTGACGATAAACAGACAAGAGAAGAAAATATCCGTCAGGTAACAGAGAAACTGAAAGAAGCTTTTGCCGACAAGGAAGAGTGGCTTGCAGTTCTGGGTGAGGCTGTATATCAGTACCAGAAGAAGACTGTCCGCAAGATGATCTTAAAAGACCACAAACGTCCTGATGGTCGTGCCATTACTCAGATCCGTCCTCTGGCAGCAGAGACAGATATTATCCCGAGAGTACATGGTTCTGCTATGTTCACACGTGGACAGACACAGATCTGTACCATCACAACTCTGGCTCCTCTTGCAGAAGCACAGAAGCTTGACGGACTTGACGAATTTGAAACTTCAAAGAGATATATGCATCACTACAATTTCCCGTCCTATTCTGTAGGTGAGACAAAACCATCCAGAGGACCGGGACGTCGTGAGATCGGACATGGTGCACTTGCTGAGAGAGCATTAGTTCCTGTACTTCCAAGCGAAGAGGAATTCCCATATGCGATCCGTACTGTATCTGAGACATTTGAATCCAATGGTTCTACTTCTCAGGCAAGTATCTGTGCATCCACAATGTCTCTGATGGCAGCCGGTGTACCGATCAAAAAACCGGTAGCAGGTATTTCCTGTGGTCTGGTAACAGGCGATACAGATGATGATTACATCGTTCTGACAGATATCCAGGGACTTGAAGACTTCTTCGGAGATATGGACTTCAAGGTAGCCGGAACTCATGACGGTATCACAGCAATCCAGATGGATATCAAGATCCATGGACTGACAAGACCGATCGTAGAAGAAGCAATCAGACGTACAAAAGAAGCTAGAGAATATATCCTGACAGAAGTTATGGAGAAATGCATCGCAGCTCCCCGTACTGCTGTAGGCGAATATGCTCCGAAGATCATCCAGATCCAGATCGATCCTCAGAAGATCGGTGATGTTGTAGGTCAGAGAGGAAAGACTATCAATACGATCATCGAGCGTACAGGTGTTAAGATCGATATCACAGACGAAGGTGCGGTATCTATCTGTGGAGTTGATCAGAAGAGCATGGATGAGGCAGCTAACATGGTTAAGATCATTGCAACTGATTTTGAAGCAGGACAGATCTTTACAGGTAAAGTTGTCAGCATCAAAGAGTTTGGTGCATTCGTTGAATTTGCACCGGGTAAAGAGGGAATGGTACACATTTCCAAGATCTGTAAAGAAAGAATCAATCGTGTTGAGGATGTTCTCACACTTGGTGATAAAGTTAAGGTTATCTGCCTTGGCAAAGACAAGATGGGAAGAATCAGCTTCAGCATGAAGGATGTACCGGAAGAAGCGTAAAAAATTATGAGATATCACAATATTACCAAGGACGATATGCTTAATGGCGACGGACTTCGTGTAGTGCTCTGGGTGGCAGGATGCAATCACTGCTGTCCGGAGTGCCAGAATCCTGTCACCTGGGATCCAAACGGCGGACTGCCTTTCGGTGAGGCAGAACGCAAGGAGATTTTTGCGGAATTGGATAAGGATTATGTGAGCGGAATTACCTTTTCAGGTGGAGATCCACTGCACCCGGCAAATATCACTGAGGTAACAGCCTTTGCGAAGGAGATCAGAAAGAGATATCCTGGTAAAACAATCTGGCTTTATACAGGTTTCCTCTGGGAGGAGATCTGCAAAGAAGAGATTGTGCGTTATCTGGATGTCTGCGTAGACGGTGAATTTGAGGTGGACAAGAAAGAACTTTCCCTGAAATGGAAAGGTTCCAGCAATCAGAGAGTGATCGATGTTCCCAAAACTCTTCATGAAGGAAAAGTCGTATTGCATAAATAAGAAATATACAGGCAGTTCAAGTATGCGTCAGGTGTACCTGAACTGCTTTTTTACTGAATCAGTCAGTGATGATCACAAAATATTGTTACTGTTCACTCCGTTCACAGTAACGTAGCCAAAATTCATTCCAGATTGCC
>CAUEAK010000037.1:0-14726 GCA_958454115.1 Blautia wexlerae
TCTATCTCGCCGCACCTCCTAAAATCAGTACCCATACTATTGCAAAGCCATATAAATAGTTAGGTTGCTATCCATTAGTTGCCTAACTATTATATGGCTTTGGTTTTTTTATGTCAATACTTATTTTATGTTTCTATTTTTGTTCTATATATGATATAGTATTAACGTTGTCCAACCAATACCCGGCAACGGGAGGAGGTGATATTCTTGTCAGAAATTATTCTTTCTTTTCTTATCTCCTGTGCAGCAGGTATAATCTGCCACTATATCTGCAAATGGCTAGACGGAGATAAATAGGACAACACTAGCCTAGTGGTTGCTTGTCCACTTTGTTAAAACAAGAAGAAAGCCCTGGGAGCTGCCACTCCCAGGGCTTTCATTCTTGTTATTCTTGTCAGATTAATTATTCTTTCTTCTGCCTATTGGCATTATATCATATGCATTTTAGGAAATCAATATTCTCCTTTTAAGCAACTCAAAAATTAAATTTGCAAGGACTCTCAGAATATGTTAGAATGATTTCACTAAATAAAGCATTAAAGGATTTTCAAAAATAAAGAGGTTTCACACAAAGGAGGATTTCTATTATGTATATTACATGTCTTGACGTAGAGGGCGTACTGGTACCTGAGATCTGGATCGCATTTGCTGAAGCAAGCGGAATCCCGGAGCTGAAGAAAACCACACGTGATGAGCCGGACTATGATAAGCTGATGAACTGGAGGCTTGGTATTCTGAAGGAACATGGTCTCGGACTGAAAGAAATTCAGGATGTGATCGCAAAGATCGATCCGCTTCCGGGTGCAAAGGAATTCCTGGATGAACTTCGTTCTTTCTCTCAGGTAATTCTGATCAGCGATACTTTCACACAGTTTGCAGCACCGCTCATGGAGAAGCTTGGCAGACCTACCTTATTCTGCAACACTCTTGAAGTTGCAGACAACGGTGAGATCACAGGCTTTAAGATGAGAGTGGAACAATCCAAGTTAACTACTGTAAAGGCTTTACAGTCTATCGGATTCGATACCATTGCAAGCGGTGATTCCTACAATGACCTGGGTATGATCCAGGCAAGCAAGGCTGGATTCCTGTTCCGCAGTACAGATAAGATCAAAGCAGATTATCCGGAGATCCCGGCATATGAAGAATATGATGAACTGCTGGCTGCTATTAAGAATGCAATGAAATAAATCAGCTTTATATCAAAATATTATTGCTATTTATATTTCACATCTGGAATGGGAAATTTCATTAATATAAATATCCACAAATAATAAAATCTGCAGATAAGATATCCATTATATGATATCTCCTGCAGATTTTTTGTAATTTAACCTCATAAAGCAGTTCCTGTCCAATATTCCAATTACCAAAAAACATATAAAAGAACAGCTGCTTTATTTTTTATTCCGTCACATACGCCTTCACAAGCTCATACGTATTCTTCACTCCATCCATATGAGATCTCTCATAATTATGTGAAGCATAAACCCCAGGTCCGATCAGGCCATGTCTGATGTCATATCCTGCGCGGAGAGTTGCCTCCACATCAGATCCATAATGCGGATAAACATCGATCGCGAAATCCAGACCATGTGCTTTCGCTGTATTGACCAGTGCAGTGATCAGATTATAATTGTACGGACCGCCGGAATCTTTGGCGCAGATGGATACCATACGCTCTGTACATCCAAGATCAGCACCCACACATCCCATATCTACAGAAATCATTTCCGCTGTATCTGCCGGTACATAGCTTCCGCCATGTCCAACTTCTTCATATACTGTGAAAAGCAATGATACCTTACGATGCAGTGTAATCCCTTCGTCTTTCACTGCCTTCGCCAGTCCCAGCAGGATTGCTGCAGAAAGCTTATCATCTAGAAAACGGCTCTTGATATATCCACTCTCTGTGATCACAGTCCGCGGATCCATAGCAATGATATCTCCTACCTGGATTCCCAGTGCATCAATATCCTCTTTGTTTTCTACATTCTCATCCAGCAGGATCTCCATATTCTCTTCTGTCTGTTCCACTTTCTCATCTGCCACGTGCGCAGATGGTTCTGTATTCAGCACAACCCCTGTATAAACCCTGCCGTCTCTCGTATGAACAGTACAGTTCTCACCATCAGCAGTTCTCCACTGATGTCCGCCCAGAGTTGTAGGACGGAGGCGTCCGTTATCTTTTATGGAGCGTACCATTGCACCAAGAGTATCAATATGAGATGCCAGGACCAGCGGATTTCCCTCTCCTCCGATCGTCACGAGCACATTTCCCTTATTGGAAAGCTCCGGCTCATATCCCATTTCTTTCAGTGTTTCCATCAGATACTCTGCCGCCTTTTCCGTATAGCTGGACGGGCTTGGGATTGCAGTTAATTTCTTTAACTGTTCCCCGATAAACTCAAGATTTTTTTCCATATTTTTTTCCTCTCATCATTTCATACTTGATTAAGCGGATAAAATCATCCGCTCCGCTATTTGCTCATAACCGAATAACTGCTTCGCAGTTTGATTTGATTATATCACGGCAGAAAGAAAGCGCCCTCAGTGTTCTTCACTTCCGGCGGCATTCCATCTTACATAATATGCTCCAGCAGTTTATGTTCATATTCATTACATTCTGCGATGTCTCCAGATATCCACTCTCTGTCAGTTCCAGGATAATACTGTCTGTAGAGAGATTATGCTTCTCAAGGATTGTATGAAAATCCTCTACCAGAGCACTCTTCAGAAGCCTACTGTTCCGCCAATCTCATTAACAAGGAGATATTCATCTCCTAGAATACGGTAAACCTGCTCCCCTGTTCTGAGACTTGCACGAATACACTCCGCTACTCCACGGATGATCTGATCTCCGTAAGCAGTTCCCATTCTCTCATTTCTGATCACATTCACATCACTTACTGCTGCGAAATCCTCTATCCATATCTACAATATGTGCATGCCTGTCTTTCTGAGAATTGCTGTTTTTGATATAATCCAGGGCTTCATCCATCGTCATATTCTGGCGTTCTATGTAATTTGCCCAGTTCTCTGCATATCCCTTCTCCATCTTCAGATAGTTTCCGGAAACCTGCTTCATTCCTTCCATAGTGGAACAAAACGCATCTATCTGCATCTGCGTTTTTTCATTCCTGATATGGTCGGAATAAACCAGAGAAGACAGAACCGCCGCCAGGATCAGAAGAATATTAATAATCACCAGGATTATTCTCCCGAACCTTTTCTGACTGTTCTTTATTATATTTTTCATTATCTTTCCTCTCAGGAATCACCTTCCGGATGCTGCATTTCTCTTTATATCATAAGCAGCATCCGAAAGGTTTTCCCACGGATCTCTGCATATATTTACATCTCAAATGCCTTTTTTATACTGTCATAATGCAGAAATTTTCCATCTGCTGCAAATTCTCTGATCTGGTCAGGACTGGCAAACATATATCCGTCTGTCTCTTCAGTCTGTAAATGTAAGTCATTCTCATCAATGTCCATGATAAAACGGTACACATCTACAAAATAGTTGTCTCCTTCACCCGGGTTCTCTCTCTTATACGTAAAAAGATAACCACCTTCTGCGTTTCGGGCATCCAGTCCTGTTTCCTCTTTCACCTCACGCAGAACAGCTTCATAAGATTCCTCTCCTGCCTGTGCAGCGCCGCCGGATACTTCCCACCATCCAGGTGCCCACGCTTTCGTCATGACACGTTTAGTGATTAGAAAAGTACCATCCGGTCTGGCTACTACGCCAAGCACAGTCAGATGATACTCTCCGTCCTTCAGACACCAGTCATTTCTCTTCATGGTACGTCCTGTAGGTTTCTTATTCTCATCATAAATATCCCAAAATTCCATTTCCAGTTATCTCCCTGTAAGATTGCTATTGTAACGTTTATTTATAATCATATCATCTTATAGATTTTTATGCAAACATATACTGTAAAATTTAGTTTTTTATTTTACCTTTTTATCATAAAAAAGTGGCAGCCTGAAAACTTTACCATCTCCTGTTCTAAAACAAAAACAGCCCCTGCGGAGAGTCTTAAACTCTTCCGCACAGAGCTGTTTTTACTTTCAAAATTATGCATTTTTATGCAGGAATGCGAAACTACTTTCTCTGTCCGTTTCCAGACTCATTCCTGTCTCAGATCTTATTCCTGGGTTGTGTATCCGAAGAAGAAGTATCCAAGTGGTGTGTAATACATACCTTTGATATTATCTTTCAGCATGTATGGCTGTGTATAGAAGTACAGAGGAGCCAGTACATTGTCTTCACCGATAAGGATATCTTCTGCTGCATGGAATGCTTTCATACGCTCTGCCTGATCAGAAGTAGCTTTTGCTGCATCGATCTGTGCATCGTAATCCGGGTTAGAATACTGAGCATCGTTGTTTCCGCCGCCTGTATACCACATATCAAGGAATGTACAAGGATCATTGTAGTCACCGATCCATCCGTTACGTGCGATCTGGAAGTCACCATTCTTTCTGTTCTGAAGGAATACGTTCCAGTCCTGGTTGTCCAGGTTAACAGTTACGCCAAGTTCTTTCTGCCACATGTTCTGGAGTGCTTCAGCGATCTTTTTGTGTTTGTCATCTGTGTTGTACAGATATTCAACTGTCGGGAAACCTTCGCCGTCTGGATATCCTGCATCTGCAAGGATCTGACGTGCTTCTTCACAGTTCTTCTCATAATCATCTTCAGAAACGCTGTAATATTCACCGCCTACTGTACGGAAGTCATCTCCGCTTGCTCCGTCTGCATCATAGATACCGGATGGAACATATCCTGTTGCAGGAACTTCACCGGACTGAGTTACGTTATCTACGATGTAGTTACGATCGATTACAAGTGAGAATGCTTTACGGATTGCAGGATCAGAGAATACTTCATTTTCTGTATTGAAGCATACATAGTATGTTCCGATATAGTCAGCGATGTTAAGTTCTCCGGATGCAAGGTAAGTAGCAACTTCGTCTACAGGAAGGTTCTCGATGAAATCAAGTTCTCCGTTGTTGTATCCTTTAAGGATCGCGTTGTTGTCGTCCAGAAATGCAAATTTAATTGTGTCCGGTCCAAGGTTCTCATAATCATAGTAGTTCTCATTCTTTTCCATAAGAATGTAGGAGTTATGAGACCATTCTTTCATCTTGTAAGGTCCGTTGCTGATATAAGTTGCAGGATCAAATGTCCAGTTCTCGCTTCCCTCTACCATATCTTTACGAACAGGGAAGGTTGCCGGGAATGCCATGATCTCTTCGAAATACGGGCAGTCATAAGTTAAATCGATCTGCAGTGTTGTATCATCTGTAGCTTTGATTCCAAGTGTGTCAGGATCCGCACTTCCGTCAGCTACCTCTGCATATCCTTTTACCATGTCGATCATGTAACAGTAGTCTGCTGCTGTTTCCGGGTTTGCCAGACGTTTCCAGGAATATTCGAAATCTCCTGCTGTTACGGCCTGTCCGTCAGACCATTTGATACCATCACGAAGATGTACAGTATAAGTTACTGTTCCGTCATCGTTTGTCTCTTTATCCCAGGATTCAGCCTGTCCTGGAACTGTAACAGCATTTCCTTCACCGTCGTCTGCCCATTTGACCAGACCTTCGAACATATGGTGGCACATGACAGAACCATCCATTGCTGTATTCAGTGCAGGGTCGATACTCTGTGGTTCAGATGCGATACAGAGATTCAGATTAAATCCGTCTGTTGATTCGCTCTCTGCTGCCATTACAGGTGCTGTAGCTGCCATGCTTGTAACCATAGCTACTGACAGAGCCAGAGACATAATTGTTTTTGCCTTTCTCATTACTTGTCCTCCTTTATTATGGTTTTCGCTGTATGAGAAGTCAGCGATTTGTATTATAAATTCCATTATACAGGAACCCAATACCTATGTTAAGCTTTTTCTTTCGGATTTTTTACTATAATTGCAACAATAATTTTGTTAATTATTTCCTATTTTTATTCTTTCTATTTATTTCAGTATTACCCACCAGTTTACATTATATTTTTTCGTATTCTGTAAGTACTCTGATAAATAGTCAGGCGAATATCCGCTTGACTGTATTATTTATCCAGCAGATGACATGCTGCCCAGTGTCCAGGTTCATGCTCTTTGAACTGTGGCATCTCCTCACGGCACTTCTGTGTCGCATATGGACATCTGGTATGGAAACGGCATCCACTCGGCGGGTTCATCGGGCTTGGCACATCTCCCTCAAGGATGATACGCTTTCTGGTACGGCTCAGCTTAGGATCCGGTACCGGAACTGCAGAAAGAAGCGTCTGTGTATATGGATGGATCGGATGACGGTTCAGCTCATAGCTCTCACCAAGTTCTACCAGAGATCCCAGATACATAACACCGATCCTGTTTGAAATATGACGCACAACAGACAAGTCATGAGCGATAAACAGGTAAGTCAGTCCCATTTCTGCCTGCATATCCTCCAGCATGTTTACAACCTGTGACTGGATAGAAACGTCCAATGCGGAAATCGGCTCATCACATACGATAAATTCCGGTTTAACGGCAAGTGCACGGGCAATGCCGACACGCTGCTGCTGTCCGCCGGAGAACTCATGAGGATAACGGTTTGCATGCTCGGTATTTAATCCTACTCTTGCAAGTAGACCTTTGATCATATCCGCACGGTCTTTTTTATTTGCAGCCAGTTTATGAATGTCGATAGCCTCTCCGATAATCTCTCCGACTGTCATACGAGGATCAAGAGATGCGGATGGATCCTGGAAAATAATCTGCATTTTCTTACGGTAAGGAAGCATGTTTACAGATTTCGCTTTGCCAAGTGGTTTGCCGTCTTTGTCCAACGGATTGTCAAAAATTGTCTGACCGTCATAGATAATCTTACCACCGGTCGGCTCATACAATCTGAGAATGGTTCTTCCCAGAGTTGTTTTACCGCATCCGGACTCTCCTACCAGTCCTAATGTCTCACCTTTCTTAATATAGAGGGAAACATCCTGAACTGCCTGAACACCTGGACCGTTTGTTCCCTTGATCGGGAAGTATTTACGTAAATTCTCTATCTCGACAAGTTTCTTTTCTTCATTTGCCATATCAGTTCTCCTCCTTGCCCATCAGTTCCTGAACACACAGCCAGCAGGCTGAACGGTGTTTCTCGCCTACTTCTACATAAGGAGGCATCTTCTTCAGACAGATCTTCATACAATGCTCACAGCGTGGTGCAAAAGGACAGCCTTCCGGCGGATTCAGCATATCGACCGGAGTACCCTCTATCGGGATCAGTCGTTCGTAACTCTCTGCATCTACACGAGGCATAGAACGCAGAAGTCCTTTTGTATACGGATGCGCAGGTTCATAGAAAATATCATCAACAGGGCCCTGTTCAACGATACGGCCTGCATACATAACGGAAACCTTATCGCAGATATCCGCAACAACACCAAGGTTATGAGTGATAAAAATGATTCCCATTTTTGTTTTCTTCTGCAGGTCTTTCATCAGGTCAAGGATCTGTGCCTGGATCGTAACATCCAGAGCTGTAGTCGGCTCATCCGCGATCAGAAGCTGCGGATGACAGATCAGACCCATGGCGATCATAACTCGCTGGCGCATACCACCGGAGAACTCATGAGGATACTGTTTCATACGCTTCTGTACATTGTTGATACCAACCATTTCCATCATTTCCATGGCACGCTTCTCAGCTTCTTCCTTGCTGATCTTTTTATCATGAGCGCGAAGTGCTTCTACTAACTGATTTCCAATGGTGTAAACCGGGTTTAAACAGGTCATCGGGTTCTGGAAGATCATCGCTACTTTACTGCCGCGGAATTCTGTCATCTGATCTTTGGTAAAAGACAGGACATCCTGTCCTTCAAAAGTAATGGAACCTCCGACAACCTTACCAGGAGACTGAAGAAGTCCCATAATAGAGTAGGCTTCCTGGCTCTTACCGGAACCGGACTCTCCTACTACTCCCATAACTTCGCCGTAGTCCAGGTCGTAGGAGATTCCTCCTACAGCCTTAACTTCACCGGCCGGTGTAAAGAAGGAGACTTTTAAGTCCTTAACTTCCAATAATTTATGTTTCTGTTCAGACATGATTCTCCTCCTCTCTTATTTCTTAAGTTTCGGGTCAAGTGCATCGCGCAGACCATCACCGAACAGGTTAAATGCAAGAATCATTACACTGAGGACTACAGACGGAACGATCAGTCTGTAAGTGTATGTATACATACCGCTTAATGCGTCTGTTGCCATAGATCCAAGGCTTGGAAGCGGTGCAGATACACCAACACCAAGATAGGAAAGGAATGACTCCAGGAAGATCGCAGACGGGATCTGCAGGCAGGTTGTTACAACGATCTGTCCGATACAGTTCGGAAGCAGATGACGACGGATGATACGTCCGCCTGAAGCACCGAGTGCTCTGGCTGCTGTTACATATTCCTGCTGTTTCAGCTGAAGTACCTGTCCACGGATGATACGGCTCATAGTTACCCAGTACAGAAGACCGAAGGCAATGAACATGGAGATAAGGTTCGGACCAAGTACATTGGCAAAGGACTTCAGCGGACCGCCGCCCGGGGAGTTGATATATTCTGTCAGGATTGGTTTCAGTGCAGTTGCGATCAGAAGTACGACCAGCATTTCAGGAACTGCATAGATCAGCTCTACGATACGCTGCATCACTGCATCGACCTTACCGCCACAGTAACCGGAGATCGCACCATATAAAGCACCAATGATCAGTACGAGAAGTGCGGCAAATACACCAACTGACATAGAAACTCGTGCACCATACATAACACGGACAAGAATATCACGTCCGTACATATCTGTTCCAAAGACATGTGGGAAAACTTTCTCGCCGGCTGCTTTACGCTCAAGTTCTTTCTTTGAATATCCGAAGATATGTTTCTTAATTCCCAGTTCCTTGCGGACTGTATCTGGGTCTGTGCTCTCTTCAGACTCACTCGCTGTATCATTCTTTGCTGCTGTTTTTGCTTTTGCGCGAAGGATTGCTTCATCTTTTTTTGTAAACTTCTCACCTTTGGCTTCCGCCTCTGCCTTAGCCTGCTCGATCATTGAATCAACATCAACAACCTCACTCTGAGTTCTGGATGCAATCTCTTCATCTACACGCTGCTGGTCTTCCAGTGTGTAATGATATGGAAACAGGTTCTCAGCGCCATCGTTAAATTCATCATATCCATATGGGATCAGAAGTGGTCCGACGAACGCAAACAGAAACAGGAATATAATAACTCCAAGTGCGACCATCGCCACAACATTCTTCTTTAATCTTCTCCAGGCATCTTTCCAGTAAGATACACTCTGGCGGTCCTGGATGAAATCTTCTTTCTCCTGACTGGAAGCCGAAGCAAAATCATCCGGTGTCAAGTCCTGAAGAAGGTTCTCAATATCCGGCTGAAGACTTACCGGACATTTCTTGATCTTCTTATTCTCTGCCATGATCAGTCTCCTCCCTTTGTCAGGCTGATTCTCGGGTCAGCTACCTTATAGAGGAGGTCTACGACCAGATTCATCAGAATAATAAATGTTGCAAGGAAAATAGTAGTTCCCATGATAACCGGATAGTCACGGTTCTGAATAGACTGTACGAAATAACGTCCCAGTCCCGGGATAGAGAATACACTCTCTACTACGAAACCACCGCATAAAGTAAAAGCAACCTGCGGTCCCAGGTAAGTAATAACCGGGATCAGGGCATTTCTTAATGCATGTTTGAAGATGATCTTCTTATTCTTAAGACCTTTTGCCCTGGCTGTCTTGATATATTCCTGGCTTAAGGAATCCAGCATAGCAGAACGGGTCTGACGTGCAGTATAGCACATCGGGTAAAATCCCAATGCAAAGCACGGAAGTATGTAGGCTCTGATCCCCTGTGACGCATCAAAAATGGACGGGAACAGATTCAGTGCTCCGTCACCTGTGAGTGTTACAAGAAGAACAGATGCAACTACGAAACTCGGCATGGAGATACCCAGAGTGCAGATAACTCTGAGGATACTGTCTGTGAGCTTACCTCTCTTAAATGCTGCGAGACATCCAAGTGGTACACCTACGATGATCGCCCATAACAGAGCGAGGGCACCTACTTTGGCAGATACCGGGAACATCTCAACGATGATATCCAGAACTGCGCGGTTTTTCTGCATCTTCAGGGACACGCCAAAGTCACCATGCAGAATATTTTTAAGATACATGAAAAGCTGAACATGAACAGGCTTATCCAGGCCATATTTTGCATTCAGCGCTGCCAGGGTTGCGGCAGATGGCGTTTTCTCGCTGAGCCACGGGCTTCCAGGCACAGCGTTCATCAGAAGAAATGTAAGGCATGCTACCAGAAAGATCGTAAGCAATGCCATTGCAAATCTCTTTAAGAAGTATTTAGCGTTAGCCATATGTTTTTCCTTTCTTCCTTATATATTGCTTTTCGCTTTGTGGAGATATTTTCGTTACTGTTCTCAGCAACATTGGAACAGTAACTGTTTTTCTGCTATTATTCGTATGTATTCTAGCTGTGCAGATATAAAGGAAATTATACCATACTTTCTCATACCATTTCAAGCTAATACTACTGGAAAATGCTTACGCTTTAATTTGTTAAATATTTATAAAAAATCTAAATTTTTCAGAAATAACATTCCGGTAAACTGGAAAATATATTTAAAATCCCTGCATCCTTGCATTGAAATTAAAACATTTATTCAGTATAATCAATATTAGCAACTGCAGCCATACAGCTACAGTCATTTAAAGGAGGAATATTATTATGGCAACATGGAAAAATCTGGACACTCTTGCTTCCTACAGTAAGCTTGCCGGTCTGAAGGGTCATGTAAATATCGCAGAGGCCATGACAGGCGAAAATGGTGCTGAACGTGTAAAGAAGTACAGCGCACCAATGGCAGCCGGCCTGGCTTATAACTATGCCGCAAAACAGGTTGACGAAACAGTCCTGAACGCACTTGCAGATCTGGCAGACGAAGCCCAGCTTATCGACAAATTTCAGGAATTATACAACGGCGCTGTGATCAATACAGGAGAGAAACGTATGGTTCTTCATCACCTTGCACGAACTCAGCTCGGTGACGCTGTAGTTGTAGACGGTGTTGACAAACGTGAATTCTACGTAGCACAGCAGAAGAAAGCCGCTGACTTCGCAAATAAAGTTCACACAGGTGAGATCACTAATGAAAACGGCGAGAAGTTCACAACAGTCGTACAGATTGGTATCGGCGGAAGTGACTTAGGTCCTCGTGCATTATATATCGCTCTTGAGAACTGGGCAAAAGCAAACAACACATTTAAAATGGAAGCAAAATTCATCAGCAACGTAGATCCTGATGATGCAGCTGCTGTCCTTGCTTCAGTAGACCTTGCTCATTCTCTGTTCATCGTTGTATCCAAATCCGGTACAACTCTTGAAACTCTGACAAACGAAGCATTCGTCAAGAACGCTCTGGTAAAAGCAGGATTAAATCCATCCAAACATATGCTTGCTGTAACAAGTGAGACATCTCCTCTGGCTAAGAGCGAGGATTATCTGACAGCAATCTTCATGGATGACTATATTGGCGGACGTTACTCTTCTGTTTCCGGTGTAGGCGGTGCGATCCTTTCCCTTGCATTCGGTCCTGAAGTATTTGCACAGATCCTTGACGGAGCTGCTGCTGAGGACAAGCTTGCTACTAATAAGAACATCCTTGAGAATCCGGATATGCTGGATGCACTGATCGGTGTTTATGAGAGAAACGTACAGGGATATCCTGCAACAGCAGTTCTCCCATACTCTCAGGCATTGAGCCGTTTCCCTGCACACTTACAGCAGTGTGACATGGAATCCAACGGTAAATCTGTAAACCGCTTCGGTGAACCTGTAGATTATGTAACAGGACCGGTTATCTTCGGTGAGCCAGGTACTAACGGACAGCATTCCTTCTATCAGTTATTACATCAGGGAACTGACATTGTTCCGCTTCAGTTCATCGGCTTCAAGAAGAGCCAGCTTGGTGTAGACGTAGATATCGAGAACAGCACAAGCCAGCAGAAACTCTGTGCAAACGTTGCTGCTCAGATCGTAGCATTTGCATGCGGTAAAAAAGATGAGAACCTGAACAAGAACTTCAAGGGCGGACGTCCTTCCAGCATCATCACAGGTGAAGAACTTACACCAGCATCTCTGGGTGCATTACTTGCTCACTTCGAGAACAAGATCATGTTCCAGGGATTCGTATGGAACTTAAACAGCTTCGACCAGGAAGGTGTTCAGCTTGGTAAAGTCCTTGCAAAACGTGTTCTTGCACATGACACTGACGGAGCACTGAAAGTATACAGTGACCTGTTAAACATCTGATTTCATCAGAAAACAAAAAATACACAAGCCAAGATTCAACCGCAAAAAGCGGTTTCAAACTATAGCACTCCTCTTCAATAATACATTCAGGAGGAGTGCTACAAGAAAGAATCCTGCCCGAAGGGCTTTGTTATGTTATAGGAACATTACGGAGTAATTTCCTATAACATAACAAAATCATCATACAGAACTCCGATAAATATTATCAGGAAGTTCCTTATGATGATTTTTCTGTTTTCTTTTCTAATTCTCTTCTGACTTCTTAACAAACTCTGCTTTCGGCAATGGTCTGGAATAATAGAATCCCTGAATATTGTCACATTCCATCTCCTTCAGAAGTTCAACCTGATCTGCAGTCTCCACACCTTCTGCAACCACCTTCATGCCAAGTCCATGTGCCAGGATGATCACCTGCTGCACGACCATTCTTCCCTTCTGCTGGTGAATACAGTCAATCAGACTCTTATCAATCTTCAGTGTATTAAACGGTAATTCACTCAATGTGATCAGTGAAGAATATCCTGAACCAAAATCATCCATGTGCAGTGCAAATCCTGCATTTACCAGTTTCTCTGTAAAATCTCTGATCATAACATTATTCAGAGTAGCTGTTTCCGTCAGTTCAACAGGCACACAGGAAAACGGGATCCCATTCTCCTCTACAATCTTCATATAACGTTCAACAATATCGGAATGATGGATGCTTGTACGCGACAGATTTACAGAAATCGGAATCAGCTCCTGCCCCTTCTCCATCAGTTCACGCTGAAATTCGCAGACATACCGGAATATGTATTCATCCAGCTTCACGATCAGTCCGTCCTTTTCATATAGCGGGATGAAATCTCCGGGCATTACCATGGAACCATCCGGGTTGATCCATCGCACCAGTGATTCCGCTCCTGTGATCCTCTCTGTTTTTACATCATATTTCGGCTGGAAATATGCCACAAATTCTTTATTTTTAATCGCAGATTCAAATCTGTTCTCCAGCAAACGGTCCTGCATCTGCCTCTGTTTCATTTTCTCTGTATAATAGGCAATGTTACACTCATAGTTATCGCGGATACTTCTGATCGCCATAAATCCTCTGTCACAGATTACAGAAACAGGTAAAGATTTATCAATATCCTGATAAACTCCATATTTGACCATAAGATTGGGAACAGGTGCATGCTCTGCGATTTCTTCTTCTATCTTTGTCACTGTTTCCAAAGACAGATCACAGTCATCACATGTCATACATACGAACTGATCACTCCCATATCTGGATACCAGACCTGTCTTCAGCATCTTTGTATAAGCTCCTGCCAGATAGCAGAGGATTTCATCCCCTACTTTCTCCCCGTAACTGCTGTTAATCAGTTTGAAATCTCTGATATCAGCAATTACAAGATGAAATCTATCCCCCGGTCTGGTTTTCAGAAAAGATTTTGCATGATAGAAAAACGCCTGTCTGGTATAAACTCCGGTAAGCTCATCATGTTCTACTGCAGTCAATGCCATTACGGACTCCCTCAGCTTGATCACACTGTTGATTCTGCCCATTACAAGCTTAAAGTTATAGGGCTTCGGAATAAAATCAACTGCACCAAGATCCAGGCATTGGAGTTCTGCATCTTTTGAATTACTTCCGGTCATAACGATAACCGATATGGTTGACAGAAACTTATCTGTGTTTCTGCGTCTGAGGAATTCAAATCCATCACACACAGGCATACAGATATCCAACAGCACTACTGACCATTCTCTGTAATGCTCGGAAAGAAGCTCTAATCCTTCTTCCCCGTTTTCTGCGAGAAAAACATCAAATTTCTCTTCCAGAAAAGAAGAGAGGATATCTCTGTTTAATTCATTATCTTCTACAACCAGGATTTTTCTTTTGGACGGTAATTCCCCCGGTTCCAACAGTTTTGCATTGTCAGAATCTTTTCTCATACTTTTTTTATACCCCTCACACACAATTTCCAAAGCAAAGCATCTCCGGATATCCGCACCGGAGATGCTCAAATTATTATAGTAACCGATCTGTTATCTGCAACCGTCCAGCCATTGTGGGAATATACTATACTTAAACGTTACAGGCATACATAATGTCTACATATCTTAACTCTTTGAGTTTACATTATTTTGCATAATCTTTCAAGCCTTATTCTGCAGTTGACATGATTTTGCCACGACTTTATTATGGAAATTTCATGCTCTGATGAGCTGAGGCAAAGATATCTGACACAGGATTTCACACTCTGATGGGCTGGATTAAGATGCATTATTTACGAGGATTGCTCTATACTTTTACAATGTACGGAATTTTTATATGCTGACAGTATAAACAGAGGCAG
>CAUEAK010000038.1:0-14341 GCA_958454115.1 Blautia wexlerae
GTTTAATTTTAGCTTTTTTGCAACTTTTTATCATTAGTTGTTATTCCCAATTTGGACAACAATGATGTAAGTAAAAACTACTTTGAATTATCGGAGTTGCCTTCTGCCTCTTTCAGGCAGTCCTCACACAGACCGAAGAATCTGGCACTGTAATCAGTAATCTTTCCTCCGAAGTTTTCACCTGCAAGCTCCATAATGTGATGGATCCCTTCGCTTTCCAGATCAATGATTCGTTCACATCTGGTACACATGAAGTGACAGTGTCTCTCGGTTCGCCCATCAAAGTGATCCGCTCCGGCGAAAGAGGAAAGTTTCTTGATCTCTCCCAGATCAGCCAGCAGAGATAAGTTGCGATATACCGTACCGAGGCTGATATTCGGATAGATGAGTTTCATATTCTCATATACCACATCGGCAGTAGGATGATCTTTTCTGGTTCTTAGAAACTCTTTAATCGATTCCCGCTGACGGCTGTATTTCAGTGTCGCCATGGTATTCCTCCCTTCACTGTTTACTCGCAAATGATTTATAATAACTGTTCAGTACAGTTGCAGTTATGATTTATTTAATAACAATAATCATTACTGATATTGACACTATACAATAGTGGATGGAAATTGTCAAGATATAAAAATATTATTTTATGGAATTGTTATAGTTTGGGCTGTGTAAGAAATAATATCTCCGTGAACAGAGCTTCATAGCTTTCATAGGATACCGGTAACTGGATACAATAAAGGAAAAAGAAAGAAAAGGTGAATATCATGAGAGAGACATATCTTGACCTTCCATCTCGATTGGAAGATGCGTTCCCTGAAATCGACAACGATATTATGATGGAGTTGCGGAACGAAAATGAAGAATACTTGGAACTATTGCAGAAAATTTCTGACCTGAAACAGCAAGCACCATTCCTGACTGATCTTTTGGAGAGCAGCGGAGAGATCCGATTGACCGCTGAGGAACACACAGCCTTTACGCAGTATCTGCATCTGGTGCGTCAGAGGGATGATATGGAGCGACAACAGATTTACTTCCGTGGTCATACAGATGCGGTGGCATATCTCAGAAAAATCAAGGCGATTTGACAGTGGCGACTTAGAATAACTTTGTGCGCTTCTTAGAGGCTCTGTAAAATAGCTGGATTATAAACAGATTTCCATGAACGACCTTGACTTCCTGGTAAATGAATGTATAATATAAGCAAGTTTATCATAAACTAATTTATTATAAGGGAGCTTAGATATGAAATTCATAGGTCGGAAAATGGAGCTGGAAAAGTTGAATGCAGAATACGAGCGCGATGGCGGCTTCGTTGTTATTTACGGTCGACGTCGAGTAGGAAAGACAACATTGATCAAAGAGTTCTTGAAAAAGAAAACAGCCTTCTACTTCCTTGCAACAGAAGAATTGGAATCTCAAAGCATGAAACGTTTAGCGGGCGTTGTTGCTCGTATGACGAAAAACAGCCTTTTACAGAAAGCTGTATTTACAGATTGGCTTGATTTGTTTCAGGTTATTGCTGATTATGAGCCTGACAAGAAAAAAGTGCTGGTCATTGACGAGTTTCCGTATCTTGTGAAGACTAACCCAGCGTTCCCATCTATTTTGCAGAATGCATGGGATGAGATTCTGAAGGACAGCAATGTGATGCTGATTTTGTCTGGATCTCTCATTGGTATGATGCAGAAACATGCGCTGTCGTATGATAGTCCTTTATATGGACGTAGAACAGCGCAGATGCGATTGGCTCCATTGCCATTTACAGATGTTTATGATGCGCTTGCACTGCCTTTTGATAAAGCAGTAGAACAATACGCTGTGACAGGTGGGGTTCCAAAGTATCTTGAGTTTTTTGAAGATGGGCGTGATTTGGTCGATCAATTAAAGGATGTTGTTTTATCGAAAAGTGGCTTTTTGTATGAGGAACCATTTTTCTTGCTGAAAAGTGAATCCATGACCGCAGTGAACTATTTTTCTATTATAAAAGCGATAGCAGACGGAAACCACAAGTTAGGCAAAATTGCTGGTGCACTAGGGCAGGAAACGCAGGCATTAACACCATATTTATTGACACTTGCGGATTTGGGGTTCATTGAAAAGAGAACTCCGGTAACAAAGAAAAATCCGGAAAAATCCAGAAAAGGCTTGTATTTTATCGCAGACAATTTCATACGTTTCTGGTTTCGGTATGTTTACCCCTATAAAGGTGAGTTGGAACTGGACAATATGCAAATTGTTTTGGATGAGCTTCGAAAAGACTTTATTGAAAAATTCGTGGCATTTGCATATGAGGACATCTGTAAGGATATATTTGCAAGTGTATGCAAACAAGGAGAAATTCCGTTTGTTCCGTCCCGTATCGGTTCTTATTGGTTGAATGATTATGACGGTGATACAGAGATTGATGTAATGGCAATAGACAATCAAAACAAGAGGATATTTGCCGGAGAGTGTAAGTATCATGTCAAACCAGTGGATGCTCCCGTATATTTCTCACTGAAAGAGAAAGTTGATGGTGCAGCTGAAATTCGTAAAGCATATCCTGGGTATGATGTTATCTTCGGCCTGTTCAGCAAAAGCGGTTTTACGCAGCGTATGCTTGATATTGCAAAAGAAAACGCCAGTATCGTCCTGATTAATGAGGAGCATTTGGTGTAATTATTTGCTCCAGGAAAAGCGTACATCGTTAAGCGTTTCTACTGCTGTTTTAACGTTATCTCTTCATGATACGAAAATAGTATAAACAAATTTATCACATAGCCGATTGATTTTCTTCGGAGAATCAGTCGGCTATTTCTATATCAGGAGTTCTCTGTGGCAATCAGCATGTAATAAGACATTCTTTTCTTTAAAATCTGCTCCCACTTCCGTATGGATTCGGAATCCCCGTTCCACTGTGATAGGTTCACCACAGTGCGGACAAATGCCTTTCTGCATTTTGTACAGTGCATTTAATTTCTTCCTTCCATTGATTTCTCGAAGCATTCTCTTTGTGTCTCTGTCCTCAAAATATTCTGTGAAACGCTCATCAAATGGTGTCGCTTCTGATTTTGTTTTCAGCCACCTTACTATTTTAGTATCAGTAGCATATATCAGATGTAATTCAAATGAGTCTGCCATATTTACACTGAATGTCCAGTATCTTGTGCCAACTCTTCTGAAATATTTCTTAGCGATCCATTTGTGTCCTTTCTTCGGGTGCCTACGTTTGCACCATCTCCACAGACATCTCCATACATCAAAATCAAACCGTTCAAACGCCTGCGAGGAAACATTATGCTTTTGGAAATTTCCCCACCCTCTGATGACCGGATTTAACTTTCTTATCAAATCTTCCTGCTTCATAGATGGATTTTGCTTTATAATCTCCCGTACCTTGCTCACGATGGCTTTATAGTTCTTTTTGGATAGTTTTGTAAGAAGCTTGTCTTTATACCAGCGTATATTACATCCGAGAAAATCAAAACCATCTTCGATATGGGGAATCACTGTCTTTTCTTCTGACAGTTCAAACCCTCTTTCTGATAAAAATTCCCGGATAATCGGGAGGACACCTGCTTCCAAAAGCTCTCTGCTTTCGCCTGTGACGATGAAGTAAGTAGACCTAGGGAACTTCCCCCTAAGTCCCTCTCAGAACTTATCCCGACTTTCTATTTATTCCGATAAAACATCTGAAATGCCGTATTTTAAAAGATACTAAAGTAAAAAGTCGGGATAATAACTACTTTAAGCCATAAAGTTTTTTCAGAAGATCTTCATCATCTTCCCAGTCAATATCATATTCATTGGAGAAGAGAGGATTAAAGTCTGATGTTGCCTTTTCGATAGCCTCTTTTTTCATCGTTGTATCAGCATTTGCATAAAACACATTGTCGTATCCATTTTTGCATGTCCAAGCCATTCGGCCACCAATGGGAGTGGCATACCATTCCTATACAAATGCATCGCACGTGAATGTCTCCACATATGGGGATATAGATGCTCTGGCACATCTGTTGAAGTCTCCTGTGCTTTTTTTCCATAACGTGCAACAAATTTCTCTACGTTGTCAATTGACACTTGTGACCGTATTCCTTTGCGTTCTATATAAAAAAGATACTCTTCTGGATTATCTTCTATATGGAATCTATGAAGGTAGGATTTCAGGTGTTTACACGTTTTTTCCATGATTGGAACATTTTTTGTTTTAGCACCCTTGCCTGTTATAACAACATAAGGATTTTTTCCATCCATACGGATATTGCAAAGCCGTAAGTCAAGTATCTCCTGTGCCCTTGCACCGGTATCATACATAAGTATCATAAAGAAAAGGTCTCTCTGCCCGTTTTTCTTATTCCGGTCAGGCTGCTCCAGGATGGCTTTCAAGGCTGACTCGCTGAAAAATTCTATTTCCCGCACACGAGTATCTTTCTTTTTAGGAATGACTTTCACATCCAGAAAAAGGGGCATGAGAATCTTATCCTTTTCTGCGGCATATCTGAGAAATGATTTAACTGCACACATCCGCTGGTTTCTGCTGTTTACACTGTAACCGCGGTCTGTTTCCAGCCACATAAGAAAACTCTCTACAGGTTCCCTTGAAATACATTTAAAGCTTATATCTGCTAATGGCGTGCCCTGCGATGCACTGATATAATCAATGAAAAGGTTCAGGGTATCCCTGTAAGACTTAGCTGTATTCTGGCTTGCACCGCGCTGTTTTGAAAGATAGATAGTCAGAAAATCCCTAACGATGCGGTAAAATAAAAGAGAGTCATTCTTCATCTTCCACCTCCGGTATCAGGGCGTCCAGCTTTTCCCAGATATTGCTGGCACATATCAGCCACACCAGCAGACACGGGAATCAGCCGCTCCCTGTGAGACTTGTTTTTTCGGATATATAGGGTTTTGTCCTCATAGCAGAAATCAGAACGTTTCAGTTCCCTACCCTCATTCGGTCGGAGACCACAGAAATAAATTAACCTGTAGATAACAGGAATAATCAGATGGCGGCATGGGTTTGTTTTACAGTACGGTTCCTTATCGCTCTCGGCAAACACTCTACGCAATTCATCATCTGTAAAAATATATGACATGGTCCTGCGAGTAATTGGAAAAATACTTATTAAAATCACTCAGGTAGTTCTCATAAGTTTTTCTCGAGAATCCAAGACTTTCTTTATAGGACAACATTTCCTGTATAACCTCAGGGAGATTGATCATACGCCACCTCCCAGTGAGTCGAAATCAAGAGTACAACAGCGCAAGCTTTGCAAATCTGTGGATATATACTGTTTTGTAGCTTTCGTCCCTTTATGCCCCAAAACCTGGGCAACGGTATCAACTGGAACCCCATTTGCAGCCATCCCAGTCCCAAGCCCACGCCTCATACCATGCATCTCCCTATAAAAGAGCATCTTCGATTAATATTTCGGGATAAGTTCCGTGAGAAGTTTGAGGTGAGAGTCCTTTTACTTACTCGACGAGATGTCGACTAATCAACTAATGGTAGCCTCCTGCTCGATTTATTTTGTTTTAATTGCTTTCTGTGCCCTTAATTTTTCATTTGCCTTCTCTACATTCAGTTGTGTCAAAAGAAGAGCGACGAGAATATTAATCAGCATTGGGAGCCACAGGTACATAAAGTGAAGCATATTGATGCAAGACTGTGACTGAACTGCCAGTTTTCCGTTGAATCCACCGAAGTCAAGCAGCCAGCCTACAATTGCTGTTCCAAGTCCGCTGCCGATTTTCAGTCCCATGGATGTACATGAGAACATAGTTCCGTCGATTCGCTTTCCATACTGAAGGAATGTATGCTCGGAACATTCTGCAACTAACGCATTTAAGTTGCCCTGCCATGGAGCCATACCAATTGCACCGATTGCAGTACCAGCTAACATCAACGGTACATTGCCCATATAACCTGCAACAATGACGATTCCACGTCCTGCAGCGGCTACTAAATATCCTGAGAAGTTCAGTTTATAATACCCTTTGAATTTCGCAACCAAAGACGGAAGGAATGCAAGTCCTACAATCAGCGCCAGGTTGATTGCACCTGAGAAGGTTCCCAAAAGTTCTGCTTTTCCAAGTACATAAGTCATATAAAAAATTCCCATGTTAATGATTGCAGAATAAGTCTGGCGAAGGATATCTACTACAAGGATTACCAGATAATATTTATTATGAATCAGCATTTTAATAGATCCGATTAAGCTGTATTTTTCTTCAGCTTTTTCTGTGTTTCCATCTCTGAGTTCTTCCTCCGGAAGTTCCTTTACAGAAAATACTGTAATCGTATTGGAAATCAGTCCGATTATAGCGTAAATGATTGCGATGGTTCTCCATCCGGCAGCTCCGCCCCCCAGTTTTTGAACAAGATCTACTGTAATTGTCTGAATGATAAAGCTTGTTCCAAATGCAAACATGAAACGGATAGATCCCATCTGTACACGTTCTTTTCCATTCTTTGTGATTAGAGCGGTCAGTGTAGAGTAAGCAATATTGTTTGCTGTATAAAACCCTGCATTTAACAGTAAATATGTGATAAAGAACCAAATATACTGGGATGTTCTTCCAATGGTTGTCGGTACAGAAAATGCCGCAATCAGTGTGATCGCACATCCAAAATATGCACCGAGCATCCAGGGTCTTGCCTTACCCATTTTAGTATGTGTCTTATCAATCATTGAACCAAAGATAACATCTGAAATACCATCCAATACTTTTGATACAGCAATCAGTGAGCCGATGACACCTGCATTCAGCCCTACCGTATTGGTCAGATAAATCATAATGAATGATGACAGGAATGCGAATACCACATTACCGGCAATATCTCCAGAGCCATAGCCTACTTTATTATACCATTTTAAATATTTCTTTTCTTCCATCGTATTCTCTCCTTATCCCTCTAACATTTTTTCCTGACGGATGATTCCATTGGAAGTCCCGTATCATAATCTAACTGTCTTGGTTCATACTCTTCATTCTCTCTCTGTCTTGTATAGCCTTCGTTTTCCCAGTTTGGTATGAAATCTTTTCTCCATGGACGCATGCGCCACTGATAACCTCTGTACAAATCTCTGGTACTATTCATATGTTCAATCAGCCTGTCATGCATTTCATTTCTGATTTCTGTATAAGTTTCATCATCAATCAGGTTGTTCATCTCATACGGGTCTTTTTCCAAATCATAGAATTCATCACTGTCTAACAGATGAATAACCAGTTTATACCGTTTGGACATGACTGCCCTCATAATCTGCAGACCGCCGAATCCATCGTGGTCAAGCTCATATCTGGTAAATTCTGTGTATACCACATCGTTGATTTCCTTTGATGGCTCATAGATCTGCGGCAGCATACTCTTTCCTTCCAGTAATTTCGGAATCGGAAGTCCAAAGTAATCCATGATTGTCGGTGCAATATCAATGTGGGATGCCATCGCATCTTCCACGCAGCCCTTTGCGCCGCCTTTGATAATCAGAGGGATATTTGCCACTTCCCTGTACGCGGCTGCATTTTTGGAAAATAATCTGTGCGCTCCGAGCATATCTCCATGGTCAGATGTGAAGATAACCATCGCATCCGGTGCGACTTCTTTGATTTTATCCAATACTCTTCCGATTTCATAATCTGCAAAGGAATTACATCCAAGGAATAAGGATAATCCATCGGATGGCTTATTGATTTCGTCCTCCGCTGCATGTAAGTTCTTTCCAGACCACAGTCTCTGCATGAATGGTTTCTTAGAAAGGTCATCCTGAAAATTCGGACAACTGTCGAACCTGAACCCATCATACATATGATTAAATGGTGCCGGACAAAGAGACGGACCGTGAGGTTCATCATAAGATACACTTAAGAAGAAATCTTCATCCTTATGTTCTTCCAGATATTTAATTGCACGATCCGAGCAGCGGTGTGCATAGGTAAATTCTTCCGAAAAACTTTCTTTGTAAGCCTCCTTTGGATCTCTGGATTTCACCTTATCTTCATCACTTAGTTCATTCAGGTAAGTTTTCATATCATACCAGTAATCTGAATCCCAGCCATCCGGGCAGCGTCCGTTTCCAAAGTAATCTGAGCCATCCAGATGCCATTTCCCTATATAACCGCATGCAATGCCGTTATCACTCAGTCTTTGTCCTACCGTCTTTACATTGTCCCCCATTGCAATGCTGTTTGTTACCATGCCATTCGTGTGCGGAAATGTACCAGTGAAGATTGCACTTCTTGCCGGTCCACAGACCGGCTGGCAGGTATACGCATTCTCATAACGGATTCCTTCTTCAGCCAGACGGTCCAGATTCGGGGTTTTCATCTTTGGATTGCCGTAGCATCCGACCATGTCTTTTCTGGTCGTATCTGTCATCAGAAATATCAATTGTTTTCTCATGTTACATCCTCCTTCAATCTTATGCACTATGGTTTATTCTGCTCATCTCTTCATTTTAGTATAGTGGTTTTAAATCTTTATTCCATACCTTTTTATGTGTTTTGCATGGACAGTTCTGCTTTTTCGTGTTATATTTACCTTAAAAAGAAAAAGTCTGGCTAAAGGGAAGAGGGTGTTTTTATGATTAATGTATCCGGGCACTTAAGAAATGAAAGACGTGTAACCGGGTTTGCTGATGACTCTGTTTCATTATCCGTCAACTGCTGCGGCATGCAGGTTTTTAAAACAAAAGATTATTCTCAGAACCGTTTTGCCGGCCGCGTTGATTATCAGCTTATTTATGTCTACAAAGGTGCCGGTCACTATTGGCTGAATAATGAACGAAAAGTATTAGGCGCCGGAAATATCCTTCTTTTCCGTCCGAAAGAGCCTCAGATCTATTCCTATTATGCAAATGAGCACCCTGAAATCTATTGGATTCATTTCACCGGGAATAACTGTAAAAATATAATAGAGAAGTACAATCTACATAACTGTTATATCGGGGAGCATACTATGTTAAAGACTCTTTTTCAGGAAACGATTATTGAGCTACAATTGAAAAAACCATTTTTTGAGGATGTTGTTCTATGTAATTTTTTGCAAATACTTGCCGTCATCGCGCGTTACCATCAACAGATTCTCTCTCCGTTAGGAAATGACTTCTCTATTGACCGGCTGATCATGCAGCTTAATCAACGGTATAAAGATAACTGGAATGTTGCATCAATGGCAGAATATTGCAAGTTAAGTGTCGGGTATTTTTCCCACATATTCAAGAAACGTATTGGGGTTGCACCGATGCGTTATCTAAATGAACTTCGGGTAGAAAAAGCAAAGGAGCTAATTGCAACAAATGCGATGAAACTGTCAGATATTGCATCCATGGTGGGTTTCTCCGATCCGCTTTATTTTAGCCGGGTATTCAAAAAGACTGCCGGAATTCCTCCTAAAGAATTCCAGCAGTCTCTGCTTACATCTAATACTCCAAAGTGGTGGCCTGATAAATAATGGATTTATTTCCCCTTAGCGGACAGGAAACCGTGATGCCCGCTGTCGGCTGTGGGGTATCATCCTCCAAGGAATGATACTGCCACTTTCATAACTCCTGCCGCCACCATAACCCAGATAGGGTTCATTTTCACTTTCTGAAGTAATACGACACAGATGGCAAATATCACTACAAGGCTCCATTTCGTTCCTGCCAATGCAATTGATGCGGAACTTCCCCAAAATGCTGTAATCAAAATGGAAATTCCGGCAGATGCAATCATCGCAACAACAGCAGGCCTCAGAGAATTCAGGACTCCCTGTAGCATATCCATCTCTCTATATTTCAGATATAACTTTGCAATCACCGTAACAATGATGCAAGATGGCAAAATGCATCCAAGAGTCGCAATCAAAGCTCCCGGAATCCCGGCAATCTTAATTCCAACGAAAGTTGCTGAATTGACTGCAATCGGACCTGGTGTCATCTGGGAAATGGTGATAAGATCTGTAAATTCAGACATGCTGAGCCAACCATGTGCTGTAACCACCTGCCCCTGAATCAAGGGCATTGCCGCATATCCACCGCCAAAACTGAATAAACCAATCTGTAAAAAACTCAAAAACAATTGCAGATAAATCATTTATTTTTCCTCCTCTTTGCAATACATGTCCGGATTACTCCGATTAGTCCGCAAACGATAACAACATAGACTACATTTACTTCAAAGATACAGGAGGCAATAAATGCACCAACCATGATCACTGTGGATATGCCATTCTTATCCTGAACGATATCGGCTCCCATTTCATAAGTCACAGATGCGATAACCGCGCCAACGCCAGCCTGCATACCTTCCAACATCTGGCTCACAAAATAATTGCTGCGGAAAGCATTGTAACAAACCGAAATCACAGATATAATCAAAAACGGTGGAATAATTGTTCCAATGATTGCCACCAGTACTCCAGGCATTCCGGCAAGCTTATACCCAACTACAATTGCGCCATTTACTGCGATTGGTCCCGGCGATGACTGCGCGATTGCAACCAAATCCAACATCTCATTCTCTTCAATCCAGTGATAATCATCCACAAATTTTTTTTTCATCAATGTAACAATCACATATCCGCCGCCAAATGTAAAGGCACTTAAATATAAAGTTGATATGAATAGCTTCCATAATACGTTCTTTTTATTTTCCATGATTTTTCCTCCTTCGCATACCAGTATATCCGCTCTTGACACATATGTAAAATATTATTATTCTATGAAATAGATAACTGTTTTATTATGGATTGGAAGAAGGGATATTATGACGCTCAGATATATGAAAATATTCGTCTCTGTATATGAACACAACAGTATTACAAAGGCTGCTGATGTTCTGCATCTCGCTCAGCCGTCCGTCAGCCTTGCCATAAAAGAGATGGAGGAATATTATGGGACCCGTTTCTTTGAGCGGATTGGGCGGCACATCAGTCCGACCGGAGCGGGGAATGAACTTTACAGATATGCACTGCATATTATAGAGTTGTTTGATGAAATGGAACAGAAAATTAAAGATTGGGATCATTGCGGAACACTCCGTATCGGTGCAAGCATTACGATTGGCACTCATATTCTCCCGCTAATGCTTAAACAATATCAGGAAATTTATCCAATGCTAAAAATTACTGTTATTATCAAACAGTCTGCTGCTATTGAACAACTTGTTTTAGAGAATAAGATTGACATTGCTTTGATTGAAAACCAGCCCGAATACGCTGATATCATGGCAATTCCATTTATGACAGACCATTTATGTGCGATTGTTCCTGTTACGCATCCATTAGCTGATAAAAAATGGGTTACTTTGGAAGAAGTGTCAGCGTATCCTTTTCTCATGCGGGAAAAAGGAAGTGCGGGACGGGAAATCCTGGATGCCGGTTTTGAATTGAAAAATATAACAGTTCATCCTGTCTGGGAGAGCACAAGTACACAGGCTATTGTAAAAGCGGTGTCTGTCGGTCTTGGCGTTGCCGTACTTCCTTACCTTTTAGTAAAAAAAGATATGGAAGAGAATCATGTATGTCTGTTACCATTCAAAAAACCGCTAAAAAGAAATCTGAATGTGATTTATTATAAGCGGAAATATTTTACAGAACAAATGAAGTCCTTTATTGACTTATGCCGAAAATATGGAAAAGATTATGAATCTGCGGAAGTATGATTGTGCTGCATAATCTTACCGGGGATACCGAGAAGGGCGCAGCATCCTTTGTTGTAAAACTGTTATATATAAACGATGTAAATGTATGGCATGACGTATAATTGATAATGATAAGTCGGGTTTTGAATAGACAGATAATTTTGCGTATGTTACAGTATATGAAAATACCGCGATTTTGGTTTCGGGATGAATACACTCAGTGAAAACTGACATGATTCTATAAAATAAGACAAAGAATAAAAGCGATAGCCGAAACTGCAGGAGGGTGATAACCATGGACATTCGTATGGTAATCATGGATGATAAGTTGCTTGTGAACAAGCTGGAGGGGACAATGAATTGAGAAAAATTAGGCATCACGCTGGTTTTTACCATGTACAATATCCTTCAGGACACTGTCATAGAGATACGAATGCCGAGGACACAGTGAAGAGGAAAACTGTACTGGAACTGAAAAAAGAAAATGTGCTATGATTTTACATACGGAACAATCATAGATACAAGGAAAGAACGATCATAGATACCTTCGGTGGTGTGTTGCCTTTTATCCACCGGGGGTAAACAAACAGAGTAATTATAGATAAAGGAGAGGTAAAATGCCAGCAATAAGTGTTTTAATGAAACCATCTTCCAGCATGTGCAACATGTCCTGCAACTATTGTTTCTACTGTGATGAAGCACAGAAACGTACACAAGAATCTTTCGGGTACATGAGTGAGCAAACGCTGAAAAACATAATACGGAAAACGATGCTGCGGGCAGAGGGCATGATAAGCTACATTTATCAGGGCGGTGAGCCAACCCTGCGCGGAGTTGGTTTCTTCAAAAAAGCAATTGAATTTCAGAACCAGTACAACAGGAATCATGTACAGGTACAGAATGCGCTTCAGACCAATGGTTATGCAATTACAGAAGAATGGTGCCAGTTTTTCAAAGACAATCATTTCCTGATTGGCCTGTCGGTGGACGGAACGGAAGAAATCCATAACTCTATGCGGCACACACATTCCGGGAGCGGCACTTTTGCCCGTGTCAATCAGACGGCAATGCTGATGGATGAGTATGGGGTGGATTATAATATCCTAACCGTTGTCACGCCAAAAATCGCGGAGAATATTCGGGAAATATATGGCACTTATCAAAGGCGAGGATGGTATTATCAACAATATATTGCCTGTCTGGATCCCTTTGGAGAGGAACATGGGAAAACCCCGTATTCCCTTTCACCAGAGGTATATGGACAGTTTCTGACAGATTTATTCCGGCTGTGGTACAAGGATTTGAGGCGTGGAAAGCAGCCTTTTATCCGGCAGTTTGAAAATTATGTCGGTCTTGCGGCAGGTTACATGGCGGAATCCTGTGAACAGAGAGGAGTCTGTGGAATCCAGAATGTGGTAGAGGCAGACGGAAGTGTGTATCCTTGCGATTTTTATATGATGGATGAGTACCGTCTGGGGAATTTTAACACTGACCGCTTGGACGACATTAACCAGAGAAGGAGCGAGATTCAGTTCATCGAGCAATCCTGGAAATTGGATGAAGAGTGCCGCCTCTGTAAGTATTTCCGACTCTGCCGGGGAGGCTGCCAGCGCAATCGGGATTTTCAGCCTGATACCGGACTTTATAAAAACTATTTCTGTGAAGGATACAGGATGTTTTTCGGGCAGTGCTATGAGCAGATCATGGAAATCGGGAAAAGCCTGTCCAAAAGCTGAGAAACTGTTGCCTGCCAGTCCATGGGTGATGGAAACTGAATATGCCAAAATCCCGAGACATACAAGCCAAAATTCCATTGCCGCAGGCAATCTGGAATGAATTTTGGCTACGTTACTGTGAACGGAGTGAACAGTAACGATGTGGGTTTACAAACCCACCAAAATGTGCTATATTTTCCCTATAACAGGAAATAACTATTTCCTATAGCTAACAGCGTTCCACGATCACAGAGCGGAGTGCTGTCACGAAATAACACAAACTCATTGAAGAAGAGAGTAGATCCGCAGACCGTATTACAGAGAAATCCCCATGGATCACATATCACAGATTCAAAGGCTGAGAGGGATATGCAAGGAGCAGGTCGAAGATGGCTTCCGAGAGGCACTGCTGAGAGCCAACAGCTTTAGGCAGCGACAGGCACGCCTGTTACAGCGTAGAGGTATCATAATGTACCTCCCAAGGTTTCCCCGCGCGAGCCCGGAAACGAACAGAAGTGGTAACACGGGTAATACTCGTCTTCTCAGATAATCTGAGGAGACGTTTTTTATGTTATAGGAAATTACTCTGTAATGTTCCTATAACATAAAAAAGCCCTCCGGGCAGGATCACACTGCGACAGAGAGGAATTATTTCCCCAACACCAGTTCCTTCCTACCATGAAGAATTTATGTTTTTCTTCCACAAATAAGGAGCAGTTGTTACCATTTCAAAAATCAGCCTGGGAAATTATTTCTCTTTCTATGCATTTGCAGGGATCGTGTAAATCTTAGTGCCTGGAAATCTGCGTTATGAACAAAAATCTCACTGTCTGAGCGAAGCGAGTTTGAGATTTTTGAGAATGCTTTTAGCAGATTTTCAGACACTTAGAGTTACTAGATCCCGAAACCGCATAGAAAGAGAAATAATTTCCCGGGCGTCCACATTAAAAAAGGAGACAACAACCCATGGAAAAACAGAAATACTACATCACCACCGCCATCGCCTACACATCCGGCAA
>CAUEAK010000039.1:0-14272 GCA_958454115.1 Blautia wexlerae
AAAGTAAACATAACCGGTTCCAGTCATACAGAACGGTAAATCAAAAAGATAATATTCGTATTGTGGGAAGATATATCAAACTTCCGAAACTTGGATTTGTTAAAATACGGCAGTCGATGGAAGTGGAAAAGATTAATCACGTGATCATTGAGCACACACCGGCTGGAAAATATTTTGCGGTTTTAAATGTTGATTTTGAACCGGAACCACGCTCAAATGCTGGCGGAACGATAGGGATTGATGTCGGGATCAAAGCGTTCTACTCCGACAGTAATGGAAATACGGTATCAAATCCCAGATATCTGGAACGCTCAATGCGAAAACTCATAAGAGAACAGCGCAGGCTTTCCCGAAAACAAAAAGATTCCCATAACCGCGAGAAGCAGCGGATCAGGGTGGCAAGAGTGTATGAGAAAGTAACCAATCAGCGGAATGATTTCCTGCAGAAACAGTCAACGATGCTGGTGCGTGAAAACCAAACCATCTGTATTGAAGATCTGAATGTTAAGGGGATGATCCGGAATCATAAACTGTCAAAATCGATAGCGAGTGTTTCCTGGGCAAAATTTTTTGAAATGCTGGAATATAAAGCTGGCTGGTATGGAAATGAAATTCACAGAGTACCAACGATGTATCCGAGCAGTCAGACCTGCAGCTGTTGTGGCTACAGAAATCCACGGATAAAAAATCTGGGCATTCGTATCTGGGAGTGTCCCAAATGCCATGCGGTTCATGACCGGGATACGAATGCAAGTATCAATATTCTGAAAAAAGGACTGCAGATGCAGTCTGCATAAAGATAAAAACTGTACCGTAGGGCATACGGGAACAGTATAAATATAGCTTGTGGACACTGTGTAAGACATTGCAGTACCGTAAGGTGTTTGCCAATGCAGTAGTGGGAGAAGCAAGAATCCCCCTACTTTAGCTGTGGGGAGTGTCAAATCAGGGGAAAATCGAAACGGACAGATTGGCTGGTAAAAAATATTCTTGCAAAGAAAGGGTGGTTTTCTCCACCGTTTCAGACGGAGAAAGAGCTGAGAGATATCCTTCAAAAACTATATAAAGAAACGGATATCCATGTTGACGGTTCTATGGTATATTTCCGTTGTGTGAAGTAATGCAATGATGCTGGATTTATAATAAAGTTTCAGATAATAAGTCTGGAACTTTATTTTTGTCTAAATGGATTATTGTCGTCCGTTCAGGTCTGGATAATGCTCGATTCTCATGTTAAGATAATAGAAAAAAAGGTTAGATGAAACTAATACAAAGAAATACCACTATGTGAAAGGAGAAGAAATTTGAATGTAAATGAAATTGCAAGTCTTGGAAGTAATGTGAAGCCTGTGATTCAGAATGAGAATTGCGCTGTTCTTATGTTAAATGATGCGACAGGAGAGGGCGTTATGACGGTTTACCGAGTAATGCCAGGTGTGATGATTTGTTTTTCAGACATGTACATGGAACAGTGCGCATCTGAATTTTATCTGTATTCTTTTGTGGCTTACCTGTATGAACTGGAGAGTGGGGCTGATTGCAGTGACGGGTGCTGCTGTTTCTCTGATTCAGGATGAAATTGAAATCGAATGGAATTTTGACGATATTTTTTCAGAACAGAGATAACTTGAGCAGGACAAGAATGATTTATCAGAAGATAATAAAGGTGCTGGGACTACCTGATGGAAACGTCAGATAGTCTTCGGCAGAAAAAAATAAAATTTTTTTGTCCTATACTTGACACATCCACATATGCTGAGGCATACGTTTTGCACCAGATGTGCAGAAGCTGGCCTAGATATCAAAGTTTTACAAATGATTATGGGACATAGTGACATAAGCATTACAATGAACATATACAATCACGTAGATGTTGCAAGAGTACAGAATGAAATAAAAAAGCTTGAAAATATAATGTAATAATCAGAGCCATTCCCTTTATCGGGCGTGGCTCTTTTATGACAATTTTTGTGACAAATAAAAGAAAATAGACGCAATCAGACGAAATATTGTTTTTCATGGAAATGCTGAAAATCCTTGTAAACAAAGTGTTCTTGATATATGATGAAACAAGTCGAAGCCCGTTGTTGCTTTATGTGGCGGAAAGCGGTGGATCAAAAATCCTGGTATAAATAATATAATAAGAAGAAACGGTAAAGCAGAAAATCTTCCTGACGGACTTGTGCTTACCGTTTTTTTTATTTCTGTCGTTCCCATACCTGGCCGATCGGGAAGGACGGAGTGGATTCTGCAAGAAAGTCTTCCAGTGCATTTTCGAAGAATTCCACGGCACGTTTGCTAGTGGACTTTGGATATTTATGCTTGATCTTATAGCAGACACGGTTTGGCGGTGTGTTTTTCAGTTCACTGATAAAAAGAGGCCGGTAATGGGAAAGCTCCAGGATCACAGACTGTGGTGCGACCATCCAGTTCCCCGGTTTTTTCCAGAGACGGTCCAAAAGTGTGATGGTATCTGCCGCAATGTGAGGCCTGGAAGCGGAGGAAAGCCAGCGGTCATGCCAGATCTGATAATTGTCATCCCAACTTAAAAACAGCTCCAGGGATGGATCCAGCTCATCGGTATGTATTGCCGGAGCCGGAATCACTGGCTGATCCGATTGTATCAGATAAAGTTTTTCTTCGAAGATTTTCTCTGTTATGATATTCTTGTAATGCAATTTGTGGTAGACAAATCCGATATCAATGCTGTGTTCTCCAAGAAGACCGTAGAGCTCTGAAGAGTGATGGGACTCGATGTTCAGGTCCAGCTTGGTCTGTTCATTTAAGATCCTGTCATACAGTGGTGCGAAAACAGCTACGTTCAGGCTGTCTGTACAGCCGATGGTAAGTAGCAGGGAATCCTGATTGCGCTGCAACTCCATAGTTTCCTTCCAGAGAGACATCCAGCGTTCCGCAAGGATGATAAAATCTGTTCCCTTGGCAGTCAGTTCCACCTGCTTGTGGCCTTTCTGACGGATCACAAGGGGAAAACCCAGTTCGTTCTCCAGAGATGTGAGCCGGTGGCTGACAGTAGGCTGGGAAAGAAAAAGAAGATCCGCTGTACGGGTGATGCTCTTGGTATTTACAATGGTGAGAAAGGTTTCGATTTCAGCAAGATTCATATGAACAGCTCCTTTTCTTTGGTGTTGTCTATAGGATGGTTTAAGCTTTGATAATATAAAAATTATTTATATTATACAGAGAAATTATTCGTTATTCAATAGTAAGCTTGTATATCAAAAGAAGAGAGGTTTTCATATGGCATTAGGATGTAGGATCAGACGAAATTTTGAAAGACCGTCAAAAGAATTAGTAGAAGCCTTCCGTGGAATTCCAGTTGCAAATATTGATGATAACTGTGGAAAGATCGCTGCCGTAGATTCCAGTATTTTCCCGCTGAACCCGAAGGCAAGACTTCTGGGAACTGCATTTACAGTAAATGCACCGGCAGGAGATAACCTTCTGTTCCATAAAGCACTGGATATGGCTCAGCCGGGAGATGTTATCGTTCTTGCAAACAAAGGAAGCAGGATAGAGTTATCCTTATCAACAACAGCCGTGGTCAGCTTGTTGTTGAGCAGGATCTGGCAGATGCTCTGAATAGTGGGAAGGTTTATGCTGCTGGTCTTGATGTTGTTTCTACTGAGCCGATCAAGGGGGATAATCCGCTTCTCAAGGCTAAAAACTGCATCATCACTCCGCATATCTCCTGGGCTGCTCAGGCTTCCAGACAGAGGATCATGGATATTACGGTTGATAATATCAAGGCTTTTCTGGATGGTAATACGGTTAACAGAGTTAACAAATAGATTTTTTTCGGTGTTTCGATTTCCTATGTATGATGTGTGAGGAAAGGACGGCTGTCTCGCTTTTTGGGGGGTGGCCGTCTTTTTCTTTGTGTGGTGGATTGAATGAACCGTACGCCGGGGATGTGGCAGCGGTACGGGCAGGGCTCCGTCGGCGGATACTGCTAAGGCTCCGGAAATCGGCTAAAAACATTGAGACAGGGGCAGAACTCGCCTCTGGCTCAGACAGCAGCCCCTGTCTCAATAACGCCGATCCCCGCAGCCTAAGCAGTATCACACCTCCTCCGCAGCAGCCCATACCGCTGCCACATCCCCGGCTGAAAATTCAACCGCAGAGAGCAGACAATAGAAGCGAATGTACATTCTGCCCAGTGCCCAAAAAACACAATATATAAAAATAAATCGGCACAACGTTCCACGTCCAACACCGAAGAATACAGGAACCAGATCGGCACAGTGTTCCGCATCCAACACCGAAGCATACAGAAAACGGCCTCAAAACAATCCATAACCAATAAAGCAGCCGGCCGTATCCCCCAAAAAATAAATCGGCACAGCATCCCGCATCCAACACCGAAGCATACAGGAACCAGATCGGCACAGCGTCCCACATCCAATACCCAAGCATACAGACACAAGTCAACACCCTCCCCTCATCCACAACCAAGAACTCCTTAAAAAAAGCCCGAGGGGTGTGCAGAGGGGCCGCGGCTTTGCGGCCCCTTTGCGGTTTTCTTTTTGCACAAAAAAATAGCTCCTACATCGCAAAGATGTAAGAGCTAAATTCGCTGGATGGAGAAGGATTCGAACCTTCGAAGGCGGTGCCAACAGATTTACAGTCTGCCCCCTTTGGCCACTCGGGAATCCATCCGTGAACAACAAATATATTATACATAACATTTGATAAAATTGCAAGCTTTTTCTCAAAAAAAATAATAATTCCCACAGCATCAGCATTTTTGGTAAAATACTGGACTTACCAAAGGAAATCTGCTATTATGAGTACGGTTGGATATAAAGGACACGGTTTTTCCGTATCCTAATACAGGTTAGGAGGATTTTATCATGTTAGTAAACGCAACAGAAATGCTGAAAAAAGCAAAAGCAGGCCATTATGCAGTTGGTCAGTTCAACATCAACAACCTTGAGTGGACAAAAGCTATCCTTCAGACAGCTCAGGAGCTCAACTCTCCTGTAATCCTTGGTGTTTCCGAGGGTGCCGGTAAATACATGACAGGTTATAAGACTGTTGTAGGTATGGTTAACGGTATGATGGAAGAGCTGAACATCACTGTTCCGGTTGCTCTTCATCTTGACCACGGCAGCTATGATGGATGCCTGAAATGTGTTGAGGCTGGTTTCTCTTCCATTATGTTCGACGGATCTCATTATCCGATCGATGAGAACGTAGCTAAGACTAAAGAGCTGGTTAAGATCGTTGCTGAGCACAACATGTCTCTTGAGGCAGAGGTTGGTTCCATCGGTGGCGAGGAAGATGGTGTTGTTGGTATGGGCGAGTGCGCTGATCCTGAGGAGTGCAAGAGAGTTGCAGATCTCGGAATCAACTTCCTTGCAGCTGGTATCGGTAACATTCACGGAAAATATCCGGCTAACTGGCAGGGCTTAAGCTTTGAGACTCTGGATGCTATTCAGAAACTGACAGGAGATATGCCGCTTGTTCTTCACGGTGGTACAGGTATCCCGGCAGACATGATCAAGAAAGCGATCAGCCTTGGCGTTTCCAAGATCAATGTAAATACAGAGTGCCAGCTTGCATTTGCTGAAGCTACACGTAAATACATTGAAGAGGGTAAAGATCAGCAGGGTAAAGGATATGACCCACGTAAGCTTCTTGCACCTGGAGCAGAAGCGATCAAAGCTACTGTTAAAGAGAAAATGGAGCTTTTCGGATCTGTCAATAAAGCATGATGAATCGAAAATAATATATGGAAGAAGCCGGAATGGGAGCAAGCCTGTTCCGGCTTCTTTTTTCATGGTAAAATATCAATATTTTTACTATATAAAAAAATCAACATGTTTCTTGATTTTTTTATATAGTGAAAATGACCTCTTCGATTTACAATAATATCAAGTTAATCGAGAAGCTGATTTGAAGCTTATCGGTCAGGAATATGCGAAATGGACGTTTTAAGCATATCCGCGAAACAAATTGAATATCATATAAGGTAAAGGAGAGGTACGATTATGAGAATGAAAAAAGCAACAGCATTTGGTCTTGCAGCTTTGATGGCAGCTACTATGATCCCGGCAGTTCCGGCTATGGCAAAAGGGGATGACAGTGAAGGCTCTGTTTATTATCTGAATTTTAAACCGGAGCAGGCAGATCAGTGGTCAGACCTGGCAAAGAAATACACCGATGAGACTGGTGTACCGGTTACCGTTGTTACAGCTGCTTCCGGAACTTATGAGTCTACTCTGAAATCAGAGATGGCCAAGGATGAGGTTCCGACACTGTTCCAGGTTAACGGACCAGTTGGACTTGCATCCTGGAAGGATTATTGCTATGACCTGAAAGACAGCGATGTTTATAAAAATGTGGAGAGTGACGATTTCGTACTGAAGGAGGACAGCGGTGCAGTTGACGGTATCGCCTATGTAATTGAAACATATGGAATTATTTACAACAAAGCGCTTCTTAAGAAATACTGTGAGATGGATGGCGCTGTGATCAAGTCTGCAGATGAGATCAACAATTTTGAGACATTAAAGAAGGTTGCAGATGATATCCAGGCTAAGAAAGATGACCTTGGAGTTGACGGTGCATTTACTTCCGCAGGCTTTGATTCTTCCAGTGACTGGCGCTTCAAGACACACCTTGCAAACCTTCCAATCTATTATGAGTACAAAGAAGACGGAATCACATCCACAGATGCGATCAAAGGGACCTATCTTGACAACTTCAAGAACCTGTTTGACCTTTATATCACAGATTCTACCTGTGAGCCAAGCCTTCTTTCCAGCAAGACTATCGATGATGCAAATGCTGAATTTGGTCTTGGAGAGGCTGTGTTCTATCAGAATGGAACCTGGGCTTATGATAACATCAAAGATAACGAAGTAGCAGACGAGGATATGGGAATGCTTCCAATCTATATTGGTGTAGATGGTGAAGAGGACCAGGGACTTTGCACAGGCAGTGAGAACTACTGGTGCGTAAACAAAAAAGCAGATGAGAAGGATATCCAGGCAACTCTTGATTTCCTCAGCTGGGTTATCACAAGTGATGAAGGAAGAGAATCTATAAGCCAGGAAATGGGATTTACAACACCATTCAAGACCTTTGATGAGAATTATGAGTCTGCAAATCCGCTTGTAAAAGCAGCCGACGAATATGTAAAAGCTGGTAAAACTCCGGTTTCATGGAACTTTACAACCATGCCTTCTGAAGAGTGGAAAAACCAGGTCGGCAGTGCAATGCTTGAGTATGCACAGGGTACCGGCGAGTGGGATGCTGTGAAAACTGCATTTGTTGACGGATGGGCAAAAGAGTACAAAGCAGCAAATGAAGGCTGATAAGGTATAACTGAAACGTGATCACGAAGGGGTGGGCGGTTTCCGCCTGCCTCTTTTAATGAAGAGAGGATGTGTAAAGTAGGGAAGGATGCATCCTCAGGAGAAAGGAAGAGAAAACATGCAGAATAAGATGATGAAAAAGTATTTTCCGGTTTTTGTCCTGCCTACCCTGCTGGCATTTACCATTGGATTTATCGTTCCCTTTATCATGGGCGTATATCTTTCCTTCTGTAAATTTACCACAGTAACGGATGCAAAATTCGTGGGATTACAGAACTATGTGAAGATTTTTACTGAGGATGGAACCTTTGGACATGCATTATGGTACACCACCGCATTTACGGTTGTATCAGTAGTTCTGATCAATGTGATCGGTTTTGCAGTTGCGTTGCTTCTGACCAAGAAGATCAAAGGAACCAATATATTCCGTACTGTATTTTTTATGCCAAACCTGATCGGTGGAATCATCCTTGGTTATGTATGGCAGCTTCTGTTAAACGGTCTGCTTCTTCAGATCAATAAAACACTTACATATTCTTCTGTTTACGGATTCTGGGGCCTTGTGATCCTGATGTGCTGGCAGCAGATCGGATATATGATGATCATTTACATTGCAGGTATCCAGAATATCCCGGGTGAACTGATCGAGGCTGCACAGATCGATGGTGCGAACAAAGGACAGCTTCTGAAGCATGTGATCATTCCTATGGTCATGCCGTCCATCACCATCTGTACTTTCCTGACACTTACCAACTCCTTCAAGCTTTTTGACCAGAACCTTGCTCTTACAAATGGTGAGCCTTCCAATATGTCAGAAATGCTTGCACTGAATATTTACAATACCTTCTATGGACGTACCGGATGGGAAGGTGTAGGACAGGCGAAGGCCGTGATCTTCTTTATCCTGGTTGGAGCAATTGCCATGATCCAGAATCGTCTCACAAGAAGTAAGGAGGTACAGCAGTAATGAATAAAAAAGTAAAATTCAGCGGTCTGTGGACTGCGATCCTGAGTGTGGTATCTGTTGCTTATATTTTCCCGATCCTTCTGGTTTTGATCAATTCTTTTAAGAAAAAAGCATACATCAGCCGTTATCCCTTTGCAATCCCAACGGATAAAATGTTCGTAGGTCTGGAAAACTATGTAAATGGTCTCACAAAAACCGGATTTTTCCAGGCATTTGGATGGACATTATTTATCACAGTATTTTCTGTTGCGGTAATTCTGCTCTGTACCTCCATGTGTGCCTGGTACATCAACCGTGTTACCAACACGCTGACAAAAACCATGTACATGCTGTGCCTGTTTTCCATGGTCGTACCATTCCAGATGGTAATGTTTACTCTTTCCAAGATCGCAAACATCCTGAAACTGAATACTCCGTGGGGACTGATCATCATTTATCTTGGATATGGAGCAGGACTTGCGGTATTTATGTTCAGCGGTTTTGTAAAATCCATTCCGATCGAGATCGAGGAAGCTGCCATGATCGATGGCTGTACCCCGATCCAGACATTTTTTAAAGTGGTTCTTCCGGTTATGAAACCGACCTGTGTAACTGTAGCGATCCTGGAAACCATGTGGATCTGGAATGATTATCTTCTTCCATATCTGGTACTTGATATCAAGAAATATAAAACCATTTCCATTGCCATCCAGTATCTGAAGGGCGGTTACGGAACCATTGATATGGGAGCGATGATGGGCGTTCTTGTTCTTTCCATCATTCCGATCATTGCCTTCTATCTTGCATGCCAGAAATATATCATTGAAGGGGTGGTTGCAGGAGCTGTTAAGGGCTGACAAATTAGTTGAATAATGTTAAAATGAAAGAAAAACGGCCTGCTCTGCGTGCTTTTACGTGGATCAGGCCATATTTGGCGAGGTGAGGAATGTACAGAGTTTTGGTGGTAGATGATGAAAAACTGGAACGTGACGGAATCCGCTTTCTTCTGTCTATGGAGGAGGGAGAGTGGGAGATTTATGAGGCGGCTAATGGCAAGCTGGCATTAAATGAGCTGAGAAAGCATCCGGTGGATCTGATGCTGACAGATATCAAAATGCCGCATATGGATGGTCTGGAGCTTTCAAAAAAAGCAAGAGAGGAATATCCGGATCTGGAAATTATCATTTTCAGCGGTTATGGAGATTTTGCTTTTGCTCAGGAGGCGATCCGCTATGGTGTGACGGATTATGTACTGAAACCGGTGGATCCGGACCGCTTTCATGACACCATACAGAAGATCCAGAAGGAGATCGCATCCCGGAAAAATAAAGAGCAGCAGTCCATAAAAGAAAAGAGCTTTCTTCAGCAGTATTTTCTGTTGGGCTACATTTATTCCGGAGATCAGGAGCGTCTGAAGGAAGCGGAAGGAATTGTGGATTTTTCTGTCTGGGAGCAGTGGCACTGTGCAATTCTTATTGAATCGGATGAAGCTTTTTTTGATTCTGCCAGTGATGAGGTTCCCCTTGAGATCCGGGAAGAGCTTCGCCGTTCTTTCTTCTATTTGAATCTTAATGGCCGTCAGTCTTTGCTTCTTTTTAAGGATGTGTACTGTGATTATGTCCTTGTGGCAAAAAATGTCTATAATCTTCTGAAGCGTCTTCATTCTGTTCGCTTTCATCTGGCTGTAAGCCGGCGTTTTGACGGATATCAGGAACTGCCGGAAATCATGGAACAGCTGGAGCAGCAGATGGAAGAAAAATTTTATCATCCGGATATTCATGTCTATACCAGCGAGGAGGACGAGGAAAAAAATACCGGAGAAGAGGAGCAGGATTCCAGGCTCATGGAAAAAATCTCAGAAGATATTTCCAGAAAGGATGTGAAGCAGCTGTGGAGCCATTTCCGCAGCCTGGCATCCAAATATCAGTCCAATACCCAGTTTTCGGCCATGTATGTGAAATTTGTTTTTTCCAATGTGATAAGGGAGCTGTTTCAGGAGAATCGTTTTGCCGGAGAGCACAGGCTGGATCTGGAGGTGGATCATCTGTATGGCTGTTCTACCATTCAGGAGATCATTGAGGTTACAGAAAAAAATATCCGCCAGTACGAGGAGTTCCTAGACCGTTCCATGAGCGAATCCAGAGATGAGGTGGCAGCAGTCAAAAATTATATTTACAATCACTATGCGGAAGATCTGAATCTGGAAACACTGGCAGAAAAGGTATACCTTTCGTCCGGCTATCTCAGCTTTATTTTCAAGAAGGAGACGGGGATGAACCTGAATCGTTTTATCCGTGTGTTCCGCATGGAAAAGGCCAAGGAGCTTCTACGAACTACCAACATGAAAGTAGCCATGGTCAGCGAGCAGGTAGGATTTGCCAATTCTTCGTATTTCTGCCGGAGCTTCCGGGAATATTACGGAAGCAGCCCGGAGTCCTATCGGAAAGGAAACAATGAGGATGAAGAGTCTTCTGAAGAAGTATAATAATATGAAATACCGGTACAAGCTGACAAATCTTCTTGTGGTGGTATCCCTGGTGCCGATGACTGTGTTGGCACTGTATAGTCACAGTCGTATGAGTAGTCTTGTACGGAAAAATGAGATGGAGGATATGTACTCCATTTTGGAGCAGACCAGAGAAAACATTGACGGGCAGATCGAAATTTATGCCAGCCTTTTGAATTATCTTACCTATTCTCCTGAAATCCAGGAGGTGATCTTCAACAAAGATATGGATCGTTATACTGCATATGAACAGTATACGGAAGTTGTGGATCCGCTGTTGACGGTGCCGAAATCCTACCACGAAGCAATTCTGGGGATACATCTTTTTGCAGAAAGCATTCCCGTGCGCCATGAATATACCTTGGCTCCGCTTTCAGAGGTTGATGGGGAATGGTGGAGTGACAAATTAAATAATACCGTGACGGTTCAGTGGATCGTGGACCGGGATAATCGTCAGATCGCGGCAGTCAGGGAAATATATGATGGTAAGATCAGGGAGGCTGTGCTCTGTATTTTGTTGGATTACGGAAAAGTATTCCAGCCTCTGGCTAATATTATTGAACGGAATTCCGGAGGCTTTGTGGTGGATGATCAGCAAAATATCGTCTATCATGGAGAAAATCTGGCTGCCAGTGATATTTCAGCACAGAAAGAAACCGCAAAAAAGCTGGATCGTCTGAGGGAAGAATATACCTATGTCAGCAGCAGCGGACATGAAACAAGATGGACCTATTATTTTTACAAACCTCCGGCTGTGATCGAGAGCTCGGTTTCAAAAGTATTGATCAGTGAGATCCCACTGATCGGCTTCTGTGTTGTGATCATCATTGTGCTTGGAATGACGTTTTCTAAGCTGTTTACCAGAAAGATTGAGCAGCTTACCAGAAATATGGAACAGGTGAACCAGGGAAGCCGTGAAGTTACGGTTTACAGTGATTCTGGAGATGAGGTAGGACAGCTGGTGAGAAGCTTTCACCATATGATGGATGAAATTAATCGACTGATCGAAGAAGTGTATGAAAATAAGATCGCTCTGAAGGAATTTGAACTGAAAGCGTTGACTGCCCAGATCAATCCCCATTTTCTTTATAATTCTCTTTCTATTATAAACTGGATGGCGATTAAGAGCCGTCAGAAGGAGATCAGCCGTGTGACACTGGCATTATCTACATTTTACCGGACAGCGCTCAGTAAGGGAGCAGATATGGTGACTGTGGAAACCTGTATTCGGAATATCGAAGCTTATCTGGAAATCCAGCTGATCATGCATGACAATGATTTTAAGGTGGAGTGGAATATCGATCCGTCTGTTCAGCAGGAGTTGGTTCCGAAGCTTGCCCTGCAGCCCATCGTTGAGAATGCTCTGGAGCATGGCCTGGATGTGAAGGAGGAAGGGGAAAAGCTTCTGAAACTTTATTTCTTTGAAGAGAATGGAGATGTAGTGATCCGGGTTGAAGATAACGGAATAGGGATGGAGCAGGAGCAGGCAGAAAAGCTGCTCACATATCAGGCAAAAGGCTATGGTCTTAAAAATGTCAATGACCGTATGTGCATTTTATATGGAGAGAAATATGCCATCCGGATCCTGAGCAAGGTAGGCGAGGGGACAAGCGTTGATATGAGGATCCCGAAAGAGGTAAAAAAAGATGAGACTTAGTCTGGGAAAAACAGTGGTATTTCTGAGTACGATACTGAGCCTGGCACTTTTGACGGGGTGTTCTTTAGGAACTGCAGAAATGGAAAAAACAGATATAGATGTTCTGTCCGAAAAGAGCAGTAAGAGCTGGGAACAGGCAGAAACCACGCCTCTGGGGAAATATCCGGAGCTTGTAACTTATACTCTGGGACAGATGAAAGGGGCTAATAATTCTAATCTTCCGGACGGGCAGACTTATGAGGACAATGCATATACCCGGTATCTGAAAAAAACACTGAATATTCAGAATAAGAATGTTTTTATGGAGAGTGAGGAGCGGTATGACGAAGCCCTGAACATCCTGGTCAAAGATCGGAATCTTCCGGATATTTTTCTGGTGTCGGACAGGGAAACTCTGGAAGAACTGGTTGAAAATGATCTTATCGAGGATCTGACGGAAGTATATAAAAGCTGCGCTTCCGATAAAATAAAGGAAATGTATGAGAGCTATGGAGAGGAACTTTTGGCATCCGGGACTTTTGACGGAAAACTGTATGCACTTCCGGAGACTGCCATTGATGATGGGCCGCAGCTTTTATGGCTGAGACGTGACTGGATGGAGCAGCTGGGACTGAAAGAACCGAAGACTCTGGAAGAGGCTTTTTCAGTGATCCGTGCGTTTCAGGAAAACCGGATGGGTGCAGAGGATGGTGAAGATCCTGTGGGACTTGTCTGTGATCCGGGACTTGTGGGCACGGTCAGCACCAGCTATTCGGTGGACTCTGTGTTTGAAAAGTTCGGGGCATATCCGCAGCAGTGGATTGAAAATGCAGATGGAGAAATTGTCTATGGATCGCTGACGGAGGAGACAAAGGAGGCTCTGGGGTATCTCAGAGAGCTTTACAGGCAGGGAATACTGGATTCGGATTTTGCTTTACGTGCACAGAATAATATCCGTGATCTTGTGGTGAATGGAAAATGCGGAGCGTTTTTCGGGCTCTGGTGGACTCCGAATAATCCTCTTATGGATGAGTATCGGAAGAATAAAGAGGCAGACTGGGAACCGTATTATCTGACTGCGGATGTAAAGCGGACTGTGGAGGTATACTCTACGTTTCGAGATAATAAATATGTAGTTGTGCGTAAAGGGTATGAGCATCCGGAGATCGCAATGAAGATTTTGAGTGTGTTGTTTGACCATTCCAGATATGAGGCAGAGGATGCGGATGAGATGAACACTTATTTTGCCTTGAATGTGGATCCTACGGCGCGTCCGCTAATGATCAATGTAGATTACAATGAGGCTACCTATATAGTGACAAAGCATATCCGTGAGGTTCTTTATAGTCCGGGCGATGAGAAGACCAGGGAGGATCTCAGTGCCATTGAGGCGTCTTATTTTGATGCGTGTAAGGAGTATCTTAAGGCGGAGGTGCCTTCGGTAGAGGCCTGGGCGGCGTATAAGTCCAGGATTTCGGCGGTGGGGCTTCTGGTGGATGCGAATTACCGTGCTCCGGAGAAGAAGTATCTGGGGGATGGTGACGGGGAGATTCCTCAGACTTTGCGTTTGCTGGAGAAGAACGCATTTATCCAGATCATTATGGGGAGGATGCCTGTGAGCTCTTTTGACTCTTTTGTGGAAGATTGGTATCGTAAGGGTGGAGACAGTCTTACGGAGCGGGTCCGGGAAGGGCTTGTGGACTCGTGAGGCGGATGTATAGAGGGACGCCAGAGGAAGGTGGCATCGCTCCGGGAGTGGATGCAGTCGGGGATGTTTTTGAGGTTTTGAGAGGTGGATGTATAGAGGGACGCCAGAGGAAGGTGGCATCGCTCCGGGCAGGGAC
>CAUEAK010000040.1:0-14246 GCA_958454115.1 Blautia wexlerae
TGATATAGTTCATTTTATCTTTCCATTCCTGTTTCATACAGGCATATTTCGGTAAGATCACACGAATATCAAAATATCGTTTATCAAAATATTTCGGCAATGAGCCAGCTACATCTGCCAGACCTCCTGTTTTGATAAATGGTACAGCTTCAGATGTTGCAAATAAAATATTTTTCATGCGAAAAACCCTCCTTGGTAGCCTTTATTGAATAATTATACTCCAAACTATGACTATTGGAAAGAGCGATTTTTATATTCCAGTCTGATTTTATCTGCAATCAGAGCAATAAATTCTGAATTTGTGGGTTTCCCTTTTCCTGTACTGACTGTGTAACCGAATAATTCATCTATTGTGTCCATTTTTCCTCTGCTCCAGGCAACTTCAATGGCGTGTCTGATAGCCCGTTCCACTCTGCTGGCTGTTGTCTGATGTTTCTTTGCAATCGTAGGATACAGTATCTTGGTAATGGAATTGAGCATCTCCATGTCATTAACTGACAGGATGATGGCGTCACGCAGATACTGATATCCTTTAATATGTGCAGGCACTCCAATCTCATGAATGATATTTGTCACGTCTGTTTCCAGATTTCTCACAGGTACCGGATTGTCTTCTGTCCTTTCAGGCTGCCGCCCGATCTGACGTATTCTTCTCTCGCTGGCTCTGCGCACATGTTTGATACGATTAAGCAGCATCTGATTATCGAAAGGCTTCAGGATATAATAATCTGCCCCTAAGTTAAATGCATTTTCTGTAATACGTTCCTGACCGACTGCCGAAACTACGATAAATGATGGGATCTTTTTGAGACTTTTGTCATTGGCAAATTTCTCCATTACTGCCAGTCCGTCCATTTTCGGCATAATAATATCCAGAACCACAACGTCCGGTTCCTTTTCACGTATAATATTACAGATTTCTTCTCCGTTATGCGCTTTTCCCACAAGTTCCAGATCTTTGTCTTCTTCTATTATCTGACCAAGTACTTCCACCATTTTCTCATTATCATCTGCAATTGCCACATTTAATTTTTCCATAAATTTCACTCCTCCCCCATTTTTCAATAAATCTCTTTTCTTTTTCGGTTCATCACATATTATAGAGGAATGCTTACGGAAAAATCAAGACACAGAGGGAAATTTGTCCTATTTTATGTCGACAGCTTTGGTGATTCTTTTTTCTTTATTTTCATTTTTCACAGGCATCTGATATATTTCGACAATAATCAGATTTTTGTTTCATAATCCTGATCATCCATTAAAAGAGTCTTTCTGTATTTTTCAGCATATTTTCAATAAAGATTCCATATCCGCTGGAAGCATCCTGAACAAATACATGAGTTACCGCACCAATGATTTTTCCATTCTGGATAACCGGGCTTCCGCTGAGCCCCTGTACAATCCCTCCTGTAGCTTCCAGAAGTTCTTTATCTGTCACCTTTATCACAAAACTTTTGTTGGTATCTTCATGATTCAAATCTATTTTTCTGATCTCTGCATCATATTCTTTTACCTCGCCATCTGTACTGCAGAGAATTGTGGCTGTTCCAATCTTCACTTCCTGCTTATACGCAGCCGGCATTTTCTTTAAAGTGATCGCATCATCTGCAATCCCTGTGAACTGACCATAAATTCCGTTTCTGCTGTTTGCTTCGATAGTTCCAAGAATATTTCTGTCATCATAGCAGATGTATCCTGCAAGTTCGCCGGGATTGCCTTTACTTCCTTTGTTAATCGCAAGAATCCGGGCTTTATACAAAGCTCCGTTTCGGATATTCAGAAGCTGGGCAGTGTCTATATCACTGATTCCATGGCCAAGGGCACCATAATTACCATTCTGATCTACGTAGGTAAGCGTTCCTATCCCCTGCGTGTCATCTCTTACCCAGATTCCAAGTTTATAGTCTCCTTTTTTGTCTTTTACAGGAGTTACAGATACAGGAATACTCTCTCCTTTGCGGCTTATCCCCAGTGTAACTTCGCTGCCATCAAGTTCTGAGATGTCATCTATCAGTTCTCTTTTTGTAGAGATTTTTTCTCCGTTAAATGAGATAATGTAATCTCCCTGTCTGATAATATTTCTCGCAGGCTCCTCTGTCTCACCATTCCGATTCTGAATTTCACCGGTGTCAATCACCAGAACACCTTCTGTTTGCATATAAATTCCTATGGTGCTTCCGCTGACATAAATTTCCTGATCATCTGCAGGTGTTACTTTTATTTCTTTAAATGGAATATAACCCAAAAGTTTACAGGGCAGAATATAGCCTCCATCCTGCGAAACAGTAACTGCTTCTTCAAATGTAACAAATGGTGTTGACAAAACTTCTGTGACATCTTCTGTTTTTTTGCCTCTGGAAATCTGAATTTCGTCAGGTATCTTTCTGTCCAGATATCTGTAACCTGATATCAGCATCACCAACAGATCCAGCACAAGACAACAGATGACAAAAAGTCTGTATTTTCTTTTGTTCATTGTTATGCACATCCTTTCATTCTGTATTTATGAAATTCTGTAACTGTGAAATTGCCATAAAACACTTCCCATCACAGCAAACCCGAAAGGTACAAAAATAAGAGAGAACAATCCGTCACAAAGATTATCCTCTCTTAGTATGTGGTCAATTATTTTATTTAAATCTTGTATTTTTTTGTTTCTGTGCCAATTCTTTCATCTCTTTCGCATTCTCAAGAACTGCAGGTGTAATTTCTGCACCACCTAACAGTCTTGCCAGTTCGCGGATGGAATCATGTTCTTTAAGCACATGAATCTGGGTAATAGTCTCAGTTCCCTGCAGATGTTTTTCAATTTCAAAATGACTGTCTGCCATAGCTGCAATCTGCGGCAGATGCGTGATGCAGAGTACCTGATGATGCTGTCCGATCACTGCCATCTTTTCAGAGACTTTCTGTGCAGTTCTTCCACTGATACCAGTATCGATCTCATCGAAGATCAATGTCTCAATCTCATCTCTGTCTGCAAGGATTGCCTTTAATGCAAGCATGATTCGAGACAACTCACCGCCGGATACGATCTGTCCCAGTGGCTTCAGAGTTTCTCCGGGATTTGTAGAAATGAGATACTGGATATCATCGGTTCCATTATCTGTGTAGTTTTTCTTTTTCCGGAAATCAATGGCAAAATTCACATCCAGGAAATTTAAATCCTTCAATCCCTGAATAATCTTCTGCTCAAGCTGTTTACTGTATTCTTTACGGATTTCTGCTAATTCATCCGACTTTTTCTCAAGAATATTTTCCAGTTCTCTGAGACGCTCCTTTAATTCCTGTAAATTTTCTTCATATTTATGTAATTTTTCCAGTTTTTCTTCCTGAAGTTTGCGATATGTGAAAATTTCCTCAATGGTACGTCCATATTTTGCCTTCAGTCCATTGATCAGATCCAGTCTTCTCTCTGTCTCATAAAACTCTCCTTCATCAAAGGTCAGCTCGTCCAGATAAGTGGATAATTCTCTGTTAAAATCATTCAGAAGACCGTCTACAGAAGTAAGTGTCTCTGCAAGAGGTGTAAGCTCCGGATCATACTGTGTTACATGAGAGAATTCCTTTAATGCCTCTCCGACAGTCTCTCCGGCGCCTTCCTTGCTTTCATAGCCTGTGAGATTATGTACAAGCTGCAGGGAGTCAACGATGAGTTTTGCATTGCTCATTTTTCTGTACCGGGCTTCCAGTTCCTCATCCTCTCCCGGCTGCAGATTTGCTTTCTCGATTTCTTTGATCTCAAACTCCAGAAAAGCCAGCTCACGATTTCTCTGCTCCTCATTCATATTCATGGAACCAAGTTCTGTTTTGCATTTGCTGTATTCTTTATATGCCAGAGATACTTTCTCCTTTGCAGGAAGGATTTTTTCTTTTCCATATGCATCCAGGATTGCAAGCTGCTTATCCTGATACAGAAGTGACTGATGCTCGTGCTGTCCATGGATATCCAAAAGGCATGCAGCAGCGGCCTTCATCTGACCTACAGTACTTGTCTCTCCATTAATCTTGTTGATGCTTCTTCCATCCATAATTTTTCTGGACAGAAGTACCTGTCCATCTTCCGGACAGATATCCAGTGCTTTCAGTGTCTCCAGCGCTTTCTCGTTTTCTACCTGAAAAAGCAGCTCCACAAGTGCATAGGATGCATTTTCCCTTATCATATTTTTAGAAGTTTTTGCACCCAGGATCAGCTGCATAGACCCCAGAAGGATAGATTTACCTGCTCCGGTCTCACCGGTCAGGATATTCAGTCCGGGACCAAATTCCACTTCTATTTCTTCTATCAGTGCAAGATTTTTCACATGCAGATGAGCTAACATTTATTGCCTCCATAATCAAGTCATTTGTAATGTTAAAAGTTCAGGATCGTAACTGCAAAGGTATTGAGCAGTTACTCGTGGGATCACTTATTCAATCTGACAAAACTTCTCAGTTTCTCTGCTGCTCCCAGTGCCATGTCTGCAGTCTTTGCAGCACACATAATAGTGTCATCACCTGCAATACATCCCAGTATTTCCGGCCATTTCAACGCATCCAGGGCTGCTGCCACGCCCATGGCCATTCCGGAAACGGTTTTGATCACAATGATATTCTGTCCCACATCAATAGAAAGCAGGGTATCTTCCAGTACTCTTGTATATTTTTCTCCAAGACTTCCTGATTCATTATTAATAATTGCATAACGGGACTTTCCGTCCTTTCCTGCCACTTTTGTCAGCTTGAGAGCACGAATATCTCTGGATACAGTCGCCTGTGTCACCTTAAATCCTGCCTCATTAAGTCTGGAGGCCAGCTCTTCCTGTGTATCAATATCATACTGATGAATCAGTTCAATAATTTTCTCATGTCTCGCAACTTTCACCTTATTTCCTCCTGCTGATCAGCTGTCTCTCATCTTCCGGCGCAATACCTCAACAAAACTTAAATGGTTCAGCTTCAGAATCTTTGTCTTTACATCTGCCTGCCGGATCTGAATGCAGTCACCGGTGACCATGGGGATAAATGTATCTCCATCAAAAGATGCGATTCCCTTTTCACAGTCACAGTGTCTTCCTTTTCCTATCTCTACAGTGATCACATCCTGCGCAGGAAAAATAATGCTTCTTGTATTCAGCGTGTGTGGTGCTATGGGAGTCATGATCGTCATGGCGGCATTGGGCGATACAATAGGTCCTCCCGCTGACAGACTGTATCCGGTAGATCCGGTAGGTGTTGAAATAATAATTCCATCAGCATTATAAGAGTTAAGATAAACATCATTTACATAATTCTTAAACCGGACCACGCGGAGATGACCGTCTCTGCCGATCACAATGTCATTCAATGCAATATCCTGTCCGATCAGTTTTCTGCCACGGTACACCCTTCCTTCCAGCATCATGCGTTCTTCTACCTCGTAATCATCCGCCATCAGCTGATCCAGAGCACCGTACAGAGAGGTCTGATTCACTTCTGCAAGAAAACCCAGATTTCCCAGATTGATTCCAAGAAGAGGAATTTCCTTATGCACCACATCCCTTGCTGCCTGAAGAAGTGTGCCATCTCCTCCCAGAACAATAATACACTGTGTATCGTCCGGAACCTTATCAGGATCTGTATAATGAAAGGAACCCTCATGTTTCCTTTCTGCCTGCTGTACTTCACAGTTTTTGTGATGTGTTTTCAGATAATCTGCGATTTTTTCTGTGATTTCAAGTTTTTTATCCTTGTCACTGTTTGTAATAATATAAAACCTGTCCATAGTTTCTTCCTGACTCAGCCTTTTTAATCCAACTGTCCATGAGCCTCTGCCACAACAGCTTCTACAGATACCTTCAGGCTGTCGGTAACCCCGGTACCTTCCGGATGTTTTTTCAGATGAAGAAGATATTCGATATTTCCTTCCGGTCCTTTAATTGGCGAAAAAGAAAGATGACATGGCTCCATAAAAATACTCATGGCATAATCGCGCACTTTTTCGATCACTTCCTGATGAACAGCAGGATCTCTTACAACCCCCTTCTTTCCGACTTTCTCTCTCCCCGCCTCAAACTGCGGCTTGATCAGACATACGATCTCACCCTCATCTGTAAGGAGATTTCTTACAGGAAGCAGTACTTTTGTAAGAGAAATAAAGGACACATCAATTGATGAAAAATCTGCCGGTTCTCCCAAATCCTCCGGTACCACATAGCGGATATTGGTTTTCTCCATACAGACTACACGCGGATCGTTACGAAGCTTCCAGTCAAGCTGTCCATATCCTACATCAATGGAATAAACTTTTACTGCCCCGTTCTGTAACATACAATCTGTAAACCCTCCGGTGGACGCACCTACATCCATACAGACCTTACTATCCAATGTGACATCAAAGTTTTTCATAGCTTTTTCAAGTTTCAGCCCACCGCGGCTTACATACGGAAGAGTGTTTCCTCTGACCTCAATCTTTACAGTCTCCGGGAACATGGTTCCCGCCTTATCTTCTTTCTGACCATCAACATATACATCGCCTGCCATGATGAATGCCTTTGCTTTCTCGCGGGATGGTGCAAGGGCACGTTCCATCATAAGCATATCCAAACGTTTCTTCATTGCTCTCTTAATTCCTCACTATCTTCTATTGCCTGTCTGATGTCTTCCACTCCAAGTCCAATCCGGCTGCGCAGGCTTTCTACATTTCCCTGGGGTACGAAACGATCCCAGACAGCTGCCGACAACACTCTTATTTCCGGATGACAGGCTTCCATATAAGCAGACACATGCTCTCCGTATCCGCCGCTTTTCACATTCTCTTCTACTGTCACAAACAGACTGTGATCCTTTGCCAGTTCATCAAGAAGATCCACATCCAGTGGTTTCACAAATCTGGCATTTACAAAAGTAGGATCATAGCCGTCATCTTTCAGTCCTTTACAGATTTCCATGCAGGACGGGATCATACTTCCCACTCCCAGCACAGCGATTTTTTTTCCTTTGCGGATAATCTCACTTCTGCCATATTCCACAGGTGCCTGATATTCCTGAAGCCCCTGATGCGCACTGCCTCTCGGATAGCGGATTGCAATCGGTCCGTCAAAGCTTACCGCAAATGCAAGCATCTCTTCCAGTTCTCTGTCATTCTTCGGTGCCAGAACAGTCATATTCGGCATCATGGACAAATAAGACAGATCAAAGCAGCCCTGATGCGTCTCCCCGTCTGCGCCTACAAGCCCTGCCCTGTCAACAGCAAAAATCACATGAAGCTTCTGCATACATACATCATGCAGGATCTGATCTACAGCACGCTGCAGAAAAGATGAATAGATGGCAACAACAGGAACCAGGCCGCCAAGAGCCAGACCCGCCGCAAAACTCACCGCATGTTCCTCTGCGATTCCCACATCAAAAAATCTGTCCGGAAATCTCCTGGAGAATTCCACAAGTCCGGTTCCATCCGGCATGGCTGCGGTAATAGCTGTCAGTTTTTTATTTTTCTCACCAAGAGAGACCAGTGCTTTGGAAAAAACATCTGTATAACCCGGCACTGTTTTCTTCTGAAGTACCCGGCCTGTTTTAATATCAAAAGGACCTGTTCCATGAAACCTGTCCGGATGGGCACTTGCAGGTTCGTATCCTCTGCCTTTCTTTGTCAGGACATGAACAACTACCGGTCCCTCTACCCGTTTTGCTTCATTAAAGAGTTTCATCATCTGACGCATATTATGACCGTCAACAGGTCCCAGATATGTCAGCCCCATATTTTCAAACAGCATTCCCGGAATAAAAAGCTGCTTGACACTGCTTTTGGTTTTTCTCATAGTATCTACCAGAGCAGTCCCTACCTTCGGAACCTTCTTCAGTGCCTTTGTCACACCCATCTTCATTCCTGTATAAGCTTCTGCAGTTCTCAGTGCACTCAGATAAGTGGACATGCCTCCTACATTTCTGGAAATGGACATATTATTGTCATTTATGATAATAATAAAATTTGTCTTTAACTCTGCAGCATTATTTAATGCCTCATACGCCATTCCTCCGGTGAGAGCACCATCTCCGATCACAGAAACCACATGATGCTTCTGTCCCAGAATATCTCTGGCATGCACATATCCCAGTCCTGCCGAAATTGAATTGGAACTGTGTCCTGCATCATATGCATCACAGGGGCTCTCACTTCTCTTAGGAAAACCGCTTAATCCACCTTCCTGTCGCAGATTCTTAAATTCATCTTTTCTTCCGGTAAGAATCTTATGTGTATATGCCTGATGTCCTACATCCCAGATTAGTTTGTCTTCCGGAAAATCCAGCACATTATGAAGAGCCAGAGTCAGTTCCACTACTCCCAGATTTGAAGCAAGATGTCCGCCTGTCTGACTTACTGACCGGATTAAAAAGTCCCTGATCTCCGCTGCCAGAGGCTCGAAATCTTCCAATGGTATCTTATGGATATCATTGGGTTTCTTAATCTTTTCCAGAATCATTTGTATCCTTCCTTTATTTTCTGCGGTTTATTAATTTTTCAATTAACAAATACAGAAACTCGTTATTTTTATTCAGACTCTTCAGCAGATCGATTGCCTTTTCTGAGAGTTCTTCCACCTGTTCAGCAGCCTTCTCTGTTCCAAAAAGAGTCACATAAGTAACTTTATTATTCTTCTCATCACTGTGTACAGGTTTTCCCAGTTCTTCTGCAGTGCTGGTCACATCCAGAATATCATCCTGAATCTGGAAAGCCAGTCCTATATTTCCGGCAGCTTTCTCCACTGCAGATACTTCCTGCTCATTTGCTCCTGCAAGAATTGCGCCTGTCATCATGGAGGCTTCGATCAATGCTGACGTCTTATTTCTGTAAATATAGTCAAGCATCTCTTTTTCAAGGGGCTTTCCGTCATTTTCCACATCAACACTTTGTCCTCCAAGCATTCCATGAATGCCTGTTTTCTGTGAGACCACTCTCAACGCATGGATTACCCGATCCTGCTCTTTTGCCAGGGCAAATGCCTGAAACATGGTTTCGTATGCGTAATTAAGCAGCGCAACACCGCTTAACACCCCCATGGCTTCCCCATATACCTTATGTGTAGTCAGTCTGCCGCGCCTGTAATCATCATCATCAAGTGCAGGAAGATCGTCATGGATCAGGGAATGAGTATGGATCATCTCCATTCCTGCCATAAACGGTTTTACAACTTCTTCCTTACCATCAAACAGGCGATATGTCTCCCGGATCAACATTGGCCGAAGGCGCTTGCCTCCTGCCAGCATACTATAATTCATAGCCTGAGCCATTGTTCCGGCGAATCCCGCCTCTGCAGGCAGAAAGCTTCTGATCACTTTCTCTGTTTCTTCCGTTCTCTTTGCTAATTCATCTTGAAAATTCACTAAATGTACCATCCTCATTAAGCTGCAGCATTTTCTTCTCCACTGTATCCAGCTTCCCGCTGCAAAGTTTCAAAAGTTCCATGCCCTGTCTGTACAGTATAAAAGAGTCCTCCAGCGATGTGTCTCTGTTTTCCAGTTTTTCAGCCAGCAGATCCAGTTCTGCAAACATCTCTTCCAGAGATTTCTCCTCCTGTAACTGCTCACAGTTTTCTTTCTTCGCCATAGATTCTCTCCTCCTTCACCGTACCTGTAACATCTGCTTCTATCGTACCGTCTGTCACAGATATATAAATGGTATCCCCATTTTGTACCTGTTCTACACTTGTCAATGTCTTTTTATATTTATCTGCCACATAAGAATATCCCTGATTCAGTTTCTTTAAAGGGGAAAGTCCTGCAAAACGTTCCAGATAAACAGACAATCTGTGTCTCTCATCCTGAAGTTTCCTGTTCATTCCATTTTGTACAGCATTCTCCAGATCTGCCAGACGCTGTCTCTGCTCCCGCAGTCTGTTCTCCGGACTCAGATAAGCAAATTTTGTCTGAAAATGCTCCAGTCTGTTGCGGTACAGATCCGTTTTACCACTCATTGCACGATATAACCGCTGCCTGTAAATACTTACTGCTTCAATCACACTTCTGTAATCATCCACCGCAAGCTCTGCCGCAGCAGAAGGAGTAGGAGCTCGCAGATCAGCAGCGAAATCAGCAATTGTAAAATCCGTTTCATGACCTACTGCGGAAATAATGGGTGTACTGCACTCAAAAATAGCTCTGGCCACGATTTCTTCATTAAACGCCCAGAGATCTTCAATAGAGCCACCGCCTCTTCCCACAATGATCACATCCACATCTGTCTTATCAAGCATCTGTATTCCTTTTACAATACTTTCTGCCGCACCCGCCCCCTGTACAAGAGCCGGATATAAAATAATCTGTAAATAGGGATTTCTTCGATAGGAAATATTGCGGATATCCTGAACAGCCGCACCTGTCGGTGCAGTTACCACACCCAGACGTCTGATAAATCTCGGAATGGGCTGTTTGTACTCCTGTGCAAACATTCCCATATCTTCCAGTTCCTGCTTCAATGCAAGATATCTCTCATACAGAGTTCCTGCACCTTCCAGGGTAATCTCCTTTGCATACATCTGATAGCGGCCGTCGCGTTCATATACATCCACACTCCCGCCAACGATCACCTTATCGCCATTTTTCATGGCAAATGCAAGTCCCCGTCTGTGTCCGGCAAACATCACACAATTCAATGTTCCTGTCTCATCTTTCAGGGAAAAATAGATGTGTCCGCTTGTATGATATTTACAATTGGACACCTCGCCTTTTACATAAATCTTCTGCAGTAAATAATCCTGGGTAAACATATTTTTGATATAACGGTTTACCTGACCTACAGAATATGTGTTTTTCATTCTGATTTTTCTTCGCTTTCACTGTTGGCAATCTTGCCAAGGATACCGTTTACAAAGGAACCGGAAGTCTCACCGCCAAAACGTTTGGCAAGCTCTACCGCCTCATTGATAGCTACACCTGTAGGTACATCTTTGTCATATTTCAGTTCATACACTGCCAGACGCAGGGCAGTCAGGTCAACGCGGCTCATTCTCTTTGTCTTCCAGCCATTGCTTGTCTCATTTAACAGTGCATCGATCTCGTCTAATTTTTCAAGTACATGGCGGTATTTCCGGCTCATATACTCCTGATCTTTCTCTGAAAGTTCCTCCAGAGTATCAAAATAAAGTGAAAGCTGCTCACTCATCTCTTCCTCTGAATTAAATTCTGTCATGAACAGTAATTTAAAAATATGTTCTCTCTGCTCTCTTCTTCGCATAATTTTTGCTGTATAAACAGCTTTCCTTTCTAAATATCTCTTAAGTACACAAAAAAGGAAAGGGTTACTTTCCTTTTTCGTTCTCCATATCTACACTGGCAATATGAATATTAACATCTGCAACCTCAAGACCTGTCATATTCTCTATGGATGATTTTACTTTCTCCTGAACTTTCTTACTTGTCTCAAGAATGTTCTTACCATATTCGATATTCAGGTTCAGGTCTACTGTTACAACTCCTTCGAGTACAGTAACCTTAACACCTCTGGAAAGATTCTTCATTCCAAGTTTGCTTACCAGTTCGTTTGTGATATTGCCTGCCATGGAAGCAACTCCGTTTACTTCCGTAGCAGCAAGTCCGGCAATGATAGCGACCACTTCATCTGCAATCTGGACCTCACCAATGCCTCCTAAATCCTGTATTTTATATGTTATTCTTTTCTCTGCCATCTGAAAACCTCCTGAGGGATTCTTTAATCTTTGTTCATTATACCAAATCGACAGATAAATGAAAAGGGTTATTTACTGAATTCCGTTAATATTAAGCCAGGATTTCTGTCCTCTGTCATACCCACACTCCAGGAATTTACAAAGAGGAGCAGCGGATTTCCCTTAAGATCAGTAACTTTTTTCATATCAGAGGTTCCAATGATCTTATCCACTTTTACTTCTTCTTTATTTGCAATCCAGCGAATATGTTCATATGGAAGTGTTTCCAGACGGATATCTACATTATATTCATTTTCCAGACGATATTTCAGAACATCAAACTGCAGGACACCTACAACACCTACAATAATTTCTTCCATACCGGTATTAAACTCCTGAAAAATCTGAATAGCACCTTCCTGCGCGATCTGATTGATACCTTTAACAAACTGTTTTCTCTTCATAGTATCAATCTGACGGACTCTCGCAAAATGTTCCGGTGCAAATGTAGGAATACCTTCGAATGCAAACTTTTTACCGGGTGCACAGATTGTATCTCCGATGGAAAAGATACCCGGGTCAAAAACACCGATAATATCTCCGGCATATGCCTCATCTACCACATGGCGGGATTCTGCCATCATCTGCTGCGGCTGAAGCAGACGCATCTTTTTATCACCCTGCACATGATATACTTCCTGGGAAGCGTCAAATTTACCGGAACAGATTCTCATAAATGCGATTCTGTCTCTGTGTGCCTTGTTCATGTTTGCCTGGATTTTAAATACAAACGCTGAGAAATCATCATCCATGGGGTCAATTTCCCCAATATCAGACACTCTCGGAAGCGGTGATGTTGTCATCTTCAGGAAATGTTCCAGAAATGTTTCCACACCGAAGTTTGTCAGCGCAGATCCGAAGAATACAGGTGTCAGCTTACCTTTGCTTACCAGCTCCTGGTCAAAATCTGCACTTGCGCCGTCCAGAAGCTCAATCTCATCCAGAAGCTGTGCTTTCTGCTCCGGATCCATAATCTCATCTGCCCGGCTGTCACTTAACGGGATTTCCTCGATCACACCTTCTTTGGTACCTTTCTGTGTATCAGAAAAGGTAAGTATTTTCTCTGTATTACGGTCATAAACACCGCGGAATTTCTTACCGGAACCGATTGGCCAGTTGATCGGGCAGGTTGCGATGCCAAGTTCTTTCTCAATCTCATCAAGAAGGTCAAATGTGTCGTTTGCATCGCGGTCCATCTTATTGATAAATGTAAAAATCGGGATATGGCGCATTACGCAGACCTTGAACAGTTTTCTGGTCTGTGCCTCCACACCCTTGGAACCGTCGATTACCATGACTGCAGAATCTGCTGCCATCAGTGTACGGTAAGTATCCTCCGAGAAATCCTGATGTCCCGGTGTATCCAGAATATTAATGCAGTAACCATCATAATGAAACTGCAGAACAGAGGAAGTAACGGAAATACCTCTCTCTTTTTCGATCTCCATCCAGTCTGACACTGCATGGCGGGCTGTTGCCTTACCTTTAACACTTCCGGCAAGATTGATTGCTCCGCCATACAGCAGGAATTTCTCAGTCAGTGTAGTTTTACCTGCATCCGGATGGGAAATAATGGCAAATGTTCTTCTTTTTTCTATTTCATTCGTATACTTAGACACGTTCAGCCTCCTGTTGCGCTTTTTTATAATTGTTTGCATAAAACACCGGCAACAGCCGGTATCAGTTACGTTTTCTATTTTTTTACAGCATTCCTATTCTAGTATATGCACCTCTTTTCTGTCAAGATATATGTTCGCATATTCATATCAAAATATCAGTCATAAATATCAGTTGTATCGATTGCGGTATCCTCATATGGCTGTGCTGATGTTTCGCTGTCTTCCTCATACGAAGTATCTGCTGATGTTTCATCTGTCTGTGTTGTATCTTCTGCATCTTCACTCTCCTTCAGTGGGGTGATCACAATATTTTCTGGCGCAATTCCTGTTTTCCTTTTTACAATATCTTCAATCTGTGCTCTCTGTGCATCAGAAAGTTCTGCTTCAGGGATCACAACATCCGCAGTTTCTCCGGTAAGATTTACAACTACATTCTTAAAGCCCTTCGCCTCCAGCAAAAGCTCTGCTGCCGCTTCTTTTTCTGAAAGGTCTGTCATCGAGACCATCGTATGTATTGCCTCCTGCTTCTCTTCATCATCAATTTCTTCATTATTGATAATGTCCTGCAGATCTGCCTTGTTCTGTGAGCGCACCTGTTCTCTGCTGATCTTTGCCTGTGCGGCAAATCCTGTAGAACCCGTAAACACAGCCTCCCCGGGAGTATCCGTTTCCTGACTGTCTGTAAGACTATTATCAGTCAGACCTCCATCTGCCTGATTTTCATCCAGAAGAGCAGTTTCATCTGTAAGATCATATCCTGCATCTTCAAGGATACTGCTGCTGTCCGTACTTGCCTCCTTATCCCTGAATCCAAGATCTACATCTGCAAAGTTCAGATATCCTGCCACTGCAATCAGAATTGCCAGCGATGTAATAATGACCTGATTTTTTCCGATGACTTTTTTCACATTTATCTCCTCATTTCATTTTCATTATTCTAATT
>CAUEAK010000041.1:0-13998 GCA_958454115.1 Blautia wexlerae
TATTCTTCACATCATGAACATCCTCCGCTACCAGATCTTCGCACCAGCGGGAACTGTGTCCACGTTCCAGCAGGATACTTGGGATTCCCATGCTTCCGGCATAGTTGTAAGCTCCGCCTGTTCCATACATGGAAGTTACCAGATAATCTACATGTGCGATCTCCGCCATCTCACGGCTCTTTGCAGCTACTTCCGGAGCTGCTGCCCCTGTACAGTATACATAAGATACCAGTCCCTCAAATCCATCACCGCAGTGCAGATCCACATAGTAATCTGCCTTCGGGAAAAATTCTGTCACAACAGTATAAGCGATCCTGTCACTAAGTGTACCATTCGGATTTCCAGGGAAAACTCTGTTCAGGTTTTTTCCATCCTCATAAGTAAGACTCATGGTACGGTGTTCGAATCCAGTTCGGTTCATCAGACGGATCACTATGATATTTCCTGCGATCTTCTTCGGATCCAGCTCATCTGCAAGCTGCATAGCTGCCTGAATTCCTACATATTCTGCATTATGTACCCCACCGGAGATCAGAACAGTCTCCCCCTCTTTTTCTCCACAGATCAGTGTTACCGGAATTCCGAATTCTGCCCCGATGATGTGCACAAATCCTGATACTTTCTCACCCGGTTTTGCTTCCAGGTCTGCTACTCGTAATGTTCGCATCAAATCTTCTCCTTCCACTCATTCCATCTCTGCCAGATCTTATCATCCACTGGCAGGCTCTTATTTCATTCTGTAAATTCCACTTTCAATAGTTAGTTCTATAAAACTTTTATATTTTCAAACAGGGAGCCAATACTTGAAATATCAACTCCCTGCTTTTTACTTTTACCATACGTTCACATCGGATTAATTTTCTTCTATATGCTCTCTTCCCTGATTGATAATCGTCCGCACATGATCATCTGCCAGAGAATAAAAAATGGACTTTCCCTCTCGTCGGTTCTTCACCAGTTTGTTTTGCTTCAGGATTCTAAGCTGATGGGAAATTGCAGACTGTGTCATATTCAGTGCTTTCGCAAGGTCGCATACACATACCTCTGTTTCGAAAAGCACAAACAGAATACGGATTCTTGTAGAATCTCCGAAAATCTTAAACAAATCTGCCAAATCCTCAAGTTCCGTCTCTTCTGGCATTGTTTTATTTATAATTTCCATTGAATCTTCATGAATTTCATAATAGTCACAAGCCTCGTCTTTATGTTTTTCCACGCTTTCACCATTTTCCTTCCTGTCTGCAACTGTCTGTTATTCTATAAATTTTTGTAACTGTTCAGTACCTTCACAGTTACAGGTTTTTTACAAATAAAGTACGGATTGCGTTTAATACCGCAATGATCATAACACCTACATCTGCAAAAATAGCCATCCACATATTGGCAATTCCCAGCGCACCAAGTATCAGACACAAAATCTTAATGCCAATTGCAAAATAAATATTCTCATATACAATATGAATACACTTTCTTGCAATCTTAATCGCTTTGGAAATTTTCAGCGGATCATCATCCATCAGTACGATATCTGCTGCTTCAATCGCTGCATCAGAACCCAGTGCACCCATAGCAATACCAATATCTGCTCTGGACAGTACCGGCGCATCATTGATACCGTCACCCACAAATGCAAGCTTCTCTTTTTCGGATTTCTGATGAAGTAATTCTTCTACTTTACTTACTTTATCTGCCGGAAGAAGTTCACTGTAAACTTCCCCAATTCCCAGTTCTTTTGCTACCTGGTCTGCAACACGTTTAGAATCGCCGGTAAGCATAACTGTTTTCTTAATGCCTGCTTTCTTCAATTCTGCAATTGCTTCTTTTGCATGAGGTTTCAGAATATCAGAAATAAGAATATGACCTTCATATTTTCCATCTACAGCCATATGAATTACTGTACCCACATGATGACATTCCTGATAGGAAATTCCAAGACGTTTCATTAATTTCGCATTTCCTGCTGCTACAGATATACCATCCACTTTTGCAGTCACACCGTTACCGCTGATTTCCTCAATATCTGTGACTCTGTTTCTGTCAATTGGTTTTCCATATGCTTTCTGAAGACTCTTACTGATCGGGTGGGAAGAAGAACATTCTGCAAGAGCTGCATATTCCAGCAGTTTTTCATCTGAAATCTCATTATGATGAACTCCGCTTACTTCAAAAACACCCTGTGTCATTGTACCAGTTTTATCAAATACTACATAGCTGGTCTGTGCAAGTGTTTCCAGATAGTTGGAACCTTTAACCAGAACGCCCTGATTACTTGCTCCACCGATTCCTGCAAAGAAGCTTAAAGGAATACTGATCACCAGTGCGCATGGACAGCTGATTACCAGGAAAGTAAGTGCTCGGTAAATCCAATCACCCCACATAGCCGGTTTTCCCATGATCAAAAGTACGATCGGAGGAATAAAAGCAAGTGCAAGTGCTCCGTAGCATACAACCGGAGTATAATATTTGGCAAACTTTGAAATAAAATTCTCTGATTTTGATTTTCTGGAACTGGAATTCTCCACAAGTTCCAGAATCTTGGATACGGTAGATTCTCCGAATTCTCTGATCGTACGGATTTTCAGAACACCTGTCATATTGATACATCCGCTGATTACTTCATCCCCGGCTTTTGCATCTCTTGGAAGGCTTTCTCCGGTCAGAGCACTGGTATTTAAAATAGAAACACCATCAATGATCACACCATCAATCGGAACTTTTTCTCCTGGCTGTACAACAATTACAGTACCAATTTCAACTTCATCCGGGTCTACCTGTTCAAGTTTTCCATCTACTTCAATATTGGCATAATCCGGACGGATATCCATCAGTTCACTGATGTTACGTCTGCTCTTTCCTACTGCATAACTCTGGAAAAGTTCTCCGATCTGGTAGAACAACATAACCGCAACACCTTCGGAATAATCTCCAAGCAGGATTGCTCCCACAGTAGCTACTGCCATCAGGAAATTCTCATCAAATACCTGTTTATTTCTGATACCTTTAAATGCTTTCTGAAGAATATCATAGCCAATTACCAGATATGGAATCATAAACAGTCCAAATCTGACATATCCATCTATCGGCAATTTAGAAAAAAGCACGATCAATACCGCCGCTACGATGATTCTGATCAGCATCTTTTTTTGCTTCTTATTCATCTTAATACCTCACTTCTTATAAAACAGGACCGCCGCCAGAATATATATCAGTGGATAACCATAACCGCCTGATATATCTCTGTGCCGCAGTCCCTCTCTGCTAATTTACGACAATTCCCGTAAATATATTATCAACAGAAATCGTTCCTGAATTAAAGATAGATTTCGCAGTCGTCTTCTACTTTCTTGCAGTTTGCCAGAACATCTTTCATAACTGCTTTCGGATCCTGTCCGTCTTCAAATTCAACGATCATTTTCAGCATCATGAAGTTTACAGTTGCATCCTTAACACCTGCTGTATTCTTAGCAGCTTCCTCCATTTTATTTGCACAGTTTGCGCAGTCTACGTCAATTTTGTAAGTCTTTTTCATAGTATTTTTTCCTTTCTGGCTCATGAATATTTTTTCACATTATCATATGAGCACTTGTTCATTTGTTTATTTTATTATAACAGATTTTCGTCCTCTGTCAATAGCTTAATGTTAGAAAAATAGCAAATATATAAAAACAGAGGATACCGCCTGATCATTCTTCCTGCCATATCCTCTGTGTCATCTATCATTTACAAAATGATTGCAATCTTTTTATTTAATTTTCTTATGGTAGAGTTTCCTGACTTTTGCCAGATATAAAACAGCAAAAGCAACACCGGACACAACCCATGATCCAATATAGATCCATACAATACATTCCATTGTTTTAAATGACGGTAAAACAAGCAAAATGCATACTACTCGAAACAGGCAAATTGTAAGTAATGTAGTAATCATCGGTACCAGCGTTTCACCCAGACCACAGCAGGCTCCTGAAAGCGCCTCTGCAACTGCATAAAATACAAAAAAAGGTGCCATCATCTGCATATATCTTACAACCAGCGGGATCAGTGTCGGAACGTCTTTCTGATCAATAAACAACGGTCCAATCAGTCCTGAACCGAAGTAAAGAACAAGACTGATAATTCCTACTGCGATTACAGATAACCCAGTACCGATCAGTGCTCCTTTCTTTACTCTCTTCGTCTTACCGGCACCGAGATTCTGTGCGGTATATGTCGTCAGTACAGGTACCATAGAATCCGCGATCAGCCAGATCAGTAAATCCAGTTTATCACAAATTCCCCATGCCGCAATACTGTCAGTTCCCATTGTGTTGACACTTGCCTGAACAATAGAATTGGCAATTGGAAACAACATAGATTGAAGAGCTAACGGGAAACCTTTTTTTACCATCATCCCCATATGCTCTTTGCAGATTTTCATAGTTCTGATTCCTATCTTTTCTTCCAGGAAATCAGATTTCACAAGAAAATATGCGGTAAGTACAACACTTACAATCTGAGAAAGTACAGTAGCTGCTGCCGCTCCTCCAACACCAGTATGCATAAGTCCTACCAGTATGAGGTCTACAACAATATTAACCACACTGCATACGACCAGTACATATAATGGCTTTTTAGAATCTCCAAACGCTCGCAGGACTCCTGCCATCATGTTATAAAGGATCATTGCCCATATTCCGCCAAAATAAATGCGGCAGTAGATTAGTGATCCTGCACGAACTTCTTCCGGAACAGACATGATATCAAGCAGCCATGGAGAAAAAACAGCACCGGCTGCTGCACAGATAATTCCCAGAATACCGGCAAGCAAAAGAGCTGTCCGCACTGCGCAATGCAGTCCTTCTTTATCTTTTGCTCCAAAATATCTGGAGATCATAATCGTCGCACCAGTTGCAAGACCATTCATAAAGTTAATCGGAAACTTAAAAAGTGTATGTACAGAATCAATTGCAGCAAGTCCGACTTTTCCCGTAAACTGTCCGACGATAACCGCATCAACTGTTGTATACAACTGCTGGATCAGACTTCCCGCAATCAGTGGAAGTACAAAAAGTAATAATGCTTTTCCTATATTTTCAGAGATCAGACTATCTTTTTTCATTATTTACTGCCCTTTTGGAACAAATGGCAGGCAACACTGTGTCCATCTTCCACTTCCACAAGTTTTGGATTCTCTTTTTTGCAGATATCCATACAATGCTCACATCTTCCCTGAAACGGGCATCCCTGTGGAAGATCCAGTGGGCTCGGAGCCTCACTTTCAATACTCTCGATTGGTTTGGAAAAGTCCATATTAATATCAAATACTGCACCCATCAGTGCTCTTGTATATGGATGCATTGCTTTCATATCAAGATCTTTTCCCGGAAGAACCTCTACGAGGTTTCCAAGATACATAACGGCTACCTGATGTGCCACTAACTGAACCAGTGCAATATCATGACAGATAAAACCAAATGTGATGTTCTTTTCTCTCTGAAGCTTCGTGATCAGTTCAATTACTGTTTTCTGAACAGAAACATCAAGAGCGGAAGTTGCTTCATCCAGAACAACGATTTCCGGTTCCAGTGCCAGTGCTCTCGCGATTGCAACACGCTGACGCTGTCCACCACTCATATTGTGAGGATAACGATCCGCAAAATCTCCCGGTAATTCTACCATCTCAAGAAGTTTTCTGCAGACAGCATCCTTCTCAGATTTCTTAATCTTTTTGAAATTCATCAAAGGTTCGCACACAATATCACGAATGTTCATTTTCGGATTAAAAGATAAGGTCGGGTCCTGAAATACCATCTGAATGTTCTGACGGTTATTTCTCAGTTCTTCTCCCTTTAATTTCGTGATATCTGTACCGCGGTACAGAATCTCACCCTCTGAAGGTGTATCAAGAGAAACCAGAAATCTCATAAATGTACTCTTACCACATCCGGATTCTCCTACAAGACCCAGTGTTTCGCCTTTGTACATTTTCAGATTGATGTCATTGTTCGCCAGCAGAGTACGTCCATGTGATGCCGCAAATCTTCTGGTTACATGTTTCGCTTCCAGTATGACTTCTCTTTTTTCAGACATATCGTTCACCTCCCCGGGATGGAACTGCTTCCAGAAGTTTTCTGGTATATTCGTTCTTTGATTCTTTCAGAATATACTCTCTTGTTCCCTGGTCTTCCATTCTTCCGTTCTTCATTACAACAATATAATCTGACATGTAGGCAGCTACACCCAGATTATGGGTTACTACAATAATGCCTGTATGGTAATCATCTCTGAGCTTCATCATCTGACGTACGATCTGCGCCTGTGTTGTTACATCCAGTGCAGAAGTCGGTTCATCTGCAAGAAGAAGCTTCGGCTGATAAGTCATTCCCATCGCAATACCAACTCGCTGTCTCATACCACCGGATAACTGGAAAGGATAAGATTCCATAATATTATCCGGAGACGGAAGTCTCATTCGCTCCAGCATTGCGATTCCCTTACTCCATGCCTCTTTCTTGGAAATGTTCTCATGAGTAAGAATATATTCTGTAAATACCTTTCCGACTTTACGTGTCGGATTCATCATTGCACCACTGTCCTGAAAAATCATGGAAATATCAGAACCACGAAGTTTTCTCCACTGTTCCGGTGTATAGGATAAAAGGTCTTCTCCTTCAAACGTAATACTTCCTTCTGTGACCTTACCGCCACCTGCAAGAAGTCCCAGAACAGCACGGATAACAGTGGTTTTTCCACTTCCGGATTCTCCTACCAGAGAAACGATCTGTCCCTCTTTCATATCCAGATTAAAGTTCTGAACAGTTGGAACATTTTTGTAGGAGATTGTCACATTATCTAATTTCAGCATGTTTATTCCTCCTACTCATTTCTTGGATCGAGGATATCACGGATGGAATCCCCAAGCATATTAAATACAACAACTACTACAAAAATAGCAAGACCCGGGAAGATCATCAGCCACGGAGCGGACTGCATACACGCTCTTCCTTCATTCAGCATATAACCCCATTCCGGTGCCGGCGGCTTCGCGCCAAATCCCAGGAAGGACATTGCTGCCAGTTCCAGCATCATGGAACCTATATCTGTGGCAGCAGTAATGATCAGTGTAGGAAGTGCATTTGGAAGCATATATCGAAACAGCATATACGGTGTTTTGGAACCGGTAACGATCGCTGCTGATACATAATCCCTGTCACGGATCTTCATAACTAGGCTTCGTGCCAGACGCGCATATTTGGTCCAGCTTACTACTACAATAGCGATGATCGCATTTTTGATACTTGCGCCCATAATACCTGCAACAGCAAGAGCAAGTACCAGTCCTGGGAAAGCAAGCATCATATCTGCAATTCGCATAATAACAGCATCAATGACACCTCCGAAATATCCTGCAAGGACTCCGGTAACAGTTCCCACCAGAAAGATCAGGGCAACAACACCAAAGGTTGCTGACAGAGATGCACGTGCTCCATAAATAACTCTTGAAAAAATATCCCTGCCCATTTTGTCGGTTCCAAAAATATGTTCCTTGCATGGCGGAAGCAGTGCATCTACCAGAGAACCTTTTAACGGGTCAACCCCTCTGGTTACCACCGGTGCAAATACTGCTGTCAGAATAATACAGACTGCAAGAATAGAAAACACGACAAAAGTTTTATTTGCTAAAAATCTGTTTTTCTTTTTCATGATTCTACTCCTTTAAACGCATACGTGGATCAATATAAACATAAGATGCATCAACGATCAGGTTAATGACCATATAAATCAGGGCAAGCCATAATACATATCCCTGGATCAGATTGTAATCACTGGATGTGATTGCTGAAACTGCAAGGTTTCCAAGACCCGGATAAGAGAAGATTACTTCTACAACACTGGTTCCTCCAAGAAGTGATCCTATGGAAAGACCAAACATTGTGATCAGCGGAAGCAATGAATTTGGAAATACATTGCCCCAGATAATCTTTGATTTCTTTACTCCTCTTGCCTGTGCACCGATCACATAATCCTGACTCAGTTCATCCAGCACCGCTGTTCTTACCTGTCTGGTATATTTGGAAGACATTGCAATCGCAAGTGTCAAAGCCGGAAGAAACAGACTCTTAAAGTCTCCCGCAGAACTGATAACCGGAAATGCATTGATATAAACACAGAATGCCAGCATTAACAGAAGTCCAACCCAGAAGTTAGGCATCGCACATCCGAGGAATGTAATTCCCCGGACGAGATAATCGATCCATTTATCTTTATATATGGCAGACAACATACCTAAAGGTACAGAAATAACCAGCATAAGGATCATGGCCATTAATGTAAGTTTCAAAGTCGGCCATAATCTGGCTGCAAGAAGTTCTGTAACTGGTTTATTTAAGCTGTATGATTTGCCAAAGTCACCTTTCAGACAGTTCTTAAGCCATCTGGTATACTGCACCAGAAACGGATCATTCAGACCAAGTTCCTCGCGTGTCTCCTGAACCATTTCTTCAGTAGGCATTACACCGGTTGCCGTGTACATGTTTCGTACAGGGTCACCTGGTGACATAAAGGTCAGTGCAAATGTAATAAAGCTGATACCGATCAATACGATCACAATCTGTAATAAACGCTTGATTATTTGCTTTTTACTCAAAAAAGACACCTCTTTTTATTTCTGTTTGTAACTATTCAGTAACTTCACAATTCGCAGACTTTTCTTATTCTGCAGGAGTAATTTCTGTTGACAGCCAGTAGTAATCTGCTGTATGGATATGTGCAGAACCAACTTTCTTACTGTAGATCATAGATGAGTTGTAGTATCCATCAATCAGAACCGCTGCATCATCTACCAGAATCTGCTGCATCTGGAAGATCAGATCTTTTCTCTTTTCCGGATCCATTTCACCTTTTAATTCTTCATATAACTTGTCATAGTCCGGGTTGGAGTATGCGCAGTAGCTGGTATCAGTTGCCCAGTTAGCCATATATGCCAGAGGATCTCCGGTACCAACAGTGATCCAGTTATTGTTATTAAGGTCATAATCCAGTGCTGCAAGTTTACTCCACTGATCATCTGAGCTTCCGTATTCAGGAACAACACCAATACCGATTTCTGCAAGATACTGTGCCTGAGCATCTGCAAAGTCATTCAGAAGACGGTTTTCATAAGAAATATATCTGAGGTTGATATTCTGACCATCCAGTTCACGGATTCCATCTCCGTCTGTATCAACGATTCCTGCATCATCCAGAATCTGTTTTGCTTTTTCCGGATCATAGGTATATGGATTTTCCAGTTTGTCATAGTCATAGTTCAGAGTAGAAGGCAGTACGGAGAATCCTGGTGTATAAAGTCCACCGATTGTTCTGGAATTACAGATTGTATCATTATCAATTGCCATCAGGATTGCCTGACGAAGTGTTTTGTTTCCAAGAACACCGTCAAAGTTCATCCATGCAAATCCACAACGTACACCTGATGCGATATCAACAGTATAGTCATCGTTATCCTGGAAGTCCTGAATATCTGCTACGTTTGTAATGTTCTCAACCAGGTCTACCTGACCGCTCTGAAGTGCCATTGTTTTTGCGGAGTTATCTCCCATGAACAGCAGATTGACTTTATCGTATGGGACATCTTCACGATAATACTCATTTGCAGCTAATGTATAACCAACACCTACACCATTGAATTCTTCAATCTTGTATGGACCTGTTCCAATAATTCCGTTATCATAGTTTTCAATATGTTCTACATCTGTAATTCCCATTGTTGGATGGCAGAGCTGTCCTACAAGGTTTGCATATGGTTTGCTTGTTTTGATGTTAATTGTATTTGCATCATCATCTACAGTAACTTCTGCTTCAAATTCCAGATATTTCTCCGGTTTGGCAGATCCGGAAGGTCCTACCTCTTTCATGTGATCAAAATACTCTTTTACCTTTGTCGGAGTTAAATCACATCCGTCAGAGAATTTAATTCCGTCTTTCAGCTTGATCGTCCATTCTGTATGCTCGTCATTTACTTCATAACTCTCAGCAAGCCACGGGATAACTTCCATATTGTCATCGAATTTAAATAATGCTTCAGCAATACCATATCTCATAGCATTCCATCCACCGTTTTCATCATTTGCACTGTTTACACATCCATCTGTGTACATCTGACATCCGAAGTTTAAAACCTTCTCATCACCTTTCGCCTGTACAGTAACTCCCATTGATAACGCAACTGTTGTTGCTGCTGCTAACACAAGTAATTCTCTTTTTGTTTTTTTCATCCTTTACTTCCTTTCTTTTTTTGTTTCTTCGTTGTTTTTCTTCCTTCTCATACTGTCCATTCCTATGATTTTGAGCGAAAAAAAGACAGATGCTCCCGCATCCGTCACGAAATCTTACCGTTAAAGAATCAAACATATATATATGCAACACATGAAGTTGTAACTCTTAATCAGGATTTCTCGTCGTCCGCAAGAATCTCTTTTACTAGAAATAAGCAGGTCTCCTGACTTAAGCCTATATACTTTCAGCACCTTCCCAGAAAATATCTTCCAGTGGTATGCAGCTGAAAAACAACTATCACAGTGACGGGATCGTACCGGATTTACACCGGTTTCCCTTTTAATCAGACCAGCAGGACGCTTCTGCTGGTCTGAACTTATCTCTAAAATCATCAAATGGCCGTATGAATACTTCTTTATCATAACATACTATCATGCATACGTCAATTATTTCAGACTTTTATTTTCTATCTATTTTTCCGTAAATTTCTGGAATTCTTCAAAATTTGTTTCCGGTGTATAGGATTTCAGAACTCCCATCATGTCCTCTACACTATATGTATTATCATACATTCCAATAGATAACACATACTGCTTATTAAACTCATCTACTGAATCCGCTGTCCAAAATGACTGCTGCAGCCGGAAAGCACTTCCATCTTCACGGTAATCTTCTGCAAAGCCTTCCAGAGCATTCTTCATAGCAACAAATGATGGTGCAACGATAGCACCATATTTTCCTACAAGATAGTCGATTCTTTCCTTGCCGTTATATCCCTTCTTGTTAAACATTTCGTATGTATCTTCTGTAAAACAATCAATTGACCCCAACAATACATCTGTACTGTTCTCTTCTTCATAAGCATCAATTACCTTGATAAAATCACTTGCGCTCACTACACTCAGAATAACATTATACTCTCCTGTATTCAGCGGAGCAGCCAGCTTTTCATCCAGATGATCTTTTGGATAACCCGGAACCAGAGTAATCTTAATATCACTGCCTGTTTCAATTTCTTCCGTATCCTGCGTATTCACCAGTTCTTCTACAGACTTCTCATATGACAGACCATATGCTTCCTGAAGCTTATTCAGAATACCTATCGTTCTCAGACGATGCATCTCATTACCGATGGCAGATCCTCCACATGCTATTATGTAATGATTCTGATTATTCTGATCCTCTGAAGCAAAATACTCCGCCATATTGGCAGCCGCATCCTTTTCTGTTTCAACAGATGTTCCTATCGTTCCCAGAAAGTAAGGATTATCCTTTACTTTCTCATACATTTCATCACTGATCGTTCCTGAACCACGCACATAATACATACCATATTCTTCGCATACCGGAAGAACTTCTTCAAGATCAGAGGAAAGGAAAGAAATAATTCCCTTTACATTTCTTTCATGAAGCTCATTTATAAAGCTGATTTCTTCTTCTGCAGTGCTTATACTGGAAGAATATAAAAACTCAACTTCAAAAGCCATACCGACATAATTTTCAAAATAATTTCTAAACTCTCTTACTTCCGCATCATTCAGATTATATACAGACACTCCTATTGTCATTTTTTCATCCTGATCTGCTGTATCACTCTGGACATCAGATGCCATAACTGAAATACTGGTGCAGGTAAGCAGCATAATCATTGTCAATATAAAACTAATTATCTTTTTCATTCCTTTTTTACCTTTCTGTCGTATTTGTATAAAAATTCAAGTTTTCTTTTCTCACATCCCTTCCTGAAGTAAAAAAGATCCTCTTCTTAAAATGTATTTTAGGTATAAAAATAAAGCCTTTCTTAATACACCGTAAGAAATAACCTTTTCTAATGCAAGCAGGTCTCCTGACTTAAGTTCATCGCATTTTATCGTCTTCCCGCCTCTTAAGCAGTGACATATATGATAAAAAGCTCCCTTTTACAGTGGCGGGACCGTACCGGACTTGCACCGGTTTCCCTTTTAATTCCATATTACTGGAAACATGCATTATTTTTATAATATGATATCAGGGGCTAAAAGTCAAAAACTATTTTTACTCCGCGCTAAGGCTTTTCCCCAACTTCATTATATTTTTATTATATAATTCCATTTGGTTAACGTCAATAATTTACATCTAATATTTATATGTTTTTTTATTCACTTTTACTATGGTCTTGAATATTCAGATTCCAGTATCTATTCCATAATAAGGGTCTCTTTGCAGCACTACCTTCTCTTGTGGCATTTCTTTGTTTATGCTAAAATATTTTTACTACTATAAATGAGCAAGTTCGTGATTTTGCATAAAAGAAAGACACCTCGATTCCATGTGTTGTATAATGAAAGTGCCAAAACAAACATTTGCAACATTTACGAAAGAAGGTGTCTCTCGCAAATACTATACATCATTCCGCATTCATATACAACCAGCTTAAGAAATTAAATTTATGCAAATTTTATTCGAACCGGGTGATAAACCACCTTATAAGTATCCTGATCAGCATTTTCATTTCAGGATATCATGGAAAAACCACGGATTTTGCTAAAAACAGTTCCTGTCACAGAACTACGATTGCACATTTCCTTAATTCAGGGAAATGGGATGATTCTCTACTTTCAGATACGTTAAAACGTTCTGTTATAGAGATTATTTATTCAGAAGCAGCACGCACCGGAAAGCCTGTTTTCTGCATTGTAGACGATACGATAGCTTCAAAGACAAAGCCTTCGTCACAGGCTCTGTATCCGATTGAAGATGCGTACTTTCACCAATCCCATTTAAAGGGGAAACAGGACTACGGACATCAGGCAGTAGCTGTTATGCTTTCCTGTAACGGCATTGTCCTGAACTATGCTTTTGTAATGTACAATAAATCAATTTCCAAGATTGATATTGTACAAAATATTGCAAAGGAACTGCCTGTTCCACCAGTAATGTCTTATTTCCTTTGTGACTGCTGGTATGTTTCTGAAAAAATAATCAATACTTTTGTACAGAAAGGGTTCCATACCATTGGTGCTTTGAAAACAAACCGTCTGCTGTATCCATCAGGAATGAAAAAGAAACTCAGTGAACTGGCTGCTGAACGATCCACAACACATAAAGGATTTGACCTCGTCACAGTCAAAAAACGCAACTATTATGTGTACCGGTATGAGGGAAACCTCAGCGGCATAGAAAATGCAGTTGTTCTTTTAAGCTATCCTGAAAAAGCATTTGGTAATCCTAAAGCACTACGTGCTTTCATTAGCACAAATGTATCCTTATCTACACAGGAGATCCTTTCCTGTTATGTTTGTCGATGGCCGATTGAGATATTTTTCAGGCAATGCAAAAACCATCTGGCCCTGGATACATACCAGATACGCTCCTCAAAGGGAATACAGAGGTACTGGCTGTTGATGTCACTGACACATTATATTTGTGTCACAGGAACTGGCGGATATCGGTCTTTTCAAGATGGATATCATCGAATCTGTAGTGCCGTTCATCAGGAAAAGTATCAGTATCTATTCCTATGTGCAAAAGCAAGTGATGATTTTGAAGCATTTATGAAATTAGCAGGATAATTTTGTGCATTTTTTCAAATTTGCTCATTTATAGTAATTAAATAAGGTAATTTTAGTTTCTAAATATCAAAACGTAACTCTTTCAGTTTACTGAAAAAGATAATTTTTCCCTTCATTATAAGTTCCTTTCATTGAAAATCGAACAGCTAATTTCCCAGTCATCGGATCTTCAATACCTATACTGATCTTATAT
>CAUEAK010000042.1:0-13806 GCA_958454115.1 Blautia wexlerae
GGGACCCAGAGAGTATTGCGGTCAAGCAGTATGCCATTTATAAGCAGGCGGCCGGAAAGACCGCAAAGTCTATTTTGATATCGGTTGGTGTCCGTCTGGCAGCGTTCAATCTGAAACAAATCGCCAACCTGACCTGTACGGACGAACTGGACTTATACAGTATTGGGGAGAAAAAAGTAGCACTGTTTTGCTGTATTCCGGATGCAGACACCAGCATGAATTATCTGGTCGGCATGATTTACAGTAATCTGTTTCAGACACTGTATTATGTGGCAGACCGGAAGTACGGAGGAAGGCTTCCGATTCCGGTACACTGCATTATGGATGAATGGCCAAACGTAGCCTTGCCGGATGATTTTGACAAGATTCTGGCAACCATGCGTTCCAGAGGGATTTCCTGCAGTATCATCATCCAGAACATTGCACAGATGAAAGCCTTATTTAAAGACTCGTATGAGAGTCTGATCGGCAACTGCGATGAATTTTTATATTTGGGTGGAAATGAAAAAGAAGGACATAAGTATGTCTCGGAATTATTGGGAAAAGAGACATTGGATACCAATACCTACGGACAGACAAAAGGGCGTAGCGGCAGCTATTCGGTGAATTATCAGCAGACAGGAAGGGATATGCCATACTTGTTGATGAAGAGTTCAGTTGCCTTGAATTTTACATGAACAGGGACACGATCAGCTGGATTCTGAAAAAGGTAGGATGTCTGTCAGAAATAACAGCATATCTTTTTTGAGCCACTCACTGGATTACCCAGCGGGTGGTTCTTTTATTAACGCTTCTGTCTGCCATTCCGGTTGGGAGGAATTGGGCTGCCCTTTCCCCGCATACTTTTAGTTCGTTTTGCTTTTTTGGATTTTCTGAGGATTCCCAAAAAGGCAGTAAATTCCGCAGAAGTCAGTTTCTCATAAGGAATTTCCATCTGGTCGCAGAAAACCTGAATAAATGCTTCCTCTCCGCTGGTTCCCGTCTGCACAAGCTTTTCAAACTTTTGCCGGACTTCGGCTACGGTTTCCTGCCGTTCATCAGCGGTGGTAGCGTCGTTTGTGTGTGCTGTTTGGATGTCTTTTACGATCTTGTCAATGTCTTTATGGACGATGTGATTGAAATAATCCTCTCCGTCTATCTGTGCGACTTCAAGGGTTCGCATATAAAGGTCATCGTCTCCCGGCGCATAGCTTTCCATGACGCTCTGCCGGGCAGCTTCCAGTTCCAGATTCATCTGGCTGACACGCATACCGGCGATACGGTCAACGATAACGGTAATGTCCGTCATGAGCCGGGGAAAACCTTCATGGGTGGCAAGCTCGCAGAGCAGACGGTTGTTGATCCTGCCGCTTCTTAATAGCTCAATCATTTCATCGCTCAAATGGAGCGACTGGAGATCAGAATTAGGGATGGTCTTATTTTCCGACAGCCCCATCAGATAGTCGGTGGACACGCCGTAAAACTCTGCCAGCGTTGCAATCGCAAATGGGCTGATGTCCTTGTAGTCATCGCCCTCATATTTCCCCAGCGCCGACTTGGACAGGCCGGTTTGTTCTGCCAGCTGTTCCAGTGTCAGGTGCTTATCCACCACCCGCAGGTCTTTGAGCCGTTCCGGGATTGACAGTTTTGTGTACATCAAAGCACCCCCTCTCGTCAACATTTTTCAATATTTTTTTCATTATAGCACGTTTCCGAGAGCGTGGAAATATGCGGTTTTTGTGCGCTATTCCAACGTCTTGGACATACGGGAGCAGCCCCCTTTTTTCGGTAAACTGGTTCTTGTCAGGAGACACAGAACCTTGAAAATCGAATGACCGGCTGCAAGGGGTATGACCTCCGGGGAAGTGACGCGATAAAAGGGTTCCCGCAAAATCATGGATTTTGTGACGACGGGAGCGCACCAAAGAGGACAATACGCCGGGAGAAAATCCGGGCAGGAGCGGCTTGCAGACAGACCGGCAGATAGAAAAGTAAACCATGCGGGGCATACCGCACCGCAGCAAATGAATGGAGGTAGATCATTATGAAACTGAATATGAAGGAAAAGAAAATTCTTTACGCTTACGCCTGCCCCAGCCATCACAACACAGTGACAAGGCTGAAATGGCTGACAGCGCTGACCGTTGACCCGGAGGCTAAAGGGCAGATGCTTCATCTGACCAGGAAAATTGAGGCAGAGACAGACGAAAGCTGGTACGACAGCTTCTATCACTGCCTACGCATGGAGATGGATGAGTATTACCGGATCAAGCACCGCCTGCGTGTGCTGAAAGCAAACACCGATTATGAGGAGGAACTGTATGAGGAAGCTGTCTAAATATGAAAAAGAAACCATCATCAACTGGAACGAGGGCGAGAACATTGCCAGTATTTACACCTTCAACGCCAGCTTAAAACGCAGGCTGGAAGATTTCAGTAGGAAGTATCCGCTATTGTGTAGGTTGGAGCGCAGCACACCGGAAGGCAGCGCGACCTATGTGCTGGACAAATCCCGCCTTTCTATCCGGCTGGTGCCGCCGTACAGTGAAGAACGGCTGGCGGCTGCAAGGGAGTACGCAAAGGAACATGGCTTTCAAGTCATACAGACAGAAGAAAAAATTGCTTGAAATGAGGGCGATTTACCAAAAAATACCGGGTCTGCACCCAGTATTTTGAACGGTAATCCCCGCAGGCGTATTCCGTATCCACTTCCTGCGATTGGTGCAGATGTATGGATACGGAGCCGGAAAAGCTGGCGGACACCGTATCAGCGGTGGATGCCGGTTTTTCCGGTGCAGGAGTACAGAGGGATGCAATCCCTTTGTGGCTGGGTGCAGGGGCGGCAGCGCACTGCTGGGGTCAAGGGGCAACGCCCATTGGCAGGTTAAGGGCGGCAGCCATTATCGGGTCAAGGACGAAGTGCCTTGGCGGGTTGAGGGCGGCAGTCCCATCGGGTCAAGGGTGAAACGCCTTGCCCAGGGAAAGTTGATGCCTGCGTCAACTTATACTGGGTATTACCTGACGCAAAATTCCGCAGGTTTGGCGGCTTCGCCGCCCTCCCCAGCCCGGAACAGCTTTGCAGGAAGGAGGAAAAATGTTTGAAATTAACAAGGCACAATGGGCGCTCCGGGAAGCATGGCACTTACAATCCCCGTCACAATGACCGCCGGTTCGATGTAGAAAACAGCGAACACATTGACGCTGAGCGTGCCAGACAAAATGTGTACTGGGACTGCTACCGGGGATTTACCACCCACGACTTTCGGGATAACCCGGAGCAGCCGGATTTCAGCTTTGAGGAAATTGAGCGGATGTATTACTACGAGCATTATGCCGACCATGTAAATGCCCAGAACGCCCGGAATGAGAAAACCCGGCATATTGAGCGCAACCGTACTGTGGATGACCTCTTGAAAAATAACAAGACCTGTCCGGAAGAAAGCATCTACCAGATCGGCACGATAGAGGAATCCGTCTCACCGGAAACGCTGGCGCTCATCGTCAGTGAATTTTATGAAGAATTTGAGCGCCGTTTCGGTTCTCATATCCACATTTTAGACTGGGCGCTCCATCTGGATGAGGGAACACCGCATATTCACGAGCGCCATGTGTTCGACTGTGAAAATCGGTATGGAGAATTGTGTCCCCAGCAGGAAAAGGCGCTGGAGGAACTGGGTATCCCTCTCCCAAAACCGGAGCAGCCCAAAGGAAAGCACAATAACCGGAAACAGACTTTCGATGCAGTCTGCCGGACAATCCTGTTTGACATTGCCAAACGGCATGGACTTCATCTGGAACAGGAGCCGTCCTATGGTGGGCGTGACTATCTGGAAAAGCAGGATTATATCCTGATGAAGCAGAAAGAACAGATGGCGGCGCAGGAGCAAAAGCTGGAAGAACTGACGCTCAAAATCGAGGATGTGGAGACGCTGTTGGAGGATGTTTCCGATGTGGCCTATGACAAGGCAGTGGAGGTCGTGACAGACAAGGTACGGGAACAGACCCAGCTTGAGGATTTGGAAGTGATCGAGAAATACCGAAAGAGCGTGGTATCCCCCAATGCAAAAAATTCGCCGGAAGTGGTGAAGATTGCAAATACCCTACTGGGAAGGGCACGGGAAAAATTACAGCAGTCCGCAGAAAAGATTCTCAAAAAGGTGCAGGCTGTGCTGCTGAAGCCGGAGGTCAAGCAGGCTGGCAAAGAGCAGATTAAGAAAAAAGCCAGAGAATCCATCAAAGAGAAGCTGGCGAAAGGCAAATTGGACGCTGACCGGAAGAACCGGGAGCGATGGGAACGTGAGGGGCGGATCGCCCCGACAAAAAAACAGGATATGGAGTTGTAAGGCATCTGATTTTCTGAGGAAACCGGGTGCCTTTTGTTTTGTTTGGAGGTGGGGAAATCGAATGTATTTGAAACAGTAAAGCAGTCTGTCACGACAAGACAGGCTGCGGAATTTTATGGGATTCCAGTAGGACGGAACGGGATGGCCTGTTGTCCTTTTCACGATGACAGACATCCCAGCATGAAGGTGGACAGGCGGTTCCATTGCTTTGCCTGTCAGGGGGACGGAGATGTGATTGATTTCACTTCCCGCCTCTTTGGACTGGGCAGTAAGGAAGCTGCCTTGAAGCTGGCAGAGGATTTCTCTGTCAGTCTTGACAGCAAAGGTCATGGTCCGCCACGAAAGACAATCATCAAAAGAAAAATCAGCGAGGAAGTGCGATACCGGCAGGCAGAGCAGAAATGTTTTCGGGTGCTGTGCGATTACCTGCGTCTGCTGGAACGCTGGAAAGAAGAATATGCTCCCAAACAGCCGGAGGATGACTGGCATCCCCTGTTTGTGGAGGCTCTGCACAGGCAGCCATATATCGAATATCTGCTGGATATTCTCCTGTCTGACAGCATAGAAGAACGTGCTTCCGTGGTTGCTGAGTATGGAAAAGAGGTGAAGAAAATTGAGCAGCGAATATCAGAATTTACCGCCAGCCACCCGGCAGGCTGTGATGAGCGCAGCCGAGGCCATAGCGCCGGAACAGAGCGCCCAAGATGTGCGGGAGAGCCTTTCTGTCACCGATAAGGGAAAAACCGCCAATACCATCGACAACTGCCGGATCGTGTTCTGCTGTGATCCGCTCCTGCGGGATGCTATCCGGTTAAATCTCCTGACCGACCGGGTGGACATTGTACGGGATTTGGGCTGGCGCAGGAACACCAGCGCCTTAACAGATACCGATGTGAAATATCTTCTCCTCTATTTTGAGCAGAACTACGAGCTGACCAGTGAGAAAAAGATCACAGCTGCACTTTCCATTGTAGCAAACGAAAATTGCTATCACCCGATTCAGGATGTGCTGAACAGCCTTGTCTGGGACGGGACACCCCGCATCCGTTCCTGCCTGCACCACTTTCTTGGCGCTGATGAAAGCGACTATGTGGAAGAAATGCTGAAACACTTCCTGCTGGGCGCTATCCGCCGGGTATTCCGTCCCGGTTCCAAATATGAGGAAATGCTCTGTCTGGTAGGCGGCCAAGGTGCCGGGAAGTCCACTTTCTTCCGCCTGCTGGCAATCCGGGACGAGTGGTTTTCCGATGACCTGAAAAAGCTGGACGATGACCGGGTGTTCCAGAAGCTGCAAGGCCACTGGATCATCGAGATGTCGGAAATGCTTGCCACCAGCAGCGCAAAGAGCATTGAAGAAATTCGCTCCTTTATCAGCCGACAGAAGGAAACCTACCGAACGCCTTATGAATCCCAGCCCAAAGACCGGCTGCGGCAGTGTGTGTTCGGCGGTTCTTCCAACACATTGGACTTCCTGCCGCTGGATCGGGCCGGGAACCGGCGCTTTCTCCCAATCATGATTTACTCGGAGAATGCGGAGGTTCATATTTTGGAGGACGAGGATGCTTCCAGAGCCTATCTTTTGCAGGTGTGGGCAGAAGCCATGACCATTTACCGCAGCGGACAGTATTCCATGAAATTCAGCAAGAGCATCCAGCGTCAGCTGGTGGAGGTGCAGAAGGACTTCATGCCGGAGGATACGGAGGCCGGGCAGATACAGGGCTTTCTGGAACACTACACTGGGAACATGGTCTGTTCCAAGCAGCTGTTCAAGGAGGCGCTGGGGCATACCTTTGACCAGCCGAAGCGGTGGCAGCTGCACAATATCAACGAGATCATGAACACAGTCGTGACCGGCTGGAAGCCTTTCTCCAATCCCAGGATGTTCGCCGGGTACGGCAGGCAAAAGGGTTGGGAATGTGACAATTTCGACAACGAACTGTCCGACAACGAAGGCGGATTTGTGGAACTGAGCGAGGAAGAATGCCGCCAGCTGGAACTTCCGAAGGAGTGGATTGCCTGAGAATGATGGTCTGTTGCCAGTTGGTTGCCGGGTTCGTTGCTGGCAAATCTATGGTTTTGATATAGAAAAAGCCCATAAATAAAGGATTTTTCACAAGTATTTTCTGTCCGGCAACGAAAGCAACGAGATTTTACAAGAAAACTTATCAAGCAAAGATTGACAGTCAGATATTCATTTACAGGTTTTTATAGGCTGGTTGCCGGACTTCGTTGCCGGCACACGGTTATCTGGACTGTCACACTATGGAGGTAGCCTATGGAGAAAAACAAGAAGCAGAATAAAAAAGTCCGGTTCGTGGTGGTTCGGGAGTTTTCCGGGGACAAAACCATGCGGGAAGCCTTTGAGCAGCTGATCGAGCGCCAGACCTGCGAACACTTCGAGGAATGGCGGGAACAGCGTGAAATGGCAGAAAACGCTGCGTAAAAACGGTTGATTCAGGGGCAGGGACATGGTACTATAATGGTATCGTGTCCCTGTTCATAGAAGGAGAACGCTATGAGCAGGAAAAAACAAGTCTATGAGAAAATCACCGCTCTCTACTGCCGCATCTCTCTGGATGACGGCGGCGACAATGAGAGTATGAGCATCAGCAACCAGAAACTTATGCTTCGGGACTTCGCAGAAAAGCATGGGATGTTCCAGTATGAGTATTATGTGGATGACGGCTACACGGGCCGCAATTTCAACCGTCCCTCGTTCCAGCGCATGATCGCTGACATTGAGGCGGGAAAGGTCGGCTGCGTGGTCACGAAAGACCTATCGAGGCTTGGTAGGAATTATATCGAAGCCGGCAGCTATATCGAAATCTTTTTCCCCAAACACAATGTACGCTATATCGCCGTCACGGACGGCGTGGACAGCCTGACCCGTCAGGAGATGGACATCACACCCTTTAAGAATATCCTGAACGATATGTACAGCCGGGATATTTCCAAGAAGGTGCTGGCGGGCATCACTACCCGCTCCCGGCAGGGAAAGTTCTGCGGCGGGACGCCGCCGTTTGGTCTGATGCGTGACCCGGAGGACAAAGGGCATCTTATCCTTGACCCGGAGACAGCGCCGATCATCCGCAAAATCTATGACTATGCCCTTGACGGGCTGGGCTGCATGAGGATTTCCAAACGGCTGATGGAAGAAAAAATCCCCATCACCCGTGTCAAGGCCAACACGGAGTTTGACGCCAACTATTATTCCTGGGGAGGGGCGAGAATCAGCCATATCCTGCGGAATCCCTTCTATAAAGGCGCACATCTGGTCTTTCGGACGCACCAGAAGGGCATCCGCTCCAACACCTATGATATTATCCCCCGTGACCAGTGGGAAGTGATCGAGGGCTGCCACGAGGCCATTGTGACGCCGGAGGAATGGCAACAGGTGCAGGAACTGATTGACCGCAGACCGACCATTCAGGGAAATTCCTGCCCCTTTTATAATCTGTTCCACGGGCTGGTCTACTGCGCCACCTGCGGGAAGTCCATGCAGGTGCGGTATGAGAAGGTCGGGAGAACCGGGAAGAACCGCTTCACCGGCGAGATGCGGGAGCCGATCGACAAGGCGTATTATATCTGTCAGACCTACAACCGCATGGGCTGCAAGGTCTGCTCCAGCCACAAGATCGAGGCCAGGGATTTGTACAATCTGGTGCTGAAGGATATACAGGAACTGGCGGCGCAGGCCATGAAGGACGCCGATGCGTTTTACCAGCGGCTCAGCAGCCGGATGGAGCGCCGGTATCTGGTGGACGCTTCCCAGACAGAGAAGGAACGGAAACGGCTGGAAGCCCGGAATCAGGAAATTGACGGGATGTTTTTAAGCCTGTACACCGATAAGGCCAAAGGCGTCCTGACCGAGCAGCGGTTTATGAAGCTGACGGCGGCGCTGGAACAGGAGCAGGAAGCCAACCAGAAGCGCCTGCAAGACCTGATGTTGATGATGCGACACTCTGACGAACAGGAAAGCGAAGTCCGCACCTTTATCCGGGAAATCCGGCGCTACGCCGCCATTGAAGAACTGGACGAGGCGGTGCTGAACCGGCTCATCAGCAAGATTCTGGTGGGTGAAGTCAAGAAGATTGACGGACAGAAAGTGCAGGAAGTCAGGATCATTTATAACTTTGTCGGAGAAATCCCGGAGATTACAGAATAATCAGTGATCCCCATCTCTCAATCAATGAGGGATGGGGATTTTTTCTTTGCCGTCGTCCGGCAGATGTTACATTAAATTTTCCAAAGTGGATTGCAATTATAATTCATTGATTGTTTCAGTAATTGCCATGTTTCGAATCCGCTTCGCTGGGGCATGAACCGCAAGAGCTGCGGCAGCAAATACGAATAGAATGATAAGGCAGAGCGTCATTCCTGGCAGATGCCATGTCATGCCAAAATAGCGTGTAATGAGTCGAGCGTACAGCATACGGCTCAGCAGCAGACCGGCAATACAGCCGACAATCAGCCCGGAAACAGCATAGGTAAAGGCTTCCGCAGCAACCATCCGAGTAAGCTGACTGCCATCCATTCCAATTGCACGCATGACGCCATACTGCTTTGTACGGGCAGAAACGCTCATCGAAATGCTGTTGACAATGTTAAAAAGAGAAATCAGTCCAATAATCGCCAGAAAACCATATACGACAATTCTGGAAGCCAGATAGGTAGCAGCTTCCTGCGAATTACGCTCTCGCACATCCGATACAATGATCTCGTCTGTTGCAAGGTGGGCAATTTGCATTACAGTCTGCTCTGTTGCTGAATCGTTCAGCAAAACGCCGATCATATTATAGTTCTGCGCTCCGACCAGACGGTCAAATAGCGCCTGTGGGCAGATGACTGTAACATCATCCGGGAACATTCCCTCCGAAAAAGCCCCCACAATGGTAAGGTATCTTCCGCTTATATAAACGGTATCTCCAACCTTCAACGGGTTGTTTTTATTATAGATCGTCATGACTTCGTTGCTGCTGGCTGCCTGATCGGCCATCCTGCCTGCTACAACGAGATCCCTGCTTTTTTCCATCATAAAATCATCGTAGGAACCCAGCACCACATGCTCTACCTCTTTCTGCGGACTGCTGGCAGGAGTGTTGGTAAGACCGGTTGCGCCCCAGACATACCCAACACCCGGAATCGCACGCAGCTGTTCTGCCATACTGCGGGACAATACCTGTTCGTTTCCGTACCCGTTCAAGAGAATATCCGGCTGCCACGGAGCTTGACCGGGCAAAAGCAAGCCGGCAAATTTAAGCAGTACAGAAAAGCAGAGCACCAAAACAATACTGAGTGCAAAAGAAGATGTCATTAAAAACAGGTTCTTTTTACCGGCAATGGCGTGATGGGCTCCCAACGACAACTCGATTTTTCCAAAGCTATAGTTTGAAGCATGACGCGAAGCGGAAAGATTCTCTCCCGTGCCGGAGACCGCCGCCACAGGTGAGACCCGTGCCGCCCGTCGCGCCGGTGACTCTGCCGCCAGCAGGACGGTCACGATACCGACCACGATGCCACTGACTAAACCTACAGGACTGATTTGAAAAACCGGTGTTGTGGAAAACTCGCCACCGATGCCATAATGCAGCGCCGCGCAAATGCTCCAGCTGGCAAGTGTGCCAAGCAGAACGCCTACGGGCACAGCCGTTTTGCACCAGTTAAGCGCTTCTAAACGGACAAATCGGATAATTTGAGATTTGCTCATGCCGATACAGCGCATCATTCCGAAGAACTGGATTCGTTGTGCCAGATTGCTGTTCATGCTGCCGGAGATCATCAGTACACCTGCCAGAAGAACCAGCACAAACAGAACTGCGGCAAGGCTGTAAACATTTTTTGCGGCGCTGCTATCGCTTTGTCCGGCGATAGCCATCACACCGGTGTTTTCTGAGACAGCATTTTCCGGCAGGTTATGCTGTGCCGTCAGTTCCGGGATTGCTTTAGCTGCCTTAGACGCGCTGGTAAACTGGACATAATATGACGTTTGAAGATTATGGACGTTGTTCTGCTCCATCAGCGCTGCAAATGCTGTGCGCGGCAGGTAGGCATCCATCAAAGAATATTGCCCGGAATAGTAGCTTTCCTCCACACCGCCCAAACCGGACACTGTAAAATCCCAGTCTCCGGACGGCGTACGTAGTGTAACAGTGTCCCCAACTGCAACTTGAAGGACACGCGCTGCATTGCTGCTGAGCATGATTTCGCCCATTCCCTGCGGAAAGCGTCCTTCGGCGGCACCAGTTGAATTCATTGTCAGATAGGATTCATCAATACCATAAAGTACAACTCTTTTTCCGTCCATGCGGTAGGGCAGTTCTCCGTCCGGGTTAAATATCGTAACTGCACCAATCGAAACCACATCATCCCGCTCCGCAATTTTCAGGGCTGTTTCTTGAGAAATGCCGTCCAACTCTATGTGCCAACTTCCGTTTTTGCCGGTCATTCGGTCGCTTTGGGTTCGAATCATCATATCCGCCACGCTAAAAATTGCTGTCACCAGAAATATCGAAATAATGACACACAGAATGGTCATCCGATTCTGCCGTTTCCGCACCTTTGCAGAGATCGGCACAAGGCTTAAATAGCTTTTCATTCCCGGCACCTCCCAAAATCGGTGAGGTTACCGTCCGATACCTGCAATACCCGGTCAGCCGTTTGCGCGATACTACGGTTGTGGGTAATCATAATAATCGTCTGCTCATACTTTTTGGATGCTTCTTTCAGCAGGGCAATGACCTCGCTGCTGTTCTGGGTGTCCAGATTGCCGGTCGGCTCGTCAGCCAGGATCAGGGCTGGCCGGGTAATGAGCGCACGGCCAATCGCCACACGCTGCTGCTGTCCGCCGGAGAGCTGGCTGGGCAGATGGTTCCGGCGCTCTTTCAGGTTCAGTACCGCAAGAAGTTCTTCCAGATATTTCTTATCCGGCTTCTGGTAGTCCAGCAGCACCGGGAAGATGATGTTCTGCTCCACCGTTAACTCCGGCACAAGGTTAAACGCCTGAAAGATAAAGCCAATGTTCCTGCGGCGGAATACCGTCAGCTTGCGCTCGTCCATGGCAAAAATGTCCTTACCGTCGATCAGCACCTTGCCGGTCGTGGGCGTGTCCAGCGCGCCGATCATGTTCAGCAGCGTACTTTTGCCGGAACCGGATTCCCCCACGACGGCCACATATTCCCCCTTGGGAACGGAAAAACTGACATCCTTCAAAGCCTTGACTGCGGTTTCTCCGCTGCCATAGGTCTTACAAATGTTTTTGACCTCTAATAAATTCATCGTGCATATACCTCTTTCTTCATGTTTTGCGAAATAGGCGGGCTGCTTTTGTTTTTCCTGCCTATGAGGAAAGGATAGCACCGAAATATTACTGTAACCCTACACTCAGCCTACAATTTTGTAGGAATTAAAAAATTCATGGTGAAGGTCGTGCCTTTTCCAAGTTCACTGTCCACCTCAATCGTGCCGCTATGGGCTTCCACAATGGTCTTTGCCAGCGGCAGGCCCAGCCCGATGCCCTGCTTGTCCTGGGAAAAGCGGCTGCGGTAGAACCGCTTGAAAATATGGTGCAGATCCTCCGGATGGATGCCACAGCCGTTGTCCTTTACGGCGATCTGAACGGCGTTGGGCAGAGCTTTCCATGTAATATGAACCGTGTCGCCGCTCTCCGTATGGTCGAGGGCGTTTTTCACGATGTTGTCGATGGCCTCTGTCAGCCAGTCACGGTCGCAGAATAGGGAGACCTCCTCCGAACCGGACAGGATAAGTTCTTTCTGCTCCTGTTTGGCCCGGTATGCGAAATGCAGCTCAACGTCCCGCATCATATCCGCCACATTCTCGGTCGCCTTTTCCAGTATGACAGAACCGGCGTCCAGCTTGGTGATCTTGAGCAGGCTCTGTACCAGCGTTTCAATGCGGTCAAGCTCCTGTTCGGACAGGCCGGCGAATTCTTTTACGGAGGACGCTTCTATATCTTCCTCCTGAAGCAGGCCATTATAAATATTCAGTGCCGCCAGCGGTGTTTTCAGCTGGTGGGAAATATCGGAGATCGTATTTTTCAAAAATTCCTTTTCCCGAAGCTCGTTATCTGCGTGGGCGTTCAAAACCGCCGCCAGGGAATTGACGGAATGGAACAGCCGATATAGCTCCCCCTCACTGTCGCATTCAATACGTGCGTTGCTATCCCCGTCAAGATACACATTGATCTGGGATACCGCCTGTTCCATGATCTTATTCTGCTTTTTGAAATAGGAGCAGCAAACCACCCATATAGCCGCCGCTGCCAACAAAAAAATAAGCAGCAGGCACAAAGAAAGCCTTTGATAGCGCAGCCATAAAAAGCCCTGTGCCAGCAGGAGGGATGCTGCCCAGATAACCGATACCGCAAGAAACAGATTTCTGATATCCTTATTTGCAAGTATTTTCATAGGCTGCCTCACCCTACTACATTCCATTTATAGCCCATGCGACGGACGGTCAGGAGCATCTGCGGGTCACTGGGGTTATCCTCAATCTTCATGCGAAGCCGCCGCATATACACGGTGAGGGTGCTGCTGTCGATATAATTTCCGTCGCAGTCCCACAGTTTATCTAATATCTGCTCCTTGGTAAGCACCGTATTGGGGTTTCGCATAAACAGGCACAGCAGCTTGTATTCAGCAGCGGTCAAATCCAACAGCTCCCCATTTTTGAAAGCCTGACCCTGCAGCAAAAGAACCTTGATTCCGTTCGATTGCAGTTCTGTGTCCGTTGCGCTGAAATCCTTTGCACGGCGAAGCAGGGCATTGACCCGTGAAACCAGGACTCCAAGCTTGAAGGGCTTGGTGATATAGTCGTCGCCGCCCATATCCAGCCCCATAATGATACTCGTTTCTTCGTCCGAAGCGGTCAGAAAGATGATCGGCACCTTGGAAACCTGCCGCACCCGTTTGCAAAATTCAAAGCCGGTGCCGTCCGGCAGGGATACATCAAGCACCAGCAAATCATATTTTCCATCCATCCACAAACTATCTGCTTCTTTGAGGGTTCTGGCAACAACTAATTCAAATCCTTGTTTTTTGAACGCAAAAGAAAGCCCGTTGATCAGGCTCAAATCATCTTCCAAAAGTAATATCTTACTCATGCTTCTGTTCCTTTCCCTGTTTCGTCCGGCCATCAATCGGCTTTTCCGCAGTTTTGGGAATCAGCCAAACACCGGCCATCTTTACAGCGCTGGGGATACGACCACCAGCGCAATAATAATTTACCCTACGAGGTGACACGCTCCATTTCTCAGCGGCCTCTTTCAATGTCATATAATCCATTTCGCACCTCCATCGAGTATATTATAGTTCTGCGTTTCGAACAATGCAAGGCAGAAAACATGAATAAGAAAAGGACAAGCACTATGAAAGACTGCTTTCTTTGATAGTGCTTGTCCTTTTTTGAATTTACCACTTGACATTGTGGCAAAGAACTTTTAACACCGGATGAAATACGGCTTTTAGAT
>CAUEAK010000043.1:0-13794 GCA_958454115.1 Blautia wexlerae
TTCCTTCTGATAAACTATGAAGCAGTTATATTTTATGGAATTACTCTGAACACAGTCATAATACAGAAAAAACGAATCTGTAGAAGTTCATCTTCCAGACCCGTCTTCTCTGCGATAATTATTCGGTTATAAAAATGTAAAATTTATGCAACTGCAAATTTCTTCAATGTACGATCAAATTCCCGGCTCTCCCCGTGGCAGTCTACTGTCAGTTCTCTGGTCAGATCCAGACTAAGTACACCAAGGATTGATTTGGCATCAATTAAAAATCTGTTGTAATAAACATCAATATCAAAATCACATCTGCTTGCAGCATTCACAAATTCCTGCACCTCTTCAGTTGCATTTAACTTGATTTTACTCTGTGACATCGTGATCACCCTTTCTGAAAACATTCTTTGTTTTTTTCTATCAGACGCCCATATTATGTTCCACATTTCAGAATTTGTCAAGTTTTTAAATTTATCCAATTTTCATAAAGCGCAGGGGTTCTATTGTGCATTTTATTCGTTTATATATGTTTTCGCAGCATTGTTTTATACATTATGTATGGTTTCATTCTATATTGGTTTTACCATTATGTGAGATTGATTCCATATATCATCGACAGGTTTCTGCATTTTTTATGAATTTTTGCGACTTAACACTTCACAATATCTGCAAACTCCGCATTTGTATAATCCGGAATCTCCATCGGATAATTTCCATCGAAGCATGCCTTACATAAGGGCAGGCCGCCCGCCATTCCTTCCAGATAATCTGTCTGCATGTAGCCAAGAGAATCTGCTCCGATCATTTTACAGATTTCCTCCGTGCTGTGGCTGGCTGCAATGAGCTGATCATTTGACGGCACATCCGTTCCGAAATAGCATGGATGTAAAAATGGCGGTGAACTGATACGTACGTGCACTTCCTTTGCTCCCGCCTCTTTTAACATGTGGATCAGGTTTGCAATGGTTGTTCCACGAACAATAGAATCATCCACCAGAACAATCCTCTTATCTTTTACAACAGATTCCAGCACACTCAGTTTCAGATGAACGCTGGACTCACGTTCTTCCTGAGTCGGTTTGATAAATGTTCTTCCAATATAGCTGTTTTTATAGAACGCAAATGCAAACGGGATTCCTGATGCTTCGGAGTATCCCTTTGCAGCAGGGAGTCCGGACTCCGGTACACCTGTTACAAGATCTGCCTCTACAGGATAAGACTTGGCAAGAGATTTACCGCCGCGGATTCTGGCATCATAGACCTTCACCCCATCAATGGTACTGTCAAGTCTTGCAAAATATATATACTCAAACACACAATGCGCACGTTTTGCAGCAGCAGACGCAAGCTCTTTATTTGACTTCAGTCCGTCTTTTGTGATCGTAAGAATCTCACCCGGCTCAATGTCACGGATAAATTCCGCACTTACAGATGTCAGAGCACAGCTCTCAGAAGCAATAACATAAGCATTTCCTCTTTTACCGAGACACAATGGTTTCAGTCCATATGGGTCGCGGACTGCGATCAGTTTTCTCGGGCTCATAACTACCAGACCATATGCACCTTTGATCTTCTTTGCAGTCTTTAACACTGCCTCTTCTACAGTTTTAGAATGCACACGTTCTCTTGCGATATGGAACGCAATAACCTCTGAATCTGTAGTTGTATGGAAAATCGCTCCATTCTGGATCAGTTCCCATTTCAGTTCCGGTGTATTAACCAGATTTCCGTTATGTGCAAGTGCAAGAGTTCCCTTTACATAAGACAAAACAAGGGGCTGTGCATTCTCTGCAACAGAAGCTCCTGTTGTAGAATATCTTACATGACCAATACCAATATCCCCCTCATATTTACGGACAACATCCTGTCTGAGAACTTCACTTACAAGTCCCAGATCCTTATGAAACTTCACATTTCCACGCTCTCCCTTAGTATCAGAAACTGCAAGTCCGCAGGATTCCTGTCCTCTGTGCTGCAGGGAAGTCAGTCCATAATATATGGACGGAACTACATTGCCGCCATCCAGATCATAAATTCCAAAGACGCCGCACTCTTCTTTTATTCCAGCCATCTGATTTCCTCCGATCGTATTCTCTTGTCTGACTTTAACTTTACTTTCAAAACCCGCTGACATTGTTTTCTTATGTTTGGTGGGTTCCAAAATCAAATTATAATAATAGAAACAAATTTGTCAACCTATCCTTTTTTTGCCATATCTCAAAAATTTTTTCTGAATTTTTTCAAAAAAAGTGCTTGACATCTGTTTTCATTTCGTTTATAGTACAGCACATAAAGCAAAGGCGCTTTGGAAAGATCTACAGAGATCTCATCCAGGGCGCCTTTTTCGTTTTATAAAACTTTCGTTTCATAGAAAATGTTCGATGAGGAATTTTCTATGAGACGAAAACCGCAGGCAGTCACAATGGTGATCTGTAGCGGCACTACACATATTCAGAAAATATTGCAAACCGAAAGGAGAGTACCTATATGGCACAGAATATCCCTGAACTGTACGGCAGCCTGGTCTTCAACGACAAAGTAATGAGAAGTAAACTGCCAAAAGACATGTACAAAGCATTAAAGAAAACAATCGAGAGCGGTACACACCTTGAACTTGATGTTGCCAACTCCGTTGCTGTTGCAATGAAAGAATGGGCTACCGAGAACGGCGCCACTCATTATACTCACTGGTTCCAGCCAATGACAAACGTAACTGCAGAGAAACATGACAGCTTCATTTCTCCTACAGGAGATGGTCAGGTGATCATGGATTTCTCAGGTAAAGAACTTGTAAAAGGTGAGCCGGATGCTTCCAGTTTCCCGTCAGGCGGTCTTCGTGCCACATTCGAGGCAAGAGGATATACAGCATGGGATCCGACATCACCGGCATTCATCAAAGACGGAACCCTTTACATTCCTACAGCATTCTGCTCCTACAGCGGAGAAGCTCTTGATAAAAAGACTCCTCTCCTTCGTTCCATGCAGACACTTGATAAAGAAGCTACAAACCTTCTCCATATAATAGGAAATAAAGATGTCAAACACGTAAATACAACTGTAGGTCCTGAACAGGAATACTTCCTGGTAGACAAGGAATTATACAAACAGAGAAAAGACCTTGTATTCTGCGGACGCACACTGATCGGTGCTCCTGCTCCTAAGGGTCAGGAAATGGAAGATCATTACTTCGGTGCTCTGAAACCTCGTGTCGCAGCTTATATGCATGACCTGGATGTAGAGCTCTGGAAACTTGGTATTCCTGCCAAAACAAAACATAACGAAGTTGCTCCTGCACAGCACGAGCTGGCTCCTGTATTCGATACAACAAACGTTGCGGTTGACCACAACCAGTTAACAATGGAAGTAATGAAGAAAGTTGCCGACAAGCACGGACTTGTATGCCTTCTTCACGAGAAACCATTTGAGGGAATCAACGGAAGTGGTAAACACAACAACTGGTCTATGATTACAGATACCGGTGTAAATATCCTTGATCCGGGAAAAACGCCTGCTGAAAATACACAGTTCCTGATTTTCCTGACAGCTGTTATCAAAGCAGTTGATGAATACGCAGATGTACTTCGTATTTCTGTAGCAAGTGCAGGAAATGATCACCGTCTTGGTGCAAACGAGGCTCCGCCTGCTGTTGTATCCGTATTCCTCGGTGATGAACTGACAGAAGTATTAAAATCTATCGAAAATGGCGAATATTTTGCAGGAAGCCGCGCAGTCCAGATGGATATCGGTGCAAAAGTACTTCCACATTTCGTAAAAGACAATACAGACAGAAACCGTACTTCACCATTCGCATTTACAGGTAACAAATTCGAATTCCGTATGCTTGGTTCCGAAGCTTCTGTTGCAAACCCGAACATTATCTTAAACACTGCTGTTGCTGAGTGTGTTCACCAGTTTGCAGAACAGTTAAAGGATGTACCGGAAGACAAGATGGAGGATGCAATCCACGAACTGATCAAGAAGACAATTATTGATCATAAACGTGTTATCTTTAACGGAAACGGTTATACAGACGAATGGATTGAAGAAGCTACGAAACGTGGTCTCTTTAACCTGAAATCCACACCGGATGCTCTTCCTCAGTGGATCGCAGACAAGAATATTGAACTCTTTACCAAATATCATATCTTCACAAAAGAAGAAATTGAATCCCGTTATGAGATCTGGCTGGAATCCTATTCCAAGATCCTTAACATTGAGTCCAATACTATGGTTGAAATGGTACAGAAGGATTTCCTTCCATCTGTATTCACATATATCGACAAAGTTGCAGCTACTGCTGTTGCTAAAAAATCAGTTGTTTCAGATGTCAGCACAGCTTCTGAAGGAAAACTGATCAAAGAGCTGTCACAGCTTGCTGATGAGATTTCCACAGGTCTTGAGACCTTAAAAGCAGATACTGCCAAAGCACTTGCTACAGAAGATCCTCTGGCTAATGCAAAAGCATACCAGACAGTTGTTCTTTCTGATATGGATGAACTCAGAAAATCTGTAGACGCAGCAGAAACTCTGATCCCGGATGCACTGCTTCCATATCCTACATATGACAAGCTTCTGTTTTCCGTTTAACTAACAGGTAATAACAGGGGAATATCTTTATGAACTCTACTTCATAATTCATTATCGATTTCCTCATCCATTAATCACACGATATTTTGATGTTCCCCTGTTTTACATATAATTTTGATTTTAAGCTGTATTGCATACGGTCGCACGAAATGTCTTTTTTATTACATCAGCTATACAATACAGTATAAATATGGATTTTATATTCGCAAAAGCGCGATGAACTGGTTACATTTCCAGACATTGCGCTTTTTGCATTTTATAAAATATGAGGAAATTTTTATGAGGGAGGAATATTATTATGGAATTTTCCGCAGTAAACACAATATGGGTGCTGGTCGGCGCCGCGCTGGTCTTCTTTATGCAGGCCGGATTCGCAATGGTAGAAACAGGCTTCACACGAGCCAAAAACGCAGGTAACATTATTATGAAAAACCTGATGGACTTCTGTATCGGAACCCCGGTCTTCTGGCTGGTCGGCTTCGGTCTGATGTTTGGTGCAGGTAATGGATTTATCGGAAAGATCGGTGGTATTGCAACAGAAGCACACTATGGTTCAGGAATGCTTCCTGACGGAGTTCCTTTCTGGGCATTCTTAATCTTCCAGACAGTATTCTGTGCAACATCCGCAACAATTGTTTCCGGTGCAATGGCAGAACGTACCAAGTTCCTTTCCTATTGCGTCTACAGCCTTATGATCAGTCTTGTTGTATATCCGGTATCCGGACACTGGATCTGGGGCGGTGGATTTATCAGCCAGATGGGATTCCACGATTTCGCAGGTTCCTGTGCAGTACATATGGTAGGTGGTGTGGCAGCTCTGATCGGTGCCATCATCCTTGGACCTCGTATCGGTAAATATACAAAGGACGGCAAATCAAAGGCTATCCCGGGACACAACCTTACAGTTGGCGCTTTAGGTGTATTTATCCTCTGGTTCTGCTGGTTCGGATTTAACGGTGCTTCCACAGTAAGTATGGAAGGCGATGCAATCGTAAGTGCCGGTAAAATCTTCGTTACTACTAACCTTTCAGCAGCTGTTGCAACTGTAACTGTTATGATCATCACATGGGTACGTTACAAAAAACCGGATGTTTCCATGTCTCTGAACGGTTCTCTTGCAGGACTTGTAGCAATTACAGCAGGATGCGACACAGTTTCTCCTACATCCGCAGCAATCATCGGTATTGCTTCCGGTTTTATCGTAGTATTTGGTATTGAATTTATTGACAAGGTTCTGAAAATTGATGACCCTGTTGGTGCTGTCGGTGTTCATGGTTTAAACGGTGCTTTCGGTACCCTTGCAGTTGGTCTTTTCTCAGACGGATCAGGCACAGACTGGAAAGGACTCCTTACAGGCGGCGGCTTCCACGGATTTGGTGTTCAGTTCACTGGTATGATCATCACAATCGCATGGGTTGTTGTTACTATGACAATTATCTTCCAGGTAATCAAACATACAATCGGACTTCGTGTTTCAGCTGAAGAAGAGATCGCAGGTCTTGACTCCAAAGAACATGGTCTTGCAAGTGCTTATGACGGTTTCGCAATGGCTGGTGTTCCGACTCCTATGGGAACTTCCATAAAAGCTCCTGTTGTCACAGCCAGACCTTCTGCTCCTGCTGAATCAGTTCCTGAACTTCCGAAAGAAGGCGTTCATAAGCTTACAAAAGTTGTTATCATCACCCGTCAGAATAAGCTTGATGAATTTATGCAGGCAATGAATGAGATCGGTGTTACAGGTATCACTATTACGAACGTTCTCGGATGCGGTGTACAGAAAGGTGCTCCATCCTACTATCGTGGTGTTGAGATGGAAATGAATCTTCTTCCTAAGGTCAAAATTGAGATTGTTGTAAGTCTCGTACCTGTACAGAAAGTTATCGAAACTGCCAAGGCAGTCCTCCATACCGGTCAGATTGGTGATGGTAAAGTATTTGTATATGACATTGAAAATGTCGTTAAGATCCGTACAGGCGAAGAAGGTTATCTCGCACTGCAGGATACAAAGTAAATTATTTATCAACAATCAGGTAATATTAATAAGAGACATCAGCGTATTGATTGCTGGTGTCTCTTATTTTAATCTTTCTTTCTAACAATTCCAATGGCGTTAAAAAACAGGCAGTATATTTCATGTAAATATCATAGCCACGATATCGGAAGCCTATTGTATTATATCTGGTAGGAAGTGTGTCAAGTGCAAGAACCGCTTTTTAATCTTTTGGGAAAAATCCTCTGCATACTCCCGGTATTTAAATTGCTGAAGGATATATTTCTTTTTTCCTTCACATCCAGCTTGCCGCTCTGGGCAATTACAACTTTGTATTTTCTTTTTTCCATCCGTACCCCTTATATTGCATCAATTTCTGCCCATGCTTCTTCCACTATCTGCACTCTGTCACTTTCCATATCATCAATGGCTTCATCCAGCCTTGACAAAAGAACATCCATTGCATCATTGATTGTATAAGTTGGTTCATGGGATTTTGTTGCCTGTGCCAATGCCATAACCATCACCCTTTCTTGAAATAGCACTTTTGTTTCTATTTTTATCATACCACGAACCACCGGAAATATCTATATATTTTAAATTTGTCTTTATAACCCAAACACAGAATACTGTTTTTGGGACGTTTTTTAGAATTTGTCCATTTGTAGTTTCAATTAAAAAAGTAAATAAAAGTGCTGCCGCACCAAACTTTTCAGTGCGGCAGCCCATACAGCTATTTACCTATGCCTCGTTTATATTAAATGTTTTTCCTTAAAGCTCCCGAAGGTAATCGGCACTAACATAACGGTAAATGCCGCCAAGAGAAATTTTGGCCCACCCATTACTGATAGAATATACATATACTTTTGTGCCATAATTCAATGTGCCTACTATTGTATATTGTGTTCCAGGGCCTGATCTGATATTTACATCCGACCCTGTGCACTTGTAATATCCCGGTACGCTTCTCGTGACAGAGCTTGTTTCAATTCCTGTATTTTCCGCAGCAAGCACCGGCATTGCAAATGAACTTGTCAAAAGAATTGCACTTATGACCAAACACACTACAAATGAGTTTTTTCTCATATACTTCATAATCTTTTCCTCCCATAATTTTTTTACACCATATCATCATCCTTGAGAACCTGGACGTGCTTTACTATAAGGTTCCTGCGTAGTTCCAACCACGACCCCATCTTTATTCAGTATATTACCTGTTTTGGGATCTATATGAGAACCGGCTGGTGGCGTCCATTTTCCCGACTCATTCACTGTACCAAGCGCATCTTCCAATTCCTTTTTCGTTCGGGGCGTTTTCAGTTCTGGCGTTGGTGCCGAGCTGCCGTCTGCATTGTCTGTATTGTCAGTACTCTCAATAGTTTCTTCTTGAACAAATGATTCTCCTGAAGTCCTGTTATTTTTAGACGTATCTCCATTATCTTTATCACTGCAGCCTGTACATAACACCATTATTACAAACAACAAGCTAAAAACAACTTCTTTCTTATGTGTCATTTTAATCTTTTACCTCCATTATGCCCGTTTAACTACTCCGAACCGAACTACTCAATTTAAAGTGATAGAATTCTATCATTGTCCCATTGGAATCCACTCCCTTTCAATGAACAAACTGAATTAACTGTAAATAAAGAACTTTGATCAAATCAATGACAAACTTTATTATCTTTATTTTTGCCATGATTTCAACCCCTTTTGCACCAAACGACATTTACAGTCTGTTTTTGGTCGATTTACACATTTTCTTTACGATACAAGGTACTTGTAAGCCTGCTGTCAGTAATATCCCAACAGAAAAACAGATTGTATAGATGTACTTTCCCAGCAAAAATAAAGCTATATCTAACAGCCCAAACAGTATCACGAAGAACACTGTTGTTTTTTTATATGTCCTTTTCTCGTTAGTATCAAGTCTTCTGTTTTCACTGTCTATTGGACTAAATGTAATCAGGCTCACAGACGCAATAACTGTAGCTATTGCCAACTTCAAATCACATTGCACATGCATTGATAACATTATGCACAGAAACAATAGAAAACCAGATCCAAGAATACAAGTGTGCAAATTTTTTGCATGATAACCACCACTAAATTTTCTCAGAACCACAAACGGAAAAATAAGAGCAACTCCGTGTTTTACGCTTCCCAAGCCAAAGCCAATAACTCCTGCAAGGATAAGTGGTGATACCAATAGAAAAAAACTATATAATGCATACTTGTAAAGTTCCTTATCCGCCTCGTTTATCGCATTACACCGGATCATCCAATTTACTACTGTATCTGTACATTTTTCCATTACTTGTTTCTCCTGTAGTTCATTAATTCTTTCGGTGCCTTAGGCTGATACATGATAAGACAAGAAGCTGTGTTAGCTTCTGTCCGTAACACAACATCTAATGCTGCTTTCATTCCTTTTGCAACCGATTTAGTTACCTCTTTCTTCATAATGACCTCTCTCCTTTCCACTAAAATTTGTCATTGATTTTCACATAAGCAATCATATACCACTTTAATCAAATAAACGACCCCTTTGGAATGAACGGAATGATTCTTTACAATATTGGATAATTTCCCTCTTTTCTACGAAAAATAATATGTGATACAGAATTATTTATATATAAATATCAGTTTGTTTAATATATTGCAGAATAGTTCTTTGTTACATTCTTCTTTTTATTTAGTTCTATTGGTAAAATTCTACTGAAAGAAGGTGGAATAAATAGAATTTCAATATGAAGGTATGGGAAACCGCATCAAAATACGCAGAAAAGAATTACGAATAAAACAGGCAGAACTTGCCGAAAAATTAAATATATCCAATAACCATATGTCATCAATCGAAAACGGAAGGCAAAAACCAAGTCTGGATATTTTCATCCGGATTTGTGATCTACTCAATGTTACACCAGACTACCTTCTGCTCGGCAGCATGCATGCTTATAATATTCCACAGGATATTATTGATAAACTACGGTTATGTAATCAATCCGACATATAGCTTGCCGGAGACTTTATCGAACTGCTTGTAAAACGAAATAACAAAGCAACACATAATGAACCAAAATTGTAATTAAATTGTCTTTTCATACGCATTTTTTGCATTTGGAAATTCTATGTGATAAGATGTACACATACATCTATTTAGAAAGTCAGGTGAAAAAATGCGTATTTTAATTTGTGATGATGACACTCTGATCATTGAACAATTGAAGAAGTATATTGAATCCTACTTTGAGTCCAACCATTTAAAATGTCCTGAATTAGTTTCTTTTACCAGTGGTGAAGCTTTGTTAACTGACAAAGGTGAAAAGGATATTGTTTTTCTGGATATCGAAATGCCTGGCATGAATGGAATCTATGTTGGGAATGAATTAAAAAAAGCAAATAGAAATGTGATCGTTTTTGTTGTCACCTCTTATTCTGAATATTTGGATGAAGCAATGCGTTTTCATGTATTCCGTTACCTTTCCAAACCTCTAGATAAGCAGCGTTTTTTCCGAAATCTGAAGGATGCCTTAGCTTATTACAATTCCATTACACTCAAAATTCCTGTGGAAACAAAACAGGCGGTATATTCGTTTCCTGCTTCGCAGATTATTGCCATAGAAGCTCAGGGGCGAAAAGTAATTGTACATACTGCCCGTCAGGACTTTGACTCTATTCATAATATGAATTACTGGTTGGAAAAGCTTCCCCAAAACAGTTTTTTTCAGACACACCGGAGCTTTATTGTTAACTTCGAACATATTGTGGACTTTGATCACTCCACCGTACATTTATCAAATCCTCAGATTACCGCTTACCTGACACGCAGGAAATACAGTTCCTTCAGAAATGCATATCTACTATATCTGGAAAGCATGAGGTGAAAATAAATGGAATATATTATTTTACTTATTTTTAGTTTTTTTACAGAAGCGGTTATCTTATGGCAGTACGCCGCCAGCCTTTTTTCCCCTTCTCATAGCGGTAAAAAGAGACTGACTCTATTAAGTGTTCTTTATGTACTGTTGTTTTTTCTTTCCCTGCTTGGGCAAACATGGCTGAATATTATCAGTTTTTTTGTGATAAACACTGTTTTCCTCTATATAATGTTTAACCTCAAGTTATTATTGGCACTCTTCCATTCCGCTATACTTACAGCGATTATGGGAATATCTGAACTTGCAGTTTTGGGGATGATATCAAGATTCTTTCCCCATTTTCTCTTAGAAGCAAGTGTCGGACTTGTTTTTTATACCGTATTTAGCAAAATTACCTTTTTTGCAGTCGTTTACTTGTTAAGTTGGCTCTTCAAGGGGAACAAAGCAGCTCAAGAACCGTACGGTCACTCCGAAATTCTCTTGATGTTCATCCCGCTTTCCTCTATTCTTATGATGTTTACTCTTCTTTCTATTGGTGAAACAACCGCATATGCCCCACCGGTTGATTTTCTAGTAACAATCTGTGCCGTTTTTCTGTTGCTGGTCAACCTACTTGTATTTGGAATCAACCAATATAACGCAAAAAGATCACAGGAATATGCCGATTTGCAGTTACTGCTCCAGAAAGAATCCGATTCTGTTGAATACTATGAAATGATGCTTGCACAAAACGAGAACCAGAGCATTTTGATCCACGATATAAAGAAACATCTTCAATCAATCAGATTACTGAACGAAAAAAATGATTCCGATAAAATAAATGACTATATACAACAACTCATGGAATCTTCCGACTTAAAGGAAACCACAAAACTCTGTGATCATGAAATGCTAAACTCCATTCTGTGCCGCTATCAGCGCCACTGCAATGATAAGCACATTATTTTTCACACTGACATCAGAAGCGGCACGGTACAACATATATATCCGCGCGATTTGACTTCTTTATTCTGTAACTTATTGGAGAATGCAGTGGAATCAGCAGAGAATATTCCAGACTCTTTTATTGAGCTCACCGTACAAAAGAAAGAAAATTCACCCTTTCTTATTATCATACTCATCAACTCCTGCCAAAATACCCCTGTATATAATCCAGAGGGACTTCCTATATCCCATAAATCAGACAATGGCAGACATGGATTCGGAATCAAAAGCATTAAAAAAGTCGTAAAACAGTACCATGGAAATTTGCAAATGTATTATGATAATGATTCCGGTACCTTCCATACAATCCTAACCTTAAAGCAGTAAATATTAAAATCTGGCAATCGCAATTTTATACGATTGCCTTTTTACATATTTCAGCATGCATTGATGTTGTTTTATATCACTATAAATGAGCAAGTTCGTGATTTTGCATAAAAGAAAGAGATCTTTTCCTGTTATGTGTGTCGATGGCCGATCGAGATATTTTTCAGGCAATGTAAAAACCGTCTGGCACTGGATACATACCAGATCCGTTTCTCAAAGGAAATACAGAGATACTGGCTGCTGATGTCACTGGCACATTGTATTTGTGTCACAGGAACTGGCAAATATCGATCTTTTCAAGATGGATATCATCGAATCTGTAGTGCCGTTCATCAGGAAAAGTATCAGTATCTATTCCTATGTGCAAAAGCAAGTGATGATTTTGAAGCATTTATGAAATTAGCAGGATAATTTTGTGCATTTTTTCAAATTTGCTCATTTATAGCAGGATATATTATCCTGTCAATTGAATCTGAAAGGGGCTGTTGTAATGAGAAAAAAATTAAATATTACAGAAGGCATTTTTCCTATGCCTGTATTGATGGTTGCAACCTATAATGAAGACGGAAGCATCAATGTAATGAACGCTGCCTGGGGTACGATGCAGGAACGTGACACAGTTGCATTGAACCTTACCGAGACCCATAAAACCGTACAGAATATCAAAGCACGCGGTGCATTTACCGTCAGCATCGCGGATGCCGCACATGTAACAGAAGCTGACTATTTCGGTGTAGAATCCGGTAATCGCGAGCCTGATAAATTTGCCCGCAGCCGTCTGACCGCCACAAAATCTGAAACTGTAGATGCTCCGATTATCAATAATTTTCCTCCTCGAACGAAAAGACAGTCAGACAAACTCAGCCTGACTGCGCTAAATATTACCTGTCTGATTTTATACGGTATCCTTCCTATTCATGTGGTGACAGCCTGGGCAGATTCCAGCGGTAATGTGCTGCCAGATATCGGATCAGCACCACTACAATTGATGATACTACCATAGCCTGTACATTTCCCACAAATCGATTCATATATACGCATACAACTGCACCAATGATGGAGGCACAGGCATAGATATGTTTTACAAAAATATACGGCGGTACACTCGCCATCATATCTCTAAGCAGACCGCCGCCTACTCCCGTAATGGTTCCAAGAAATACAAGCAGGAACACATTGTCCATATATCCCTGGCGGATTCCTGTATTTACTCCTACTACTGTAAAAATCCCAAGCCCGACAGAGTCCATTGCCAGCATGATTTTATCGTAGGTCTCACGCCTGTGCCCCTGAAGCAATTCTCTCTTGAAATAAAAAATAAAGAAAACAATGCAGGAAGCAAGCACTGACACCAGTGCATATACAGGATTGGTAAATACAGCCGGAGGGATGATCCCCAGAACAATATCCCTGATCATTCCTCCGCCTACTGCTGTTGCAACTCCCAGAACGCTCACGCCGAAAATATCCATATTCCGTTCAACGCCCACCATCGCTCCGGAAGCAGCAAACGCCACTGAACCGGCCATTTCCATAACAAATGTTACAATTGACTGATAATCCATATTTGTTTTTTAACTCCCCATCCTATCTTTCTTTTATAATCCCAGAAAACAATGCAACTAATGCACTCCTGCAAAGCACGAAAGACAGGAAAATGCTGAACTGTCTTAATTGCATTATTTTCTGGAATTGCTATAAAAATATCAGTAAATCTCCGTTCATCACTTAATGTTTTCATAATTGAAGCAGGAGATTCCACTGAATTATCCAAGATAAAAAGTCGATTTTTTGAACGTCACGTGAAAGAGTCTTTACTCTCAATCAGTATCAGAAAATCGACTATTTATTCCATTTCATATAGATAAACTTATATACTTCGCGAACACCTTCAGCATAGTATAGTAAGTGAATTACTCGGCAACTGAGTTACCAGAGCATCTGAATTAAGGCGGGATACCGCCTTTTTTCAGGGTGCATCCATGACACCACTACTGTTTGCTCTTTAGAGCTATACAGCTACTTTTATTATTT
>CAUEAK010000044.1:0-13564 GCA_958454115.1 Blautia wexlerae
CATATAAATATTATACCATATGTATTGGTTTATGTAAACATTTGTTCTGTTGTTTTGTAAAAAAATTTGCGCGTCTAACTCATCACTGGAAGTAACGAGAATGCGACGCGCAGTTATTCAATTTAAGTTATTCTGAATACCCCCTCTGTCAAGCTCTGTAAAGCTCTGAAAGTTAGCTGGTTGTTTGCTCCAGCTAATAATTAAGGAACATGAAAAGGATGCCATATTATTGCATGCTCCTTTCCAAATCTCTTTGTTCCATCCAGTCCTCAAATTCATCCCGACGGATCCTAACTCGACTGCCAACTTTTATTACTGTGAACTTTCCTTTATCCGCCCACTTGTTGATCATGCTTCTGCTGACCTTTGCCAGATAGGAAGCTTCATCAAAAGTAAGATACTTTATATTTCCATTGCTTCCCCGCATTCCGGTTTGTGATAATTTCTTCCGCCGGAAATTAGCCAGAGCAATATTCTGTTCCTGTGCAAGTTCTTCATAATGCTCAGAGCATGTTTTACAGTGGTCAAAAGCAAATTTTTTTACTTTTTTTCTGAAATTAAGTAAAGAATCGGGTTGCCTATACATAGTTTTCACTTTCAAAAAATAAAAAAATTTGTGTTTTTGAAAGCGACATCTTGCATATACTATTAGCAGACAGTATACTAAGTACAACGAAGCGGTTTCGAAAAATAAAAAAACTTCAATTTTTGAAAGTGGGTGACTATATGAAAACAATCACGAGAGCAAAATATCTCGATAGAATCATTGAACTGAATGGCACTCCTGACATCAAGATCATCACGGGTATTCGTCGATCTGGTAAGTCCAAACTGATGCAGGCGTATATTGCGTATCTGAAAAGCAACTTTGAAAACATCAATATTATCTTCATTGACTTCATGGATTTAGCATATGAAGAAATCAAGGAATACCATGCCTTACACTCCTATGTGGAAGAACATTATCAGGAAGGCAAAACGAACTACCTGTTTGTAGACGAGGTTCAGATGTGTCCCAAGTTTGAGCTGGCAATCAACAGCCTGTACTCTAAGGGAAAATACGACATCTATGTAACAGGCTCTAATGCTTTCCTGTTGAGTGCGGATCTGGCAACTCTGTTTACCGGACGCTATATTGAAATTCATGTGTTTCCTTTCAGCTTCCAGGAATATTGCCAGTATTATGATGATATTAGTGACAAAGATAAGCTCTTTGATGAGTACGCTATCAAGGGCGGTTTAGCAGGTTCCTATGCTTATAGAACCGAAAAAGACAGAACAAACTATATCAAAGAGGTCTACGAAACTATTGTTACAAGGGATTTGGTACAGAAATATAATCTCCCTGACACTTTGGTTTTACAACGTCTGAGCGAGTTCCTTATGGATAATATCAGCAACCTGACTTCTCCGAATAAGGTCAGTCAGCTACTGACAGCAAATGAGACTCCAACCAATCATGTAACCGTCGGCAAGTACATTAAGTATTTGTGCAATGCTTTTGTATTTTATGATATTAAGAGATACGACATCCGAGGTAAGAAATACCTTGAAAGCTCTGAAAAGTTCTATTTGTGTGACAGCGGTATTCGATATGCAATACTGGGAAGCAGAAATATGGATTATGGCAGAGTATATGAAAACATCGTTTGCATCGAGCTTCTTCGCCGTGGATATGATGTTTATGTCGGCAAGCTCTATCAAAAGGAAATCGACTTTGTTGCTCAGAGAGGCAGCGAGAAGATTTATATTCAGGTCAGCGACAACATTTCCGGGCAGGAAACATTTGAGAGAGAATGCTCTCCTCTGCTTCAGATTCGAGATGCTTATCCGAAAATGATTATTGCCAGAACCAAACATCCCCAATATAGCTATGAAGGAATCCAAATTCACGATATAGCCGATTGGTTACTACAAGAATAAATAAGGCGAAATATCTCCGTCATTCTCTTTTGAAATGATGGAGATATTTTTAGTATGACGGAGATTGTAGATGAATCCAGACGAAGCATCCTGCGAAAAGAGTTTTATATGGATGGACTGAACTGTGATCCGGTGTCTTTTGACAAGGAATGCGAACTGACAAATGCTCATTTTTACAAAAATGAGAAACGTGAAGATATCAAAAGTCACCACTACATTATCAGCTACGTTCCAGCTGATGTTAAGACAGAAAAATCATCTCACTCAGAAAGAACTCGGCATGGCTTCGAAAACGAAAACAAATAATATTTGGTGGCTACACCCCCAAGCCCCTGTGGAATCAATAACGCTGGTACTGGATATCAGGTAGTGTAAAATAGTTTGTGTTTTTGGTAAAAAATAACTCCTTTTTGGTAAGAATTCAGATATGACAATTCTTATCGAAAAGGAGTATTTTTTATGGCAGTTGCAAAGGAACAAATTCGACAGATTATCTCAGAAAACAACATTAATACTTAAATAGTAATCAAATTCCATATATATTTTTATAAAATAGAAACGACAGGTCCGAAACCCTTGATTTTCAAGGATTTTCGTCCTGCCGTTTTTCATTTTCATAGTCAGGCGGATAAAATCATTCGCTTTGCTATGCAGCTCTACACCGAATAACTGCTCCGCAGGGAACTTACTTGATTCGGTTAAATTTTGCGAAATTATAATCCCACTCGTTCCTATCAGGAAGCTGCTTACAGATTCTTAATTCGTTCAATTGCTTCCAGTGTATTCTCATGTGTTCCAAACGCAGTGAGACGGAAGAATCCCTCACCGTGTGCACCGAATCCTGAGCCCGGAGTTCCTACGATGTTGGCTTTTTCAAGGAGATAGTCAAAGAACTCCCAGGAAGTCATCTTATCAGGTGTTTTCAGCCAGATATATGGAGCGTTTACGCCACCGGATACGGAATAGCCTGCTGATGCCAGACCTTCGTAGATGGCTTTGGCGTTGCTCATGTAGTAACCTACCTGTTCTTTCAGCTGTGCTTTTCCTTCAGGAGAGTATACAGCCTCTCCTGCACGCTGTACGATATATGGCGCACCATTAAATTTTGTGCCATGACGTCTTGCCCAGAGACTGTGGAGATCTACACCGTCACGAACCAGATCCTTTGGTACAACTGTAAAGCCGAGACGGACACCTGTGAAACCTGCATTTTTGGAGAAGCTGCGCAGTTCGATGGCGCAGGTTCTTGCTCCTTCGCACTCATAGATGCTGTGCGGTACATTTTCTTCGGAGATGTATGCTTCGTATGCTGCATCATAGATAATTACAGAACCGTTTTTATTTGCATAGTCTACCCATTCCTGAAGCTGCGGTTTGGTGATGGCACCACCGGTTGGGTTATTCGGGAAGCAAAGGTAGATAAGATCCGGTACTTCTTCCGGGAATTCCGGAAGGAAGCCGTTGGCTTCTGTACATGGCATATAGATTACGTTATCAAAGTTGCCACGTTCTTTGTTGTATTCTCCTGTACGACCTGCCATTACGTTTGTATCTACATATACAGGATATACAGGGTCGCACACTGCAATCTTGTTATCCAGTCCGAATATTTCCTGAATATTTCCGGAATCGCTCTTTGCACCGTCAGAGACAAAGATTTCATCTGCTTCAATGTCACAGCCTCTGTCTTTGTAGTCGTTCTTTGCAATAGCAGATCTTAAGAATTCATAACCAAGATCTGGTGCATAACCATGAAATGTAGCTGCATCACCCATTTCATCTACAGATTTATGAAGTGCCTCAATGATCGCCGGAGCCAGAGGCTGGGTTACATCACCGATTCCCAGTGAGATCACGTTTGCCTGTGGGTTGGCTTCTTTATATGCTTTTACTTTTTTTCCAATTGTGGAAAACAGATAGCTTCCCGGTAATTTCAGATAGTTGTGGTTTACTGTTACCATGTTTGATTTCCTCCCTGGCATGTTTCGCAGTTTTTATATACCTGTCTACAGCAGGCTGCTGCTTTGCCTTTCCATTTCTATTTGTGTCTTTTCTTCAAATATGTTTTATTCGAATCTTATTATACTTAATTATTTAATAATGTAAAGTCTCAAAGTGTTTTCTGAGCATAATTTTTAATATTAACATTACTGTTCACTGGTAATATCCCGCGAGGTGTTTTTTGTGAGCGAAGGTCACAGAAAACCCGAGACATACTGTGCGAATTTATGCGATTAGCATAAATTAAGTTTGCGAAGCAAACGATACTCCTTGTGCTTTGTACAAGGAGGTTCATATTTTTTGCATCGCGAAGCGTGTTGCTGTGAACAGAGTGAACAGTAACATTTTTTACCCCGGGCATAATGTCCGGGGTGATTTATTTTATTTGCGCTTCTCTACTTCTTTCATTAGTGTCTCGCGGACGCTTGCAGGATTTGCCTTGCCTTTCATCTCTTTCATGATCTGACCTACAAAGAAGCCCATGACTTTATCTTTACCTCCCAGAAGTTCTGAAAGTGGTCCTGGGTTAGCATCCAGGATCCTGTTGATGGTTTCTTCCAGAAGTCCTGTGTCTTCTACAATCTTCAGACCATGTTCCTCAATGTAGGCTACAGGATCAATGTCTTCCTCAAAGACTTTCTCAAAGACTTTTTTGGCATTCTGAGGGCTGACTTCGGATTTTTCTACCATTACCAGAAGATCTGCAAGATGCTTCGGTGAGAAAGATACCTGTTCCGGATCCATAGCTTTATCTTTCGTCAGACGGAGTACCTCACCCATAAACCAGTTTGCTGTCTTCTTTGCATTTCCGTAGATTGCTGCTGTTTCTTCAAAAAGGCCTGCAAGATGGCGGGATTCTGTAAGGATTCCCGCATCGTATGCCGGAAGTCCGTACTCTTCCTGATAACGGGCCTGTTTCACTTCGCGAAGCTCCGGCTGTTCTGCTTTGATCTTTTCAATCCATGCATCAGAGATATGGATTGGAGGCAGATCTGGATCAGGGAAATATCTGTAGTCTTTGGCATCTTCCTTGGAACGCATGGCGTAAGAATATTCTTTGTTGTCATCCCAGCGGCGTGTCTCCTGTGTAACTGCCTTGCCTTCTTCGATCAGTTCGATCTGACGTTCTCTTTCGCCTTCGATTGCTCTGGCAATGGCTTTGAAAGAGTTCAGGTTCTTCATCTCTGTTCTGGTACCGAATTCTTCTGCTCCCACTTCACGGACAGAAAGGTTAACGTCTGCACGCATGGAGCCTTCCTGAAGCTTACAGTCTGATACACCCAGATACTGCATCATACAACGGAGTTTTTCAAGATAGGCGATTACTTCCTCAGAGCTTCTCATATCCGGCTCGGATACGATCTCGATCAACGGGACACCGCTTCGGTTATAGTCTACCAGGGAGCAGTCTTCCCATTCATCATGAATCAGTTTACCTGCATCCTCTTCCATATGCATTTCATGGATGCGGATTTTCTTTTTGCCTGCAGAGGTTTCAATCTCTACCCATCCGTCATGACAGATTGGCAGATATAACTGAGAGATCTGATAGTTCTGTGGGTTGTCCGGATAGAAATAGTTCTTACGGTCAAATTTGCAGTACTGATGGATCTGGCAGTTTGCTGCAAGACCTGCTTTCAGGGCAAACTCTACTACTTTCTTATTTAATACAGGCAGGGAACCCGGCATACCTGTGCAGACCGGACATGTATGTGTATTGGGTGCTCCTCCGAATTCTGTGGAGCATCCGCAGAAAATTTTTGTTTTTGTGGCAAGTTCTACATGGACTTCAAGTCCTATGACTGTTTCGTACTGTTTCATTATCTGGTGCCTCCTTCTCCTGGCACGGCAAAGGAGCCGCGGCTGGTTTCATAGGCGTGTGCTGCACGCAGGATTTTCTTTTCCATGAAGCAGTCCCCGATCATCTGGATACCGATTGGGAGACCTTTGCTGTCTTTTCCACATGGAACTGTGATTCCCGGAAGACCGCAGAGATTAACTGCTACCGTGTAGATATCTCCAAGATACATGGCAAGGGGATCTTTTAAGCTTTCACCGATCTTCGGTGCTGTAAATGGAGATGCAGGTGCAAGGAGCACATCATATTTGCCAAATGCCTGGTCAAATTCTTTCTTGATCAGGGCTTTTGTGCGGAGTGCCTTCAGATAGTATGCATCATAATAACCGGAGCTTAACACGAAGGAACCAAGCATGATACGGCGTTTTACTTCCTCACCAAAACCTGCTGTTCTGGTCTTTTTGTACATGTCGTGAAGACCTTCATATTCCGCTGCACGGAAACCATATTTCACCCCATCGAAACGTTCCAGGTTGGAACTTGCTTCTGCACTGGCAATAATATAATAAGCCGGAATCATGTATTCCATGGTTTTGATAGAGAAGAATTCTACTTCTGCTCCCAGTTCTTTCAGCGTATCAAGAACACCCATAAAAGATGCTTTTACTTCCGGATCAAGTCCCTCTGCCAGATATTCTTCAGGAACTCCGAATTTCATCCCCTTGATATCTCCTGTCAGTTCTTTGGAGAACTGAAGATCTTCTCTTTTCATGGATGTGCTGTCTTTTGTATCATGTCCTGCGATGATCTCCAGAAGAGCTGCACAGTCAGATACGTCTTTTCCTACAGGACCGATCTGATCCAGGGAAGATGCATAAGCTACAAGACCGTAACGGGATACTGTTCCATAGGTTGGTTTAATTCCGGTTACACCACAGTAGGAACTTGGCTGACGGATAGATCCGCCTGTATCTGAACCAAGTGCCAGATAAGTTTCTCCTGCTGCCACTGCTGCACAGGAACCACCTGAAGAACCACCTGGTACATGTTCCAGATTCCATGGGTTTCTGGTGATGCCGTAAGCGGAGGTTTCTGTTGTACTTCCCATGGCAAATTCATCCATGTTTGTTTTTCCGATAATGACCAGTCCGGCTTTTTCCAGACGGTCAATGACTTCTGCATTATACTGAGGCACAAAATTCTCAAGAATCTTTGATGCACAGGTAGTTTTCTTTCCATTAATACAGATATTATCTTTGATCGCGATCGGTACGCCTGCAAGAGGACTGGTATAAGTACCGTCCTCGATGCCTTTTTGTACTTCTTCTGCACGTTTGTATGCTTCTTCTTTATATGTGTCAAGATAAGCGTGTACTTCTGAATCCTGTTTCTCAATCTGTTCAAAAACAGTTTTTACTCCATCCAGGACGCTGACCTGACGCTGTTTTATTTTTTCCCCAAGCTGCAGGGCTGTTAATTTTTCCAACTCCATTGTCCTGTCTCCTATCCTATGGTTTTCGGAACCTGATACTGTCCTTCTTTTGCCTTCGGTGCATTTGCCAGCATTGCTTCTTTGTTGTCTCCGTTTGTGACAACGTCCTCACGAAATACGTTTTCGTCCTGGAAAATATGGGACATAGGCTCTACTTCCGATGTATCCAGTTCATCCAGTTTCTCTACATAATCAAGCATTTTCTGCATTTCAGCTTTTGCTTTTTCCTTTTCTTCTTCTGAGAGGGAAAGCTTGGACAGGATGCAGACATTTTCCATTGTTTCATCATCTATGATCTTTGCCATGATTTTCTCCTTATATATACTGCCTGTAACATTCTATATTGCTTTTATTTCCGACTTATTTACGGTTCCAGACGGTTCATATCTCGAGGGAAGAGACAGGTTTCACGAACATTCTCTTCACCAATAAGTTGCATGGTCAAACGTTCCAGACCGATTCCCAGTCCACCGTGAGGCGGCATACCATGTTTGAAGGTATCCAGATACTGTTCCATGCCTTCCTGCGTCATACCTCTGTCTTCAATTTTCTGTACCAGCATATTGTAATCATGGATACGCTGTCCGCCTGTTGTGATCTCAAGGCCTTTGAATAACAGGTCAAAGCTTAAGGTAAATCTTGCGTCTTCCGGATCATCCATTGCATAGAATGGACGTTTCTTTGACGGATAATGTGTGACAAATACGAAATCTGAGCCATATTCTTCTTTGAAATACTGTCCGATCAGTGCTTCTTCTTCCGGCTCCAGATCGAATGGATTTCTGATCTTACGGTTGTATTTCTGTGATACCAGTTCCTTGGCTACATCGAAACGGACTGCCGGGATTTTGGATACATCCGGGATCTCAAGCTTCAAAATCTGTACTTCTTTTGCATATTCTGTTTTCAGAAGGTTCATGGCATACTGGAGGAATCCTGTTTCCATTGCCATAATTTCTTCGAAGCTGTCAATATATCCCATCTCGAAGTCCAGACTGGTGTATTCATTTAAGTGACGTTTGGTATTATGTTTCTCAGCCCGGAATACGGGGCCTGTCTCAAATACTCTGTCAAATACGCCAACCATCATCTGTTTGTAGAACTGTGGGCTCTGCGCAAGTACTGCAGGTTTGTGGAAGTAACTGAACTTGAAAAGGTTTGCTCCACCCTCTGCTCCTCTTGCTCCGATCTTTGGAGTGTGGATTTCTGTGAATCCCTGTCCGTAGAGATAATCGCGGAATGCTTTTGTCAGTGCCTCCTGAATTTTAAATTTGGAACGCTCCTGAATGTTTCTCAGGGAAATCGGTCTGTAGTTTAATTTTGCTTCCAGGGAAGTGTTCAGTTTCCATTTGTCGATTGCCATTGGAAGTGGCTCTGCCGGTGTTGATAAAATATCAATATGACGAATACGAAGCTCTCTTCCGTGGGGTGCTCTCTCCTCTTCATGCAGGATTCCTTTCACCCTGATCGTCATTGCTTCCTTCAATTCATGAATGGAAACATTTGCCATTTCATTTTCATAGACTGTCTGGAATAAGCCTTCCCTTCTTCTAAGAATGATAAATGCCACATCACCCATATTACGGATGCTGTGAACAGCGCCTTCGATTACGGCTTCCTGGTTCAGGAGATTATTACCTACGAGTTCCTCCCAGGTATTGATTTCTTTTTTCCATGTTCCATCCATAAATTCCATTTCCTCATCCTCCATTTCTTCATTTCTGAAAACCTTTGTGATATCTTCACTGGTTTCAAGTTCAAAAGGCTTTTCGTGCAAGCACAACGACTTTTTGGCTTAAAACCCTGGAATATCAAAAAGGCGTAATCAGAAAATCCGGAGACACCTATCCCCTGGACTCTCTGATTACGCCTTTGTAATCATTCTTCCTGTTATTATCTATTTTATGTTTGTTTGTGTTCTTTCTATATATAATATAATGTTAGGGTTAAAATGTATTTTGCCTCTAACTTGATATGAACAAAAATATATTCTGTATATTACCACATATTCTGTCAAAATAATATCGTCATTTTTTACAAAATTTTCCTTATTATTTTCGGATATTTTATTTAGAACGTGTTTGAAAAATCAGATTTCATCATACATCAGCATGAGTAACATCTGTGCAGTTTCTACCATGTTGGTTCCTGAATCCATGCTGCATTTCTGGATGTGTCGATATGCTTCCTCTTCTGTCATCTGGTTTTTTTCCATCAGAAGGCGTTTGGCATTCGAGATATAATTCTGTTCTTTTTCTGATCTGGGCTTTGGTTTCTTTTTTTCTTTTTTGATCCGGCGTTCCAGATGATAGAGCATGTCATTGACCGTATCTATCAGTGCGCTTGCTTTCATCGGCATCTGTACAGTGCTGACGGAATTCGGTGCTTCATCTATAATACGCTGAGAAGCCAGAAGCAGCATTTCAAAATACTGTGGCAGGTCATCGAGAGCGTCTTTATAATAGGCATCTGTCAGCTTATACCCGCATATCAGGACACCACTGTCAAGTTCTGAGATACTGGCCAGCGCATTAGAGACAGAGCTGCAGACAGAGGCTACTGTGAGCCCATGTCTGTTAAGTATTGTGCGGATTTTCTTTGCGTCTTCAATTTTCGGTAACGCAATCACAATGCTGCTGCTCATAACTCTGCCACTCCTATTTCTATTACAGCCTGAGTTTCCGTCCACTGCTTATTGCTTTTTACAACCTCCGCAGGGGACTTGTTTGATTTTGATCAAGCGGATGTTCGCAATCCGCTTCGCTACTTGCTCATAACCGAATAACTGCTTCGCAGTTTATCAGAAGAAGCTTCGCTCCTCCTGATACAAACAAGTCCCCACTCACTGCTTATTGCCTTTTACAATTTCTACAGGGGACTTGTTTGATTCGATTAAATTCTGTATAAGTATTCCTCGATTTCCCAAGCTGAAATTTCTCTTGTATAGCGAAGCCATTCTTTTTTCTTGGCTGCTGCGTATTCTTTACAAAATTCTGTTCCAAGTACTTCTTTGATCCAGTCACTCTGTTCGAAGTAATCAATTGCTTCGTTCAAATTTCCCGGAAGATTTTCAATCTTCATTGTTTTCTGATCTGTTTCGGATAACTCTCTGCTGGAGGACTTAGTCGGATAAATCTTCTTATTGATTCCATCCAGTCCTGCTGCCAGACATACTGCAAATACCAGATACGGATTTGCTGCTGCATCCGGACTTCTCAGTTCGATCCTTGTCTCCATACCTCTGGATCCCGGAATTCTTACCAGTGAATTCTGGTTGTTCTTTGTCCATGTCAGTTCTGTCGGGGCTTCATAGCCCGGAACCAGACGTTTGTAGGAATTTACGATAGGATTGGTGATCAGTGCCATCTCTTTGCTGTGAGCCAGAAGACCTCCTACGAAGTAATAAGCTTCTTCGCTTAATTCCTGTGGATTTCCCGGATTGACGAATACATTTCTTCCATCTTTAAATAAGGAGAAATGAATGTGCATTCCGGAACCGTTTACTTCTGCCCTTGGTTTCGGCATAAATGTCGCATGAAGTCCATGGCGTTTGGCAATGGTACGGACCGTCATCTTAAATGACATGATCCGGTCTGCAATCGTACGGACTTCACCGTATTTGAAATCTACTTCGTGCTGTGCAGGAGCAGTTTCATGGTGAGAAGATTCTACCTCAATCCCCATGTCTTCCAGATTTAATACAATATCACGTCTTGCGTTTTCACCCAGATCCACAGGACTGACATCCAGATATCCGGCCTTCTCATGTGTTACAGTAGTCGGAACTCCGTTATCATCTGTATGAAAAAGGAAAAATTCACATTCCGGATCTACCAGACAGGTGTATCCCTCCTTCTTTGCCTCCCGGGCGGTTTTCTTCAGGATATATCTCGGACTTCTCTCATGAGGGGTTCCGTCCGGACAATAGATATCGCATAACAGTCTGGCAACTTTGCCCTGCTGTGGTCTCCATGGGAGAATTGCAAAGGTGTCAAGATCCGGTCTTAAGTACATATCCGGTTCGGATTCTCCTGCGATTCCTGCGATAAAGGAACCATCTACGATACATCGGTTATCCAGCGCACGGGGAAGTTCCCGGGCAGTTATGGCGATGTTTTTCAGCGTTCCGAACATATCTGTGAACTGGAGACGGATAAATTCCACGTCTTCCTCCTCAGCCATCTGTAATATTTCTTCTCTGGTATAATTCCCCATTTTCATTCACTCCTTGTCAGCATAGTTTCTGCTGTTTTTGCTTTCTTAATGATTCTTCGATACAGTTTTGTCCTGTCTGGAAGTTTTATAGATTCTTCTTATAATGATATAAAAAATGGCGCACTTTCTACAGTTACTTTTCTATAGAAAGAACGCCTTTGTTCATGTAGGCAATTATAACAACATGCTTATTTTTTGTCAACTGCTTATTTTTCGTTAATAAATCATCGACTCTTTCCATGTTACTGTGCGCTCCGATCTCGACAACACACTTTGCAGCTTACTTATAATCGCTATTTTGAGAATACCGCATCATTCCTTGAAAGAAGATATACGCAATACTGATTCATACTGATTCCCTCTCTCTGAGAATGTTCTGCCAGTAGTCTATGCAGGCTTCTTGGAATTCTCAGTTTAAACTGTCCGGAATAATCTTCAAGGCTATCCGGCTCATGGATTTCTACTCCTTCTTCTAATGCAGCTTCAAGCCATGCTTTTTTTGCATCCAGGGCATTTGAAATTGCACTTTCCACTGTTTCTCCGCAGGTAATGCAACCAGGGAGATCCGGATACGAAACTACGAATCCTCCTTCGGTTTTATCTTCTACAACTTCCATACGATAGGACATTGACATATAATCATTCAGTGTCTTCATGATTCTTCGCCTCACTTTCTACTATTTCCCTTACCATTTCTACATATACTTTCTTTATCGGCTCATGTTTTGGTATTGTAATAGGCATACATCCAGACTTTCTAAATGTATAATGACTGCTTCCACTTCTCGGAACATTCATTTCATATCCATAACTTTCCAATACTTTTCGCAATTCATCAAATCGAAGATCTTTTGATAAATTACATATACGTGTTATCAGTTTATCCCATTTTGACATTCTTATATCTCCTATTTATATTATATGTGGTATCGTATATGGTGTCAATCAATTTTTCTATGCCAAATTTGAAAAGGTTTCCGTATTCTCCGAAAGAGAAATACGCAAAATATAAATTCAAAAATACTGTCTTTTGTACTTAATCATAAAGGGAAATGGATGAGCCGAATGGTTCAAAAATTATCTTAGATATGCAAATTTAGTGTAGCAAATGTATTATTCTCTGTCAACTATAATTATTATAATACAAGACCCCAAAATCACTTTCAAAAAAGGTGCTGTTGCCTGACATCCTTTTCCGTCAGACAATAGCACCTTTCTCATATTTTATCTTATTTTTACAGATAGGAGTATCCCATCAGCGATTCATCTACCGCCTTCGCAGCTTCTCTGCCTTCGCGGATTGCCCATACTACCAGGGACTGACCTCTGTGCATATCTCCTGCTGTGAAGACTTTGTCTACGGAGGTCTGATACTGATCTGGCTTTGTATCTACGTTGGTTCTTCCGTTGATGGCTACCTTAAATGCGTCTGTTACATATTTCTCACTGCCGAGGAATCCGGCTGCGATGAGAACTACATCTACAGGGATGACTTCTTCAGTACCTTCTACCGGTACCATCATCATTCGTCCTGTCTTTGGATCTTTTTCACTCTTTAATTTTGTGAGTTTTGCCTGGCAGACATTTCCGTTTTTATCTTTGATAAATTCTGTAACAGTAGTCTGGTATACTCGTGGATCATGTCCGAATACTGCGATAGCTTCTTCCTGGCCATAGTCTGTTTTGAGGATTCTCGGCCACTGCGGCCATGGATTGGCTGGTGTTCTTTCCACTGGCGGCTTGGGCATCATCTCTAACTGGATCACAGATTTGGCACCCAGACGGATAGAAGTTCCCACACAGTCATTTCCTGTATCACCACCACCGATGACCAGAACATTTTTTCCTTTGGCAAGTTCATATGGAACTTTGGCAAAATCAGAGTCCAACAGCGCTTTTGTTACCTGTCCCAGGAAATCTACTGCGAAATAAATTCCTTTTGCATCCCGTCCCGGAACTTTAATGTCTCGTGGATTGGATGCTCCGCAGGCAAGGATGACGCGGTCGAACTGTTTCAGAAGTTCTTCTGCCTTGATGTCCTTTCCTACGTTTACATTTGTAACAAATTTAACTCCCTCTTCTTCCATAAGATGGATTCTTCTGTCAACAACAGCTTTGTCCAGCTTCATGTTAGG
>CAUEAK010000045.1:0-12679 GCA_958454115.1 Blautia wexlerae
GGTGCTTCCCTTCTTTATCAGGATTCTATCCAGTACCATCCAACAGGAGCAATCTATCCATCACAGATCATGGGTGCTCTGGTAACAGAAAAAGTTCGTTCCGTTGGTGCACAGCTTGTAAATGCAAACGGAGAAGCTTATATTCATCCGCTTGAAACCCGTGACGTAAATGCTTCCGGTGTTATCCGTGAATGCGAAGAAGGCCGCGGCGTAGAAGTTCCAGGCGGACTGAAAGGTGTATGGCTTGACACTCCGATGATCGAGATCCTCGGTGGCGAAGGAACCATCGAAAAGAGAATCCCGGCTATGTTCCGTATGTACATGAACTACGGCATTGATATGAGAAAAGTTCCTATCGTTATTTATCCGACACTTCACTACCAGAACGGTGGTCTTGAGATTAACGGAGACGGATTCACAAAAGAAATTCCAAACCTGTTAGTTGCAGGAGAAGCCGCAGGTGGAATCCACGGAAGAAACAGACTGATGGGTAACTCTCTTCTGGATGTTATCGTATTCGGAAGAAATGCAGGTAAAAAAGCAGCTGCAAAATGCAAGAACGTAGAGCTTGGTGAAATGAACCTGGATCATATCTACAAATATGCAGATGAACTGGACAAAGCAGGCGTACATACTGATAAGGTATCTCCATTACTGCTTCCAAAATACGCTCGCCACGAACAGCGCTAATAAGATACTCAGAATGTAAAAAAGAGCTCCCGGTATCGATAAGGGATTACCGGTACCGGGAGCCTTTGATATAATGCAAAAGGGATATGTCACCTCCCGGTGAATATCCCCAAATGAAAGAAGGGAGCTTACCAGAATGCGTGAAGTAGAAGTAAGCAGACTTACAGATGTCATCGAAAAACTCTGTATCGAAGCAAATGAACATCTTCCGGAAGACGTAAAATGTGCGATCAAAACATGCCGCGCATGCGAAGACGGAGAGATTGCCAAGGGTATCCTTGACAATATTATTGAGAATTTTGATATTGCAGATAACGAGAACGTGCCGATCTGCCAGGATACAGGAATGGCATGTGTATTCCTTGAAATAGGACAGGATGTACATTTTGTTGGCGGAGATCTCACCGATGCGATCAATGAAGGTGTACGCCGCGGATACGACAAAGGATATTTAAGAAAATCTGTAGTAAAAGACCCGGTACGCCGCGGAAACACAGGCGACAATACACCGGCTATGATCTACACAGAAATCGTTCCCGGAGATCAGGTAAAGATTACAGTAGGCCCTAAAGGCTTCGGAAGTGAGAATATGAGCCAGATCCGTATGTTCAAACCATCTGCAGGATTACAGGGAATCAAGGATTTCATCCTTGAAGTAGTAGAGACCGCAGGCCCAAACCCATGTCCGCCAATGGTAGTCGGAGTTGGTATCGGAGGAACCTTTGACAAATGTGCACTTCTTGCAAAGAAAGCACTGATGAGACCTCTGGATACTCAGAACCCGGATCCGTTCTATGCTGATCTTGAGAAAGAAATGCTGGAAAAAGTAAACAAGCTTGGAATCGGACCTCAGGGATTTGGCGGAAAGACAACAGCCATCGGCCTGAATATCGAAACAATGCCGACTCATATTGCAGGTATGCCATGTGCAGTTAATATCAACTGCCATGTAACCCGCCATAAATCGGAGGTGATCTGAGATGGAAAGAAAGAAAATTACACTTCCACTTACTAGAGAGCTGGCAAGAACTCTCCATGCAGGTGATCAGGTATTATTAACAGGTACTATTTATACATCACGTGATGCAGGACACAAGAGAATGTGTGAGGCCCTTGCAAAAGGGGAAAAAATTCCATTTGATCCTACAGATGCAACCATCTACTATGTAGGACCAACTCCTGCAAAACCAGGCGCAGTCATCGGCTCCGCAGGCCCTACAACCAGCGGACGTATGGATGCCTATGCACCCACAATGATGTCTGTGGGAGCAAGAGGAATGATCGGAAAAGGTGCCCGCCTTCCGGAAGTAGTAGACGCCATGAAGAAATATGATGGTGTATACTTCGGAGCTATCGGCGGTGCAGGTGCGCTTCTTGCAAAATGCATCAAAAAGGCCGAACTGATCGCCTATGAAGATCTGGGAGCAGAAGCACTTCGTAAATTGTATGTAGAGGATATGCCTCTTGTAGTCATCATTGACTCAGAAGGTAATAATCTGTACGAGATGGGAAAAGCAGAATATCTCAAAGAACACGGAGATAAGTAATTCTGCAGATACATAAAAAAATAACTTCCATATGCTGTAGACATACAGTATATGGAAGTTGCTTTATATAGCCAAAATTATATATATATTGTATCCAATATATAAAAATCATATATACAATAATATGAATTATATCTTTTACATTTGACCTATAAACGTATAACATGATAATCAGGGTCAGGGACCCGCCAAACATAAGAAAGCAGCGATTTACGCAGTAAATCAGCGGATTTCGAATGTTTGAGAAAGACGGTAAAAGAATAAAGGCAGTTATCCGTACAGGAGATAACTGCAAATAAACTTGAACGGGGAAAATCATGAAAGATCATAATCAACACGAAATACAAATGTCGGAAGCCTTTTTAAACAGTGCATTCCTGGCACTGTCAGGAGGTTTTCAGGATGCTTACACCTATAATGCAAGAAACGAAGTATTCTGTAATGCACAGACAGGAAACGTCGTTCTTATGAGCCAGCACTTTATGGCAGGGGAAGTGACTGCAGGACTGGGGTACTTCTTTCCTATTATTTTCTTTGCACTGGGCGTATGGGTTGCGGAGAAAATACAGGCAAATTATAAATATGCGCAGAAGCTCCACTGGAGACAGGGTGTTCTGCTGGCAGAAATCCTGATCTTATTTACAGTAGGTTTCCTGCCAACCGAATACAATATGCTGGCAAATGCCATGGCATCTTTCGCCTGTGCAATGCAGGTACAGTCCTTCCGCAAGGTAAACGGATATTCCTATGCAAGTACTATGTGTATCGGTAATTTGCGCAGTGGTACAGCTGCGTTGTCAGTTTATTTTCGTGAAAAAAAATCAAAACAGCTAAAACAGGCGATGTATTATTTTGGAATCATCCTTATGTTTGCCTTGGGTGCCGGCATTGGTGGAAATCTGTCCATACGCTATGGAATCAGAATGATCTGGGTTTCCTGTGGATTCCTTATGATCAGCTTTCTGTTGATGTTTATAGAAAAATATAAGCATTTCCATGAGGAACATGAAATTAAATAATGCAGCCATTTCCAGAAAGGTCATTGAGAAGAAGATAATATTCTTTTCAATGATCTTTTTTTGTTTTGATATTGCTATTAAATTAACAACCCTGTTAAAGAAATTGCTTTTCATTTATATACATTTATGAATACTATACATCTATAACAAATTGTTATAAATTAATTTCAGAAAATTTCAAAAATGATATTGTGCAAAACAACTATATAATGTATAATATCAACAGCACATATGTTAAAAATAACTAAAGCTGCGTGGGAATCGATATATCGGTACTATATTAAAACCGATGTATCAAAATTACTATTTAAGGAGGGAACCGAATGTTAGACCAGTCTTATTACAGAAAAGCGGATGAGATCATCGAGCACTACGGACGTACAGCAGCATCGCTGATTCCGATCATGCAGGATATTCAGGCGGAATATCGTTACCTGCCGGGAGAATTGCTGACTTATGTAGCGAAAGAAATCGGAGTAAAAGAAGCCAAGGCCTACAGTGTAGCCACATTCTATGAGAATTTTTCTTTTGAGCCGAAAGGGAAATATGTCATTAAAGTGTGTGACGGAACAGCCTGTCATGTGAGAAAATCCATGCCTGTAAAAGAGGCTTTGATGAAGGAACTTGGACTGAGCAACAAGAAACACACTACAGATGACATGCTTTTTACCGTAGAAACAGTATCCTGTCTGGGTGCATGTGGACTTGCCCCCACACTGACTGTCAATGATGAAGTACATCCGAAGATGACTCCTGAGAAAGCTGTAGAACTTTTGAATAAACTGAGAGGAGAGTGCGTATGAGTATTAAGAGTAAAGAAGACCTGTTAAATAAGCAGGCTGAAGTAAATGAGCAGATTAAATCTTATACCTGCCGCGTTCTTGTCTGTTCAGGTACCGGATGTATCGCATCCGGAGCGCAGAAGATTTATGAAGAGATGTCAGTACTCTGTGAGAGAATTGATGGAGTAACAGTTGAAATGCAGAAGGATGTGCCTCATGTAGGCGTGATCAAGACAGGGTGCCAGGGATTATGTGAACTTGGACCTCTGATGAGAATTGAGCCATATGATTATCAGTATGTTCACGTACAGCCGGAAGACTGTAAGGAAATTGTGGAGAGAACTATATTGGAAGGGAAACCTGTAGAGAGACTGTTTTATCGCGATAATAATACAGTCTGTCCACATCCTGATGATATTCCTTTCTTAAATCAACAGACACGTATCGTTCTTGAAAACTGTGGAAAAATCGATGCGGAATCTATCGAAGAGTATATTGCTGTGGGAGGCTATCAGGCACTTGCAAAAGTGATGGGAAGCATGTCCCCGCAGGAAGTTATTGATGAAGTAACTAAATCCGGGCTTCGCGGTCGTGGCGGTGCAGGATTCCCAGCAGGCAAGAAATGGTCTCAGGTTGCACGCCAGGCAGAGAAAACCCGCTATGTTGTATGTAATGGTGATGAGGGTGATCCCGGTGCATTTATGGATGGTTCCGTCATGGAAGGTGATCCATATAAGATGATCGAAGGTATGACTATTGCAGCCTACGCAGTCGGTGCGGAGAATGGATATATTTATGTTCGTGCAGAGTATCCTCTTTCTGTAAAGAGACTTAGGATGGCGATTGAACAGGCAGAAAAATATGGTCTGTTAGGTGATAATATTTTAAATTCCGGTGTAAACTTCCATTTACATATCAACAGAGGTGCCGGAGCTTTCGTATGTGGAGAAGGTTCGGCACTTACCGCATCTATCGAGGGTAACAGAGGTATGCCTCGTGTAAAACCGCCCCGTACAGTAGAGAAAGGTCTGTGGGGTAAGCCTACAGTTCTTAATAATGTAGAAACCTATGCTAATGTACCGAAGATTATTCTTCAGGGAGCAGACTGGTTCCGCACCATCGGTACAGAGGGAAGCCCCGGAACAAAAACCTTCTCACTGACCGGTTCTATCGAGAATACCGGTCTGATCGAGGTTCCTATGGGAACCACACTCCGTCACATTATCTATGATATCGGTGGTGGCTTAAAGAGTGGCGCCGCATTTAAAGGTGTCCAGATCGGCGGTCCGTCCGGCGGATGTCTGATCCTTGACCAGCTGGATGCACCTCTTGATTTTGATTCTGTCAAAAAATTAGATGCGATTATGGGATCCGGTGGTCTGGTAGTTATGGACGAGAATACCTGTATGGTTGAGGTTGCCAGATTCTTTATGAACTTCACCCAGCGTGAGAGCTGCGGTAAATGTGTACCGTGCCGTGAGGGTACCAAACGTATGCTGGAGATCCTGGAGAGGATCGTAGATGGAAAGGGTGAGATGTCCGATCTGGATGAGCTGGAAGAGCTTGCAAATATGGTTCAGAACATGGCTCTGTGCGGACTTGGCAAGAGTGCACCTCTTCCTGTTATCAGTACTCTCAAACGCTTCCGCGATGAATATGAGGAACATATCCGCGATAAGAAATGCCGTGCAAAAGTATGTACTGCTCTTCGTCAGTTCCACATCAACCCTGAGTTCTGTATTGGCTGCGGTAAATGCGCAAAGAACTGTCCGGCAGGTGCGATCTCAGGTAAGATTAAACATCCATATCACATTGATAACGACATCTGTATCAAATGCGGTGCATGTAAGGACAACTGTAACTTTGATGCAGTATATGTGGAAGCATAGAAGGGAGGATACACTATGGGCCATATGATAATTGACGGTAGAAAGGTAGAATTTACCGATGAAAAAAATGTCCTGTCTGTCATCCGCAAGGCAGGGATCAATATTCCGACACTGTGCTACCACTCAGAGGTATCTACTTTTGGTGCCTGTCGTTTATGTACAGTTGAAGACGAGAGGGGAAAAACATTTGCCTCATGTTCTGAACAGCCAAGAGATGGAATGGTGATCTATACCAATTCCGGAAGAGTCAAGAAATACAGAAAACTAATTGTAGAATTATTGCTTGCAGCACATTGTCGTGACTGTACAACCTGTGTTAAGAGTGGTGAGTGTGTCCTTCAGGAACTGGCACACAGGCTGGGCGTACAGACAATCCGTTTCAAAAATACCAGGGAATATCATGAGTTGGATACAAGTTCTCCTTCTCTGGTTCGTGATCCAAACAAATGTATTCTGTGTGGTGACTGCGTACGTGCCTGCGAAGAACTTCAGGGAATCGGAGCTTTAGGCTTTGCATTCCGGGGAACTGAGGCCATGGTAATGCCTGCATTTAACAAAAAAATCGCAGAGACAGAATGTGTAAACTGCGGTCAGTGTCGTGTATATTGCCCAACAGGTGCGATTGCGATCAAGACACATATGAACGAGGCATGGGAAGCACTTGCTGATCCGAATATACGTGTAGTTGCTCAGATTGCTCCTGCAGTACGTGTCGCAGTAGGTGATCATTATGGACTGACCAAAGGCAAGAGTGTTATGGGTAAGATTGTCAATGCTCTCCACAGAATGGGATTCGATGAAGTTTATGATACTTCATTCAGTGCTGACCTTACTATTATGGAAGAGAGTGCCGAGTTCCTTGACAGAATTAAGAAGGGTGAGAAACTTCCGCTTCTTACTTCCTGCTGTCCTGCATGGGTGAAGTTTATCACAGACCAGTACAAGGAGTATATTCCTAATCTTTCTACCTGCCGTTCTCCACAGGGAATGCTCTCAGCAGTAATCAAAGAGTACTTCCGCGATCCGGAACATGCCGGCGGCAGGAAAACAGTTATGATCTCTATTATGCCATGTACAGCCAAGAAGGCAGAAGCAGTTCGTCCGAACAGCTTCACAGACGGTGAACAGGATACAGATATCGTTATTACAACTACAGAGCTGCTCCGCATGATCGATAACTTTGGGCTTGACTTTGCAACTCTTGATCCGGAAGCCTGTGATATGCCGTTTGGCTTCGGCTCCGGTGGTGGTGTTATCTTCGGTGTTACAGGAGGTGTTACAGAAGCAGTTCTCCGCCGCCTGACTCCGGATCACAGCAAAGAAACCATGCATGAGATCGCAGAATGCGGTGTTCGTGGAGATGAGGGAATCAAGGAATTTACAGTTCCTTATGAAGGAATGAACCTTAATATCTGTGTTGCCAGCGGCCTTGCAAATGCAAGAACCGTTATGGAACAGGTTAAGAATGGTGAGAAAGAATATCATCTGATCGAGATCATGGCATGCCGCCGCGGATGTATCATGGGTGGCGGACAGCCGACAAGATCCGGCGACAGAACCAAAGCTCTGAGAGCTAAGGGCCTGTATAATGCAGATAATACAACTATCATTAAGAAATCCGATGAAAACCCGTTAGTTCTGGAACTTTACAACGGACTTCTGAAAGGCAAAGAGCATCATCTGCTTCACAATGATTCCTATTAAGGAACATCTGTGATACCTGACAGTAACAATATGTCCAAATGATAAATAGAATATTTTAAAGCTTCCTTGCATATTTTATAACAATACATGAAGGTTATGTGTAAATATGCAAGGGGGCTATTTTTATGGAAAATTTTCAGGTGTATCGTGATATCCAGGCCCGTACAGGGGGAGATATATACATAGGGGTCGTAGGACCTGTCCGCACAGGAAAATCTACATTTATCCGCAGATTCATGGAACTTGTTGCATTGCCGCAGATGTCAGATACAAAGCAGGCAGAGATCAGAGATCAGCTTCCTTTAAGCGGATCAGGCAAAATCATCACCACAGCAGAAACAAAATTTATTCCCAAAGAAGCAGTTCCCATCACTCTCGGAGAAGATCAGCAGGTAAAGATCCGCCTGATCGACAGTGTGGGTTTTCTGGTAAAGGGTGCATCCGGGCAGACGGAGGACGGTAAAGAACGAATGGTAAAAACTCCCTGGTTTGAGCAGGCAATCCCATTTCGCGAGGCCGCATGCATCGGAACACAGAAAGTAATTCAGGAGCATTCCACAATAGGTATTGTGGTCACAACTGACGGAAGTTTCGGTGAACTTCCCAGGGACAATTTTCCGGAGGCAGAAGAGAAGACTATTCAGGAACTGAAAAAACAGCAGAAACCATTTATCGTGCTGGTAAATTCGCAGATGCCATATAAAGATGCGGCTCTGAAAACAGCGGAAGAAATCCAACAGAAATATAAGGTAACTGCTCTGACAGTAAACTGTGACCAATTGAGAAAAGAAGATATTGCCAGGATTCTGGAGAAGGTTTTATATGAATTTCCTGTCAGTCAGATTCAGTTTTTTATTCCGCGCTGGGTAGAAATGCTTCCCCTGGAGCATGAATTAAAACAGCAGATCCTTTCACAGATCAGGGATAAAATGAAAAGTATGCAGCATATACGTGATATCACAAAGGAATCTGTAAAATTATCCGGACCTTATGTACAGGATTCCCTTCTGGAAGATGTAGGCTTATCCGATGGAACAGTAAAGGTAAGAATACGCATAAAGGAAGAATATTATTACAGGATGCTCAGTCAGATGAGTGGAATCGAAATGGAGAGTGAATATGAACTGATCCATACAATGCAGGAACTGGTACATATGAAAGAGGAATATGTAAAAGTGCAGGCTGCACTGGAAGCAGTGCGTGGAACCGGTTATGGTGTGGTTGTCCCGAATCTGGATGAGATTGAGATCGCACAGCCTGAAGTGATCCGACAGGGAAATAAATATGGAGTAAAGATAAAATCAAAAAGTCCGTCTATCCATATGATAAAGGCAAATATAGAAACTGAAATTGCTCCCATAGTAGGAACAGAACAGCAGGCAAAGGATCTGATCCAGTATATTGACGAAGGCAGCCAGAGGGGGGAGAGTATCTGGGAGACTAATATTTTCGGTAAATCCATTGAGCAGCTGGTACAGGATGGCATCCGAAGCAAGATTGCAGCTATCAGCGAAGAAAGCCAGGTAAAGCTTCAGGATACCATGCAGAAAATTGTCAATGACAGTAAGGGCGGGCTGGTGTGTATCATCATATAGCTGCCGTATAATATGGTTCCTTTTAATTTTGCTTTTTAGCCGAACTGTGAAACAGTTATTCAGTTACAGGCAACGGAGAGCTCAGGTTACTGCGTCAATTACCGATTCGTCAGTTTTTTTATTGTCAGTACTTTTTTCTCCTTCAATAACGACTTTATTAGGGAGGCATACGATGGTGCCTCCTTTTTCATCGATTGCCTTCTGTTTCATACACAGATGATCGGGGCATTGTGCAGAGATCATACGTGCCTGACCGTCTTTGATCTCACAGACATTTGTATCGTTGATTTTAATCGTCTGATCCTTTTCCAGAGAATAAGTTCCATATTCTTTTCCGTCTACAGTAATACGGATGGAACCATGACTGCCCTTATTTATAAGAGACATTCCTCCCCACATCGCAAGTGCAAGAATAAGGATACCACCTATAAAAATAAATTCTTTTTTCTTCAAAATATTGTACTCCATCTTTCTATAATAGCAGTAAGGTTTGTGTTACTGTTCACTGATAATATCCTGCAAAGCGTATTACTGAGAACGGAGTGAACAATAACAGGTTTGTTTTGTCTGCATCATAACATGAATAAAAAAGAATAGCAACCTTCAGATGTTTGTGGTATGGTTATAATAATAAAATGTACTCTCGGAGTCTTTATTGCACTTGCTTTTGCGGCTGATTTTTTGTTAGCTGCACCCGAATTTTATCAACGTACGCACCGCGTACGCCTCAAAAATTTGGGCACATCTAACAAAAAATCTTCTCACAAAATCAAGTACAAAAAGATTCCGAGAGTACATTGAAAGAGAACGGAGGAAATCTTTTATGGGAAAATATATTATGGCACTGGATGCCGGGACGACCAGCAACCGCTGTATCCTGTTTAATGAAAAGGGAGAACGTTTAAGTGTTGCACAGAGAGAATTTACCCAGTATTTCCCGAAACCGGGCTGGGTAGAACATGATGCAGATGAGATATGGGCCAGTATGCTGGGTGTGGCAGTAGAGGCAATGACCAAGATCGGAGCAGATGCTTCAAAGATCGCTGCGATCGGAATCACAAACCAGAGAGAAACTGCAATCGTATGGGATAAAAATACCGGCGTACCTGTCTATCATGCGATCGTATGGCAGTGCCGCAGAACATCGGAATACTGCGACTCGCTGAAAGCCAGAGGACTGACTGAGAAATTCAGGGAGAAAACAGGGCTTGTGATCGATGCTTATTTCTCTGCAACAAAAATAAAGTGGATTCTGGACAATGTAGAAGGAGCCAGAGAGAAAGCGCAGAAAGGGCAGCTTTTGTTTGGAACTGTGGAAACCTGGCTGATCTGGAAACTGACAAAGGGCAGAGTCCATGTTACAGATTATTCCAATGCATCCAGAACCATGCTTTTTAATATCAATACTTTACAGTGGGATCAGGAAATTTTGAATGAACTTGACATTCCAAAGTCCATGCTTCCCAAACCAATGCCATCCAGCTGTATTTATGGAAAAGCAGATCCGGCAGTCCTTGGCGGTGCTATCCCTATTGCAGGTGCAGCAGGTGATCAGCAGGCTGCTTTGTTTGGCCAGACCTGCTTTAATGCCGGAGAAGCAAAAAATACTTATGGCACAGGATGTTTTCTTCTGATGAATACAGGAGAGAAACCTGTCTTTTCAAAGAACGGACTGGTTACTACGATTGCGTGGGGATTGGACGGAAAGGTAACCTATGCATTGGAAGGATCAATTTTTGTTGCAGGTGCAGCTATCCAGTGGCTGCGAGATGAATTAAAGGTAATTGATTCCTCTGAAGATTCCGAGTATATGGCAAATAAAGTATCAGATACACATGGATGTTATGTTGTGCCGGCCTTTACAGGACTGGGAGCTCCCCACTGGGATCAGTATGCGAGAGGTACGATCGTAGGAATTACCCGCGGTGTGAACAAATATCATATTATCCGCGCAACGCTGGAATCTATTGCCTATCAGGTAAATGACGTACTAAATGCCATGAAAGCAGATTCAGGCATTAATCTGGCGGCATTAAAAGTTGATGGCGGAGCCAGTGCCAACAATTTCCTGATGCAGACACAGGCAGATATTATCAATGCACCGGTCAACCGTCCATGCTGTGTTGAGACAACTGCAATGGGGGCTGCTTATCTGGCAGGTCTGGCAGTAGGCTACTGGAGCAGTAAAGAAGAAGTGCGCCACAATTGGTCCATTGACCAGAAATTCTACCCGTCTATCACCGAAGAAACAAGAGAGCAAAAGATTAAAGGATGGAATAAAGCTGTGAAATATTCTTACGGATGGGCGAAGGATGAATAAAGCCATTTCAGGATATGAAGTGGAATTCATATTTGCTTACATTTTATCAGCAAAGCTAAATAAAATTCAGTGTATTGACAATCTTACAGAGATAGTGGTACGGTAATACAGTAATTTCGGCAAAGGCCGATGATTTTGAAGTTTTACAAATTACATAACGAATATTGAGGTGCGAAAAAATGCAGGAAATGAAACCAATCAAAGAAGGTAAAGTACGTGAGATTTATGACAACGGTGACAGCCTGATCATGGTTGCGACAGACCGCATCAGCTGCTTTGATGTTATCCTGAACAATCAGGTAACCAAGAAGGGAACTGTACTGACTCAGATGTCCAAGTTCTGGTTTGACATGACAGAAGACATTCTGCCGAACCACATGATTTCTGTAGATGTAAAAGACATGCCTGAATTTTTCCAGCAGGAGAAATTTGACGGAAACAGCATGATGTGCCGTAAGCTTGAAATGCTACCTATCGAGTGTATTGTGCGTGGATATATTACAGGAAGCGGATGGGAAAGCTACAAAAAGACAGGTAAAGTCTGCGGTATTGAATTACCGGAAGGCCTGAAGGAATCCGACAAGCTTCCTGAGCCAATTTATACTCCGTCCACAAAGGCTGAGATTGGTGATCATGACGAAAATATCTCCTATGAGCAGAGTATCGCTCACCTTGAGAAATATTTCCCGGGCAGAGGAGAGGAATTAGCTGCAAAACTTCGTGATAATACAATTGCACTTTATAAGAAATGTGCGGAATACGCATTAAGCAAGGGAATCATTATCGCAGATACCAAATTTGAATTTGGTCTGGATAAAGACGGAAACATGGTGATCGGTGATGAGATGCTCACACCGGACAGCTCCCGTTTCTGGCCTGCTGAAGGATATGAACCGGGACATGGCCAGCCATCCTTTGACAAACAGTTTGCACGTGACTGGCTGAAAGCAAATCCGGACAATGACTGGACACTTCCGCAGGACATTGTGGATAAGACAATTGGAAAATATCTTCAGGGTTATGAAATGCTTACAGGTAAGAAATTATAATAATTCAGAGATATAGCAGATACTGCTGTTCGAAACATTGATAAAAGTTCGGACAGCAGTATTTTTTGCTAAAATGCCACAAAA
>CAUEAK010000046.1:0-12609 GCA_958454115.1 Blautia wexlerae
GAGCAGGAAGCCCCCACTTCAAAATCGTAAGATTTAAGTGGTGGGAGCATGTCACGACTTAAACATATCTATAATTACTTTTATCAGGAGAATCTCATGAGTGAAAAAGGATTAACCACCATCAATTTAAAAAAAATAAACCGCTCCAAGGTTTACCAATATATATACAAAACACACCAGACTTCCAAAATGCAGATCGTCCAGGATCTTCAGATGGGGCTTTCCACCGTAAGCCAGAACCTGAACCTGCTGGAAAAAGAAGGGCTTATTGACAGAAACGGATATTTTGATTCCACAGGTGGTCGAAAGGCCCAGGCCATCCAGATCGTCTCGGATTTCCGGATTTCCATTGGAATCGGGATCCTGAAAAACATGTTCCATATCACAGCAATCGACTTATATGGAAATGCCTTTTATACAGAAACCATTGCTCTTCCCTATTCCAACACAGAAGAATATTACAGACAGCTGACCGATAAAGTACGAAAATTCATCGCAGAAAATCACTATCCGAATGAAAAGATCCTGGGTATTTCCATTGCCACACAGGGGATCACTTCTCCGGATAATTCCACTGTGATCTACGGAAACATCATGAACAATACCGGAATGAAACTGGAGGATTTTTCCCGGCATCTTCCTTACCCCTGCCATCTGGAACATGATTCCAAATCCGCTGCTTTTCTGGAGCTGTGGAATCACCCGGAGCTCGACAGTGCTGTCGTGTTCCTTCTGAACCGAAACCTGGGCGGTGCCATTATCACCAATCATCAAATTCATCAGGGAAGTTCCATGCACAGCGGAACCCTTGAGCATATGTGCGTCAATCCTGACGGCCCTTTATGTTACTGCGGAAACCATGGCTGTCTGGAAACCTACTGCTCTGCCAACGCTCTGGAACAGTCTGCCGGGATGCCTGTGAAGGAATTTTTCCCTCTGCTCCGCGAAAAAAAATCCCCCCGGCTTGCTGAGCACTGGGAAGATTATCTGAACCATCTGGCCTTTGCCATGAAAAATCTGAACCTGATCATCGATGCACCGATCATCATCAGCGGATATCTGGCACCTTATTTTACAGAAGAAGATATTAATTATCTGTTAGAACACATCAACACAGACGCACCATTCACCCTGGACAGAAGCCAGATTCTGGTCGGCACCCACGGGCAGTATACACCTGCCATTGGTGCAGCTTTATATTATGTAGAGAAATTTACACAGAGCGTGTGAATACAGACATATTCACCTGAACCGGTCAAAAAAGCATGTCATACACAGCCAGACGGATACAATCTGATCCGCTCTGTCCTAGAGTATGACATGCTTTTTATTTTACTTATTATTTTTTCAGTTCTTTCAGCAGCTGCCCGATTTTTGACACAAACAGATCAAAGGCCACATTATTCTTACCGCTGTTGATCACAATATCTGCTTTCGCCCGTGTGGGCTCCACGTACAGATAATGCATCGGTTTTACTGTGGTAAGATACTGATCGATGATTCCGTTTAAATCCCGTCCACGTTCCTCCACATCTCTGGAGATACGTCTTAAGATCCTCTCATCTGCATCTGCTTCCACATAAACCTTGATATCCAGAAGATCTCGGATACGGGGATCTGCAAGAAGCAGGATTCCCTCTACCAGAATGACCGGTCTTGGTTCGATCTTCAGCACTTTGTCGGAGCGGTTGTGCTGACTGTAATCGTATACCGGACATTGGATGGTTTTGCCCTCCTTGAGTTCTTTGAGATGCTCCACCAGAAGATCGGTTTCCAGTGAATCCGGGTGATCGTAATTCACCTTCACGCGTTCTTCAAAAGGAATTCCATCCTGTCTGCGGTAGTAATTATCATGATAGATCACCACCACATCGTCTCCGAAATGCTTCTTCAGTCTGTTTGTAAATGTAGATTTGCCGGAGCCTGACCCTCCGGCGATCCCGATAATAATACTTTCCATCGTCTCTTTACCTCTTAAGCTAGAATTCTTCCGCTGTGGATCCCGCAGGCTTCCCGAAGAGTTTTTCCGTATAAAGAAGCTTTTTTCTTACACAAAAGCTGCCCGGTCGGTGTGCATCTCCTGCATCCGGTTCCGGACAGCTTTTCTGGTTATTTTTTATAAAGCAATCGTTCTGATCAGATCTCAGCCTGCTCCAGAAGTGCCGGGATCTTGGACTCCCATCCAAGTGCCATGATATGTACACCCTGGCAGTATGGCTTGCACTCTTTAATGATACGTGCAGCGATCTCAACACCAGTGATACCAGCTTTTGTTTTCTCTTTGTCTGCTTTCAGCTCCTCGATCATCTCATCCGGAACATGGATGCCGGCTACGTTGTTGTTCATGAACTTAGCCATTCCAGCAGATTTCGGAATGATGATACCAACCTGTACAGGTTTTCCGAACTGTTTTGCTTTTTCCATAAATTTGATGAATTTCTCCGGCTCAAATACAGCCTGTGTCTGGAAGTAGTCTGCACCTGCAGCAACCTTTCTTTCCATCTTTGCAAGCTGAGCGTCAACGGAATCGCTGCATGGAGATACAACGGCACCCTTGGAGAATTTCGGAGGCTCACCAACCAGCTGGTTTCCTCCAAGATCTACACCGGACTCGAGAAGCTGTACTGTATGAAGAAGAGATACAGAATCAAGATCGAATACCGGTTTTGCCTGCGGATGATCACCCATCTTCGTATGGTCACCTGTCAGACAGAGGATGTTCTCAATACCAAGCATAGCAGCACTTAAAAGATCAGACTCCAGTGCGATACGGTTTCTGTCACGGCATGCAAGCTGGAAGATCGGATCCATTCCGGCGTCTTTGAGAACTTTACACATTGCAAGAGATCCAAGACGCATAACCGAAGACTGGTTATCTGTTACATTGACTGCATGAACGCCTTTGAGATAAGTTTTGGCTTCTTCTACCAGTTCATCTACATGGATCCCTTTTGGCGGTCCTACTTCTGCAGAAACTACAAATTCACCACGGTCGAATAATTCTTTCATTTTCATATTATATTTGCTCCAATCATTTAAAATTTGGGGTACGGTCCACCTGCTCTGCTGCATACATTGCGGAATATTTCCGGTGAACCGTATCATAATTTAATTTGGCTTCTTAATAAATCTTTGCTTATTATTTCACTTCATCATCTGTAGCGAAATTATGGATCTGTGTCGGGCATTTCAGTGCGTCAAGGCGTCCGATCTCTTTCAGACGTCTGTAGATGCGCTCCCATCCACACTCCATATCACTGTCCACCTCGCATTTACCATTCTTGGAACCGCCGCACTGGCCGTTGACAAGACTCTTGGAGCATGCTGTGATCGGGCAGATCCCGCCGGTAAGGTTCAGATAACACTCACCACACTGGTCACATTTATATTCTAACGGTGTTACACCCTGGAAACCAGGTACCGGGTATGTATCGCAGGCTGCGCATACCATCTTGTCTTCCAGATATTCTGCGATGGTCTGTACACCAACACCACAGGAGAATACCAGGACCAGATCCGCTTCCCTGATCTTATCCATGTGTTTCTGAAGACGTAACTGCATATTTTCCGGATTACAGATATAATCCGTTGTCATGATCCCTGTCACATTTCCTTCAGCGAAAAGCTCCTTCTGAAGTTCAACAGCTTCTTTTTCCGGAAAACGAACTTCCTTGCATCCATGGCAGTTGATGATAAAAACTTTCTTTCCGGCTGCCAGTGATACGATAGTTTCTTTTGCTTTTAACTGGGTAATCAACATATCACTTCATCCCCCTTACTGCATTTTTTCCGGCTTTGATACTGTTAATGATCGGAATCTTGGAAGAACAGATATACTGACAGCATCTGCACTCAACACAGTCCATGACATTCATGTCCTTCATGCCCTGCCAGTTCTCTTCTTTCGCATATTTTACGAAATACAGAGGAGAAAGTTCCATCGGACATACGTCCACACAGCGTCCGCACTTGATACATGGCTGCTCTTTGGTCTCGTCTGTATCAATGGCGATGATACCGTTGGAGCCCTTCATCATAGGTACCTCCAGAGTGTTCAGAGGGAATCCCATCATAGGTCCGCCCATCTTGACCAGAACATCGTCATCTGTAAATCCACCGCAGTAATCGATCAGCTCTTTTACGCTGGTACCGATCTTGATGATAAAGTTGCCAGGATTCTTGATCTTCTCGCCTGTTACGGTTGCAACACGCTCGATCAGCGGCATACCCTTCTGGATCGCATCGGAGATCGCTTTTACAGTACTGATATTATCTACGATAACGCCAACATCTGCCGGAAGGCCGCCGCTTGGAACCTTTCTGCCCATGACACGCTTGATGAGAGTTTTCTCAGCACCCTGCGGGTATTTGGTTCTTGCAACAAAAACTTCCATATTTCCGATATCGGCAACTTTTTCCTGCATTAATTCGATCGCATCCTGCTTGTTATCCTCGATGACAATGATGCCCTTCTCAGCACCTGTTGTCTTGAGGATCGCTTTCAGACCGAAAATAATATCATCAGCAAACTCAAGGAGAACCTTATGGTCTGCTGTTAAATATGGCTCACACTCACATCCGTTGAGAAGGATGGTATCAACCGGTTTTGCAGGTTTCAGCTTGACACAGGTCGGGAAACCTGCACCACCCATACCAACGATTCCGGCTTCTTTTACGATCTCAATGATCTCATCCGGTGTAAGTTCGTCCAGGGCTTTATGTGGCTGTACGGATTCGTGCAGAGTATTTTTTCCGTCGGATTCGATGACAACTGCCATCACCTCACTGCCTCTTGTACCATGCATACGTGGCTCAACAGCAACTACGGTTCCGCTTACACTGGAATGTACCGGTGCGCTGATAAATCCGGCAGCTTCTCCGATCTTCTGTCCAACCTTTACTGTGTCGCCTACTTCCACGATCGGGTTGGCAGGTGCACCAAGATGCTGGGACATGGAGATCACAACCGTCTTCGGATCCGGGAATTTCTTCAGATCGATATGCTCGCTGAATTCCTTATGCTCTGACGGATGAACGCCACCATAGTATCCGTTCAGTCTGTCCTCTCTGATAGACTTCACGTAATCATTGATCACCTTAAAGTTAACCTTGGAGTAATCACGTACCTGTACCGGCTGGTTCAGGAACTCTTCCAAACGACCCTGTTTTGCCAGTCTCTGGTAGATCTTCTCCCATGCGCAGTCCTTGTTAGGATCCACTTCACATTTTCCGTTCTTTGCTCCGCCGCACTGTCCATTCACAAGACTCTTGGAACAGTCGACGATAGGACAGACGCCTCCGGTAATGTTCAGATAGCACTGTGCACATGCATCACAGCTCTTTTTGGTAAGTGCCATGCCGTGATGGCCTCTGTAGTTAAGGGTATTACTTGCTGCGATCACCGGCTTACCGGTCAGATCTGCAACAGTCTGGATACCAAGACCACAGGAGATCACAACTACATTCTCTGTACCTTCCGGCAGCAGATCCTGTAATTTTCTTTCTGTGTGCATCTTGTTGCACAGAAAATCGAATTTCGCACTGCCTGTGACGGTTTTTCCCTGCTCCGCAGCAAATTTCAGGAATTCCTCGCAATCCGGTTCGTCAACGGTCTCAAATTCCTTGAAACACTTGTTACAGGCGATTACAAACAGATTGTCCCTGCCGTTCAGCACTGATGCAAGCTCATCACTGCTTTTCAGCTTGTACTTAGTATAGTTTTCCAATTGCTCACCTTCCTTATAAAGATTATATCCTTATGATTATCTGCTCTTATCCGTTCCCTCCTTCTCTGCACTCCCAGGAAAGAAACAATAAAACCAAATAAATAAGTTCTTTGTTATTTGTTCAGCCCTTCGAAAATCCCGGTCCAAAAAAAGGCCGCAGTATTTCCTCTGACCGCTACAATAAATGTACCATAATTTGAACATATTATCCAGTTTTATTAGCTATTTTTATAAATTTATTCTATGATTTCATCCCAATCGTCTATGGATGTACGGATATTTGTACAACTTCTGTTATGCTGCATGCGTTAGTTATATGCAACTTATATAATTTTGTTTATAAAATATCCTTTTTATGCATTGAGCATATTGCACAAGGATTTTATCTTTAACAGGGCAGATCCGACAGGTGTCTTTTGTCATGGGGTAAGACGCTGTCCGCAATATTCACAGGTGCTCAGACGACCTTTTATTACCTGATTCTTTGCACCGCAGCTGGGGCAGGTAACTGTAATATAGATCTTCTCATTTACGCGTCTGTTCGGTGCAGTGATCATAATATAATTTTCTTCTCTGTCTATCTGGATATTCCGGATATATCCCCCCGCAATAAATTTTTCCAGCTTTTTCACTGCACCTTTTCCCAGTTCCTGCTCAAACTTTTCAAATGAGACAGTATTCTGGGCATAGGATTCAAACCAGCAGGCAATTTCTCCAGCTTTTTTCTTCTTTAATGCTTTTTGAATTTCCCGGAAGGTTGGATACAGAAACAGCAATCCAAGTATGATCTCTGTTGCTACCATTCCCCAGCGCCCTTCACCAATATACTTCTCCGATGCGCCAATAGCTCCCAGGGAAAAAAGTATAAAAAAGCCACAAAGAACCCATTTCAGTTTCCCAAGTATTCCTGTTTTTTTATTTTTTTCTGTCAAAAAATCGCTCATGTCTATTTCCTCTTTCCTATTATTCAAAATCTTATGCTATATTTGTGAATGCTCCGTCAGCTCACGCCAAACTCCCTCTGTCCGAATATGTTTCTGCATTCTGTGGATCTTCTATTTCAGTGTGGTTACGATCAGTTTACTTTCCAGTGCAGCTGCTATCAGATCCTCTTTGCAGCTGTATCCCGCCTTGGCGATCATTTCCTGAAAATTCCATCTCACCCCAGAAGCAGAACAGTCCATTTTCCTTGCGATCTCGGAATATGACATCCCGTGAATATACAGGCGCAGCATCTCCAGCTGTCTGGGACTGATATCACCGCTTGTGATCCAGTTAAGTTCCACCTCCGGTGCCACATCCGGAAATACATGCTCCCCATTTAACGTTCTGTAGATCACACTCCGTATTTCCTCTTCACCGTGATCCTTATACCATAGACTGTCTGCACATCCGCTCTTTGCTCTTTCCAGCACCTTGGGATCGATCAGCGAAGTAACAACCAATACCTTTGTATATGGATATTTTTCCCTGATGATCTTTCCGGCACTCAGCCCATCATGATTATGAAATGTCTGCACATCCATAAGCACAAGATCAATTGCCGAGTAAGAGCAGATCTTTACAGCTTCACAGGCATCCGAAACTGTCTGGACATGTCGGAATTCCGGTTCCCGCATAATAATACTTTCAAAATACTTCTGCATGATCCTCTGATCTTCTACTATCAGTATCCGTACCATAGACTCCCATCCTTTCTGTCAGTGGCATTTTCAACACCAGACAAAACTCCGGCGAAAAAGAAACCTGCATAATACATTTCTCTGACTCCGCAGCTTTTCTCAGTGCAGACAGACCACCACCTTCTTCTGCATTTTTTTCAGGTGCATCTCCATCATTCGTTATCCGGATGCTGTATTCATTTGCACCTTTTTCTATCTTCACCAGAACTGTACTTCCATGGGCATGTCTGGCACAATTTGTCACACATTCACGGATCGCTCTGTCTGTCAGCAGCCTGTAGGAGGGATGTTGAGGAAAATTCCCGCTGATCTGAACATAAATTCCAAGTTCTTCTGCATGCCTGATCGTATCCGCGCATAATTCTTCCATATTCTCAACAGAAGAATCTGTAAGAATATAGACCAGATGCTTTAGTGCAGATAGCTGTTCATCCATTTTATCCTGATTTTCTTTTCTTTCCAATATCCTGCGTATTGACAGAAGGCTTCGGCCAAAATTGTCATGAACCTGCATTTTCATGGCAAGTGTCTCCTGCTCTCTTATTTTATCTCCGATTTTTTCATACATTTCCTCCAGCTTATGATTCAGGATTTCCAGCTTTTCATTATTTGCTCTGATCTTTTCACCATTGTAATAAATTTCTGATACATTAACTGCCACTGTCTGCAGATATCCTGCACAATCCGGCTCCTGCAGACGATATTCCTGAAACATCCAGACGGAATCATCCGGAAAATAAAATACATTACTGTCACTGTTTAATCTGCGAAGTCCCTCTGCTTCGGATCCTCCATTTATTACTTTCCGCAATGCCTCATAATCCTGCAGATAGGAGCCTGTCATTATCCTGCTCAGTTCATGCATCTTAGTGTTGCATAAAACGATCCTTCCAAGAGGATCCGAAAAACACACCCCACATGGAACATCATCAACAGCTTCATTCACAGACCAGTAAGACAGAGAATGATGATATCTGCGTCTCTCTCTCCAGATTGCCCAGCAAAGATAAAGCAACAATACCACCATCGCTGCCATCAAAACACTGACCGGACACATTCGGAGCATTAGCTGATATGCGCTTTCCCCCTGGCAATATCTGTGATCATTCATCAGGAACCCCATAAGCATAAAAGAAACTGCAAAAACAGTCACTGCTGTTATAATTTTCTTTTTCCCGTAAAAACAGGTTATCCTGATCAACAGAAGGATCAATTCCAGAATCAGGCAGATTTCAAGAAGGATCATCAAAAAATCCTGCATTGCCATACTGCATTCCGCAAAATCAGTCATCTTCCGCCTCTCTTTCTGAATACGATACATCCGATAAACCATTCGTTTTCATCTTCCTGCTGCACATTTAATTCCGGTCTTTCTGACATTAATCCCCGAAGATCTGCTTCTGCTACAATATGAACCGAGATCCGCAAAGCATCATCGATCTGCGACACACGGTAAAAAACAGACTGCATTGTATCAAACAATCGTTCCACAAGCCATTCAAAGGTATCATAGCATTTTAGTATATCATCTGCATTCAGCTGCACTTCACCATTTTCGACATAATAAGCTGCCCGGATCTTACATAATTTTAAGCTGTCACAGGATTCCGCAAGACTCTGTCTGAGATCCTCCATTGTAAGCAGATTTCCGTCTGATGCATATTGTGTCAATACCAGATTTTTTCTTCTTTTTAAATATGTACCAACAACCACGATTTTTCCCAGGATCCGGTCATAGTGTTCCCTTGACTCCGTTCTTTCCAGCTCATCCATCAGCTGTGACAGCAATTCCAGCTGCCCGGCTGTCTGATTCTGTATCATGTTCAGCAGTCGGTTCTGTTCTTCTGTTTTTCTCCGCTCAGCTTCTTTCTGATAGGTTTTCTGCAGCAGACGATTTCTGGCAGTCAGCTCCTCCTGCTGTTCCCGGATATCCTGATACTGATCCAGAAGCACCGAAATATCTTCTGACCAGAACAAATGTCCTCCTCTTATAGGAATATGGTTGATCCGGATTCCCTGTTCCTGTACAGCTGATCTGTTTATTACAATTTTACGCAGTTCCGGTGACAGCTCAGGAAAATCACCGGAATGATAATAACGCTGAAAGGAATCATCCGTAATCTCTGCATCCAGTCCTCCGGAGGTCTGGAATAATTCAAAATATCGATTGTTCGTCTGTATCAGGCCGCATAATATACATCCCTGGTAAATTGCCGCCATCAAAAGGCAGCATACCGCTGTCATATCTCCGGCAATTGTTTTGATCAGAGGCAGACGAAGTAAATTCCCGATATTCCATCCCAGAAGCAATATTCCCGGAATAACCGGCAGCCAAAATTGCTTTCTTCCCGGAATCCTGCTTTTTCTGATCAGCATGATTTCCATCCATATCAGGCAAAATATGATCCATCCCTGGATCACTATAAAAAGAATGCCATAGCTGTAATCTCTATCTGAAAGCGGCGGTCGCCCGGAAAACCGAAACACCAGCTGATGCAGATCATTTGTAAAAACACTGATGATCAAAACCACCGCAAAAGCAAGCAAGGCAATAATTTTTCTGACTGTTTTCTCTCCATCCTTTTCCCCTAGAAACATCGCTGCTGCCAGTCCAAGGACCGGGATCAGGATCATCGGGATATAATACAGATACCAGCAGATATGTTCTCCAAGCGGATCATGAAAAATATGAAATTTTACTGTCCGTACAAAAAACCAGAAGACCATCAGACAGCCAATTGCAGTCAGACATCTGCGCGTTTTTCTATGCACTACATGCTTTTCCAGATAAATCACCCAGGCACAATACATTCCCAGATAAATACAGTTACGACACTGATCTGCGAGATTTCTCATAAAAACATTTTCCGGTCTTCCCAGCCTGCAGAAATACGCCAGAAATACACTTATCAGGATTCCTCCATACGACAGTGCCCTTTTTTTATTGTATGTCATGAAAATTCCTCTCTCATTAATACACATCTGTGATAAGTATACTATAAAACTCTCTTTTATTATATAGTTTTCAGAGAAACCATCCATTCTCAACCCCTGTTATCACAAACAGAGTGAACAATTCTGTCCACTCTGTCTATCATCACTCAAAATGGTCTTGGCTGGCCACAGTATTCGCAAAACCTTCCGGTATTCTCTGCACCGCACTGACATTTCCATAAACTGCCGGGCTGCTGCATTCCGTTGTTCATCTGCATTCCAGATTGCTGCATTCCGTTGTTCATATTCATCCCAGGCTGCTGCATTCCACTGTTCATGTTCATTCCGGACTGCTGCATTCCATTGTTCATGTACATCCCGGACTGCTGCATTCCGCTGTTCATGTTCATCCCGGGCTGCTGCATTCCACTGTTCATGTTCATTCCGGACTGCTGCATTCCATTGTTCATGTACATCCCGGACTGCTGCATTCCGCTGTTCATGTTCATCCCGGGCTGCTGCATTCCATTGTTCATGTTCATTCCGGACTGCTGCATTCCGCTGTTCATGTTCATCCCAGGCTGCTGCATTCCAGCCGCATTTGGTGTCAGGGCGGCTATGATCTGATGACCTGTCTGCTCCACTTCCATCAATTCACCTCTGTTATCGCTGCTTATGGAAAAAGTATTCAAACGAAAATCCATATCATCAAACCATGGATTTTTTACCTTAATACGCATAGTATAATCAAATTCATACTTATATACCGGTGGCTGATAGCTTACGGTTTCTCCATCCTTTGTTGTATATGTTTCCTCGTTCTGCTGTCGCTCTACATCAACTCTGCACTGCACAACAGCGGATAAAGGAACTATATCCGGATTTTCATTGACATCCAGCTTCCGTGCAACAGTAAAATTCCCCTTATTGTCATCAATAAAAACATTGTAATTTCTGGTATTGATCTGACGTGTTATACAAAAATCCATTACGGCTTTTTTGTTTTTTTCACGATATTCCAGTTGACGTTTTATATCCTCTACCGTACTGTGCCGCCGGTCTTCAAACCATGGTGACAATTTTTTTGCACAATCCTTACACAGATTTCCGTCATCCAGTTTTCTGTTGCCTAATAAACCTATTTTCTCTCCGCAGATATCACAGATCTTCTTATCAAATAATCCCATACCCAATCCTCCTTCTTTTTATATTTGTGTTTTTGTTTATCTACATTATGCGTGAATGCTTCGCCATTTGCACTAGCATCTCTGACAGTAACTGAATTCATCTTCATATCAATGTCAGGATCATAAGGCTCGTATCTGAAAATCCTGTCCGTTTCTATATGTTCAGGATATGCCGTATGGGATACTCTCTGCCAGACACAACCGTCCCCATCCCACCTCCACATTCGGATATTCCTCATATCCGCCCACACTCTGTGCGCCTTTCCTCAGATATGCCTTCACCTTTTCCCCATAAAGAAACGGATCATTTCCTTTCACGATCCCCCATTCCATAAGCAGAGCTGCGCTTCCGCTGACAAAGGGTGCCGCAAAGGAGGTTCCGGTGACAGTGGCGTAGCCTCCGCCGGGAACCGGGGCGGAGATGGATACACCGGGAGCTGCGAGATCAGGCTTCCGGATCGGCAAGAACTGACTTCCCCTTCCGGAAAAATCTGCGTAGGCATTCTGTCTGGAATCATAAGCTCCAACAGAAATAACTTTTCCGGCAGTGGAAGGAATCGTCAAAGTTCCCACAGCCCGCGGAGAATAAAACCCGGTTCCGCGATTCAGTACATTTCCACCCGGCAGCCAGAGGAAATACTGCCCGGAGCGCACACGTTTTCCACTTAAAAGAACTTTCCAGACACCGCTGTCCACATAATTACCCTCAGGAATGAAATCTATGTAGATTTCCTGGGACAGCTGATAGGGACCCGGTTTTCCATAATAGATCAGAAGCTCTGTATTTTCCAGCAGATGCCGCTGTGGCCCCAGTCTTTCATATAATGGACCAATCCGTTCTCCGGACGGACTTTCCAGATAAATTTCCATCTCATCTTCATAATCCTTCCATAACTGTACATTTAATGTGGGCTCAAAAGCTCCCACCGCCAACTGGATTTCTTCTGTTTTCCCCTGCTGCAGGATTCCTCCTGCATGCCAGGGCTGGCTGCCGTTATTTCCGGTTCCTGTAACGATCACAGTCCGCCCCATGGCCGCAACTGTATCAATATAGTTTTCCAGAAGAGAATCCCCTCTGTG
>CAUEAK010000047.1:0-12529 GCA_958454115.1 Blautia wexlerae
TTATCCTCTTCTGTGATATTCAGACCCTTGCTTTTTTCTTCCACCACACCCACGATCAGATCATAGGTTAATTTAAAAAGATAATTTTCTATCCGCTCCCTGTCCACATTTCTGTAAACATTCATAATAAACGGTTTGTTTTCCAGCACTGCCTCAAATATCTGGGTCAGCCCTTCTGTCCAGGACTCAGAAGTCTTTTTGCCCTGAAGGGCTTTTGTCCCATCTTCCACACAGGACCATTCAACCAGATCATAAATATCCTTGAAATGATAATAAAAAGCCATGCGACTTATTCCACAGTCTGTGGTAATATCTGTTATCGTGATCTTGTCCAGAGGTTTCTTCAGAAGAAGCCGTTTCAGGGATTCTTCCAGAGCTGCTTTTGTGGTATTTGGCATATAACTCCTCCTGTCTGCTTACTGTGATTATTTCCAGTCGTAGTTTCTCAGGTGTCCTTCCAGATTCATGTGGTCAAAATTATTCTGGCGCAGTGCCTCGTACAGAACAATTGCTACGGAATTGCTCAAGTTCAGAGAACGGATATCTCCGATCATAGGGATTCTTACGCAGGTTTCCTGATTATTGACCAGAATATCCTCCGGGATCCCTGCACTCTCTTTTCCAAACATGATGTAGCAGTCTTCTTCATAATGAACGTCTGTATAAGTCTGAGGCGCTTTTGTTGTTGCATAGTAAATTTTTGCCCCGGGATTCTTCTCCAGAAAGTCCTCAAAGTCCAGATATGTAGTTACATCCAGATCTTTCCAGTAATCCATTCCTGCTCTCTTTAAGGCTTTCTCACTTAAGGAAAATCCCAGAGGCTCGATAAGATGGAGTCTGGTTCCTGTTGCCACACAGGTACGGCCGATATTTCCTGTGTTTGCAGGAATCTCCGGCTCGTGAAGTACAATATTTAATTTTGCCATTTTCTTTTTATTCCTCTTGTTATTAATCGTCTGTCTCTTCTTAGAAAATTGTCTCTTAAGTTTCCTGCAGTTACTCTTTGAGAAGTTGCTGCAGTTCATCCTCTGCCGGACGTTCCAGATAGCGGGCACTGCCGCCACTGTAGAGAAGCCGGTCATTGCCGCTGTTTGTCTGACCGATGACCTCTGCCATAAATCCCTCATTGCGAAGTCTCTGTACCAGTGCTTCACCTCCGCGGATTCCAATCAATACTGCTCCATCTGCCTGAAGCTTATATGGATTCAGGTCAAAAATCTCGCACACTTCTATGGTCTCCTGACGAATCGGTACCTTACGGAAGTCTGCTTCCAGTCCTACTTCTGAAGCTTCTGCCATCTTCCAGAGCGCACTTAAAAAGCCGCCCTCACCCATAGCATATAATGCGCTGGCATCTGCCTCCTGCGCAATTTTCCAGACAATACTGCCGGCTCCATAAGCATCCCAAAGTGAAACGCAATTCTGAATAAAACCGGCAGAGAATCTCTCTGCCAGTTTGTCCTTTTTATTTTTTGCTATTACAGAGGTTCCTTTCAGAGCCACCGGACATGCCACCACCAGTTCATCTCCCGGTTTCAGGCATCCGGTTATTTCTGCCCTCAGAGCCTCCATTGCCGCCTGTCCCAGTCTCATTCTTTTCCTCCGAAAATTTATTATACGATCAGAGACAGAACTGTCGGCACTACCATTGCCAGTACCAGAATGATTGCAATAATTGCTGTGATCACTTTACGGTTCTTTGGATTAAACATTCCCATTTCTCTTCACCTCTTTAATCTCTGTTCAGGTTCTCAAACACATCTTTCGTCACATCTGTCACATGAGCGTTGTTAGTCAGCGGATCACGGTCTGCATAGTTAAACAGCAGCACTGTTCCATCTGCAAATACTTCCACATGTGCATTCTTTGCCACTTTTTCCCGTTTTCTGAAGTCCCATACCTGTCTCTCAAAAGGCTTCTGATCTCTGGCAAAGCCAGGACGGCTTTTCAGGTTTTCTCTCAGATAGAGATCATATACCATCTGGTCTTTTACCTGATCCATGGAAATCTCCGGCACATCCTCCAGAAATTCCAGCAGGATCTCATATCTTCTCATTCTTGTGTGAGAAACATCACCATAGCCCTTTTCCATGTAAAAGCTGCCCAGTCTCTCATAAATCGAGAAAGCATCCTGGAAAAAGTTTTCCAGATATTCAAGTGTATTCTGGAATTGTCCACTATTATAATACACTTCCACCATATTTTCCACAGTTTTCAGCTTCAAAACATGGTCATAATCCAGCCACTTCGTGGAAAGTACCTCATAAGGCTCCTGTGTTTTGTATACAATGCCATATTCCTTGCACATCTCCATCATATGGGAACCCTTTAACACCTTCAAAAAGCCCAGCTGAAGCTGCTGTGGTTTCAGTGCATAAACATCATTAAAGGAATGCCGGAAGCTGTCGTAATCTTCATAGGGAAGTCCTGCAATCAGGTCCAGATGCTGATGGATATTTCCAAAGCTATGGATTCTGTCAACAATTCCTTTCAATTTTTCAAAATCCATAGTTCTGTGAATTGCCTTAATCGTGTCCGGATTTGTTGACTGTACTCCGATCTCCAGCTGAATCAGACCCGGGCGCATGGTGGACATTTCCTGCAGTTCCTCTTCTCTTAACAGATCTGCTGAAATCTCAAAATGGAAGTTTGTCACACCATTATCGTGTTCATTAATATACTTCCAGATTGCCATTGCATGGTCATGTTTACAGTTAAAGGTACGGTCTACAAACTTTACCTGCGGAACCTTATTGTCTATAAAAAACTGCAGCTCTTTCTTTACTGTCTCTGTATCTCTGAAACGCAGTTTCTTATCAATGGAAGAAAGACAGTAACTGCAGGAGAAAGGACATCCTCTGCTGCTTTCATAATAAATGATCCTGTTCTTAAACTCAGACAGATCTTTGTAAATGAACGGAATACTGCTTAAGTCCATGATCTGGCGCCATCCATTATGTATGATCTGATCTCCGTCTCTGTAACAGATTCCTGTCATATCTTTCAGGTTCTGCGGATTTTTTTCCACATAATATCCGGCAAGTTCTTTAAATGTTTCTTCACCTTCTCCGACCATAACACCTTTAAATTCTGAGTTTTCTGTCAGGAATTTCTCCGCATCATAAGAAACTTCCGGACCGCCGGCCCAGAAGTCGGCGCCCGGAAGAATCTTTATCAGATCTGCCATCAGTTCTTTTACAAAAGAAAGGTTCCAGATATAACAGGACACGCATACCACATCAGGATGCTCCAGATAAATATCACGCATGATATCATCTTTCTGCTGGTTGATGGTATATTCCTTTAATACAATATGATCTGCGTAATCAGATGCATATGCCTGCAGATCATAAACAGCAAGATTAGAATGAATATATTTTGCATTGCATGCCACTAATAAAATCTTCATAAATCTTTAGCCTTCCAGTGCACTCTTCAGCTCTTCTTTGGAAGTAAGACCTACGAAGCGTTTCACTTCCGCACCGTCTTTAAACAGGATCAGTGTCGGAATGCTGACTACACGAAACTGCTGTGCAAGTGCCATATTCTGATCTACATCTACTTTTCCCACTGCGTATCCCTCTTCTGCCAGTTCTTCTACAACCGGACCCTGACGCATACATGGTCCACACCATGTTGCCCAGAAATCTATAAGAACCGGTTTCTCAGATTTTAATACTTCTGTTTCAAAATTTGCTGTTGTAATCTCTTTTGCCATGATTTATATCTCCTTTGCTTATTCTTTTATTTTAAAGATCTTACATACTTCCCTGCATTAATACCTGCCTGTGCTCCCTCATATACAGCTTTCGCCACCTGAAGAAGCCCGCCTGTACAGTCACCTGCCGCATAGAGTCCCGGGATGGTTGTTTCCATATTTTCGTTAACTTTAATGTTTCCTTTTTCCGTAAGTTCAGCTCCCATCTGGCGGGCAATCTCAGTACTGCCTGCAGTTCCCATTGCAATAAATACACCCTCTGCAGGACAGAAATCATTTGCCTGCTGACCTGCTCCTGCCTTTATTTCCTCTGCCTGCACATCAGGTTCAAGACGGATTCCGGATACCAGATCATCGCCCTCTACAGACTGGATCTTCATTGTGTTTACACTGATATTTTCTTCAGGTGTAAATTCCGGTTCTTCACCGTTTGTATAAATGGTTACTGTAGAAGCAGTATTTGACAATTCCTTTGCTTCATGCATGGCGAAATCACCGTTTCCCAGAACTGCTACATCCTTGCCTCTGTAAAAGAAAGCATCGCAGATTGCACAGTAGCTGACACCTTTTCCCTCAAATTCTTTAACACCCGGGATCTTCGGTGCAGCGCGCTTACTTCCTGTTGCAAGAATCAGACTCTGAGTCTCGAATTCACCTTCTGTAGTTTTTACCACAAAAGTATCAAACCCGCCGACTCCCAGAACCTGTGCATCCAATATTCGTACGCCCAGTGCTTTCGCCTGAGCGATTCCTGTATCATATAATTCCTGACCGGACAGCGGATGTTCCAGTCCGTAATAGTTTTCTATTTTCTCTGCTTTTTCCAAAGCACCGATCCCATTATTGATCACCAGGGGATCCAGATTTCCACGAACTGCATAAAGCGCAGCGGAAATTCCTGCAGGTCCGGCACCTATGATTATCACTTTTTCCAAATTCTGTCACCTGCTCTCTGTTATTGTTTTCAATATACTGTGATATATCATCGTTACTGTTCACTCTGTTCTCAGTAACTTATTATCAGCTATTGTTACTATACTACGTTTTCTGAAAAAAATCCATGATTTTATTTGGATAATTTTGGTATAATTTGGTTAAATAAGTTTCTCGATTCAGCGACATAATAAATAAAAGCGAAGTGCTGTTCACTCATGAACCATGCATTTCGCTTTTTACATTATTTTGTATGATTTATTTATCCAACCAGGGGATATTTGTCTGTAAGTTCTTTGACGATTGCCTTTGCCTTTTCCTGGCTGCCTTCTTCTTTTAAGGTCATAGCAATTGCTTCTGCGATCTTGTCCATATCTTCCGGTTTCATGCCTCGTGAAGTAACTGCTGCTGTTCCGAGACGTACACCGCTTGTAACAAATGGAGACTGGGGATCATTTGGAATTGCATTCTTATTGCAGGTAATGTTTACTTCATCAAGAAGATTCTCCATCTGCTTGCCTGTAACGCCCAGACTTCTGAGGTCTACAAGCATCAGATGATTGTCTGTACCACCGGAAACGATATCAATTCCTCGTTTCTGGAGTCCTTTGCAAAGTGCCTGCGCATTCTCAACGATCATCTTTGCATAGTCCTTAAATTCCGGCTGAAGCGCTTCTTTGAAACATACTGCCTTGGCAGCGATCACGTGCATCAGAGGACCACCCTGGATTCCCGGAAATACTGCTTTATTAAAGTTAAATTTCTTTGCATTCTCTGCGCTGCTTAAGATCAGGCCGCCTCTTGGTCCACGCAGAGTTTTGTGTGTGGTTGTAGTCACAACGTCTGCATAAGGAATCGGGCTTGGATGCTGTCCTCCTGCTACCAGACCGGCGATATGCGCCATATCCACCATCAGATAAGCCCCAACTTCATCTGCAATCTCACGGAATTTCTTAAAATCAATAACTCTGGCATAGGCACTTGCACCTGCTACGATCAGCTTTGGTTTATTCTCAATTGCAATTCTTCTGACTTCTTCATAATCGATCACGCCGTCATCATTTACTCCATAATATACCGGCTTGAAGTAGGTTCCGGACATATTTGCAGGACTTCCATGTGTCAGATGTCCACCATGATCCAGATTCATACCCATTACAGTATCTCCCGGCTGCAGCATTGCAAAAAAGACTGCCATATTTGCCTGTGCTCCGGAGTGTGGCTGTACATTTGCATATTCACATCCGAATAATTCTTTCGCACGTTCGATTGCAAGAGCTTCCACCTCATCCACGCAGGAACATCCGCCGTAAAATCTCTTCCCCGGATATCCTTCCGCATATTTATTAGTAAGAGGGCTTCCCATTGCTGCCATAACTGCTTTACTTACCCAGTTCTCTGAAGCGATCAGCTCAATGTGGGAATTCTGGCGTGCAAGCTCCGCCTCGATCAGATCTGCGATATCCTTGTCTGTCTTTGCTACGTCGTCGATTGAATACATCTTCGTGCTCCTCCTTTGTTATACGCTCAGTAATTATTCCGATTATAACCAATTCTATCCATCATGTCAATCACCAAAAGACATTTGTCCGCATACCAAGATATTTTATGATATAAATTAGGATACTACATATTATGTTTCTCTGCTGAGCTCTGTAGCAAATAACAGATTCGATTCCATCAAAACGCTTTTTTTATCTGTTTTACCAGTTCATCCACATCTTCCGCTTTCACAAGAAATCTCTCGGTTCCATTGATTTCCAGACTATCATAAGTATCATCATATGCAAAATATTTCAGAGTTACTTCCGGAGCTTCTTCTGTGTTTCTGTGGAATGTTACAGTCAGCACTTCTTCCTCATCTGCTGTATCTTTTGTTTCTTCGACTTCCGAATCAAGCATTATACTTTGAAGCGCCTGATACAATTCAGTAAATTTCTCTTTCTTTACAGTTTTCTTTCCGAATTTATAATCGCTGCCGTCCAGCTTCATCGTATAGGTTTTCTTTCCAATGCTCATATCCACACTGTCAAGTGTATCAATATTTACCAATGCCGGAATTTTCAGAATCAGATTAAACGGTTTCAGCTCCAGAAGACTGTTCACCGACTCTTTTGAAAGCAGATAAACAGCCTCTTCGTATCCTTTTACGCATGCATAATAGTCACCATTCTCATCTGTATTTCCGATAAGGATCGTTGCTGTTGCATCTGCATCCTGCGTTTCTTTTGCTGTGTCATCGTTAACTGTATTTACAAAATCTACTGTAAAATATGTCTTTGTATTATCCAGTCCGGTATCTGTATTTGCTGCATCGACGCCGTTGCTGAGATCAAAAGCAGCCAGCACTCCAAACATTTCATACATATTCTCTGTGTTTACTGTTGCAATCTCATCATACGGATTGGTAATTTCCCAGTAGTCGAAATCCATCTTATAATCTGCCGGTTCCTGTTTGATCTGAAATACTTCTTCGCCGCCCTTTACAATGGAGAATCTGCGGATGGAATAGACAGACATTCTTGGATGTTCTACAGTTTTTAAATCTGTATTTTCTGTTTTATCATCTGTCTGATCAGCAATTTCTTCTTCCACAGCTGCATCTTCTGCTTTTGGCTCTTCTGCAGTCTCAGAGTTTTGTTCTGCTTCATCTGCCCATACAGGACAGGATATAACTGCTGTGCCTGCTGCACCGGCAGTAAACATGGCTGTCATTCCAAGAAGTAATATTTTTTTAATTTTGTTTTTCATGTCTGTGTTCCTCCTGTCCATATATAATATGGTTTTTATTTTATGTTACTTTTCGCAATTGAAACAGAATACTTACTCCGTTCGGTTAAAGTGCAATTTCTACCTCAGCAGGCTTATGTCCTGTCAGTTCTGCACTTCTTGTATCCGGCTGGGATACTCCTGCAAATAAACGGAAATGTTTTCCTGCGATGTAACGATTTCCATCTTCATCAACTATATTCATTGCTTTATTAGAAATTGTAAATTCTACAGATTTCTCTTCTCCCGCTTTCAGAGATACTCTCTTAAATCCGCAGAGACTGTAGTTACGAACTGCAAGCGGAGAATCAAGGTCTTTGATATACACCTGAACAACTTCATCTGTATCTACTGTTCCATTGTTCTTAACAGTTGCTTTTAACATGATATCGGACTCTGCTGATACTTCACCGACAACCTCTGCTTCTGTTACGCAGGTATCACTGTATGTAAGTCCGTATCCAAATGGATAAAGTGCCTCTTTTTCCATATAACGGTAAGTTCTGTTTTTCATAGAGTAATCTGTGAATTCCGGCATTCCTTCCAGGTCTTTATAAAAAGTAACCGGAAGTTTTCCTGACGGAGATTCTTTTCCGAAGAGAAGATCTGCTATTGCACGTCCGCCTCTTGCTCCCGGATACCATGCAAGAAGGATTCCATTACAGTTATCCTGCGCATAATTCAGGTCAATCGCACTTCCTGCCATCAGAACTACGATGGTAGGTTTTCCTACTGCTGTTACTTTCTCGATCAGTTCTTCCTGTACTTTCGGAAGATGAAGATCAACTTTGTCCCCGGATGCATCACTGTTTCCGGTATCTCCTTCTTCTCCCTCCAGAGTCTCATCAAGACCTACGCAGAGTATGACTACATCGCTGTTTTCCGCTGTAATTACTGCCTCAGAAATTCTGTCCTGATCCCATGCCAGATTTTCAACTTTATCTTTATATAAATCACAGCCCTGAGAATAAAGGATCCTTACATCGTCACCTGCTTCTTCACGGATTCCCTCAAGAACAGTGACATATTCAGAAGATGTTCCATGATAATTTCCGATGAGAGCGGCACGGCTGTCTGCATTCGGTCCGATCACACCGATAGTATTTACTTTAGATTTATCAATCGGAAGAACTCCGTCATTCTTCAAGAGTACGCAGCTCTTTCTTGCCATCTTAAGAGCTTCATCAATGTGCTCTTTGCACTCTACCACACTATACGGTATCTTATCATATTCACTTCCGTCAAACAGGCCCAGCAGATATCTGGTTGTCAGCAGTCTTACTGCGGATTCTGTAATTTTCTCTTCTGTTACCAGTCCATCCTGATAAGCTCCCATCATATGAAGATATGTATTTCCACAGTTCAGGTCACAGCCTGCATTTAATGCCATAGCAGCGGACTGTCTTGGTGTGGAAGTTACCATGTGATGTTCATGGAAGTCACGGATTGCCCAGCAGTCAGAAGTATAATGACCTTCGAATTTCCATTTTCCTCTCAGGACATCTTCCATAAGATATTTATGTGCACAGCAAGGTTCTCCGTTTGTTCTGTTATAGGCACCCATTACAGCTTCTACATCTGCTTCTGTAACCAGTGCTTCAAAAGCAGGAAGGTATGTTTCCCACATATCCTTCATACTTACTTCCGCATCAAATTCATGTCGCAGAGATTCCGGGCCACTGTGTACTGCAAAATGTTTTGCGCAGGCAGCAGCTTTCATAACAGATCCATCACCCTGAAGTCCTTCTACGAATTTCACGCCAAGTCTGGACGTCAGATATGGATCCTCACCATAGGTTTCATGCCCTCTGCCCCATCTCGGATCTCTGAAAATGTTTACATTGGGGGACCAGAAAGTAAGACCCTTGTAAATGTCTCTGTCTTCTTTTGCAGAATATGCATTGTATTTTGCTCTTCCCTCAGTTGCAATGATATCGCCAACTTTTTTCATCTCTTCATCGTCAAATACTGCAGCCATCGCAATTGCCTGTGGGAACATGGTTGCCACACCTGCTCTGGCCACTCCATGCAGTGCTTCATTCCAGTAATTGTATGCCGGAACACCCAGTCTTTTCACGGGAGCAGCATCGTATTTTAACTGGGAAGCCTTCTCCAGAAGCGTCATCTGTGATACCAGTTTTTCTGCTTTTTTTCTTGCTTCTGCTCTTTCTTTTCTGTGATCTTTCATTTCAGATCCTCCTGTTTATATAATTTGATAATTATTCAGCAGGTATTAACAAAGCCTCAGCGCAGCCCGCTACTCCTGCATTATGTATTCTGCATTTCTTCTCTGTATTTCGTCGGAGATTTTCCTGTATGTTTCTTAAATGCCAGTGAGAAATAATTCGTATCTCTGTATCCTACCATCATAGCAATCTTTCCAGTCTTGATGCTGGTAGTTTCCAGAAGGCTCTTCGCCTTCTCAATCCTCTTTCTGACAATGTATTCATTACATCCTTCACCTGTAATCCGCTTAAATAATCTGGAGAAATAATTCGGTGTGATATAGAGACTTTCCGCAATGCTGGAAACCGAAATATCCTCTGCAAGATGCTCATCTATATAGTGTCTGGCATTGGAAATGGTATAATGTACATCCTCTTCATCATTTTCAATGAGCTGCTCAATAAACATTCTCGTAATCTCACAGGCCTCTTCTTTTCCTGCTGATGACAGACTCTTGGAGAGTGCATCCAACTTTCCTTCTTCCACCTCACACGATACTTCCATGTAGGAAAAAATCAAAGAGGAGGCAATCTCGAAACAACATCTGCGCACAGCAGAAGGGGAAAGATTATAGGATTCTGTTGCCTTAATAAAGGTATTAAATGCCTTTAGTACATAATCTGGAGTTCCTATATTGGAAATCATGATATTTCGCAGTTCTGCATAGATTTCCCAGAAGATTTTCTTCTTGTTCTGAGCCCCCATCGTCTGTATAATGTCCTGAATATTCTTTTTTTCATGTTCCAGAAGATATCTGGCATCATTGTAGGAAATTGCCAGATTTTCAAATCCTTGCACTGCACTTCCAACCGTAATCTTTGGTTTATATTCAAATTCATCCTTCAGCACATCCGACAATTCTTCAATCTGTTCCAGAACGCTGTCGTCATCATCTTTTTCAAAACAGACAATCGCAATCGTACCGTCATCATCTACAAATGTGATTCCTCTGTTTTGGGAATCCACCATGCTCATGCAGACATTTTTAACAGTCATTGCACGGAATTTTCCGTCATTCTGCTGTTCTGTATACATTCCCTGTTCCAGAAGAATCAGGCTCATTTTCTGCTTAATATCAAACTGAAAATCTTTCTGGAGAATATACAACTGCATCTCTTTATCTGCTTTTGTATGCACCAAATTTCTCATGCACTGCTCCAGTCTCATCTGCACTACAGAGCCTTGAGAGCGCCACACTCTGGCCTGATTCTGCTCTTTGTTTTCCTGCTCTTTCAGTTCTTTTATCTGCTTTTCTATCGCATTGAAAAGATCATCTTCATCAATCGGTTTCAGGAAGAAATCCTGCACCTGAAGCCGCAGGCTCTCTCTTGCATACTCAAAATTATCAAAGCCTGTAAGCACGATCACACGCAGTTCAGGTACTGATTCTCTGGCCGCTTTAATCAGTTCCAGTCCTGTCATTTCTGTCATCTGGATATCTGTAACCATAATTTCAGGACCTTCTTCTTTAAGAATCTTCAAAGCCTCGTTTCCTGACGCAGCAGTAAATACGTCATCTACTCCCAGTTTCTTCCAGTCTATTGCATTTTTCATCCCCATGCGTATCATCTTTTCGTCATCAACAATCAGTACTCTATACACACGTCCACTCGCCTCCTGCTGTGTTCTCTTTGATTTCTGTCTGATATGGCAGATGGATCACGACAGTTACTCCACCCGAATCATTCTTCTGGTAATTAAGACCATATCCCTCTCCAAAAAGAAGTTCAATCCTCTTGTTTACGTTTCGCACTCCATATCCAAAGGAATCCTCGTATCTGGAGAGCTGTTCATTCATTTCATCTATCTGTTCCTGACTCATTCCTGTGCCTGTATCTGATACCTTTATGATAACTTCATCCTCATTTTTATATGCTGTAAGATAAAGTGTACCTGTTTTTCCCTCTTTTACTTTCATTCCATGATAAATGGAATTCTCTACCAGTGGCTGCAGGGTCAGCTTCGGTATCAGGCTTTCTTCCACCTGAGATTCTACAACAATCTCACTTCTGATAATGTTGTCGTATCTCATGTTCTGGATAATCATATAATTCCTGATGTGCTCTACTTCTTCTCTGATCGTGATCACATCATGCCCTTTGCTGAGACAGATCCTGTAATATTTCGCCAGCGCCTTTACCATTGTGGAAATCTCTTTATTTCCTTCGGCAATCGCCTGCCAGTGGATACATTCCAGTGTATTATAAAGAAAATGTGGCTGGATCTGCGACTGAAGGGCATTAAAACGAATCTGCTCCAGCTGATGCTGTTCCAGTTTTACCTGTTCCATCAACACCTCGATTTCATCCATCATAGAGTTAAAACCAATTGCAAGCTTGGCAAAATCCTCGCCCATATTGTCAACATTGATTCTTGTTCTCAGGGAACCTGTTGCAACATAATCCATATTAGATACTACCTTATTAAGGGGCTGATACATTTTCCTGACCAGTGCTCTTATAATAATGCTTACTATGATCAGCACTATGATCAGAACCAGAATCACAACAACCATTATATGGAATCCTGATTCCATCAGTTTATAAAAAGAAATCGAACTGACTACATAATAATTCCAGTTCTTAATCTTCTGGCATACATACATATTCCCATTCTTTGTAAATATCTGTATCCCTTTTTCCATCTCATCTATATAATTTACGTAACGGCCTGTCTCCTCTTTATCATTCGAAAGCAGTATCATTCCACCTGTGTCAACTACTCTTGTTTCTGCTGAAGAATCTCCTACAGCCAGCATCCTCTGTACTGCCGGATCATCGAAATTCATGCACAGAAGCCCTCTTGCATCAGATACTTTTCTGGTATCATATAATGGATAATACAGACTCAATGTATATCTGTTCCCTTTATAATAATCGTTAT
>CAUEAK010000048.1:0-12484 GCA_958454115.1 Blautia wexlerae
TGTATATATTTTTATATTTCTGCCATAATACATATCACAGATATATCTGTCCGGTGCTTCACAATAACAGACTGCCGGACAGTTACCTGGAAACTTCTTTTGTTGTCGGCAGGATCGGAGGCACTTATGTTAGAGCAGATTTTTCTCGGATTTACAGGACTATGTTCCGGTTTTATTATTGCCGGAGGACTAACCGGTCTTATGATCGGCCTTTCTATTATTCCCAGATATGCAGGAATTACCCACACAGCAAATCATATATTGCTGTACGAAGACATCACATTCTGGGGAACAGAACTTGGAAACCTGTTCTTTCTTTTTCACTGGAATATCCGGTTCGGCACCCCGTTTCTGATTCTGTACGGGCTCTTTTCAGGGATTTTCCTTGGTGGATGGATCATGGCCCTGGCAGAGATGGCAGATATTTTCCCTATCTTTGCCAGAAGAAGCAGATTCCAGAGAGGTCTTTCTTTTACAATCCTGTGCATAGCCGCCGGCAAAACTGTCGGGGCACTGATTTACTATTATAACGGATGGCTGCCATAATTTCCAGCTAATCTTTAACATCAGTGCCAAAAAAGCAGCAATCGATTACTCTTTACTCCGTTCTCAGTAACCTGGTGTGCCAAAATTCCGGATTTTCAATCAGAAAGGTTTTATATTATGTCAGACAATAATCTCAGTCAGAAAAAACAGAAACAATATGAAGAATACGTAAAAGCAGTCACTCCTGTCCACAGCCTGCCACTGAATATGTGCAAAGCATTTTTCACAGGCGGAGTCATCTGTGTTGTTGGACAGGTCATCTTAAATTACGCAGATACCCTTGGGCTGGACAAAGATACCGCCGGCTCCTGGTGTTCCCTTATCCTGATCCTTTTCAGTGTGATCCTCACAGGATGTAATCTTTATTCCAAAATCGGCAGATTCGGCGGTGCCGGAAGCCTTGTCCCAATCACCGGTTTTGCCAATTCCGTAGCTTCCTCTGCGATCGAATATAAGGCAGAAGGACAGGTATTCGGCATCGGATGCAAAATATTTACGATCGCAGGACCCGTAATTCTTTATGGAATCCTGAGTTCATGGATTCTCGGTGTGATTTATTATCTTTTTACAATGATCCCGTAACTATTCAGCATCCATATCCTGAGAGGTGTTTTTGCATAAGAATCATACAATTATACAAGGAGGTTTTCTATGAACAGACAAATGACCTGCGGTACATCCAGCATTTCATTTCAGAATCCTGTCTTTGTTCAGAGCTGTGCTTCTGTTGTCAGCCGGAAAGAAGGAGAAGGGCCATTGGGCGCATACTTTGATACCATATGTGAAGATCCCATGTTTGGAACAGATACCTGGGAAGCTGCAGAAAGCACTCTGCAAAAGCAGGCCGCTCTGCTGGCAATCAAAAAAAACGGCCTCACCTGTTCCGATATACAGCTTCTTTTTGCAGGCGACCTGCTGGCTCAGACATCAGCCTCTTCTTTCGGAACCGCTGATCTGAAAATTCCTTTTTACGGTCTTTTCGGAGCATGCTCCACTATGGGAGAATCTCTTTCCCTTGGTTCAATGTGTATCGACGGCGGGTACGGAAAATATATCCTCTGCGCAACTTCCAGCCACTTTGCCAGCGCAGAAAAAGAATTTCGTTTTCCCCTGGGATATGGAAATCAAAGACCCTTATCTGCTACCTGGACAGTCACCGGTGCCGGAGCCTGTATACTTGGATATGAACCGCCACCACGCCCGGACAACAAAACACTAAACACACTCCGTAACCGCAATATCTGTGCAGTTATAACAGGAATCACCACCGGAAGACTGATTGACTTTGGGTTCAGGGATTCCCTCAATATGGGAGCTTGCATGGCTCCTGCTGCCTGCGACACCATAGCCCGAAATCTTCAGGATTTTCACCGAAAACCATCCGATTATGATGCCATCTTCACCGGTGACCTGGGAATGGTAGGACAGAAAATCCTTTTCGACCTTCTATCAGAAAAAGGATTTGATATCTCATCTGTCCATCAGGACTGCGGTATGCTGATCTATGATCCTCAGACTCAGGATACACATTCCGGCGGCAGTGGATGCGGATGTGCCGCCTCTGTTCTGGCAGGCTATATTCTTCCGGGTATTATACAGAAAAAATGGAAAAGGATTCTCTTTGTTCCCACAGGTGCCCTTCTGTCAAAGGTAAGCTTCAACGAGGGGGATCCAATTCCCGGTATCGCACACGCTGTTGTAATAGAACAGTACAGGGTTCCGGATATGATGTAGATACAGAAATTTTTTCAGGAGGAAAAATACATGGACTATTTTAATGCATTCTGGACAGGCGGACTGATCTGTGCCCTGGTACAGATTCTTCTGGACAGGACAAAGCTTATGCCCGGACGGATCATGGTACTTCTGGTATGTACAGGCTCTGTTTTAAGCGCTGTCGGAATCTATCAGCCATTTGCAGAATTTGCCGGAGCAGGCGCTTCTGTTCCTCTGCTTGGTTTTGGCAATATCCTGTGGAAAGGAATGAAAGAATCCATTGACAAAAACGGACTGATCGGGCTCTTTATGGGAGGCTTTACCGCCTGCGCGGTGGGAGTCTCCGCAGCACTGATCTTCTCTTATCTTGCAAGCCTGATCTTTAAGCCCAAAATGAAAGGATAACATACCATGAGTGATACTCTCTATTTACAGTTAGATCAGAATATCCAGATAAACCATCCACACATTTATCTGCAGGACATTGCAAAACTTTCCTGCAGCAACAGTAAAATCCTGAACCGACTCCGGGTGATGCCGGTTATAAATCTTGACCCGAATAAACCAGGACGTTATGTAATGTCTGTCATGGATCTGATCTCCGAAATCAAAAAAAAAGAACCCGACCTTGAAATCAGTAATATTGGAGAAGCCGACTTTATCATCACTTTTAAAAACAAACCCGGTCCCGGACTTGTCTGGCAGTGGTGCAAGATTATTTTCGTCGGTCTTGCCGCCTTTTTCGGTGCAGGTTTCTCTATCATGACATTTAATAACGATGTAGATGTCGGTGGTCTCTTCTCACAGATCTATACCCAGGTCACAGGACAGACCTCCGGTCATTTTACTGTTCTTGAGATCACTTATTCCATAGGAATCGGACTTGGGGTACTTTTCTTCTTCAATCATTTCGGTCATATGAAAATAACAGATGATCCAACACCTATGCAGATACAGATGCGTCTGTACGAGGAAAATGTTAATAAAACTCTTATCAAAGACATTGACCGTACTTCCGAAAAGTGATATACTTCGATAGCCGAGTGTTCGAAACCTTCCACTCGTAAAACAAATACTAAAGGAGATAATCAAATATGAAAAACAAAGGTACTCAGTTTCTGGCAGAAGCAGCAGTGATCGGAGCTATTTATGTGGTTCTGACTCTTTTATTCGCACCACTCAGCTATGGCGAAATTCAGATTCGCTTTTCGGAAGCACTGACCATCCTGCCATTCTTTACACCGGCTGCGATTCCGGGGTTATTTGTGGGATGTATCATTGCCAATCTCTTTGGCGGTGCCATTCCTGTAGACATTATTTTCGGAAGCATCGCAACACTGATCGGAGCAGTATTTACTTACAGACTCCGCAGCTGCAACCGTTTTCTTGCGCCGATCCCGCCGATTGTTTCCAATGCAGTCATCGTGCCATTCGTACTTCACTTCGGATACGGAGTAAATCTTCCGATTCCGCTTATGATGCTTACCGTAGGTATCGGAGAAGTAGTTTCCTGTGGTGTAGTAGGACTGATTCTTCAGACAGCCCTTCTGAAATACAAAAATGTGATCTTCAGATCACAGAGAACTGTATAACTTACGATATATAACAATAAAGATATTATAGCAAAAAGAGTGTGCAATATTATAGTAATCCGCACACTCTTTTTGTTACTGTTCACTCCGTTCACAGTAACCTCTTTTTTATTTACCTCTTCAGAGAATACTCCACCTTCTACAAGCGGTGAGTTAATTACTCCCATCTGCTTATACCTGCTTTTTAAGTTCCTTCAGAATCCGCTTTTCCATCCTTGACACTTGGACCTGGGAAATTCCCATCTCTGCCGCAATCTCTGTCTGCGTCATATCCTTAAAATATCTCATACCGATCAGCTGACGTTCTCTTGCATCCAGTTTTTTCAGGATTTCATCCAGAAAAATCCTGTTCAGTGCTGCATCCTGTCCATTTTCTTTTTCCTGGAGCCTGTCCATAAGCGAAATATCATTTCCATCTCCCTGATAGATAATTTTGTGCAAAGATTCCACTTCAGCTCCTGATTCCATCGACATCACCACTTCATCTACTGAAAGTTCTGTCGCTTTCGCAACTTCCTCCAGTATCGGTTCACGTCCCAGTTCTTTTTCCAGTGCTTCTCTCGCAGAATAAATTCTGGCACAGTTCTCTTTCAGGTTTCTGCTCACCTTAAGCATCCCGTCATCCCTCAGATAGCGTCTGATTTCACCTATGATCATGGGAACAGCATAAGTTGAAAACTTCACATCGTACGAAATATCAAAACGATCTATGGCTTTCAGCAGCCCAATGCTTCCTATCTGCACGATATCTTCCATTTCCACACTGCGCCCGGCAAATCTTTTCGCCATGCTGTACACAAGTCCTGCGTTTTCTTTAAATACAGTATCTCTTGCTTCTTTATCTCCCTGTTGTGACTTCATGATCAGAGCAAGAGTATGGTCCATTCCTACCTCCCGATCGTCTTTTTCATATGGACAACTGTTCCATATCCCACCTGTGATTCTACTGTTACCTCATCCATAAACGCTTCCATAAATGTAAATCCCATCCCGGAACGATCCTTCTCCGGCTTTGTTGTAAAAAGAGGCTCCATAGCTTTTGCAACGTCTCTGATCCCCACTCCCTTATCGATCACATCAACCCATAATTTCTGCCCTTCCCTTCTGCAGAAAATCTCTATCTTCTGCACCTGGCCTTCATAAGCATGAATAATACAGTTTGTCACAGCCTCTGACACAGCAGTTTTCAGATCTGCCACTTCCTCCAGAGTAGGATTCAGCTGTGTGCAGAAAGCTGCCGCCGCAACTCTTGCCAGCCCCTCATTCTCAGGTCTGCTGTCAAAAATAATTTTCATTTCATTGGTATTTTCCATAATAGTTTTCTTCCCCCTCTCTTTAGACTTCCCCACAGATTTCGACAAATTTATATACCCCTGACAGATGCAGCAGCTTTTCAATATAGGAATTTACTCCTGTAGCCTGTATACAGTCACCGCGCATCCCCATCATCCGGTATCTCCCCATGATCAGCCCTATCCCTGAACTGTCCATAAACGCTGTTCCTGAAAAATCAAATGTGATTGTTCGTATATATTTTTTCCGTATAATATCATCTGAATCTCTGCGTATCTCGTCTGTCACCATATGATCTACCTCTTTCGGTAAATGAATGATCAGGGAATTTCCCTGTATTTCAAATCTGTTCTCCATCATATCCCTCCTCACTTTTTGTCAGGCGAATGTTCGCAATCCACTTTGCAGTGTAGCTCTACATCAAATAACTGTTTATTGCTTTTCGCAGCCTCCTACTTGATTCGGTAAAAAAAGAGACACATGACTTCCATGCATCTCTTTTGTATCTTTACATCTTCTTATAATACTTCATGTCTTCTGCCACATCAAAATGAAAACCCGGTATCAGTATCCGGAATCGTCATAATCACCGGTGTCGTAACTTCCATCATCTGCCGAATCACCATCAGAATTATCGTAAGAACCATCATCATATTCCCCACTGTCATAGGAACCATCGTCATAACTTCCATCTTCCGCTGAATCTGAAGAAGCATCTCCCTCTGCGCTGTCAGCACTGCCGGTTCCGTCTGTGACTTTCGCATCTGTAGTTCCTTCGATCCCGGTCGTACCTGTAGTGTTACAGATCGTATTGTAAATTCCTTTCAGATCCGCAGGCAGCAAATCCGCATAAACATTCTGTATCTTCAATGCCGCTTCATCTGTATTCTGTTGCTGCAATGCTGAGTACGCCTCGATCAGAGCCTCATAACTGCTGCTTTTTTTCTTCTCTTCCTCTATCTGTTTGGAGGCCGCCTCAACTGTGTCTCCAGATTCCTGAGCCTGACTCTGTGCCTTGGTCAGCTCAGCTCCCTGACTGGACACTGCATCACTGTATTTCATAATCTGCTGATTCGCTTCCCTGTAGATTCCCTGACGTATGGCAGGAACAGCCAGAAGATAAAACGCCAGCAATCCTGCACAAAATCCGGCAACCAGTGTAAAAAACAGCGGAATCCTTCCTTTTTCTTTATACTGAGGAATCTGGATTGCCATATCATTCTCACTGCTGTCCACAGCTTTCCTGTTTCTTTTATTCTGACGTTCCAGACGTGTAGATACTCCTGTCTGTTCGTCAATCTCTCTCAAAAAACGAAGGGTTGTTGTATTTGTTTTATCAATCCGCGCGGCTTTCCTTAACGTCTTTCTTGCCTTGTTATATTCCCCCTCTTTCATCTGCACAAGTGCCAGAAGATGGTAACCTTTGATCAGTTTTGGATTCTGTATGAGAATCTTCTTCAGCCTGATCGCAGCCATATCCTCATGACCTTCCCTGCACAGGTTTAAGGCATCATTATACTTTCTGATCGTTTCATTGATCGCCTCAAGCTTATTGGAGTTCGCCTGCAGCTTGTTAATATATTCTGATGCCAGATTTCTGGATGGCTGAAGATTCTTACTGATCACCCATTCACTGAGTGCGGCAACCACCTCCCCTGTCTCAAAATATACCAGTCCAAGAAGATTTCTCGCCTGAATGTTATGCTTATTATAAATAAGACTCTGCTTCAGACAGTCAATCGCCCCTGAAAGATCGCGGACACTGGCTTTCTCAAGCCCCCGGTTGTAATACTGTCTGGAAAGGTAATCTACCTTTTTCTGGATCAGCACATTACATCCACATTTCGGGCAGTAATCCAGATCTTTGTCCACCAGAAATGCGCCACAATTCATACAATTCATGTGTATCTCCTTATTTTACCCGTCTGCCACTCTTGGCTTCGCGGAGAACTTCCTGAAGAATATCCAGGATATCCGTCAGTTCTCTCTCATAAATCGCACCCTCCGCATCTGCCACATCCAGACAAGGTTCAAATTTCTTCAGTTCCTCTTCATAATCTATCATTTCTTATTTCTCCTGATCACATCTTTAATCTCACCGACAAGATACAGGGAACCCACGCAGAAGAGCATTCCGTCATCCCCCTTTACTTCCAGTGCTCTACCAAAGGCTTTCTCAACATCCTCCACTACTTCCACAGAAGAAGCACCTGCTTCTGTAAAAAGCTTTGCAAATCTCTCAGCAGGAACCTTGCGATATCCGCCAACAGAGGTTACTACCACATGACGGAACGTGATCCTGCTGCAGATCGTATGTATCATATCTGTATAATCTTTGTCATCTACTGCTGAAAAAAGTAAAGTCAGCGGACATTCTTTTTGAAAATGTTCTGCTGTCTCTACAAATTTCTCTACCCCGTCCTCATTGTGAGCACCGTCCACGATCACACCCGGAAGCACTGTTTCCATTCTTCCCTGCCAGCGTGTTCCGGCAATTCCCACATGGATCTGATCCATAGATACAGAAATCACATTCTGCAGAACCTCAATCGTCTTTAATGCAAGTGCACTGTTCATCACCTGATACTTTGCAATAAACGGAATGGAGAAAACCATATCCTTATAATACTCATTCCGAAATGCAAAATCAATTCCCGCCGAAGTATTTCTGAGCACTTCTGTATCTGATCTCTTCACTTCATAAGCAGGGCTTCCCAGTTCTTCTGCTCTGGCACGGATCACTTCTGCTGCATCCGGGTCGTTTCCGTCATAGATTACCGGTACCCCCGGCACAATGATCCCGGCCTTTTCTCCTGCGATTTTGGCAACTGTATCTCCCAGATACTGCATATGATCCAGACTGATCGATGTGATCACACAGGCAACAGGATTCTCCACAGCAGTAGTCGCATCCATTCTTCCGCCCAGTCCTGTTTCCAGAGTCACATAATCAACACCTGCATCTGCAAAGATCACCATTCCCATCAGAAAAAGCATCTCAAAATAAGTCGGATGATAGCTGCCTTCTGCAACCAGTTCATCCGCAAGTACCTTTACTTTCTCAAAGGCCTTCAGGAAAGTATCATTATCAATATTCACCTCATTGATCTGGAAGCGTTCATTGATCTCCACCAGATGAGGAGAAGTAAATAATCCGCAGGAATATCCTGCCTCTCTCAGAACAGAGGTCAGAAACGCACATGTACTTCCCTTTCCATTAGTTCCTGCCACATGGATCACCTTAAACTTATCCTGAGGATTACCAAGTCTTCTCAGACATTCCTTTGTGTGATCCAGACTGTTCTTCTTTGTAAATTTCGGAGTTTCATCAATATAAGCAACTGCTTCTTCGTAATTCATAAAAAAATTCCACCACTTATCTATAATGTATTTAGTTACTCTAACATTATATAATAGTGGTGGAAGATGTCCAGTACCAATCGTAATATTTTATCCGACAAAATTATGGATTAATTCTCATTCATACCGGCACTTTCTGTTAATTTCCATTTATTATTTGAATAAAGTGCATAGCAGGACCGGTCATAGCTCTTGCTCAGCGGTTTTCGCGTCGAACTGTTGCTTCGCTGGATCACCGCAAGCCTGTCGAAATCATTCAGCTCCGTACCTGTGATCATCAACGTAGTCGGATTGATATAGACCGTATCATACCATTCTCCGTTCAGCTTGATTTCACTGGACGGCGTAAATTCCGTTCCCTTAATGTAATATGTATGATCTGCCTCAGAGATACATTGAATGGAATCCAGAGTCACATCATAGATTCCCATACGCATTCTGGTACGCAGATAAGGACTTTCGCCGCTTTCCCCGTAGGAATATCTCTTTCCATAAAGGAGGTCATACTGCAGGGTTTCCAGATCCACCTGATAATTTCTGGTATTTCTTCTTGCCTGATGATAGCGGAAAACAGTTCCCTCATGGATTCCCACACGATCCATAACCTCTGCCGCCATCTGGTATGCTGCAAGATTTTCATTCTTTTTCTTAAGTCCGAAGTTATCCCACATCACATACTCTGTCTGGAACAGATACTTGTTCTTCAGGTCCTCCACAGTCAATCCCATAGTCGGAAGGTGGTCACCGTACATAACAAGGACCACATCCTCAGGATAATCTGCCAGCTTATCTGTCAGCTCTTTTACAAAATTATCCATCTCATGGATCTCATTTACGTAATATTCCCATTTATTATTCTCTTCCTCAGTCGGCGCACCGGAAACTGTGATCTCAGGATCCTCCAGAATCTGCTCATCCGGATATGCGCCATGTCCCTGTACGGAAATAGTATATACATAATCCGGCCCCTCAGTAGAATCCAAACATTTCAGGATTTCATCTGTCAGAACCTCATCCTTTACCCAGCCATTTGGATTCTTCTCGTTCTCTCTTGCCATGTACTCTTCAGAAGTAAAAGTATCAAATCCGAGATTCGGGAAAATAGATCTTCTTCCATAGAAGTTTGCCTCATTATTATGAACCGCATGGGTGGTATAGCCCAGATTCTTCAGTACATAAGGTGCACTCTCACAGGTAGTCTCTCTCAGAATACTCTTATAAGGATATTCCCCAGGTCCAAAATAATGCATACTCATTCCTGTAATGGATTCAAATTCCGTATTGGCAGTACCTGCACCGACAGACGGAACCTTATAATATCCTGAAGAATATTCCTTCATCAGCTTACGGAAGGTCGGAATCGGGTCTTCTGAAATATCCAGGTAATTAACCAGCGTAGGATCAAAGAATGATTCTAACTGCAAAAACAGAATATTCGGCCGCTTTTCTTCCTGCGTTTCCGGAAGATTCTTTTCCGTCTTCTCAATTCTTTTGATTTCTTTCTCAGAATAATCTCTCGGACAGCTGATTCCCGTATTAAAAATCGTAGTTGCCAGACAGTAAGGATATCCATAATCCTCATATGCAAAAGCAATATTTCCAAAGTAATTGGAAAGTACCCTCTTCTCCAGTGCAAGCTGTGTACTTCCTGCAAAAAGAGCAACAGCCAGCAGGATCAGAGGAATATTGTAGCGATATTTAATCTTTTTCTGATACTTCGGTCCTTTAATAAGCAGCATCAGCAGTAAAATAACAAGAATCCCAAACAGGATGCAGACTGCCACAACGCCTGCAACAGGCAGATATTTGTTGGCAATCTTCATTGCATCTGTGATCAGATGCAGATCCGGTCCTGTAAACGGTGTAACACGGTTGAGCAGGAGAACACCGTTAATAATGGCCAGTATCAGCCAGAACAACGTAACCAGTACTCTCCAGAATACTCTCCTGTGAAACAGATAAACAATTAGTGACGAGGTAAAAATGAATGCCGCATTATATGCAAAAACCAGAGGTCTCTGTGTCATATAATTCCAGGCTTCTATAAACGAGTGACGGCAGATTGCCTCCATAACAAAATATCCCGCTGCGCTGGCAAGTACATGGAGTAAAAGGGAGATTTTGTTACAAATCTTATACAATTTCATCTAAACACTCCCTTATTTCTTAAGCTGCTCTAACTGTCCTTTAACCTTATCCATCATTTCTTTATATTTCGCAAGTTTGTCTTTCTCCGCATCCACCTTGGCAGCAGGTGCCTTGTTTACGAAGTTTGGATTATTCAGCATACCTTCACATCTTGCGATCTCTTTTGTGAGACGTTCTGTTTCTTTTGTAAGACGTTCAATCTCTTTATCTTTGTCAATCAGGTCTTCCAACGGCATATATACAACCGCATTGGAAACAACTACTGAAACTGCATCTTCACTGATTCCGTTCTTGTCTGTCTGTACCAGAATCTCTTTTGCAAATGCAAGATTTACAAAGGATTTCTTGCTGTTCTCATACATTGCTGCTGTTTCAGCATCCTTTGCCACAATATGCAGGCTTGTCTTGCGGTTATTCGGAACATTCATCTCTGTTCTGGTATTACGGATACCTCTTACAACCTCTTTGAAGCCCTCGATTGCTTTCTCAGCATCCGGGAAGTTTCTTTCTTCTCTGTATACAGGCCATTCGGAGATCATAATAGACTCTTCTTCAGGAAGAAGTGTGCAGTAGATTTCCTCTGTGATAAACGGCATATACGGATGAAGAAGCTTCAGGCCTTCTGTCAGCGCTGTTCTTAATGTCCAGAGTGCATCATTTGCTGCCTTCGGATCTTCCTCTGCCTTCCACAGACGAACTTTAGCCATCTCAATATACCAGTCGCAGAGTTCATCCCACAGGAAGTCATAAACCTTCTGTACTGCAATACCAAGTTCATATTTTTCCATGTTCTCTGTAGCTTCGCGGATCACTGTATTTAAGTGAGACAGAATCCATTTATCCTCTGCACAGAGATCATTTAAGTTCTCCGGCTCTGTCACTGTCTTGCCTTCCAGGTTCATCATGATGAAACGGGAAGCATTCCAGATCTTGTTTGCGAAGTTACGGCTTGCTTCTACCTTTTCCCAGTAGAAACGCATATCATTTCCAGGTGCATTACCTGTCATCAGAGTAAGACGAAGAGCATCTGCGCCGTATTTATCAATAACTTCCAGAGGATCGATACCGTTTCCAAGAGACTTACTCATCTTACGTCCCTGGGAGTCACGTACCAGACCATGGATCAGTACATGATGGAACGGAACCTGATCAGTCTGCTCCAGAGCAGAGAATACCATACGGATAACCCAGAAGAAGATAATGTCATATCCTGTAACAAGTACATCTGTCGGATAGAAATATTCCAGTTCCGGTGTTTTCTCCGGCCAGCCAAGTGTGGAGAATGGCCATAATGCAGAACTGAACCAGGTATCCAGTGTATCCTCATCCTGATGAAGATGTGTACATCCGCATTTCGGGCATTTCTCAGGCATTTCTCTTGCAACAACTACTTCACCGCACTCATCACAGTAATAAGCCGGAATTCTGTGTCCCCACCATAACTGTCTGGAAATACACCAGTCGCGGATATTCTCAAGCCAGTGAAGATACGTCTTGTCAAAACGGGACGGAACGAATTTCAGATCTCCGTCATCCAGAGCTTTGATCGCAGCCTTTGCCATCTCGTCCATCTTTACAAACCACTGTGGCTTGATCATAGGCTCTACCGTTGTACCGCAGCGGTCATGAGTTCCAACGCTGTGGTTGTGAGGAACTACTTTTACCAGAAGTCCAAGTTCTTCCAAATCTGCTACCATTGCCTTACGTGCTTCGTAACGATCCATACCAGCGTATTTTCCGCCAAGCTCGTTGATGGTCGCATCGTCATTCATAATGTTGATCTCTTCCAGATTGTGACGGCGTCCAACCTCAAAGTCGTTAGGGTCATG
>CAUEAK010000049.1:0-12445 GCA_958454115.1 Blautia wexlerae
ATATATAATTACTATTTTAAACAAAAATGACTGAAAGTCAATATTACATTTTTGTTCTGGAAAAATTTAGGCAAATTGTGAAGAATGATTATTGACTGAAAGTCATTTTTGTTATATAACATTCCATGAAATAAAAAATGACTGTTGGTCATAGAATGATCAAACAGTATCAATAATAAAGAAAGAAGAGGAGAAAAAGATGATTAAGGTAGGAAAGTGGATTGCAAAACACAAGATACTGATCATTATCATCGGAATTGCATTGCTGATCCCTTCATATCTCGGTATGGCGGCGACCAGAATCAACTACGATGTACTGAGTTATCTGCCGGATACCCTTGAGACAGTTGAGGGACAGGACATTATGGTAGATCAGTTTGGGATGGGAGCCTTTTCCATGATAGTGGTGGAGGATATGGAACTGAAGGATGTAGCTGCTCTGAAAGAGAAAATCGAAGCAGTTGATCACGTGAAAAAAGTACTGTGGTATGACAGTGTCCTGGATGTTTCCGTTCCTGTAGAAATGCTTCCGAAGGATTTAAGAGAGGCATTTTTTAACGGAGATGCAACTATGATGATCGCGTTGTTTGATAATACAACATCATCAGAAACTTCCATGGAAGCTGTGACGCAGATTCGTAAGATTACTTCAAAGAACTGTTTTGTCAGTGGAATGACAGGCATTGTTACTGATATCAAACAGATCGCACTTAAGGAAATGCCGATTTACGTTGTGATTGCTTCCTGCCTTTCTCTGATAGTGTTGCTCCTTGCAATGGATTCTCTGGTAGTTCCGGTTTTGTTTTTGCTCTGCATTGGTGTTGCAGTCTTGTATAATCTTGGAAGTAATATTTTTCTTGGTCAGATTTCATACATCACTAAGGCACTGACAGCAGTCCTGCAGCTTGGTGTTACCATGGATTATTCCATTTTCCTGCTGAACAGTTATGAGGAGAATAAGAAGCGGTTTGAGGGTGATAAAGAGAGGGCTATGGCACATGCCATCAATGCAACCTTCAAATCTGTAATCGGAAGTTCTATTACAACAGTAGCCGGATTTATCGCACTTTGCTTTATGACCTTCTCACTTGGACGTGATATGGGTATCGTAATGGCCAAGGGAGTTGTTATCGGTGTTCTGTGTTGTGTTACTTTGCTCCCTGCTCTGGTGCTTACTTTTGACGGAGCCATTGAAAAAACAACACATAAGCCGCTGCTTCCAAGCTTTGATAAGGCATCTGCTTTTATTACAAAGCATTATAAAGTATGGCTGATCATTTTCCTGGTAATGCTTTTCCCGGCAATTCATGGAAATAACAATCTGAAGAATTACTACAATATTGACAAGTCACTTCCTTCCACGCTGGACAGTAATGTGGCAAATGCCAAACTTCAGGAAACCTTTAATATGAATAATGTTCATATGGTGTTATTAAAGAAAGGTCTGACATCAAAAGAAAAAACAGAAATGCTTGACCAGATCAAGGATGTTGATGGTGTAAAATGGGCACTTGGAATGGACTCTTTCGTAGGTGCGGCATTCCCGGATACCATGATCCCAAGTAATCTGAAGAAGATGCTGGAAAGCGATGAGTACGAGATGGAATTTATCTGTTCCAAATATAAAACAGCTACAGACGAGGTAAACAATCAGATTGATGAGATCCAGAAGATTGTAAAAGGATACAGTCCGGAATCTATGGTAATCGGAGAAGCACCTCTGACCAAGGATCTTCAGGATGTTACGGATGTGGATTTAAAGACTGTAAATACTATCTCTATCCTGGCAATTTTCATTATTATCATGGTTGTGTTTAAATCCATTTCGCTTCCGTTTATTCTGGTTGCAGTTATTGAGTTTGCGATTTTTGTCAATATGTCCGTTCCTTATTATCAGGGAAAGGAAGTGGTGTTCGTAGCAAGCATTGTTATCGGTTGTATCCAGCTGGGAGCTACTGTTGACTATGCAATCCTTATGACCAGCAGATACCAGAAAGAACGTGGTCTTGGAAAGAGTAAGAAAGAATCCATTGCCATCGCACATAAAACTTCCATGAAGTCAATTGTGATCAGTGGCTGCAGCTTCTTTGCGGCAACTTTCGGAGTTGGTCTTTATACACAGGTAGATATGATCGGAAGTATCACAAACCTGCTTTCACGTGGAGCTGTGATCAGTACACTGGTGGTATTGTTTATACTTCCGGCTATGTTTATGATATTTGATTCTCTCATCTGCCACACATCTATTGGATTTGCCAAGAAGAAATCGGCAAAAGAGAAGAAACAGTGATTCAGGATTTTTAAAAAGAAGCTTATTGTAAAGAGATAGAATAAAGGAGTAAGTTATTATGAACAGAAACAGAAAGAAAGCAGCTGCAGCAACGCTTGCAGCAGGAATGGCTGTAGTTCTCGGAGCAGGTACTGTAATGGCAGCTGCTTCAACAGGTGATAATGGATTGCAGAAAGAAGAAACCGTTTATGTAAATACAACTGCCGGAGGAGAAGTAACGGATGTCACAGTATCTGACTGGCTGAAAAATTCCGGAGACAGTTCCAATTCTGAGGTGAAAGATGCCTCTGATCTTCAGGATATAAAAAACGTAAAAGGTGATGAAACATTTACTCAGAACGGAAATGATCTGACCTGGAGTACTGATGGAAAGGATATTTATTATCAGGGAAAGACAGAGAAAAATCTCCCGGTTTCCGTAGGAATTAAATATTATATGGATGGAACTGAGGTTTCTCCGGAAGCTCTGGCAGGAAAGACAGGACATCTGAAAATGGAAGTGACATATACAAATACTTCTAAAACAACCAAAACAGTGAATGGCAAAAAGACTGATATTTATTCACCCTTTGTTATGGTGACAGGAATGATCCTTTCTACAGATAATTTCTCCAATATTACAGTAGATAACGGTAAGGTTATTTCTGACGGAAGCAGAAATGTTGTTGTCGGTTTTGGTATGCCGGGAATGAAAGAAAGTCTGGATATGTCTTCTGATATTGCAGATGAAGTGAATATCCCTGAAGGATTTACAGTGGAAGCAGATGTTACAGACTGTGAGATGAATTCTACATTTACCGTAGCACTTACAGATATTTTCAAAGATATTGATCTGAATGATGTGGATGGACTGGATGAGCTGAAGGATTCAATGAAAGATCTGACGGATGCAGCAGTAAAACTGGTAGACGGAACCAAAGATCTTTATGATGGAACTAATAAACTCAATGACAAATATAAAGAATTTTATGATGGAATCGGAACTCTGAAAAGTGGTGTCAGTGATCTGAATGACGGAGCAAAAGAACTGGATGACGGAGCAAAGGAATTAAGCAGCGGAGCACAGACACTGAATACAGGGGCACAGACTTTAAACAGTGGTGTTTCCTCTTATACAGCAGGGGCAGACACACTTTCAGATGGAATCAAACAATATACAGCAGGAGTAGATACGCTGGACAGCAAGATGGCGGACTATGAGGCAGGGATGAAATCTCTTTCCGATGGTGTAAATGCATATGTTGCAGGCGGCAATCAGCTTGCAGGCGGTGTGCAGAGCTATGTAACAGGAACAACTACTCTGACAGACGGAATGCAGCAGTATATTGCAGGAGTTAATCAGCTTGCAGGCGGTGTGGGTCAGTATGCTGGTGGTATCAAGAGTTTAGTGGATGGGATTGGTCAGGTTGTTCCGGGAATTGATACTGCTGTAAATGGAATCCAGACTGCTGTAGAAAAAATGACAGCTCTTTCATCTAAAATCGATGCAAATCAGATTGCTAATTTCAGTGACAGCATGACGGCTTATACAACAGGCGTTTCTGATTACACTTCTGCAGTTGGCCAGTATATTGAAAGTGTAGAACAGCTTGCATCAGGACTGAGCCAGCTTGAGAGCTCACTTGAAAACATGGGAGCTTCCACAGCTTCAGAAATAGAAGAAAGTGCAAATGCAATGTCCGGACAGTTAAATGACAGTGCTGAAACCATGAACAGTCAGGCAGATGCAATTGAATCCTGGATCAGTGATTCCGCAGAGGCTTCTGTAGATGCATCTTCTGTAGATGCAGGAGTTGCAGCAGTCAGCAGTCAGCTAGAAGCAGCAGAATCTGCTTTGTATAATATTGATACCAGCAATATGGATGATGAAACAGCAGCTGCTGTAGAAGCTGCGATTGATGGTGCGTTAGGTTCTATTCAGGCAGCTGAGGACAGTGCATCTAATATTGATACATCCACAATTACAGCCTCCGCACCTGATACGTCAGCATTGCAGTCAGCAGCAGACGCTTTAAGGGCATCTGCGTCCAGTGCAGAATCAACAGCAGATGCACAGGAAGAGGCAGTCAACAGCAGTATTGAACAGATGAAACAGCAATTACAGGCATTAACTCAGGGAATGAAGACAGTGCAGGAAACTGTATCACAGTTAAATGCAGGTGCAAAAGAGCTTACTTCTAATGATGGCACATTAAAAGCAAGTGGAACCCAGCTTGCTCAGTCAGGAACCCAGATTGCTACAGTAGTAAATCAGATGAGTACATTATTTACCGGACTTGGACAGCAGCTTCCGGAAATGCTGCAGGGAATCGATCAGCTGAAAGCAGGCTCTGATCAGCTGACTACTGCAAATAAATCTCTCCAGAGTGGATATGAAAGCCTTGCAAAAGCAAGCACAGAACAGATGATTTCCGGCGCAGATACACTGCTTAGTTCCGGAAAGACACTGACAGATGGAATTGCACAGCTTCAGGGCGAAAATAATGTTAATGCACAGACACTGTTAAAAGGAGCCAAGACTCTTAAGAGCGCAAGAAAGAGCCTGACCAGTGGTATGTCTCAGATCAATTCTGCAACAGGTCAGATTACAAGTGGTGTGGAAACTCTGGCATCTAACAGTGGAACACTGTACAGCGGAGCAGATCAGCTTTCTTCGAACAGTTCTACATTAAACAGCGGAGCATCTCAGCTTGCATCAGGAACCCAGACACTTGCATCCGGAGCACAGACCCTTGCATCAGGAACAGGCAGCCTTGTATCCGGTACTCAGACATTAATGGATGGTGCGGATAAGCTTTCTGATGGCAGTGATCAGCTTAAAGATGGTATCAGCGATCTGAATGACGGAGCAAAAGAACTGAACAAAGGACAGAAGAAATTCTATAAAGAAGGTATTAAGAAACTGGATGATACAGTAAACGGAGATCTTCAGGATATTCTTGACAGATTTGAGGTAATCCAGTCTGACGATGTAATGTACACAACATTCACAGACAGATCCGGCGATATGGACGGAAATGTTAAATTTATTTTCGAATCTGACCCGATTGAAATCAGTGATGATGAGAAATAGATATCATAAACCTGAGACATACAGAATAAGGGAAAGATGAACAGCCAGACTTATTTAAAATGGGGCAGATGCAATCAGGCAACTGCCCCATTGCTTATGAAAAAGCTTTCTGTTATAATAAAAAAGTCAGATGGGAATTTTAGAAAACAAGAAAGCATCAGGTGATTAAATGGAAAATACAAAATCACAAAAAAAGTCGTATTCAACAGCATCTTCCAAGAGCAGGGCGCGTCGAAAAACAAAAACAGATTATTATGATTACAGTCTGGTAGCAGTTATTGTACTGCTGACCTGTTTTGGGCTTATCATGCTGTACAGTACAAGCTCCTATATGGCTCAGATAAATTACGGAAGCGACATGTATTTTTTTAAAAAACAGGCCATCATCAGCGTGGCATGTATTATCATGGCACTGATCATTTCCAGGCTCAATTATCGGATACTGAACCGTTTTAGCACAGCTTTGTATGTAGCGGCACTGGTGTTGATGGCACTGGTAAAAACACCGCTGGGGCAGTCTTCTCATGGTGCCCAGAGATGGCTGAATCTTGGACCGGTTCAGTTCCAGCCGGCAGAGCTTGCCAAGATAGCAGTTATTGTCTGCCTCCCATATATGATCGTGCATATGGGAAAGAAAGTCCATACCTTAAAGGGCTGTATGGTTCTTGCTGTTGTGGGAGGCGGACTGGCACTGGCTGCATATGTATTTACGGACAATCTGAGTACAGCAATTATTATTTTCTGTATTACTGCAGGACTGATTTTTGTGGCTCACCCGGATATTAAGATTTTTATTATTATTGCAGGTGTTGTTATTGCGCTGGCAGTGATCGGAGTCATTTTTCTGAATGCAACAGTGAGTGTTGATGGAAGTGGAAGCTTTCGTCTGAGACGAATCATGGTATGGCTTCATCCGGAAGAATATGCGGACAGTTGGGGGTATCAGACAATTCAGGCATTGTATGCGATTGGCTCGGGAGGATTTTTTGGCAGAGGACTTGGAAACAGTATTCAGAAGCTGGGAAGTGTACCTGAGGCACAGAATGACATGATTTTTTCAATTATCTGTGAAGAACTGGGGATTTTTGGAGGTCTTATCGTGCTGATGCTTTATGCATATCTGTTATACAGGCTGTTTGTTATTGCACAGAATGCACCGGATATGTTTGGCTCACTTATGGTCAGTGGGATTTTTATTCACATAGCATTGCAGGTTATTCTTAATATTGCGGTTGTTGTAAACCTTATGCCGAATACAGGTGTCACTCTTCCGTTTATCAGTTATGGAGGTACGTCGATCGTATTCCTTATGGCAGAGATGGGACTTGCGCTGAGTGTGGCAAGGCAGATTAAATTTGAGGAATAAAAAATGTAATAAAATAGTGCTTGACAAACAGGAGGGAAGAATATATACTTTGAACATCAAAGTAATCAATCCCGATAAAACCAAATCTGAATAAATGAGACGTATTTACTGGTCTGACGGATGATAAGGTTGAAAACAAGAAAAAGCAGAATCATCATCTGCTTAACAAAAATAATAAAAAACAAGTGATAACCGGAGCAGGAAAAAGAGAAGCATTCCGGGGCTTGAATTAAAGGAGAAGAGAAAATTATGTTAGAAAAAATGAGTGAAATGATCGCAGAGCAGTTAAATTGTGATGCAGCAGGAATTACTGCTGAAACTTCTTTCAAGGATGATCTTGGCGCAGATTCACTTGACCTGTTTGAGCTGGTTATGGCTCTGGAAGATGAATACAATATTGAGATCCCGGCTGAAGATCTTACAGATTTAACAACAGTCGGAGCTGTTATGGATTATCTGAAAAACAAAGGCGTAGAGGCTTAATCATATAGAAATGACAAATAACTCCTTGGAGCCAGAGATGGCTTCGGGGAGAATTTTTTGACATTATAATTTGAGTATCAAAATATTTTAAACTAAAATAATTTGCAATCAGAAACAAATTGTTATCATCTGATATAAACATAAAAATAAAGGAAAGGAAAATGATATGTCTAAAATTGCATTTGTATTTCCGGGACAGGGCGCACAGTATACAGGAATGGCGAAAGATTTCTATGAAAAATATGCTGTAAGCCGCAAAGTATTTGAAAACGCATCAAAAGCATCCGGGCTTGATGTAGAAGCTTTATGCTTTGAAGAAAATGACAGATTAAATATTACAGAATATACACAGATTGCCATGCTGACAGCAGAAATTGCAATCTTAAGAGCTGTAGAGGAAGCCGGAATCAGGTCTCAGGTAAATGCTGGACTGAGCCTTGGAGAATACGGAGCACTGGTGGCCTCCGGTGTTATGAAGGAAGAGGATGCATTTACTGTAGTGCGAAAAAGAGGAATTTTTATGCAGGAGGCATATCCTACAGGTGGTGCAATGTCCGCTGTTCTTGGAACAGATGCAGAGCTGATTGAAAAAATCTGCAATGAGACACAGGGAATTGTATCCATTGCAAATTATAACTGTCCGGGACAGATTGTGATCACAGGCGAGGAGACAGCAGTTGCAGCAGCAGGGGAGGCATTAAAGGCAGCAGGCGCCAGACGTGTGATTCCTCTTAAAGTCAGTGGCCCATTTCACTGTGAGCTTCTCAAAGGCGCAGGGGAAAAACTGGGACAGGAACTTGAGAAGGTAGAAATCCAGTCATTTACAGTACCTTATGTGACAAATGTAACTGCACAGTATGTGACAGGACCGGAGCAGGTAAAGGAATTGCTTGTCAGCCAGGTTTCATCCTCTGTGCGCTGGCAGCAGTGTGTAGAACAGATGATTGATGATGGTGTAGATACTTTTATTGAGATTGGACCGGGAAAAACTCTGACAGGATTTCTCAAAAAGATCAACAGAAATGTAAAAGCATTACATGTTGAGAAAACAGAAGATCTGGATGAAGTGAGAAAGGAGTGTCTGTAAAATGCTGAAAAATAAAATTGCCCTGATTACAGGTGCAGGACGTGGAATCGGACGAGCCATTGCTATTGCTCTTGCAAAGGAAGGTGCAGAGGTGGTTATCAATTACAATGGTTCTGAAGAGAGAGCGAAGGAAGTAAAACAGACCATCGAAGAAAACGGTGGAAAAGCTTCCATATATAAATGCAATGTCAGTGATTTCGTAGCCTGTGAAGCAATGATCAAAGATATAGTTAAAGAATACGGACACCTTGATATTCTGGTTAATAATGCAGGAATTACCAAAGATGGTCTGATCATGAAAATGAAAGAAGAGGATTTCGATTCTGTACTTAATGTAAACCTGAAAGGTACATTCAATACAATCCGTCACAGTGCCCGTCAGATGCTGAAACAGAGAAGTGGAAAGATCATCAATATTTCTTCTGTTTCCGGAATCCTCGGAAATGTGGGCCAGGCAAATTATGCTGCATCCAAAGCAGGTGTGATCGGTCTGACAAAAACAATGGCAAGAGAGCTGGGCAGCCGGGGAATTACGGTAAATGCCATTGCACCCGGATTTGTAGACACAGAGATGACAGAAGTACTCTCAGAAGAAATCAGGGAAAATGCATGTAAGCAGATTATCCTGGGACGTTTCGGAAAGCCTGAGGATATTGCAAATACAGCAGTATTTCTGGCATCAGACAAAGCAGACTATATTACAGGACAGGTCATCAGCGTAGATGGCGGTATGAACGTATAAATAAGGAGAACAAAATGAGAAGAGTTGTAATTACAGGTATGGGAGCAATCACTCCGGTAGGCCTTAGTGTAGAAGAATTTTGGAACAGCGTAAAAGAAGGAAAAACAAACTTTGCAGAAGTAACACGTTTTGATTCCACAAATTACAGAGCGCATATGGCAGCAGAGATCAACAATTTTAATCCAAAGGATTATATGGATTTCAAATCTGCAAAACGTATGGAGCTTTTCAGCCAGTATGCGGTAGCAGCAGCAAAAGAAGCTATTGAGCAGTCCGGACTGGATATGACAAAAGAAGATCCCTTCCGTGTAGGCTGTAGCGTGGGAAGCGGTATCGGAAGTATGCAGGTGGTAGAGAAATCCTGCGAAATTCTCAACACAAAGGGACCAGGAAGACTGAATCCTCTGATGATTCCTCTTCTGATCTCCAATATGGCATCCGGAAATGTTTCCATTCAGTTTGGACTCCGCGGAAAGAACATTAATGTTGTAACTGCCTGTGCAACAGGAACCCACAGCATTGGAGAAGCATACCGTACTATTCAGTGCTCTGATGCAGATGTTATGGTTGCAGGTGGAACGGAAGCAGCTATCACACCAACAGGCTTTGGTGGTTTTGCGGCACTGACAGCATTGACCTCATCCACAGATCCTGAGAGATGTTCCATCCCTTTTGACAAAGAAAGAAGCGGTTTTGTAATGGGTGAGGGTGCCGGCGTGGTAGTTCTGGAAGAACTGGAGCATGCCAAAGCACGTGGAGCGAAGATCCTTGGCGAGGTTGTCGGATATGGTGCAACAGGAGATGCTTATCACATTACATCCCCTGCAGAGGACGGTTCCGGTGCTGCCAAAGCTATGGAATGGGCTGTAAAAGAAGCAGGAATTTCCACAGATGATGTATGGTATGTAAACGCACATGGCACAAGCACACATCATAATGACTTATTTGAAACAATTGCCATTAAGAAAACATTTGGTGAACACGCAAAAGAAATGAAAATAAATTCTACAAAATCTATTACAGGACATCTTCTGGGAGCTGCCGGTGCAGTGGAAGTGATCACCTGTGTAAAAGAACTTCAGGAAGGTCTGATCCATCAGACTGTTGGTTATAAGGTGCCGGATGAACAGTGTGACCTGGATTATGTAGGAAACGGTAATGTAAAGATGGATATCAAATATGCACTTACCAATTCTCTTGGCTTTGGCGGACATAACGCATCCTTACTTATTAAAAAGTACGAAGACTGATCACGTAGATAATAAATGGTATGGTGATTTTGAAAACAATATACGACAGTGATCTTATAATATAGCTATTTCAGCAGGAGGAAATAAATGGAACTGGCAAATATATTAGAACTGATCCACGCAGTCAGCGATTCAGATCTCACAGAATTTAACCTGCAGGACGATACCTTAAATATTTCCATGTCAAAAGAGAAAACAATTGTACAGCAGATGGCAGTCAATACTGATCCGGCAGATGCTCAGCAGTATCAGCCGGTAGTGCAGCAGGCTGTACATGTAGAATCCGTCAATGCTGTTAACGATGAAGTACAGACAGGAAGTGTGGTAAAATCTCCTCTTGTAGGTACCTATTATGCAGCATCTTCTCCGGAAAATCCCCCCTTTGTAAAAGTAGGAGATAAAGTAAGCAAAGGTCAGGTCCTTGGCATTGTGGAAGCAATGAAGCTGATGAACGAGATTGAATCAGAATTTGATGGTACAGTAAAAGAAATCCTTGTAGAAAACGAGCAGATGGTAGAGTTCGGACAGCCGATGTTTGTGATAGAATAGAAGAAGGAGGTAAAAAACTATGAAACTTACAACAAAAGAAATTATGGAGATCATTCCCCACAGACACCCGTTCCTCCTGATTGATACTATTGAAGAACTGGTGCCGGGTGTGAAGGCAACAGGAAAGAAATGTGTTACCTATAATGAGCCGCATTTTGCAGGACACTTCCCACAGGAACCGGTTATGCCGGGAGTTCTGATCGTTGAAGCGCTTGCGCAGACAGGTGCAGTTGCAATTCTGAGTAAACCGGAAAATAAAGGAAAGATCGCATATTTTGCATCAATCAACAATGCAAAATTCAAGAACAAGGTAGTTCCCGGAGATACCCTTACTCTCGAAGTAGAGATCATTAAGGAAAAAGGTCCCATGGGAGTGGGAAAAGCAAAGGCAACAAACCAGGACGGTAAGGTAGCAGTGATCGCAGAGCTGACTTTTGCAGTAGGAGCATAACAGATGTTTAATAAAATTTTGATCGCCAATCGTGGTGAGATTGCAGTGAGGATCATCCGGGCATGTCGTGAGATGGGAATCCGCACAGTAGCCGTATACTCAGAAGCAGACAGAGATGCCCTGCATACCCAGCTTGCAGATGAAGCAGTATGCATCGGAAAGGCACAGTCATCAGACAGCTATCTGAACATGGAGCGAATCTTAAGTGCTACCATTGCCACAAAAGCAGAAGCAATCCACCCGGGATTTGGATTTCTCTCAGAGAACAGCCGTTTTGTGGAAATGTGTGAGAAATGTAATGTGGCATTTATTGGTCCTTCCGCAGAAGTAATTTCCAGAATGGGAAATAAATCTGAGGCGAAAAACACAATGCGGAAAGCTAAAGTCCCGGTAGTGCCCGGCACAAAGGAACCGGTCTACACAGTAGAGCAGGCTTTGGAAGCTGTAAAGGAAATCGGTTTTCCGGTCATGATCAAAGCATCAGCAGGCGGCGGTGGAAAAGGAATGCGTGTAGCCGGAAATGAACAGGAATTTGCCAAATTGTTTGAGACAGCACAGCAGGAGTCGGTCCATTCCTTCTCCGATAATACCATGTATCTGGAACGGTTTGTGGAGAATCCCAGACATGTTGAAGTGCAGATTCTTGCGGATAAATACGGAAATGTAGTTCATCTGGGAGAACGAGACTGCTCTGTTCAGAGACGTCACCAGAAAATGATCGAAGAGTCTCCATGTATTGCAATCTCTGATGATCTGAGAAAGAAAATGGGTGAGACAGCAGTACGGGCAGCAAAGGCAGCAGGCTATGAAAGTGCAGGAACCATAGAATTTCTTCTGGATCAGTCCGGAGAATTTTATTTCATGGAAATGAACACCAGAATTCAGGTAGAACATCCGGTAACAGAATTTGTGTCTGGTGTAGACCTGATCAAAGAGCAGATCTGCATTGCGGCAGGTGAACCGTTAAGCGTTCAGCAGAAAGACATAGAAATCCGCGGCCACGCCATGGAATGCAGAATCAATGCCGAGGATCCTGAGAGACATTTCATGCCATGCCCTGGTAAGATCACTGACTTACATCTTCCCGGTGGAAACGGAATCCGCGTGGATACAGCAGTTTATAATGACTACGCAATCCCGCCCTACTATGATTC
>CAUEAK010000050.1:0-12213 GCA_958454115.1 Blautia wexlerae
TCCGCGTGGATACAGCAGTTTATAATGACTACGCAATCCCGCCCTACTATGATTCTATGATTGCCAAGATCATTGTTTATGACAAAGACCGCCGCAGTGCCATTCGAAAGATGATCAGTGCACTTGGAGAAGTTGCCATCGAAGGAGTAAAAACTAACGTGGATTTTCTGTATGAACTTCTCAATCAGCCGGATTTTCAGGAAGGAAATATCACCACAGATTTCATTCCGCAGCATTATCCGGATCTGTAAAAGAAAACTGGTGCAAATATATTTTATAGTTCAGCAGAAATTACATATTTATTATTGAAAGGTAATTGATAAGCAAATCGATAAAATAATTTTTGACAGAATTAGTTTGATTAATAGTTATTAATGTTATTTTGTTGTCTGAAAGAACATCAAATTGGGTTACATAAAGGAGCAGGATTTTAATGGCAGACTTGAAGAGATTTTTTAAGAAAACAGTTTCAGAAGACCGGCATAAACAGGCCGCATCTGTTTCCGTACCTGAGGGTTTATGGATTAAATGTCCAAAGTGCGGAGAAATGGTTTACAGAGAAGACGTAATATCCAACGCCTATGTGTGCCCGAAATGCGGAGGATATTTCAGAATCAGTGCGAAACGTCGGATCAAAATGATCGCAGATAAAGGAAGTTTTAAAGAGTGGTTCACAGGAATTGACAACAGCAATCCACTGGACTATCCGGATTATCCGCAGAAAATTGAGGATCTGAGAGAAAAAACACACCTTGATGAGGCAATTCTCATCGGAGAAGCCACCATCGGAGGAATCCGTACAGTGATCGGAGCCATGGATACCAGATTTCTCATGGCTTCCATGGGATATGTGGTGGGAGAAAAGATCACCCGCTCATTTGAAGAAGCAACAAAACAGGGACTTCCGGTCATTCTGTTCTGTTGCTCCGGCGGTGCCAGAATGCAGGAAGGAATCGTATCACTGATGCAGATGGCAAAAACCTCCGCAGCCATTAAACGTCACTCCCAGGCAGGGCTTCTCTACACATCTGTGCTGACAGACCCGACTACCGGTGGCGTTACAGCAAGCTTTGCCATGCTTGGAGATATTATCCTTGCAGAACCAGGCTCACTGATCGGATTTGCCGGCCCGAGAGTCATTGAACAGACTATAGGTCAGAAACTGCCGGAGGGCTTCCAGAGACCGGAATTTCTTCTGGAACATGGATTTCTCGACGGAATTGTTGAACGAGGCTCTATGCGGGATGTTCTTTCGCTGATCCTGAAACTGCATGATACCAGAAAATGTTACGGAGAATTTCCACAGGAAACATCTGCCAGATCTTTCGATACTTTTGGCAAAAAGAAAAAGCAGAAGAAACAAAAAAATCTCACAGCCTGGGACAGAGTCCAGATTGCCAGAAGCAGTGACCGTCCGTCAGCAGCGGAATATATTGATGCCATTTTTGATGATTTCATGGAATTTCATGGTGACAGAGGTGTCAGAGACGACAATGCCATCATCGGCGGCATTGCTACACTGGACGGACAGCCCGTTACAGTAATCGGAATCCGTAAAGGGCATACTACAAAAGAAAACATCAGATGTAACTTCGGAATGCCATCACCGGAAGGGTACAAAAAGGCTCTTCGACTGATGAAACAGGCAGAGAAATTCGGACGTGCAGTCATTGCATTTGTAGACACTCCGGGGGCATTCTGTGGACTGGAAGCAGAAGAACGGGGACAGGGCGAAGCCATTGCAAGGAATCTTCTGGAAATGTCCGATTTGAAGGTGCCGGTTCTTTCGGTTGTAATTGGTGAAGGCGGCAGTGGCGGTGCACTTGCACTTGCAGTCGGCAATGAAGTCTGGATGATGGAAAATGCAACCTACACCATCCTTTCACCGGAAGGCTTTGCATCCATTCTCTGGAAAGACAGCAGAAAGGCACCGGAAGCTGCGGAGGTCATGAAAGTAACGGCGGCTCATCTGAAAGAACTGGGAATCATTGAACGGATCATACCGGAGGAATATCCTGCAAGTGAGGAGAATTTGCCGGAAATTGCAGAGTATATGAAGATCAGAATGAAGCAGTTCCTGGAGAAACAGACTGGTAAAAGTGGACTGCAGATTGCACAGGAACGGTATGAGAGGTTTCGTAAGATGTAGCACGATGTTAAAAGGGACGCGCAGAAAAATATTTTATTTGGAGTGCGGTTTCGGGGTCTAAGATATTCTAAGCTCTCAGAAATCTGCTAAAGGCATGAGCCGTCTTGTCAAACTCGCTCCGTTGCAAACTTCGCTCAGACAGTGATGCAGCCGGCTCATAACGCAGATTTCTGAGAACTAAGAATATCTAAGACCCCTGCAAATGCACTCCAAATAAAATATTTTTCTGCGCTGTTTTGTTGCATGTTGTTATGCGTTTTCTTAGGGTTTCTATAGTTATATTGTACAGTAGATATATTATTTTGGTTAATTATTCTGCGAAGTCAGGAGTGGTGCTTTCTTTACTGTTGTACGGTAAATATGTTATATAGCCAATAGTCAGCATGGGAAGCGATAGTGTCCGGGGGTGAATTTGAGGGTTCATTGTAGTTCTTGGCATTTGGGAAGACGCGTTATGAGCCAATCGTTTCACTGTCTGAGCGAAGTCGGAGACGTAGCGAGTTTGAGAGAGTGGCTCATGATTTTAGCGGCTTCCCAAATGCCTAGAAATACAATGGTTCCGAAACTGAGCCCCCGGACACTATCGCTTCCCATGCGTCCCTATTCAAAAAACATTAAAATTTTCCCCTATCCCGACTTGAAATAAGAAAGCCTCTGACGTATAATAAACCCGAAAGTAGAAAGGCGCTGCTTTTAAGCAGGGTCTTTTTTTACAGATTTTGAATATATAAAAAATTCAGGAGTGAAAAAAGTTATGACCAAGATCAGAACAAGATTTGCACCAAGCCCTACAGGCAGAATGCATGTTGGAAATTTAAGAACAGCATTATATGCATACCTTATTACAAAACATGAAGGCGGAGATTTCATCCTCCGTATTGAAGATACAGACCAGGAACGTTACGTAGAAGGCGCTGTAGATATTATCTACCGTACTCTTGCAAAAACAGGACTTCTCCATGATGAAGGTCCGGACAAGGACAAAGGCTTTGGACCGTATGTTCAGAGTGAGCGTCAGGCACAGGGAATCTATCTGAAATATGCACAGCAGTTAGTAGAACAGGGTGATGCATACTACTGTTTCTGTAAGAAGGAAGAACTGGAAGGTATGAAACGTGTTGTGGCAGGAAAAGAGATTTCCATTTATGACAAACGCTGCCTTAAACTTTCCAAAGAAGAAGTACAGCGTCGTCTTGATGCAGGAGAACCACACGTAATCCGTTTCAATATGCCAACAGAGGGAACTACAACATTCCATGATGTAATCTACGGAGATATCACAGTAAACAATGAGGAACTGGAAGATCTAATCCTGATCAAATCTGATGGATACCCAACTTATAACTTTGCAAACGTAATCGATGACCATTTAATGGAGATCACACACGTAGTAAGAGGTAACGAGTATCTTTCCTCAGCTCCGAAATACAATCGTATCTACGAAGCTTTCGGATGGGATATCCCGGTTTATGTACATTGTCCGCTGATCACAGATGAGACACACCAGAAGCTTTCCAAACGTTGTGGACATTCCTCTTATGAAGACCTGCTTGATCAGGGATTTGTTTCAGAAGCGATCGTCAACTATGTGGCACTTCTCGGATGGAGTCCTTCTGACAACAGAGAGATCTTTACACTGGATGAACTGGTACAGGCATTTGATTATCATCATATCAATAAATCTCCGGCAGTATTTGATATTGCGAAACTTCGTTGGATGAATGGTGAGTATATCAAGAAAATGGATGCGGATGAATTCTATGAGAGAGCACTTCCGTATATGAAAGAAGTTCTGAAGAAAGACTACAACTTCAAGAAGATTGCAGGAATGGTACAGACCAGAATCGAAACATTCCCTGACATTCCGGCTCTGATTGACTTCTTTGAGGAAGTACCGGAATATGATTCCGCCATGTACTGCCATAAGAAAATGAAGACAAATGAAGAGACTTCTCTTACAGTATTAAAAGAAGTACTTCCGGTTCTGGAAGAACAGGAAGATTATACAAATGATCCGTTATTTGAAACATTAAGTGCATTTGTAAAAGAGCATGGTTATAAGAACGGATATGTAATGTGGCCTCTGCGTACTGCTGTTTCCGGCAAGCAGATGACGCCGGCCGGTGCTACTGAGATCATGGAGATCATCGGTAAAGACGAGACAATCAAACGAGTAAAGGCAGCTATTGAGAAATTAAGCAAATAAATATGAAGAGAAATCCATCTCAACTTCGGGCAATCACTCACCTGTCAGGACCTATGATGGTCCTGGCAGGTCCCGGCTCGGGGAAAACTTCCGTTATTGTGGAGAGAACTGCATACATGATCAATGAGGGGAAGATACCGGCTTCTTCTATTTTGGTTGTAACTTTTTCCAGAGCAGCGGCAACAGAGATGAAAGAACGGTTTTTGAAATTCGTGGGACAGAACAGAAGCGAAGTGACTTTTGGAACTTTCCACGGAATTTTTTATGGGATTTTGAAAGCGGCCTATCATCTGAGTGCGGCCAATATTCTTTCTGAGGAAGAAAAATTCAGTATTCTACGTGAGATGACTGAGAAATATGGCCAGGAAATGGCTCAGGAGGGAGATTTCATTGAAGAAGTTGCCAGGGAAATCAGTGTTGTAAAGGGGAACTGTATTTCTCCGGAGCATTATTATGCATCCTGTTGCTCGGATGAGATATTCAGGGACATTTTTCATGGCTATAAGCAGGCTCTGAAGGCGAAACGCAAGCTGGATTTTGATGATATGATCCTCTGTTGTTATGAACTTTTTTCTCAGAGACAGGATATCCTGAATGCATGGAGAAGAAAATTTGTCTACATTCTGGTGGATGAGTTTCAGGATATCAACAGCTTACAATACAAGATTTTGCAGATGCTGGCGGCACCTGTCAATAACCTGTTTATTGTAGGGGATGATGACCAGTCCATCTATCATTTCCGGGGCGCAAGACCAGAGATTATGTTAAATTTTACAAAGGATTATCCGAAGGCAGAGACAGTCCTTCTGAATGTGAATTACCGGTGCAGTAAGAATATCCTGCGTACAGCCATGGAAGTGATCGGATGTAATACCAGACGTTTCAAAAAGCAGCTGGATACTCCAAATGAAGAAGGGATGCCTGTGACGTGCAAGGAATTTGATAATCCAAGAGAAGAGTATATGTGCGTGGTGGCAGCACTGAAAAAAAGAATGGAGCGCGGCGAGGATCTGCTGAATACGGCAATCCTGCTTCGTACAAATCAGGAATCGGAAGGTCTGATCAATGTGCTGATGGAATATCAGGTTCCTTTTACAATGAAAGAACAGCTTCCCAATCTTTTCCGCCACTGGATCTGCCGGGCGCTTCTGGCTTATCTTGAAATGGCAGCAGGAGACAGGAGCAGGAAGAATTTTCTGGAGATCATGAACCGGCCAAATCGCTATATTTCCAGAGAAGCGTTGAACAGTTCGCAGATTAATTTTAATGAACTTCGGGAATATTATAAAGACAAAGATTGGATGTGCGACAGGATTACCACACTGGAAACGCATCTGAGGATTCTTGGTACTCTTTCCCCTTTTGCTGCGATTAATTTTATCAGAAAAGGAATGGGATTCGAAGAATACTTGCGTGAATATGCACAGTATCGTAAAATAAAACCAGAGGAACTGCTTGAGACCCTGGACCGGATCCATGAGAGTGCAAAAGGCATGAAAACCCTGGCGAAGTGGCAGGCTTACATAGAAGAATATACGAAGCGCCTGAATGAACAGGCAAGGAAACAGCAGGATAAAAAAGAAGGAGTGACTATATCTACACTCCATGCGGTAAAAGGTCTGGAATATGATATTGTGTATATTCTGAATGTTAATGAAGGAAGCATTCCATATCGCAAGGCGGTTTTGGCAGAAGCAGTGGAAGAAGAACGAAGATTGTTTTATGTAGGGATGACCAGGGCGAAAAAGAAGCTGGTGCTTGCCTATGTGAAACGCCAGTATGAGAAGGAACGGGAGCCTTCCCGGTTTCTTGAGGAGACAGGCCTATGAATAAAGGAATTATTTACTGTACAAAAATACGGGAAGAATATGAAGGCGCACATATGGAGCATATGATCGCAGAGAAACTTCTGGAAATCGCACTGAAAAAAGAATATGGAATCAATCTGTACAATGAACCCAGAGCAGAGGGAGAACATGGAAAACCATTCCTTTCCTATCGTCCGTCCCTGCATTATAATATCAGTCATTCCGGAAAATATGTGGTATGTATTCTGGCTGATCAGGAGGTTGGAATTGATGTGCAGATTCATTGCAGAGCCAATTATGAAAGAATGCTCAGACGTATGGTACCCCGGGAACAGTATCTCGAAATTCTTTCAGATATAAATGTGGAAAAGAAATTTTTTGAACAGTGGGTACTGAGGGAAGCTTATATCAAATGGACCGGTGAGGGGCTTTCCAGAGACATGAGGACTATATCCATGGATGAAGGCAGTCATATGCTGCTTGATATGGAAGACGGTTACAGTGGAGCAGTATGGGCAATGAATCCCATGGAAATCAACTGGAAATATGAAGACATCATACTTGGGTAAGACATGAACAGACAAACGAAGAAAGAAATCCGGAGACTGGCAGTGAAGATTCTTGTAGCAGTACTGGCACTTGGACTGGCTTTCTGGGGATATGCTTTCGTATACAGGGGTAAGACGGAACCTCCTGCAAAATATCCGGTAACCAACCAGGATGCTGCAGTGTATTCATTACGTGGACAGATACAGATGCTGTCGCAGCAGGAGGAGTTAAATACCTTTGCCTTTGAGGGCAGAAAAAAAGAAAAAGAGTACGGAACTTATATTATTCCCGGACTGAGATATACAAGAACATTCCTGAATGCAGAGGGTACAAAACAGGCGGTATGTACTTCCATGACTCCTCAGGGACTTGCAGTGACCGATGAGTATGTACTTGTAAGTGCCTATTGTCATACGGAAAAACATAACTCTGTTATTTATGTGATCAACAAAGAAACTCACAGATTTATCAAAGAGGTAGTCCTGCCAGGTCTGCCTCATGTAGGCGGACTTGCCTATGATCAGGAACATGATATGCTGTGGTATTCTTCAAATACCAATGGAATCGCGCAGGCGATCAGCATTAAGATGGATGTGCTGCGTGACTATAATTATGCGGATAACCATATGCCTGTGCAGGTAAATCAGACATGTAGTCTTTATGGAATCGTGAGAGATTCTTTTATGACTTTCTATAAGGGGTGCCTGTATGTAGGATGTTTTAACAAATATACAGAGAGCACCATCGCGAGATATGCGGTGGATTCAAAAGGTGATCTGGTGAATACTTTTAATGAGGAACTTGGCATGATGTTTGAAATGGCGGTTCCGTTGGATTATTCTACAATATCAGAACAGGCACAGGGAATGGCTTTTTATAACGATAAGCTGTTGTTGTCTCATTCTTTTGGTATTCTGCCATCCAGGATTGTTTTTTATGAACAGTCGGATAAACGTCTGTATGTCAATGAAAATTCTGCAAGATCATACAGAATGCCTGAGATGATCGAGCAGATTGTTGTAGAGGGGGATGAACTTTACGTACTCTTTGAATCAGGAGCTTATGCGTACAGGGGGTATGCAGGAAATGTGGTAGACCGGGTTCTGAAGCTGAATCTGATAAAAATGGAAGAGTCTTATCAGGAAGAGTACTAAAATCGGTTTGTCCACATATATTAAGTGTAAAGAGGTGAGACATATAGAAGCGCAGCAGATTGAAAACCTGTTTGCCGGAAATATCCGGAATCTTTTAATGGATGCGAAGCTGGATTATGATAAATTATATGAGATACGCCTTCGTGTAGGGCGTCCGTTGTTTTTAACTTATGACGGAGGAGAGTGTTTTCTGCGAAAACCGGGTCAGGAACAGTATCTGGTGACAACGGAAGATCTGAAAGAAACACTGGAATATGTCACAGGATATTCCCTGTATGCTTATGAGGATGAGATCAGACAGGGATTTATCAGTGTTCAGGGTGGTCACAGAGTAGGTGTGACCGGAAAGGTAGTGCTGGATCGGGGCAGGATCATGGGAATGAAATATATTTCCTGCATCAATGTCCGTCTGGCACATGAGATTCAGGGATGTGCGGATAAGGTGATGCCTTATATCCGTACAGAGAAATGGGTTGCAAATACATTGATCATTTCACCGCCAAGGTGTGGAAAGACTACGCTGCTCAGAGATATTATCAGGCAGCTCAGTAATGGATGGGCCAATACCCAGGGTCTGACAATAGGTGTGGTGGACGAGAGAAGTGAGCTGGCAGGCTGTTATCAGGGAATTCCTCAGAATGATCTGGGAATGCGTACAGATGTGCTGGACTGCTGTCCGAAATCAGAAGGTATGCAGATGCTGGTCCGTTCCATGTCACCGGATGTGGTTGCAGTGGATGAGTTAGGCTGTGAAGAGGATTTCAAGGCAGTTGACTCAGTGATCCACTGCGGATGTAAGCTGATCGCAACTGCACATGGAAGCTGTCTGGAGGATGTTCTGGATCAGCCATTTTTTTATAAGCTCATGGGTGAGAAAGTATTTGAACGTTATATTATCCTGGACAAAAATGCTCAGGCAGGATGTCTGAAAGCTGTATTAGATGAAAATGGAAAAGTATGCTTAGAACAGTAGGATTATGTGTAATTGTAATTTCCGGTATCGGTTGCGGTTTTGCCATGAGCAATGAACTTGGCAGACGCAAAAAGATGATGGAAATGATCTTACGGATGATCATCCTCCTAAGAGGAGAAATACGTTATGGAAATAAATCTCTGTACGATGCCTTTACAGGTGCTTCCGGGAAACTGGAAGGGAAGTACAGAGAATTTTTTATACTTACGGCACAGAAAATGAAAGAAAAAACAGGGGATTCCTTTGGGACAATCTTCAGAGAATCGGCCGGAAAGTGTCTGGATCTGGATTGTCTTTCGCAGGAAGAGAGAGACAGATTTTATTCACTGGGAGATCAGCTTGGTTATCTTGGACTGGATATGCAGCTAAAACAGATGGATCTGATGGAAAAGGAAACAGAATATGCGATCAGGGAACTCAGGAAAGATTTTTGTGAAAAAAGAAAATTATACCGCAGTATGGGAATACTGGGTGGAATATTTGTGGCTGTGTTTTTTTGGTGAGCATGTATTTATAATCTGTTTCTTTACTGTGTAGATTACTGTTTTGCTATATCTGGCAGCAGAAGCCGGAAAGGAGAGACTGTGGAGGTAAGTCTTATTTTTAAAATCGCTGCAGTAGGGATTCTGGTTTCTGTTCTCTGCCAGATCCTAAAACACAGTGGAAGGGATGAACAGGCATTTCTGGTAAGCCTGGCGGGGCTTCTGATGGTGCTGTTCTGGATTGTTCCATATATTTATGAACTGTTTGAAAGTATTCAGCAGTTGTTTGTGCTGTGATTTCAAATCAACTGTTATGGCAGTTGACAGAACAGAAAGAGGTTTGAATGGCATGGATATTGTGAAAGTTTCAATCATGGGTATCTGCGGAATGATGCTTGGTTTTATTCTAAAAGAAACCAGACCGGAATTTGCTGCACTTGTGACCATGATGACGGGTTTTCTGATTCTTGGTCTTGCAGCAGGAAAAGTTTCTTATCTGTTTGAAACCATGAACAGGCTGAGAGAAAGCTTCCCCATAGACAGCAGTTATCTCACAGTTCTGGTTAAGATTATCGGGATTACATATATCGGACAGTTTTCATCTGCAATCTGCAAAGATGCCGGATATCAGATGATCGGAACACAGATCGACCTGTTCTGTAAACTGTCTGTGATGGTTCTGAGTATGCCGGTACTGCTGGCAATTCTGGATACGATTTCGGAGTTTATGATATGAGGCAGGATAAAGAGAGAAGTATCAGGGAACAGGCAGATCTGTGGAAAGGTTACTGGTGTATACTGGCATGTATACTTTTGGTAGGAAGAGTGTCATATCTTACATTCTTTCAGAATCATATAGTATCCGTATATGCCGCTGCGCAGACAGAACAGAAAGAAGATTCTTCAGTACAGATCCTGCAGGAGAATCTAATGGAAGAGATACAGATTGATGATGTGCAGAAAATGTTGGATGAGATCATGGATGACCATGTTTTTTCTGTCAGAGAAGCACTGATGAATATCATAAACGGGGAGGAGCCTGTTTCAAAAGAGACTGTACGGAGCTTTTTGTATAGTCTCTTTTTTTCGGATATAGAGAATGAAAAAGGATTAATACTGAAACTTTTACTTGTGATTTTTATTGCAGCGGTGCTGGCGGAGTTTGCTGATGTTTTCGGAAACGGACAGGCTGGCAGTATCAGCTTTTATATTGTCTATCTTGCGCTGTTTACAATGCTTATGGAGAATTTCTCAAGGCTTGGAAGTACGCTTACAAACTGGCTTCTTGGACTGACGGATTTCATGAAAGTTCTGTCTCCGGCTTATTTTATGACAGTGGCTGCATCAACCGGATCATCAACGGCTGCTGCATTTTATGAAGGAATTTTGCTGATGATCTGGGCGGTTCAGTGGCTTCTTGCAAATCTGTTTCTGCCTGCCGTAAACCTGAGTTTGCTTCTGAAAATGGTTAATTATTTGTCAAAAGAGGAGATGCTTACAAAAATGGCAGAACTTTTGGATGTAGCTGTAAACTGGGGGTTGAAAACTCTTCTGGGAGCTATTGTTGGTCTGCAGATTGTGCGGAATATGGTGAGCCCGGTGATGGATGCCATGAAGCGTTCTGCTGTTGGCAAGGCAGCGAGTGCGATTCCCGGCATTGGAAATGCAGTGACCGCTGTAACAGAATTAGTGCTGACCAGTGCAGTGATGGTGCGAAACAGTTTTGGCGCAGTAATCGTGATCCTTCTGTTGCTGATTGGAGCAGGACCGATTATCCATTATGGAAGTCTTTCTCTGGTTTATCGTTTTCTGGCTGCGATTGCACAGCCAATTTCTGACAAAAGAGTTGTGGGAGCCCTGAGTACAATGGGGGAGGGATGTGCAATGCTTTTAAAGCTTTTGCTGACAGCAGAAGTACTTTGCATGCTGACATTCCTGATAGTTGTAGTTTCTGTATCCTGATGAACTGACAGAAAGATTGCCGGAGGAAACATATGAAAGAAGAGCTGTATTTATGGATTCGGAATCTGGCAGTATTTTATATCTTTTTCACTGCGGTTCTGAATCTGATACCTGACCAGAAGTATGAGAAATATGTACGCTTTTTTATGGGCCTGCTGCTGATTTTTATGATGAGTACCCCGATATTTTCCATTCTTGGAAAAGGTTCGGAACTGACGGAAAGTTTTCTGGATAATTTTTCTGAAGAAAACAGAGAGAAAGAACTCCGGGAATTTCAGAATATTCAGAAAGTCTATCTGGAAAAAGGTTACGAACTGGAACTGGAACAGAAAATCCGGGAAACTCTGGAAAAAAGAGGCATAGAAGTATATAAGGTGAAAGTAAATATAGAAGGGGAGGAGACGCAGGCAAACCTTGTACTGAAGACAGAAATTTCTCAGGAGGAGAGAAAGGAGCTTAAAGATGCGCTGGTGGAAGAGTGGGGACTTAAAGAAAACAGAATTTGTATCCAGATTGTCCGAAATGAATCCGGCAAAATGGGGAATCCTGTTGCTCATCGGAGTACTTCTGGCAGTAGCGGCGATGCCTGTATCCAGTAAGCAGCAAAAGAAAAATACGGCAGGAGAGCAGAGTGAAGATATGCAAAAAAGTGTTCTGGAAGAGAAACTTGAAGCATTTCTTGAAAATACGGAAGGGGTGGGAAAGGCACAGGTTATCCTGATGACAGATGAGAAGAAAGACAGGCAGAGCTTCTATAATTCAGAAACCATACAGGTGACCGGTGTTCTGATTTCTGCGGAAGGCGGAGGAAATCCTGTAGTGGTCCAAAATATTCAGGAGGCGGTCATGGCATTATTTCAGGTGGATGCTCATAGAATTAGAATAATGAAAATGAAATGAGGAGATAAATGTGAAAAAAGTCATCGGAAA
>CAUEAK010000051.1:0-12111 GCA_958454115.1 Blautia wexlerae
TACACAGACATCAGATACACAGACAACATCCAACAAGAGTACAGCTTCCTATGATATCCGTATTGCATATGCTGATGAGGACAAGAATGAATGCTTTTTCCGCGATATTCCGCTTGGAACAATTTCGCAGATTACGTTATGTATGGATGGCACAGATGATGATGCGATCCCATATGCAAAATATCTGACAGGTACATCAACAAAAGAAGTATCCACGCTTGATGCGGTAAAGGAACGTCTTGGCATTACAGATGACAGTGAGTCAGAATCAGATTCCACAGACGACAGTGATAAGAAGTCTGCAGATAATTCTGATTCCACAGATAGTAACAACAGTTCTGATCAGAATAATAACAGTGGCAATGGAACCGGGGATAATTCAGATGATCCGGGCAATGGAGGAAACTCAGACGATCCGGGTACTAATGATAATCCGGGCAGTAACGATGATCCGGGAAATGGCGGCGATATGATTTCCACAGCAGAACAGTATATCGGTCAGTCTCTGGATGCACTGGAAGGCGCATGCGGTTCTCCACAGGGCAGCAGCTATGAGGATGATCCTGAGACAGGTAAAACAGGATTCCATTATTACAGCAATTTCACAGTTTCTACAACAGTTGATGAAAATGGTAATGAAATTGTTGCCGGAATATGGTAGAATAGAACTACGAATGTAACAGAGGAGGTATTCCGATCCTCTGTTACCTGCGATAAAATTAATTTCAGGAGACAGTTACTATGAAACGTGTATTATTAAAATTAAGCGGTGAAGCCCTTGCCGGTGAGAAGAAGACCGGATTTGACGAGGCGACTGTTATTGAAGTTGCAAAGCAGATCAGGACAATTGCTGAGGAAGGACTGGAAATCGGCATCGTGATCGGCGGAGGTAATTTCTGGAGAGGACGCACCAGTGAGACTATCGACAGGAATAAGGCTGATCAGATTGGTATGCTTGCAACAGTTATGAACTGTATTTATGTATCTGATATCTGCAGATACCTTGGATTAAAGACAGAAATCTTTACACCATTTGTATGCGGTGCATTTACAAGCCTTTACTCTAAGGATGCAGTGGAAGCAAGCTTTGCACAGGGCAAGATCGTATTCTTTGCAGGCGGTACAGGACATCCTTACTTCTCCACAGATACAGCCACTGTACTTCGCGCAGTAGAGATCGAAGCAGAAGCAATCCTTCTTGCAAAAGCTGTTGACGGAATTTATGACAGTGATCCGAAGACAAACCCGAATGCAGTAAAATATGATGAAATTTCCATTGAAGAAGTAGTTGCAAAGAAACTGGCAGCTATGGATCTGACAGCATCGATCATGTGTATGGAACAGAAGATGCCGATGCTGGTATTTGCACTGGATGAAAAAGACAGCATCATCAATGCAGTACATGGCAAATTTGTCGGAACTAAGGTTACTGTATAAGTAAGGCTTATAAGTCAGTTTACAGAGAAAGTGTAATATAAAAACTATAAAAAGAGGGAGACGAACCTAATGGATGAGAGAATTCAGAAATATGAAGAGAAGATGAAAAAGACACTGGCAAGCCTTGAGAGCGAACTGGTTACAATTCGTGCAGGACGTGCGAACCCGCATATCCTTGACAAACTCGCCGTAGATTATTACGGAGCTCCGACACCTCTTCAGCAGGTGGCAAATATCACTGTCCCGGAAGCTCGTATGATCCAGATCCAGCCATGGGAAAGCAGCCTGATCAAAGGAATTGAGAAAGCAATCCTTACCTCTGACCTTGGATTAAATCCAAGCAACGATGGTAAAGTAATCCGCCTTGTATTCCCGGAACTTACAGAGGAACGCCGTAAGGAACTGGTTAAAGATGTCAAGAAAAAAGGCGAAGCAGCCAAAGTAGCAGTCCGCAACATTCGTCGTGATGCAAATGATGCATTTAAGAAACTTGCAAAACAGGATGTATCTGAGGATGAGATCAAAGAACTTGAGGAGAAAATCCAGAAGAGCACAGATAAATATATCAAAGAAGTTGATGCGGCAGTGGATGCAAAGAGCAAAGAAATCATGACCGTATAAGGGAAACGAAAAGGAGAGCTCCATGAATGCGGGCTCTCTTTTTATCTGAATGAGATAATGGACCGGAAACTGCGGTTCATTATGATGAGACAGTAAGGTTAAAGGAATAACAGGATAAGAAAAGGAAACAAGAGTATGAATGTACCAAATCATATTGCCATTATTCTGGATGGTAATGGACGCTGGGCGAAGGCAAAGGGAATGCCCAGAAGCTACGGACATGTGAAGGGCTGTGCAAATCTGGAAACAGTCTGTGACTATATGAAGGAGCTGGGAGTTAAATATGTGACTGTATATGCTTTTTCCACAGAGAACTGGAAACGTTCCAAAGATGAGGTGGACGGTCTGATGAAACTGTTCCGAAGTTATCTGAAAAAATGTATTAAACTGGCAGATAAGAACAAAATGCGTGTCCGGGTGATCGGAGAGGTTTCGGCATTTGATCAGGATATTCAGGAAAGTATTGCACGTCTGGAACAATATTCTCAGAAATATGATGAAATCTATTTCCAGATTGCATTAAACTACGGCAGCAGAGATGAGATCATAAGAGGTATCCGCAAACTTGCTCAGGATGCTGCAGATGGAAAAGTAAAGCCGGAAGAAATTGATGAGCATGTTTTTGACAATTACCTGGATACGGCAGGAATCCCTGATCCGGATCTGATGATCCGCACAAGCGGTGAATTGAGACTTTCCAATTTTCTGTTATGGCAGATGGCTTATACAGAATTTTATTTCACAGATGTGGCATGGCCGGATTTTAATAAAGCAGAGCTGATTAAGGCTATTGAGAAATATAATCAGAGAGACAGAAGATACGGCGGAGTTAAGGAGGAGTAAAGAATGTTTAAGACAAGACTCTTAAGCGGAATCCTGCTTGTGATTATTGCGCTTGCCACTATTATCAGCGGTGATTATGTGCTGTTTTTCACACTTCTTGCGGTTTCTCTCATTGGAATGAGAGAATTGTACAGAGCAATGAAGGTGCAGGATGAGAAGATAAATCTGCTGGCAGCAGCAGGCTATTTAGGCGCAGTATTATATTATCTGGCAGTACTGCTTGATTTTGAGAGGTATGGAGTGCTGGCAATCATTTTCGGACTTGTGCTGCTCATGTTTGTATACGTGTTCACTTATCCAACCTATGAGGCATGGCAGGTAATGCCTGCACTGTTTGGTATTGTGTATGTGGCAGTTATGTTGTCGTTTATTTATCTTACCAGAGAGCTTCCCGGTGGAAAGTTCCACGTATGGCTGATCTTTCTGTGCTCATGGGGATGTGATACCTGCGCATATTGTGTGGGAATGCTGATCGGTAAACATAAAATGGCACCTGTCCTCAGCCCTAAGAAATCTGTGGAGGGAGCTGTGGGTGGTGTGGCAGGAGCTGCACTTCTTGGTGTGATCTATGCAGCAGCCACTCAGGGACCGATGCTGGAATATGCTGTGATCTGTGCAATCGGAGCGCTGATTTCCATGGTAGGCGATCTGGCTGCATCTGCGATCAAGAGAAATCAGGGGATTAAAGATTATGGAAAATTAATTCCGGGACATGGAGGAATCCTTGACAGATTTGACAGTGTGATCTTCACAGCACCGGTTATTTATTTCCTCTCTCTTGTGATGATTGAGATCTAGAGCGTGTCTGAAAAATCATTCCCGCAATCTGCACGCCCCACTTTGCGGGATATTTCACCCGAATTCAGTTGCCGTAGCCCGCTACGGCGCCCTCATCCGGGCAAAATATCCCACAAATTGTGACGCACATCTTGCAGAAAGCCTTTTTCAGACGCGCTCTAACGGAGCATATATTCTTCTGATATACATGTTTACAGTATTTTCTGATATGAGAACTGTCAGGTCAGAAGTAATTTTATAAAATTGTTGTATAAGTATTGAAATGAGGTACAATATGAAAAAAGTAGCAGTCTTAGGTTCTACAGGTTCGATCGGAACACAGACACTGGATGTGGTACGTGCAAATGATGACCTGGAAGTAGTTGGTCTTGCAGCAGGCAGCAATGTAGAAATGCTGGAGAAGCAGATACGTGAATTTCATCCCAGACTTGTTGCAGTCTGGAAAGAAGAGGCAGCCAGAGATCTGGCAGTACGTGTGCAGGATCTGGATGTAAAAATCGTAAGCCAGATGGGTGGTCTTATCGAACTTGCCAGAATGGAAGAATCAGACATTCTGGTGACCGCTATCGTAGGAATGATAGGAATCAGACCAACTATGGAAGCAATCCTTGCAGGTAAGGATATTGCTCTGGCAAATAAGGAAACACTGGTAACAGCCGGACATCTGATCATGCCGTTGGCAAAGCAGTTCGGTGTGCAGATCCTGCCTGTAGACAGCGAGCACAGTGCTATTTTCCAGGCACTTCATGGAGAGAAAAGAGAGCAGATACATAAACTGCTCATCACTGCATCCGGCGGTCCTTTCCGCGGAAAGAAAACAGCAGATCTGGAGAAGGTGACTCTGGAGGATACGCTGAAGCATCCGAACTGGGTAATGGGACAGAAGATTACAGTGGATTCTGCAACTCTGGTAAATAAAGGTCTGGAAGTTATGGAAGCCAGATGGCTTTTTGATGTAGATCTGGATCATATTCAGGTTGTGGTTCAGCCGCAGAGTATTATCCACTCTATGGTGGAATTCGAGGACGGTGCAGTGATGGCACAGCTTGGAACACCGGATATGAGACTTCCGATACAGTATGCATTATGCTACCCGGACAGAAGATTTTTAAAAGGCGACAGACTGGATTTTCATATGTTGAAGCAGATCACCTTTGAGGAGCCGGACAGGAAAACTTTTAAAGGTCTTCCAATGGCGGTGGAAGCGGCAAGGGCAGGCGGCAGTATGCCAACCGTTTTTAATGCTGCAAATGAGCTGGCAGTCCGCAAATTCCTTCAGAAAAAAATCAGCTTTCTGGATATTTACGAGATTATCGGGCAGTCTATGAGCAGACATACAGCAGTAAAGGATCCGGACCTGGATCAGATTCTGGAGATTGAGAAAGAAACTTATCGTTGGATTGAAAGCAGGTGGTAGATTGAAAATTATTATTGCAATTGTCATATTCAGTGCAATCATTCTCTTTCATGAGCTGGGACATTTTCTTTTTGCAAAGCTGAATAAGATCGTGGTCACAGAATTCTCTTTGGGAATGGGACCAAGACTTTACAGTTTTGAGAAAGGAGATACCAGATATTCACTGAAACTTCTTCCTATCGGTGGCTCCTGTGCCATGCTGGGGGAGGATACGGACATAGAGAATGAACCGGGAACTTTTAACAGTGCGTCTGTGTGGGGCAGGATTTCTGTAGTTGCCGCAGGACCGGTATTTAACTTTATCATGGCATTTGTATTGTCTGTGATCATTGTAGGTGCTGTAGGATATGAACCATCCAGAGTTCTTTCCGTAAAGGAAGGTTCTGCGGCTGAGGCGGCAGGACTGAAAGAGGGAGATATTATTACCGGTTATCAGGGATATCACATTGATCTGGGAAAAGATCTCTATGTATATTCCTATCTGAACCAGCTGAAAGAGGGAGATACCATTAACCTGACTGTTAAGCGTGATGGAAAGAAGATGGACATTTCCTATAAGTCGGATACAAATGTGAGATACCTTCTGGGCTGCAATTTCAACGGGGATGATACTTCTGCCATGACAGTGGAATCTGTAATGGATGGAATGCCGTTGCAGGAAGCAGGGATTCAGCAGGGAGATGTGATCACATCCATTAATGGAGTGAAGATTACAAATGCAGCAGATTACCAGAAATATATTCAGGAGAATCCGCTGACAGAAAAGTCTGTAAAGATTACCTATTCCAGGGACGGACAGGAATATGATATTACGGTTACACCAAAAGAATACCGTACGGCAGAATCAGGATTTACCTACAATATGTATTCTGAAAAAGCAAAAGGGCTGAATGTAGTCAAATATGGTGCCGTAGAAGTAAAATATATGGTACGTACAACGATTCTCAGCCTGAAAGAGCTGGTCAGCGGAAAGCTTGGAATGAAAGATCTGAGTGGTCCGGTCGGAATTGTGGATGCAATCGGAACTACGTATGAGGAAAGCAAAAGCGAAGGAACCATGATCCTGTGGATGAATATGCTTAATCTGGCAGTTCTGCTCTCTGCAAACCTTGGAGTTATGAACCTCCTTCCGTTTCCGGCACTGGACGGTGGACGGCTGGTATTCCTTGTCATAGAGGCAATCCGCAGAAAACCGATTAACAGACAGGTGGAGGGCGGCATCCATTTCGCAGGGCTGATGCTGTTGATGGCGCTGATGGTATTTGTTATGTATAACGATATTGTTAAGCTGATCTGATCATCTGGCATACCAGTGTGGGTTTGAAAAAATCTCCCATAAAATGTGACGCATATCTTGCGTAAAGTTTAAACACACTTTAGAACCAATGTAATGTATATGATTAAAAAGACAGATATCTTGAAAGAAAATAGAGAGTCTGTCTTTTTTTGACGAAAATTTGACGATTTATCTGGATTTTCACAGTTCGATTTGATATATTAAAATTGTCCTGAAGGTTTAAGCGACAGATATATGTATTACACAAATCTGTTACAGAGGATTAACAGTGAAAGTATTTTGACCGCAGTTTCGGGAAAGTGTGTGTATAATGTAACCCAACAAAAGACAAACAGAAAAATGTGGGGTGAAAGGAGATGTTTATGAGAAAGAAAAATGAAATCACTGAGTATGTAGCTGCTGCTCTTATATTTGTGTGTGCGGTAGCAGTAAGTCTGGGCATATTTCTGGTATGCACGCAGAATTCTATTGAGCGTAACTCGCAGAAAGTAATTAAGACGAATGTTTCCAGACAGAGTGAACATATTAAAGCAATTTTGGATATTCATTATGGATATCTGAGGGGTATAGCAAAAGAGATTGGAAAATCCGAAGAACTTGTGTCGGATGAAAATATGGAAATGTTAATATCACTTGAAGAGGAAACTGCTTTAGAGCGTACAGCACTGATTGAAGCAGATGGTACGGCTCATTATGATAACGGAGCAGAGAAGAATGTATCTTCGAGGAGATATTTTAAGGAAGGAATGGAGGGAAAAGAAACACTAAGCGATCCACTGGAGAGCAGCGTAGATAAAGAAACCCGTGTAATTCTGGGCGTACCGGTCTGGAAAAACGGAAAAGTGATAGGAGTTCTGGGTGGTTCTTATAACGTAACTGCATTAAGCCGTATGCTGTTTAACGATTTCTTTGAAGATGTAGGATATACACTGATTACTACCAGTGATGGTGAGATTATTGCGTATGATGGTGATTTTGCCTATCATGAGATTGAATATGGCGATAACTTCTTTGGATTTTATGATGATCAGACACTTATTTTTGATTCGTCCCTGACAGAAGTGAAAAAAGATTTTACAGTGGGTGCCGATGGACTGATGAAAATAAGAATTGGAAATGATTATAATTCAGACCGTTATCTGGCCTATACAGATATGGGATTGAATGACTGGATGATTTGTTATGTTATCCCTGTTTCTGAAGCGCAGAAATCTTATAACTTTGTACGAAGATATGAACTGATTTTTACAATCGGGTTTTGTGTTATGGTAAGCATGTTGTTCCTTTGGGGATTTGTTAAGAACAGATCAAAGGATAAACAGCTTATTCAGGCAGCCGAGACAGATGCACTGACCAGCGCGTACAATAAGAGAAGTACAGAAGAACGGATCCATAATGTTCTGCAGGAACACCCGCAGGAACCGGGAACTTTTGTGATCATGGATGTGGATCATTTTAAGGAAGTAAATGATATATATGGACACATTACAGGGGACAAAGTCCTGCACAAATTTGGTGAAGTGCTTCATGAACATTTTCGTGAAGGAGATATTGTTGGCAGGATTGGTGGTGATGAATTTGTAGTATATATGAGGAAAACGGACAGCAGAGAAGTTGCTGTTTCCAGAATCGAAAGTCTGATAAAAAAGGTTGAAGAATTATCGTTTACGGAAATGAATGGAAAGAATATTACCATTAGTGCCGGAATGGCATTTGCTCCGGAACATGGAACAGGATATCTTGATCTGTATAAAAATGCAGATACTGCATTATATAAGACAAAACAGAATGGCAGAGATGGGTATAATATTTACGAAGAAGAAAAAAGATAAAGGAGGGAGAAAAAGGTTATGCCTATTGGAATAATTATCAATGCATTATCCATAGTTATAGGCGGAATCCTGGGTGCTTTTGTGGGGCACAAATTAAGTCCGAAATTCAAAGAGGATATTACCCTTGTATTCGGGGTATGTTCTATGGGAATGGGAATCAGCACCATCGGTCTGATGGAAAATATGCCGGCGGTTATTTTTTCTGTTGTGATCGGTACGGGAATCGGACTTGCGATTCATCTTGGAGAAAGGATCAATGCCGGTGCCGGTGTTATGCAGCGTGTGATCGGCAAATTTATCAAGAATTCAAATTCAGAGCTTTCTGAGGATGAGTTTATGAATACACTGGTGACGATCATCGTATTATTCTGTGCAAGCGGAACAGGAATCTATGGCTCTATCGTATCCGGAATGAGCGGGGATCATTCAGTGCTGATCTCCAAATCTATTCTGGATTTATTTACAGCAGCTATTTTTGCCTGCAGCCTGGGAATGGTAGTGTGTATGATCGCCATTCCGCAGGTGATTATTTTCCTGATCCTGTTCTTTGCAGCAACGGCGATTTTTCCGCTGACTACGCCGGGCATGATCAATGACTTTAAAGCCTGTGGCGGGTTTCTGATGCTTGCAACCGGTTTTCGTATGGTGAAGCTGAAGAACTTCCCAACTGCGGACATGATACCGGCGATGGTGCTGATCATGCCTATGTCATGCTTTTGGGTGAATTATATATTGCCGTTAGTATCATAAGTTAAGTTGGCAGATTTTCATTTCTGAGTTCAGAAACGGAGATCTGCTTCTTTTTAGGTCAATTACAATCAAAATTATAGATGACTGTAATGGCGCTTATAAAAAACTAACCAATAGTTAATAGAAAATTTCTTCCTGATATTGTATTGTAAATATATAATAAATCTGAAAAAAATATCAGGTGTATCAAAAGTATTTCCTGATATTTGCCTGAAACTATAATGGCACATCAAGAGAGGAGGAGATTTTTATGAGTATGAAAAATCGATTTGCAGGAAAATGTAGAAGTTATCTGGTATTTTTTCTTCTGGCGGCAGTTGCAGCACTTTTATTTTTCCCAAGGGTAGCATCGGCTGCTGCCAAGCCAACTGCCAAACAGCTTAAAGTAACCTACAGAGGATTCGAATATGACAATGATACAGCAAAGTTATATCTGAAGCTGAGTCTGAAAAATACTTCGAGTTACACGATTACAAAAGTGAAGATGGGATATGAGATACCTATTATGGAGGATGGAACCATAACCCAGACCTTCAGTGTAACGATTAATCCCGGAAAGACAGTGAATAAGACGGTTTATATTGGAAAAATGACTCAGCAGCCATATAAAGCGCCGAAGGTAAAATGCTTATCGTTCTGGTATAAGTCAGCGACACCTAAGCTAAACCAGCTCAAAGTCAGCTACAAGGGATATGAGTACAATCCGAACACAGGAGAGCTGTATATAACTGCCCGTATGCAGAACACTTCCAGTTATACGATTACAAAGGTAACGATGTATTTTGAGATACCACTGGATGAAACTGCAACACCGACCAAAACCTACAATGTAAATATTCCGGCCGGAAAGACAAAAAATTACAGGTTCAAAATCGGAAGGATGGCAGATGCTCCGGATGGAAAGGTACTGGTGAAATGTAAGAAATTCTGGTATAAGAAATAACAAATGAAATTGTGATATCAGACAGGCAGCCATTGTGAGATACTCTAAACAGTACCGCAATGGCTGCTGTTTTGTTATGCTTAGGAAATTACGTCGGAATTGTTATAATTAGGTATATTTTAGCATAAATAATTCCTGTCTGAAATAAAAATTGCTGTTATTATTTCTGGCTTAGTCGGGCTCGAAGTGGCAGTAACTCCTGCTTTACGTTACAAATGTTTCATGTTATCATTATCTAAAATCAGGGAAGCTGTTTTTCGGGGAATTTTTTAACCGAATGCGGATTGCGAATATCCGTTTGACTTGCAAAATCTGGTAATGAAGGAGGATGAAAAATATGCGGAACAGAAAGAAACTGCCAATTGGAATAGATAGTTTTGAAAAAATAATCCGGCATAATTTTTACTATGTGGATAAAACAGAAATGATAACAGAACTTCTTCATAACTGGGGAGAAGTGAATCTGTTTACACGTCCTCGCCGTTTTGGAAAATCTCTGAATATGAATATGCTGCAGTCATTTCTGGAAATCGGATGTGATAAATCGCTGTTTAATGGACTGAAGGTATCCCGTGAAAAAGAACTGTGTGAAGAATATATGGGAAAGTTTCCGGTAATTTCGCTTACATTGAAGAATGTGGAGGGATTAAATTTTGAGTCAGCCCGGAAATCGCTGAAGAATACTCTGGGAATGGAGGCGTGGAGACTTAGTGCTCTGGCAGAGAGCAGCCGCCTTACAGAGGAAGAAAAAAACTCTTATAAAGCATTGACTGTCGTTGATGATCATGGCGATTTCAAAATGTCTGATGCCACAATGGAGAAGGCGCTGCTTATATTAACTGTATTACTGGAGAAACATTATGGAAAAAAAGCGGTTCTTTTGATTGATGAGTATGATGTGCCATTAGATAAAGCGTTCCAGTATGGATATTATGACGAGATGGTATCTTTGATCAGAAACATGTTTGGAAATGTTTTGAAGACAAATTCGAGCCTGTTTTTTGCAGTACTTACGGGATGCCTGAGAATTGCGAAGGAAAGCATTTTTACAGGATTAAATAATTTTAATGTTTTTTCGATTACGAGTGTACAGTTTGATGAGTTCTTTGGATTTACAGATGATGAGGTCGCAGAAATGCTGAAATATTTTGGGCTTTCTGACTACCATGAAACAATCAGGGAATGGTATGATGGTTATCAGTTTGGAAAGAAAGCAGTGTATTGTCCCTGGGACGTGATCAGTTATTGCAGAAATTTATGTGCAGATCCTGATGCGATACCAGAAGATTTCTGGTCTAATACCAGCAGCAACAGCATTGTGAGTCGTTTTATAGATAAAGCGAATAAACAGACGAGAGATGAAATCGAAAACCTGATTTCGGGAGAAACGGTTATAAAAGAAATAAAACAGGAACTGACATATAATGAACTGGATAAATCCATTGAGAATCTTTGGAGTATACTTTTTACAACAGGGTATTTAACACAACGTGAAAGAATAGACAGCAGAAAGTTACGTCTGGCAATTCCTAACAGAGAAATTAAAGAATTGTTTGAACTTCAGATCAGGGAATGGTTTCAGGAAAAGTCATCTGAGGATGTAAAGAAGCTTGATAAATTATGCATGGCTTTTCCAGATGGAGATGCAGAAACGATAGAAGATTTGTTTAACGACTATTTATGGAATACAATCAGTATTCGGGATACGGCAGTTAAGGGAAGAAAAGAAAATTTTTATCATGGAGTTTTGCTGGGGCTGCTAAGTCATATGGAGAACTGGGCTGTCTGGTCGAATATAGAATCTGGTGAAGGTTATTGTGATATTTTACTGGAAGTTCCGGAGAATCGTGTCGGAGTGGTGATCGAGATGAAATATGCTCAGGAAGACAGAATGGAGGCAGCTTGTACAGAAGCTCTGAAACAGATTGAACAACGTCAGTATGCTGCAAGGTTAAAGAGTGACGGGATGAAGAATATTGTAAATTATGGCATTGCCTGTTATCGGAAACATTGTAAAGTTAAGATTGGGAAAGAAAATTCTTAATCTAAGAAGATATCTTAATAAGAAAACAGCTCTGCTGTTCTGAAATTACAGCTCCTCTCAGTGATTATTATTTGTTAGGCGTTTGCGAAACGCCACAAGCCGCATAAATACGGCATTTTTTGTTACCTA
>CAUEAK010000052.1:0-11828 GCA_958454115.1 Blautia wexlerae
AAATATTTCCCGCAAAAAAAGATGTGTACCATACCATTTCTGACACCATACACATCTCAAAATAAACACTTCTTATCTTCTGTACTCCGCAGTCAGGTCTTTAATAACCTCTCCTGCAATAATCAGCCCGGCGACAGACGGCACAAACGCCACACTTCCCGGAATATCTCTGCGCTCCGTACACTTATGCGCAGCACCCGGAGGACAAATACAATGCGATCTGCAGCTGATTGCCATATCTTCAATCGGTCTGATCGGCTGTTCTTCCGAATAAACAACCTTCAGTTTTTTCACACCACGCTTCTTCAGCTCTCTGCGCATAACCTTCGCCAGCGGGCACACCTTCGTCTTATAGATATCTGCCACCCGAAATGCACTGGCATCCAGCTTATTTCCGGCACCCATACTGCTGATAACAGGAGTCCCTGCCTCCTTTGCACGCATGATCAGTTCAATCTTCGCAGTCACTGTGTCCACAGCATCTACCACATAATCATACTCACTAAAATCGAAATCAGCAGCATTCTCCGGAAGATAAAAACAGTTATGGATTCTCACATCTGCTTTCGGATTAATGTCCAGGATCCTGTCCCGCATCACCTCTGTTTTATATTGACCAACAGTTTTCCTGGTGGCAATAATCTGTCTGTTAAGATTCGTCAGGCATACTTTGTCATCATCGATCAGATCAAAGGTCCCCACACCGCTTCTGACCAATGCTTCACATACATATCCTCCAACCCCTCCGATTCCAAACACTGCCACGCGGGAGTTCTCCAGTTTATTCATTGCTTCTTTTCCCAGAAGAAGCTCTGTTCTTGAAAATTGATTCAACATAATATCTCCATTTCATTCGGTATTGACCGACTATCTGCCTGCCTTTCTTCTACTTCATTATTTCTGGTCTGTTCTGCTTTGCTGCCTGTAATGTAAGCAGCTCTGCATGCCAGAAACAAAAAAACAAGGAGCAGAAACCAAAGCCAGAGCTTTCTTTTGTTTTTTATGAGCAACCGTTTCATAATCTGCATCACTATTCCTTAATATATTATTTTCAGATACCAGAGTTGCAACATACTTCCATCACAGATTTCTTATGATATCTTTACTTCTATAATGCGTCAAGTATATCATAGAAAGAAAAATCCTGCAATGAAGAAACTCTGTTACTGTACATGAAGTGAACAGCGCTGAGTGAAATTCACAAACCGGAAGTGCTTATCCATCTCATCACCAATCAATCCAATTACTTTTCCCATGGTAAATGCCGCCATCACTGTTCCGATTCCCAGTCCGTTGATATGCCCCAGAATCAGCCCTGTCATACAGGCAGTAATCATCAGACAGATCACATCAAAAGAAACCTTGATCTTAGAATATTTCACCTTTATAATCTCTGACAGTTCACGAGGAAACAGATCTGTAGGAATAATCGGCAGACCGCATCTGTTAGAAAGTGCGATCCCTATACAGATCAGCAGATAACTGATCACAAAATATAACACTCTGAGTGGAATTGTCTTTGGCAGGATATTGATCCATGCCTCATTAACATCCAAAAACTCACTGAATGCAAATCCAACCAGAAAACTGCACAGATAAGCAGGTACAAATTTTTTTCTCAGTATCATCAGACTTAAGATCAGAAGTGCCTGAAAAATATAAGTCCATGTTCCCAGTGTAATTACCGGAAATACTTTTTCAAATGCATAAGGAACACTGGATATGGCAGATATTCCTGAACCAGAATACAGCATCAGAATAACAGCAAGACTGTTGATCATGACTGCTATCACCAATGCCAGCTCTCCTCTGAAAATATGTCTCGAATCTTCTTCCTCATTTGTTTTCATAACAATTCTCTCCTCTAACACAAGCAAGGGACTGCTGTCAGAAAATATTTTCTGTCATACTTTTCTGACGGCAGACCCCTGTGTCTTTTACATCTTATATTTTCTGAAAATACTATTTTTTATCGAATCAGGCAAGTTTCCCACTTCAACTACTGATATTTTCCTGACTTACTCAACCGTGCAGACGCGGATCAGGTTTGTTCTTCCCGGAATTCCAAGCGGTACACCACCGGCAAATACAATAGTGTCGCCAACTTTTACAAGTTTATGCTTCTGTGCTGCTTCGATTGCTCTCAGGCAAAGAATCTCAGAACTGTATTCTTCCTTGATCAGCATCGGGTAAACACCCCAGGACAGATTCAGCTGGCGAAGAACTCTCTCAGAGCTTGTACATGCACCGATCAGACATCCTGGTCTGTGTTTGGACATCATATGAGCTGTACTTCCAGATTTTGTCACTGCAAGGATTGCACTGGCCTTCAGGTCGATTGCGGTCAGACAGGTTGCATGTGCGATTGCATTTGTAATATCCGGATTCTCATTTCTGTCTGTTTTCTTAAAGATTGTATTGTAATCAATATTCTGCTCCATATGTTCTGCAATACGGCTCATCATCTGAAGTGCCTGTACCGGATATTTACCGGCTGCGGTTTCTCCTGAAAGCATAGTTGCACTTGTTCCCTGGAAAATCGCATTGGCAACGTCTGTAGCCTCTGCACGGGTTGGTCTCGGATGAGAGATCATGGAGTCAAGCATCTGTGTTGCTGTAATAACCGGTTTTCCTGCTGTGTAAACTTTCTGGATGATTTTCTGCTGGATAACAGGTACATATTCCGGCGGGATCTCAACACCCATGTCACCTCTGGCGATCATGATGCCATCTGCTGCTTCAATAATCTCGTCGATATTGTCAACGCCCTGCTGGTTCTCAATCTTTGCAATGATCTGAATCTCTTCACCGCCGTTTTCTTTCAGAATTTTTCTTACTTCGCGGATATCGTTTGCAGTACGTGTAAAAGATGCTGCAACGAAATCAAATCCTTCCTGGATACCGAAGAGAAGATCACCATGGTCTTTTTTACTGATGAATGGCATCTTCAGGTTTGCACCCGGAACATTGACACCCTTCCTGTCGCCAATCACACCTGCATTAATAACCTTGCAGACAATGTCCTTTCCTGCGATGTCCTGAACCTCCAGGTCTACCAGTCCATCATCAACCAGAATATGTCCGCCCGGCTGCACATCCTTATAAAGCTCTTTATAAGTAATGCTTACGCACTCATTAGTTCCTTCAATATCTTTATTTGTAAATGTAAATATCTGTCCTTCTTCCAGAGAAACCTTGCCATCCTTGAAGCATCCAAGTCTGATCTCCGGTCCCTTTGTATCAAGAAGTGCTGCAACAGGTCTGTCATATTTCTTGCGAAGTTCTCTCAGTTTCTGGATACGGCCTCTCTGCTCATCGTGAGGTCCATGTGAGAAGTTGAAACGTGCTACGTCCATTCCCTCTCTCACAAGCTGCTCCATAACATCGCCCTTATCAGTAGACGGTCCCATTGTACAGATAATTTTGGTTTTTCTCATTTAATCTTTCCCTCCAAACTGTCAACTCAATTTTATCTATTTTATTCCTGTAAAATAATGTAATAAAATTTTACCTGTTTCTATAAATGAAAACATTAAATCAAATAAAAATTACCATTATTGAGACTATCTGTCAATATAGAATTTCGACTTATTTTTGTTGATATTTGACAAAAAAATAACATACTTTTGTTGCAAATATCACATATATTTTTGCTGATCCGACAGTTGGAAAATTTTTTACTCATTCTTATCAGAATCCAAAATCTGCATAGTCTTCCGGCAGAAATCTGTGGTAAATGATATGGCATCCTTCATCTTTAAAACAATAATAATAAGGATCTGATCCATCATCAAAGCGGATCATCACATCAAACTCCTCGTTATCCATTGGTTCAGTAATGATTTTATCTGAATAAGAATGGAACAGTTCTTTAATTTCCTCTATCGTACATCCATGTCTGCCAACCAGTTCGATCAATGCCTTGATAAATTCATTCTCTTTCATATTATTATGTACATATTCGGAAGCTTTTTCCGAAACAGTGAAGCAGAAACGATCTCCTCTGTGTGATACTGCTACTTCACCAAATTTCTCTTCTATATAAGAAGGAAAATCTTTTAAAATCTCCATCATGCCTGCAGCATCCGTCTCATTGCCAAAGAAATGATTCAGGGAACTGAGCGGATAATAAAGGCTGATCTTCTCCTTCATATATCCAAGCTTCGCCTGTTCCTCTTTGATCACATCGATCAGACTGGTTTCTAATCTGTTATAGTTCATTTATTTTCCCTCCTGAAACTCTGTTCTTTTGCTTTTTCTGGTTAATATTTTATCAGATATTGCCTGAAAATCAATGCATTTCTTTTTCAATTGTACGCCTGTCAAAACAATTTCAATGTTTTCTTTTTCATACAAAAATAAAGACCTTGCGAAACTGTCCTTTTTTTCTCCCTCTGACAAATCACTCTGGCTGAATGAAACAAAGCAGCCAAAACCATCCCCTTCGTTGCTTTTTTAACCAAATAACTGCTTGATTCGGTTAAAAAAACAGCGTTCCGAATATTATTTATATCCGAAACGCTGTCATTATTCCAGTTATTTCATTATGTATTTAATCCCAGTTCTTACGTCCGTAACGAAGTGTCACATCATAGATTTCCTTCTGGAGTTTCTTTGTAAGATCTCTCTTCTTGATTCTCCACTTCCAGTTCGTACCAACTGTAGATGGTTTATTCATTCGGAATCTGTTGTCCAGTCCCATATAGTCCTGCATTGGGATAACGCAGACACGCGCAGCACTGCGCATGATCAGACTGATGAAACATTTATACAGTTCTTCTTCCGGTGTTGCATGATCACACAGATAATCTCTCGCCAGTTTTCTCTCAGCTGCTGTGATGCTCTTCCACCATCCCACGATAGTTTCATTATCATGGGTTCCTGTATATGCCACGCAGTTCTCCGGATAGTTATGTGGCAGATAATCACTGGCACATCCGGAATCTCTGGAGTCAAACGCAAATTCCAGAACCTTCATTCCCGGGAAGCCGCTCTCATATACCAGATGACGTACGGAATCTGTCATATATCCCAAGTCCTCTGCAATAACCTGCTTCCATCCAAGCGCCTGTTCGATCTTACGGAACAGATCAATTCCGGGACCCTTTTCCCAGTGTCCGCCTCTTGCATCTTTATCTCCGTATGGAATAGAGAAATATTCATCAAATCCACGGAAATGATCGATTCGCACAACATCATACAGTCTGAAGCAATAACTCATTCTGGAAATCCACCACTGATATCCTGTATTTCTGTGATAATCCCAGCGATATAACGGATTTCCCCATAACTGACCGGTTGCAGAAAATCCATCCGGAGGGCATCCTGCTACTGCCAGTGGTACATTATCCTGATCCAGCTGGAACAGCTCCGGATGCGCCCATGCATCAGCACTGTCCATTGCAACATAAATCGGAATATCTCCAATGATCTGGATTCCTTTTGAATTTGCATAGGATTTCAGTTTCATCCACTGCTCATAGAACTTAAACTGCATATACTGCTGGAATTCAATATCAAAATAGAGTTCTTCACGATAATAATCCATGGCATTGTTCCAGCGGAGTCTGATATCCTCAGCCCATTTGGTCCATTCTACACCTTCGAAACGGTCTTTTACTGCCATAAACAGAGCATAATCTGACAGCCACCAGCTGTTCTCTGCTACGAATTTCTGATAGTCAGGATTCTTGCTGATATCACTGTTCTCGTATGCTTTTCTCAGAAGCGGATATCGGCCCTTGTAGATTTTTTCATAATCTACCTCGTCAGGCTTCTTTCCCCAGTTAACTTTCTCGCAGTCTTTCTTATCAAGAACTCCTTCTTCCACAAGTGTATCCAGATCAATAAAATATGGATTACCTGCAAATGTAGAGAAAGACTGATATGGAGAATCTCCATAGCTGGTCGGTCCCAATGGCAGAATCTGCCAGTAAGTCTGTCCGGCTTCCTTTAACCAGTCTACAAATTCATATGCACTTTTGGAAAAACATCCGATGCCATAGTCTGATGGAAGACTGCTGATCGGCATTAATATTCCTGCTGCTCTTTTTCCCATGATTCTTGTCTCCTTCGCCATTTTTCACTTTTACCGCCTATACTTTATCTAGTACATATAAGCAGTTTTTCTATACCTTATGCGCAATTGTTTTTTTTATTATATCTATTTTTTGTGCAAATTGCAATACAACTTTCATGTTATCCATTTTTTCGTGAAAATTACTAATCATTGCTTAGTTCTTTTCGTCATCTTCCATATTAAACACCAATCATTTCCACTCAGAGCATTGTCGTCAAGCGGATATTCACAATCTGCTTCGCTACGCAGCTCTATATCGAATAACTGCTCCGCATTTCATCAGAAGGAGCTTATTTTTTATCCATATCAAAAACTTATAATTACAATGCAATATTTCTATTTTACGTTTCATTTCTGATATGATAGGATGTGTTCGGTTAAAAAATAACAAAGTAACACTCCAACTTATCTGTTGAGAAACGTTTATCATTAACTACCATCAGAAAATTTCTTATACAGATATCTTCGACATCTTAAGCTATACACATCAAAGACAAAGAAAGAGGTAAGAAAATGGAAGACAACAAATTATGTCTGGAAAAGCAGCCTTTAAACCAGGAAATGCTTGACAAAATCGATGCTTACTGGCGTGCAGCTAACTATCTGTCTGCCGGACAGCTCTATCTTCTCGACAATCCGCTTCTGAGAGAGCCATTAACTATGGATCAGATCAAGAAAAAAATTGTTGGTCACTGGGGAACTGTACCGGGACAGAACTTCGTTTATGCACACTGCAACCGTGTCATCAAACGTTATGACCTTGATATGATCCTGCTTTCCGGTCCTGGACATGGCGGAAACTTCATGATTGCCAACACCTATCTGGAAGGTTCTTACAGCGAAGTTTATCCTAACATCAGCCAGGATGAGGAAGGTATGAAGAAAATGTTCAAACAGTTCTCCTTCCCATGCGGAGTCCCAAGCCACTGCGCACCGGAAACACCTGGTTCCATTAATGAAGGTGGCGAGCTTGGTTACTCCATCGCTCATGCTTTCGGAGCTGTATTTGACAACCCGGATCTGATTGCAACTACTGTTGTAGGTGATGGTGAAGCTGAGACTGGTCCTCTGGCGACATCCTGGCAGTCCAACAAATTCCTGAACCCGATCACAGACGGTGCTGTACTTCCTATTCTTCACTTAAATGGATATAAGATCAGCAACCCGACTATCTTCTCCCGTCTTTCTCATGAAGAACTTGAATGCTTCTTCAAGGGCTGTGGCTGGAAACCATATTTCGTTGAAGGTGACGACCCAATGACAATGCACAAGAAGATGGCTGAAACAATGGACACAGTGATCGAAGAAATCAAAGCAATCCAGAAGAACGCCCGTGAGAACAATAATCCGGAACGTCCGGTATGGCCAATGATCATCCTTCGTACCCCTAAGGGATGGACAGGTCCTAAGGTTGTTGACGGACTTCAGATTGAAGGTTCTTTCCGTGCTCATCAGGTTCCGATCACTATGGAAAAACCGGAACATCTTGAACTTCTGAAGGAGTGGCTGGAAAGCTATCGTCCTCAGGAACTGTTTGATAAAAACGGACGCCTGATCCCGGAACTGGCTGAACTGGCTCCTAAGGGAAATGCACGTCTCGGTGCCAACCCACATGCAAATGGCGGACTTCTTCTGAAAGATCTTCGTCTTCCGGACTTCCGCGATTACGGTATTGAAGTACAGCCTGGCAAAACAAAAGCTCAGGATATGATCGAACTTGGCGGATACATCCGCGACATCTTCAAACTGAATGAAGAAAACAAGAACTTCCGTATCTTTGGACCAGATGAAAGCATGTCCAACCGTCTGTACAAAGTATTTGAATATCAGAAACGTGACTGGAACGCAGAAATGCTTGATACTGATGACTGCCTCGCAAGAGACGGACGTATTATGGACAGTATGCTCAGTGAGCATATGTGTGAAGGATGGCTGGAAGGTTACCTGTTAACAGGTCGTCATGGCTTCTTCGCAAGCTATGAAGCTTTCATCCGTATCGTTGACTCCATGGCAGCTCAGCATGCAAAATGGCTGAAAGTTTGCAATCAGCTTTCCTGGAGACAGCCTATCGCATCCCTGAACTTCATCCTGACATCCAACGTATGGCAGCAGGACCACAACGGATTTACTCATCAGGATCCTGGATTCCTGGATCACATTGCCAATAAGAAAGCAGACGTAGTTCGTATGTACTTACCACCGGACGCTAACTGCTTACTCTCCTGCTTCGATCACTGCATCAAGAGTAAGAACTATGTCAATGCAATTGTAGCTTCCAAACATCCAAGCTGCCAGTGGCTGACCATGGAGCAGGCTGTTAAGCACTGCACACAGGGTATCGGTATCTGGGAGTGGGCAAGCAATGACTGTGGTGAAGAACCAGACGTTGTTATGGCCTGCTGCGGTGATACACCTACACTTGAGATCATGGCTGCAGTTACTATCCTTCGTGATGAAATGCCGGAACTTAAGATCCGTGTTGTTAACGTTGTCGACCTGTTCAAACTGGAATCTGACCACAAACATCCACACGGCTTAAGTGACGCAGAATATGATGCAATCTTCACAAAAGATAAACCTGTCATCTTTGCATTCCATGGATATCCAACACTGATCCATGAGCTTACTTATGAGCGTCACAACCACAATATCTCTGTTCACGGATATCAGGAAGAAGGTACTATTACTACACCATTCGATATGCGTGTACAGAACCAGATTGACCGTTTCAATCTTGTAAAGGATGCCATCATGCATCTTCCACAGCTTGGAAACAAAGGTTCCTTCTTAATCCAGAAGATGAATGACAAGCTTGTTGAGCACAAACAGTATATTGCTGAATATGGCCAGGATCTGGAAGAGATTCGAAACTGGGAGTGGCATAAATAAATCCGTCTAACAGATGATAAATTCCTTATAAATATAATAAGTCATCAGGATTCACATCATGTGGATTTCCTGATGACTTTTCTATTTCAGCGGTTCTGTTCTTTCCGTTCTGCCAAAAACTTCTGGAATGCTTTAGATGCAATACTTTGAGGATATTCTGTATCATGGATCAGAATAATGCTTCTCTCCGGAAGTGTTTCATTTACATCTATCTCAAAAACCTTTCCGGATTCCAGATCATCTCCGGCAAATTCTTCTGGCAGGAATCCGATTCCCATATTATACCGTACTGCCGGGAGAATCATATCTGTAGTCGCCAGCTCTACATCCGGCGAAAACTGCAGTCCATTTTTTGAAAAATACTCATTCAAAAATCTCCTGCTGATTGCCTCGGAAGTCAGGCTGATCCATGGATAGGCTGAAAGTTCCTCCAACGAAGTCTTCCTCCCCTTCAGCTCCGCAAAACGACTGCCTCCGATCAGAATTTCCCTATACTTTCGCACTACTTTCATTTTCAGTGGCTCTGCTAACTGTAAAGAAGCAGATACAACTGCAAGATCTACTTTACCCTCTTTTAAGGCATTTACAGAATCTGTAGTGCTGTTATTAAGAATTTTAAAATGCACATTCGGGTATTGAATATTAAAGTCTCTGACTGCCTCGAACAAATAACAGTGCAATGCTGTCTCTGTTGCACTGATATAAATGGTCCCGTTCTCAAGGCTGATCAGATTATTAAGATTATCCTCGGCTTTGAAAAACTGAGCACAGCCTGCTGCTACATACTGATAGAAAATCTTTCCCTCAGGAGTCAGTTTCATGCCACTTTTGCTTCTGGTAAACAGTCTGCACCCTAATATATTTTCCAGATTATGTATCGTCCTGGTCACAGCCGGCTGGCTGGTCTTTAATACTGATGCTGCCTTTGTCAGATTCTCATATTTTGATACGTAATAAAAAACTTTATAATATTCAAAATTTGCGTTCATTCTGTTCTCCGTCTGTCATTGTCTTATGTACAGTAACATATTTTACGCGCCTATTCTATCACAATTCTTTTTTCTGTACAATCTGATATGTCCAGAGTGTGTATTACTATTATCAAAAATAATCTCATTTTCTTCATTGCGTTTTTTTGCACAATACAATATAATAATTTCAGAGTTTATTTATGCAAAAAGACGAAAGGATGTACATATGAAACACAAAAAAGACTGGTATAAAGATCTGGTGATCTACCAGATTTACCCAAGAAGTTTTAAAGATGGCAACAATGATGGAATCGGTGATCTGAAGGGAATGATTGAGAAGCTGGATTATCTGAAGGAGCTTGGCATCAATGCAGTATGGATGTCTCCTGTCTATGCTTCTCCGAATGTGGATAACGGTTACGATATTTCTGATTACTTCGCGATCATGGAAGAATTCGGAACTATGGAAGACTGGGATGCTTTCCGCGACGGTGCGCATGAACGAGGTATCGCCATTATCATGGATCTGGTTCTGAACCATTCTTCAGATAAACATAAATGGTTCCGGGAATCAAAGAAATCCCGCAATAATCCTTACAGTGATTACTATATCTGGCGTGATCCTGCACCGGACGGAGGCGCACCCAACTGCTGGATGTCCGTATTTGGCGGAAGTGCCTGGGAATATGTTCCGGAACGTGGACAATACTATCTCCATTTCTTTGCCAAAGAACAGCCGGATCTGAACTGGGATAATCCGGAAACTAAAGAGAAAATTTTTGATATTATCCGTTTCTGGAATGAGAAAGGTGTTGACGGATATCGCATTGATGCCATCAGTTATCTTGACAAAGGACTGGACGGACGTGCAGATATGAATGAACCCATTGGTACTGTAGCGTGTGTAAATCTGGAGGGAACCCACCGCTACATCCGTGAAATGGTTGCAGAAACAATGACTCCCGACAATCTGATGAGTGTAGGAGAAGTTAATATCAACAATGAACAGGATGCCATCAACTATTCCAGCGCAGCAAGCAAAGAATTTAACATGGCTATTCCATTTGTCCCTCCGATTGTTGAAATCCAGACATGGTCACCAGAGAAAATAAAACGTGATCTTAAGAAAGATTATGAAATCCTGAAAAAAGACGGATGGTGGGCAAGATTTTTAAGTAATCACGACAAACCGCGTCAGGTTTCCCTTTACGGAAATGACAGAGAATTCTGGTCAGAATCTGCAAAAATGCTGGCATGTTATCTGCACACACTTCCCGGTACCCCCTTTGTTTTCCAGGGCGAAGAATTGGGAATGACCAATGTTGCCTTCCCATCTATCGATGATTACAATGACATTGATACCCGCAATTATTATAAAACCATGATCGAACAGGGAGCTTCTCCTGAAGAAGCACTGGCAGAATCCAGAAGTATCAGCCGTGATAATGCAAGAACGCCTATGCAGTGGAACGACAGTCCAAACGGCGGATTTTCTGAGCATACTCCGTGGCTGGGTGTCAATCCAAACTACAAACTCATTAACGCAGAAAGTCAGATGAATGATGACTCTTCCGTTTTCAGATTCTACCAGAATCTTATCGCACTACGCAAAAAACACCCGATAATGGCTCATGGAGATTTCAAACTCTGCTGCCCGGAAGATGGTCCGGTAATTGCCTATACCAGAAGTTATCAGGATGAAACATGGCTGGCAGTGCATAATTTCTCTGCATCCATGCAGAAATTCCATTATGGCGCTGAAGATATTGAATTACCGTGCAACACTCCCGTAATCATTTCCAATTACGGAGAAAATGAAGTTGAATACAGAATTGGAACACTTGTACTCAAACCTTACGAAACCGTAGTATTCCAGTTACATTAAGCAA
>CAUEAK010000053.1:0-11505 GCA_958454115.1 Blautia wexlerae
TAGAGTTTCTTAGGCAAAAAAAATTTGCGTTATGAGCCGGCTGTTTCACTGTCTGAGCGAAGTCTGCGACGGAGCGAGTTTGAGAAGACGGCTCATGCTTTTAGCAGATTTTTTTTGCCTTAGAAACTCTTAGATGCCGAAACCGCACCGGAAATAAAATAAATTTCTGCGCGTCCCCTTTCCTATTCCCGTTCATTAAGGTCAGTCTGAACTCCATCAAGAAAGGGCACAAGAAACCCGCTTTTTTTATTCAAATAGTACTGAGGCTCCAGCTCTTCGCGCCGAAAGCTCTTGCGGCCGCCTTCCTGCATCCGGTTCCAGAAAGTAAGGAGACTGCGCAGTGTAAGGTAATAGAACTGGTTTTCATGGCTGTAGAATATAAGAAAAAAAGCCACCCCTCCCTGCTTTTCAAATGCCTGCATAAATTCCACCTGATGAGGATGGATATTCGCAAGCGGAAAAGTATCCGCCGCACATTCTTTGGCATCAAAGCAGACAGGGATGCCCTGTACTGCTCCGATATAGTCTACAGTGCTTCGTTGCTCGAAATATGCCAGCGTAATATGACGGTTTTCCTTATCCATACGGACAGGTGTGATCGGAGTGGGAATTTTCTGGATAAGTGCCAGTCCCTTTTCTCTGTATTGTTCATTTGTACGATTTACAAGATCCTCCAGAGTGGATCCCCGCAAACCTCTGCTGTTCCATGTTGCCACTTTATTTCTCCGTAAATTTTATTTTCTACTTCAATAATTTTACCGACGGATAATACCTGATAACTGCCTTTCCGACAATCTCATCAAATGTCACAAAACTGGTGCTTTTCCAGCAACGGGAGTCTTTGGAATGATTGCGGTTATCACCCAGGACGAAATAGCTGTTTTCGGGAACTTCATACGGGCCAAAGCTGCCCCTTGGTTTTTCCGGAACGAAACTGTCATCCAGAGGAATCTCTGAATCATTGATATAGACTTTGCCGTCCTTAATCTGTACTTTTTCTCCCGGAAGTCCGATGACTCGTTTGATGAAAAGCTTGCTTTCGTCATCCGGGTATTTGAAAATAACAATGTCAAAGCGTTCCGGATCTTTTATTTTTTTTGATATTTCATGTCCGAAGAAATCCAGATTGAGTCCATATGCAAGGCGGAATCCGAAAATACGGTCTCCTGTCATAATGGTTTTTTCCATTGATTCGGAAGGAATTTTGGCATTGATCAGTACTACGCTATTCACAAGCGTTACGATCACTACTACTATGATGATCATTTTTGCGTAATCCCATATTTCTTTCCAGATTCTCATGATAAGCCTCCTCAAGATTTTCCTCTTTGATGATTTTACAGAAAAGTTCCGGTGCCGGCGCCACAAAGGTCTGGTCTGTCTCCGGAATTACTAACCTGTATGCATGGAGAAGCTGATGCCTGACTCCATGGCGGATGTATTGCTTATTAAATTCAGAATCTCCGTATTTGGTGTCTCCAAGCAATGGATGTCCTGTTCCTGCAAGGTGAGCACGAATCTGGTGAGTACGGCCTGTGATCAGCTCAACTTCCAGAAGAGTTATTTTTCCGTTGCTGCCAAGAGGACGATATTTCGTTTCAATCGGCAGGGAATCTTTGAATTCCTGTCTGCTTACGATTACTTTGTTTGTTTTTTTATCTTTGTGCAGATAACCCCTGATATGATCCGGTTTTTCTATTTTGCCTTTTGTGAGGCAGATATAGTATTTGTGAAGTGTTCTGTCGTGGAATATCCTGGACAGAAACTGCAGACCGGCAAGGCTTTTACCTGCACAGACCATTCCGCTGGTATTACGGTCAAGTCGGTTACATACAGAAGGTCTGAAGGTTTTGAGCTGTTCTTCTGTAAGATCACCTTTCTTTAAAAGGTAGCCGGTCAGATATTCTACAAGGGACGGTTCCCCGTCATCTGCCGGCTGTGAAAGCATCCCTGCCGGTTTATTGATGATAATGATATCAGGATCCTCGTAAACAATATCCAGTTCGCAGTATGCTCTTGCTGCCTGACTGCTTCCTGCAAATTTATCGAAAGTTTCATCACTCAGAAACAGTTTGATGGTGTCGCCTTTGAGAAGTTTTTCGTTTCCTGTGGCTTTCTTTCCATTTAGAGTGATGTTCTTTTTGCGAAGCATTTTGTAAAAAAAACTTTTAGGTGCTTCTCTGAGAAGCTTGGCCAGATATTTATCAAAGCGCTGGCCCGCTTCATTTTCTTCTATAATAAATTCTTTCATATTTAATTGTTCCTGTATAATTATACCAAACTCCGAAATAACACATTGCTATAGATATATTTTGTAATTGAATTCCGGCGACTACAGACACAATGCCAGAATGGTCTGTCGAATCAGTTCGTTTCTGGAAAGATCCGGATATTTTTCGTCCGGGGTAAATTTGATTCCTTCTTCCAGACTTTCTCTGTGATCGTTCATGGAATCAAGACGTTCCAGGAACGGACGGAGATCTGTAAAAATTTTCACCGTCACTTTATAACCGTTTTTACGGATGATCTTCTGGGAATTGGTTTCCATGAAAGATGCATCGATTTTCGGATCACTGCTGTAAGCCACTACTGTATTTCCACATACTGCTGCTGCATCAATATAGGCACTTTTTTCATAAAAAGTCATGTAAAGTTCATATGCCATATCCAGACTGCCCTGATGCTCATGGATTTTCTGATATAATCCGGCATCCATTGGTCTGCATTTCAGAATCATGATCAGATTCACCATGGATTTACATGCCGGAAGACAGCCAACTACAGTTACAACTGTCCAGACAGTCATTCTTGTCTTAAAATAGAACCAGGATGTAAAAAAGATGAATAAGGGTACTGCAAAAAGAATTGCAGTGATGATCAGGCGGCGTCTCTTTTCACTTCTGAAATATCCGAAGTTCCCTTTGGATACTTTTGAAGATGTTTTCGCTTTACTTTGTTTTTTATTTCTGTTTTTCTTTTCTGTCACTTACGTCCTCCTCTGGAATTTTTCTTATGTATATTTCTGATAGTATTCTTCTTTGCAGATGCTGAACTGTTTTTGTTATTTTTGCTATTTCTGCTGTTTTTCGCATTCCGACTACTGCCCTGAGTATGCTGTTGGCCTCCATGATTCTCTCGAAGCGGCCGGATCAAACATTTAGGGCCGTAACCTACCAGGTCCATTCTTCCGGTCATTTTGAGGCCTTCCAGCACCAGTTCTCTGTTTGCAGGATTCTTGTACTGCATCAAAGCTCTCTGTATTGCTTTTTCATGGGGGTTCTTCGGCACATATACCTTCTCACCTGTAAGAGGATGGATTCCCGTATAGTACATACAGGTAGAAAGAGTAGACGGGGTTGGATAGAAATCCTGTACCTGTTCCGGGGTAAAGCCAAGATCCCGGACATATTCCGCAAGTTTTACTGCCTCTTTCATGGTACATCCCGGATGGGAGGACATGAAATACGGGACAGCATACTGCTGCTTTCCTGTTTGCCTGTTTGCCGCATCATATTCCTTAAGAAACTGCTGATAGACGCTGTGACTTGGTTTTCCCATATACTTCAGAACCTGATCAGACACATGTTCCGGTGCCACACGCAACTGCCCACTTACGTGATGTTCCACCAGTTCACGCAAAAAAGTCTTGTCCCTGTCTGCCACCACATAATCAAAGCGTACACCGGAGCGGATGAATACCTTCTTCACTCCCGGGATCTTCCGCAGCTTCCGAAGCAGAGAAACGTAATCCGAATGATCTACAGTCAGGTTTTTGCATGGCGTGGGAAACAGGCACTGCTTATTCTTGCAGACCCCTTTCGTGAGCTGTTTCTGACAAGATGGTTGTCTGAAATCTGCTGTGGGACCACCCACATCGTGAATATAACCCTTGAACTCAGGATCATTTGTCATTCTGGTAGCTTCTTCGATCAGAGACTCATGACTTCTGGTCTGAAGAATTCTTCCCTGATGAAAAGTCAGGGCGCAGAAATTACAGCCGCCAAAGCACCCTCTGTTGCTTGTCAGGCTGAACTTGATTTCTTCCAGTGCCGGAATTCCGCCCAGCTTCTCATACATGGGATGAACTTTCTCCGTATAAGGCAGGGCATATACATCATCCATTTCCTCCTGTGTCAGGGGCAGAGCAGGAGGATTCTGTATAATATATCCCTTTGTCCCATAAGATTCTGCCATTGGTCTGGCGCTGAATGGATCTGTATTCTGATACTGAATGGCAAAGCTGTCTGCATAAACCTTCTTGTTTACTTTTACTTCCTCATAAGAAGGAAGAATAATCGGATCATAAACTCTCGACAGATCCCTGCACTTAAATACAGTTCCTGCAATATAGGTAAGTTCCTCTACCGGCAGTCCACTCGCCAGCGCATCTGCAATCTCTATGATCGAATGCTCACCCATTCCATAGGAAATCATATCTGCCCCGGAATCAAGGAGTACACTGTGTTTTACTTTATTCTCCCAATAATCATAATGTGCCAGTCGTCTCAGGCTGGCTTCAATCCCACCCAGGATAATGGGTGTCTTTTTATAAGTCTGACGGATCAGATTGCTGTACACGATCACCGCGCGGTCAGGACGAAGTCCCATCTGGCCTCCCGGTGAATAGGAATCTTTCTGCCTGTGCTTTTTAGAGACTGTATAGTGATTTACCATAGAGTCCATATTTCCCGCAGACACCAGAAATCCCAGTCGAGGCTCTCCAAATACCTGAATACTCTCCTTCTTTCTCCAGTCAGGCTGAGGAATGATCCCCACTTTATACCCACGACTCTCCAACAGTCTGCTGATGATCGCAGTACCAAAGGAAGGATGGTCCACGTAGGCATCACCTGTAATATAGGCAAAATCTACCTGCTCCCACCCTCTCTGTTTCATTTCTTTCTTTGTTACCGGTAAAAAATCCTGCATTTATATTTTCCTCGTATGTATTATAGTCATGCGGATACGATCATCCGCCACACAGTTCTACATCTGCAGCAAACCTTTCAAATTATCATTTCCGGATAATAATCAGACATGATGATACACTGCCTGTGCCCGGTATCCTTCGGATATAATATCAAGCTGTCTGTGGAACCGCTTCAGCTGCTGAAGATCTTTTGTTTTAAATACTCTCAGGAACTCATCCTGAATCTTCATAATCTCCCGCTTATTTGCAATCTTGTACAGATTTTCAATGTTGATCAGAATATCCTTCACCAGATTAGACTGCATCTGTGACGAATTCTGTGCATCCATAATCTCATTCCGCACAGAAGACATCTCATGGTCAAGAGCATTAATGGCATCTGCTGCCTTGCTCAGACGTTCTGCCACATGCTCCGGCATATCCCCTTTATATTTATATTGCAGGGAATGCTCAATCGTCGCCCAGAAGTTCATAGCCATTGTACGGATCTGTATCTCCGCCTGCAGCTTCTTTGGCCCTTTGATCGTATCCACTGTATAATAAATAATCAGATGATAACTTCTGTAACCACTCTGTTTAATATGCTTCAGATAATTCTTCTCACTCTTTATAACCATATCGCTTCTCTTCTGGATCAGGGAAGCAACCGTCTCTATATCCTCCTCAAACTGGCAGATAATACGAACACCGGCAATATCCTCCAGTTCTTCTTCCATTCTCTCCATAGGAATATGCTTGCGCTGCATTTTCTCAAGAATACTGCTCACGCTCTTAACCCTGCCCTCCACCTGCTCAATCGGGCAGTAAACATCATTCTCTTTACATTCATCAATAATGTGATTGAATTTCACTTCCAGCTCTCTCACAGCCAGTTCATACGGGCACAAAATGCTTCTCCATAACTGTATTTCCATTTTCACTCGCTCCTTGCATTTCATACATTTTGTTATTATAGCATAGATTTTGAAAAATATCTCGCTAATATGAATAGTTTCTGTTTTTTTTAGAAATGCCTAGTTCCGCATTCTGATACAGTATATGCAAAGCACCGGACATATAGAACATTCAAAAAAGCACCCCTGCCGCCAAAGCGCAACAGGGATGCTTCCAACATCACTCTTTAAGAGCCTCCAGAACTTTCACCAGATACTTCCAGACTCTCTCTGTAGAAGAAATACTAAGCACCTCTTCAGACGTATGAATATCCTTCATATCAGGTCCCAGAGACACACAGTCAAGTCCTTCCATCTTCTTATAGAAAAGTCCACACTCAAGTCCTGCATGGATTGCCACCACATTCGGTTTCTGTCCATACATTTCCTCATATACTTCCACCATCTTATCACGAAGCGGTGAATCCTTGCGATACTCCCACGCAGGATAAACGCCCTGTCTCTCATACTCTCCGCCAAGGAACTCCGTCAGATAGGCAATCTTGTCAGAAAGGGAATCTCTGGCTGTCTCCACAGAACTTCTGATACTGGAACTTCCCATTACCTCATTCTCAGAAGTCTTCAGAATACCGATATTCGTAGAAGTCTCTACCAGTCCTTTGATCGTTCCGCTCATTTTCTGAACACCATAAGGTACATTTACAAGGAAGAAAATTACTTTTTCTTTACTTGTGGGATGAAGAACCCTTACTTCCTGTTTTCCCTCATCTTCAACAGTTACTGTGATACCCTCATCAGTTCCTGCATACTCTTCTCTCCATGCTCCCTGCACAGAAGCCGCATATTCTCTGACAGCATCTGCATTTTCTTCAAGAACAAGGATTTCTGCTGTAGCCTCCCTTGTAATGGCATTATCTTTCTGTCCGCCCTGCACACTGATCAGTTCAAAATCTGTTTTCTCATCCAGACCATGGAGAAATTTTCCGAGAAGAGAATTTGCGTTTGCACGATTCTTATCAATCTCAGCTCCGGAATGACCGCCCATCAGTCCGCTGATCTTAACTGTCAGCTTCTCTCCCTCTGCATCCAGTCTTGTCACTGGAATATGGCTGACTCCGGAAAGTCCGCCTGCACAGCTGATCCAGAGGCTTCCTTCTGCTTCAGAATCCAGATTGATAAATCTTCTTCCTTTTAATACACTGCAGTCAAATCCAACTGCACCCAGAAGACCGATTTCCTCATCTACAGTAATAAACACTTCAAGCGGCGGATGAGCAATTGTATCACTTTCCAGAAGTGCAAGACCATAAGCAACAGCAATTCCGTCATCACCACCAAGGGTTGTTCCGTTTGCAGATACATAGTCACCTTCTACAGAAAGATTTAATCCGTCTTTTGTAAAATCATGCTCTACATCCGGACGTTTCTCACATACCATATCCATATGTCCCTGAATGATCACTACAGGAGCATTCTCGTATCCCGCTGTGCCCGGTTTATAAATAACCACATTATTCATCTCATCCTGAACATATTTCAGATCATGCTCCTTTGCAAACTGAACCAGATAGTCGCTGATCTGCTTTGTATTTCCTGAGCCATGAGGAATTTTGCATATCTCCTCAAAATAATGGAACACTCTTTTGGGTTCACAATTCTCTAAAACTGCCATAATTATATTACCTCCAAAAATCACACATTTGTCTTATAATATACCATTGTTTTCCCGATATACGACAAATTTTCCAGATATATTTTACCCAAATACTATAGCATTTATTTTCATTCTGCGCCATATAAATTTTATAAAGAATGGCAAACAATTGCAAAGAGGTTGTTGTATGTCCAAAAACACCATACTCACCGGTGGTATTTGTTTTCTTCTTGTCTTTCTTCTGCTGCATCCTGCTGAAAGTCTGTCCTGTGCCAGAGCCGGAATGACTCTGTGGCTGAATACATTAATCCCAACGCTTCTCCCATTTATTATTCTCACAGGAATGCTTACACATACCGGTCATATCCGGAAACTTCTCCTGCCATTTGAATCATTCTTTCATATTTTTCCGGGTGTCAGCATCTGGGGTGGTTATGTTTTCGTTCTCGGAATGCTGTGTGGTTATCCTCTGGGAGCCAAACTTGCCTCTGATCTGTATGGATTACATAAAATCAGCAAAAAAGAAGCTCTTTATCTCACTACCTTCTGTAACAATCCAAGCCCTGCCTTTATCATTACCTATCTCTGTAAGTCCTGTCTTAAGGATACAGTACCTGCCGGCATGGTCTTTGCGAGTATTTTTTCAGCAAATCTGATATGTATGCTGTTCTTTCGTTTTTTTGTGTACCAAAATGCCACCATCTCAGATTCCCCAGGATTTTCACCCGAGATTTCTTCTCGAAAAAATATACTTGATTTTTCTATAATGAACGGTTTTGAAACCATTACACGTCTCGGAGGATATATTCTATTGTTCTCCATTCTGGCAGGATGTATCAGATATTATGCGCCTTTTCCACTTCTCTATCAATACCTGCTGCTCGGATTTACAGAGATCACTTCCGGACTTTCTCTTATTTCAGTTTCCGGACTGCCATACATGACTCGTATACTTTTGTCCGCTGCAGCCACCGCATCCGGCGGTCTGTGCATCCTTGCTCAGACAAAAGGTGTTCTCCACCATGACCTCAGCATTCTGCCTTATTTTATTTCCAAGTGTATCTGTACATTCCTTACAGCAGGTATTCTTTACTGTCTGATTTCCTATCTGTGAAAATAAATTCTTTCCGGGAACTGTCATCATTTCATTATACAAAATCAGGGCAGGAAATTTTCCTGCCCCTTGTTTTCTCATCTTCTATATTTAATAACTGATTTATTTTTAGTTCTCTCCCAGATCATCTAACAGATCGTCATCATCATCTTTCGCTCCGTCATTATCATGATAAGAGCCTGTAATTGCTGCAGCCTGTGCTGTCTGAGGTGCAAGTTCCTGACGATTGTGGTTTACAACATCAAGACAACTCTGCAGGGAATCAATAAATGTTTTGTATTTCACACCTGCATCCTCTAATGTTGTATTAAGCACACTGCCAATATTGGCCATCATATCATCTGTATAGGTGATCGCGCTGAGACGAATGCTGTTTGCATCCTGTGTTGCAGAATCCAGAATCTCCTGTGCCTGTTTGTTAGCTGCATTGATCGTATCATTTGCCTGTGCATATGCTTTCTGCATAATCTCATGCTGTGTTACCAGTTCCTGTGCTCTTGCCTGCGCATCTGCGATCAGTGCATCTGCCTTAGTCTGAGCATCCTCAAGGATAGCGTCCTTATTGTTAATGATCTTCTGATAACGTTTAATCTCATCCGGAGTTTTCAGGCGGAGTTCTCTCAGAAGTTCCTCAATTTCTTCTTTATTTACCACAATCTTAGTAGTTGACAGTGGCTGGAATTTACAGCTGTCCACATATTCCTCAATCTCACCGATAATCTGTTCAATTCTGCTGCTCATAGTATATACACTCCTTATTTTCTATTTCTGTTACTGTACGCTCTATGTGAACAATAACTTATTTGTTGTCTGCTGTAAGACGAATCTTCTCAATAACTGCATCCGTTATCTCGGCCGGTGCAAACTTACTCAGGTCGCCTCCAAAATGTGCAACTTCCTTCAATATTGTAGAACTCAGGTATGCATATTCCAGACTTGTAGTCAGAAATACAGTATCTACATCCGGTGCAAGTACACGATTGGTCTGAGCCATCTGGAGCTCATACTCAAAATCTGTAACTGCACGAAGTCCACGTATGATCACCTGAGCGTGATTCTCTCTGGCAAAATTCACAGACAATCCCTCAAATGGTTTTACCTCGACATTAGGAACGTCCTGAGTCGCCTTTTCTAATATATTAACACGTTCCTGCACAGAAAACAACGGACTTTTTGAAGAATTATGTAAAACGCCCACTATCACTTTGTCAAAAGAAACTGCTGCTCTCCGGATCACATCAAGATGTCCATAGGTAGCCGGATCAAAGCTGCCGGGATATACTGCTATTTTCATTTATTTTTACTCTCTCTTTCCTCTGGCACATACACATATGCATAACAACACGAATGCTGCCTGCAGGCAGCAATCTTATGATAATTTCAGGAAGCAATGTATTCATTCTGAAATTATTATAGTTAATTATGCACGTTCTAAAAATACATGCTTATTTGTTTTATACTCTTTCGAACGCAGCTGCCTGTAACCGAGAGATTCCACATAACTGAAATCCGTCTGAAGATCCGCTTCCACAATAATAAGTGTATTCTTATCTGCAACTGTGCTGTCTTTCAGATATTCCAGCACCTGTCTTTCCAGTTCATTATTATATGGGGGATCCATAAAAATAATGTCAAAAACACCTTTTCCCTCAAGGGAACGCAATGCCTGCAACACGTCCATGTTCAGCAGTTTACCATCTTCTGCCAGTTTTGTAAATGCAAGATTTTCTCTGATGCATGCAGCAGCTTTTGGATTCTTCTCCACAAACACTGCATAAGAAGCTCCTCTGCTCAGAGCTTCGATTCCGATCCCGCCACTTCCGGAAAAAAGATCCAGGAAACGGCATTCCAAAAGCTCCGGCTGAAGTATATTAAATAATGTTTCTTTGATTCTGTCAGTAGTAGGTCTTGTGTCTATCCCCGGAATTGTTTTCAAATTAAGCCTTCTGGCTTTACCTGCGATCACTCTCATTTCAGATTCAGTCTCCAATCCAGGTCTCCTCTTGCAAGCCCTAAAATAAGAAGTTCTGCTGTGGCAATATTTGTCGCTACAGGAATATTGTACTGGTCGCATCTTCTCACGATGCTTGTGATATCCGGTTCTTTAGGATCAATCATGATCGGATTGTAGAACAGAATGACCATATCAAGATCCTGACGCTCTACCATCTCCATAAACTGCTTGTCTCCACCAATACTGCCGGCAAGGAATTTATGCACATGAAGGCTTGTCGCTTCTTCTATTCTCCGTCCGGTTGTACCTGTGGCATAGACCTCATGTTTGGCAAGTATATTCTTATAAGCGATGCAGAAATCTTCTATCAGTACTTTTTTACTGTTATGTGCGATTATACCTAAGTTCATAGTTTCTCCTCTCCGTTTCTCCTATTTATTTTGCGGATTTTATCTTTTATCCACAATCCTAACTGTAATTATAACAAAGCACTAAATAAAACGCAATTAAAACTTAAAAAATATACATAATTCATAATTTATTAATATTTTTCTTACAGTCATCATGCAAGTTTTCCTGTTTCCATGCTCTTCCTGTCCATGCGAAAACTTCCAGTGTATTATTTCTGCATCTTCATATACTAGCATTGCAACACAAAAACACTTTCAAAAGAAAACAACAACCAAGGAGGAAATTGATATGTCAAACACAAAATCTTCTAACCAGACAGCTGTACCGGAAGCAAAAGGTGCGTTAGACCGTTTCAAATTCGAGGTTGCAAATGAATTAGGCGTACCGCTTACAGACGGGTACAACGGTAACCTGACTTCTAAACAGAATGGTTCTGTCGGAGGTTATATGGTCAAGAAAATAGTATCAGAACAACCGCTGAATTTCAATTCTATATTTTATATCATTCCCAGAGTCATTGTCAACTACAGAACAACATTCCCAGGTATT
>CAUEAK010000054.1:0-11467 GCA_958454115.1 Blautia wexlerae
AGGCTTATGCGCTGGAGAGAGCAAAGAATCACAACATAGAAGCTGTATGTATTTCTCCAAAACAGTATGAAAGCAGAGAAGAATTTCACAAAACACTTCTGGAAAAGCTGAAAGAGAGTGGCGTAGAGCTTATCGTTCTGGCAGGATTCCTCGTAGCAATCCCGCCGATGATCGTGGAAGCATATCCAAATAAGATCATTAATATCCATCCGTCACTGATTCCGTCTTTCTGCGGAGTTGGTTATTACGGACTTCATGTGCATGAGAAAGCGTTAGCAAGAGGGGTTCGTGTTACAGGCGCTACGGTACATTTCGTTGATACTGGCACAGATACCGGTCCGATTATTCTTCAGAAAGCAGTGAAAATTAAATCTGATGACACTCCGGAAGTTCTCCAGAGACGTGTCATGGAGAAAGCAGAGTGGAAAATTCTTCCTAAGGCAATCAATCTCATTGCCAATGGCAAGGTGAAGGTTGTGGATGGAAGAGTGGAAATAGAAGAATACGATACGGAAGAGTAGATACAAAAAGGAGCGGCAAGATAAAATGAAAGTCTTAATTGTAGGCAGCGGCGGCAGAGAACATGCGATTGCATGGAGTGTTTCAAAAAGCCCGAAAGTAGATAAAATTTATTGTGCACCTGGAAATGCAGGAATCGCAGAGCTTGCAGAATGTGTAGATATCGGTGCAATGGAATTTGAGAAACTTGCTGATTTTGCACAGGAAAAAGAAATCGATCTTACGATCATTGGCATGGATGATCCGCTGGTCGGTGGTGTCGTAGATGTATTTGAGGCCCGCGGTCTGAAAGTATTCGGACCAAGAAAGAACGCTGCGATCCTTGAGGGATCTAAAGCTTTCTCGAAAGATTTAATGAAGAAATATAATATCCCGACAGCAGCATATGAGAATTTTGATGATCCTGAGAAAGCACTGGAATATCTCCGCACAGAAGCCAGATTTCCAATTGTCCTGAAGGCTGATGGTCTTGCACTCGGCAAGGGAGTACTGATCTGTCAGGATCTGAAAGAGGCAGAAGATGGCGTAAAAGAGATCATGGAAGATAAGAAATTTGGAAATGCCGGAAATACCATGGTCATCGAAGAATTTATGACAGGACGTGAAGTCTCTGTGTTATCATTTGTAGATGGAAAAACTATCCGTACAATGACATCCGCACAGGATCACAAACGTGCTCAGGACGGTGATCAGGGATTGAATACTGGCGGAATGGGAACTTTCTCCCCAAGTCCGTTCTACACAGAAGAGGTAGATGAATTCTGCAGGAAATATGTATATCAGCCGACAGTAGATGCAATGGCTGCAGAAGGACGCCCATTTAAGGGAATCATTTTCTTTGGTCTTATGCTTACCGCAGATGGCCCGAAGGTATTGGAATATAATGCACGCTTCGGAGATCCGGAAGCACAGGTAGTCCTGCCACGTATGAAGAATGATATCATTGAAGTAATGGAAGCTTGCGTAAATGGAACACTGGACCAGGTAGACCTTCAGTTTGAGGATAATGCGGCAGTATGTGTAGTCCTTGCAAGTGACGGATATCCTGTGAAATATGAAAAAGGTATTCCGATGTACGGCTTTGAAAATTTCAAAGGCAAAGACGGATATTACTGCTTCCACGCAGGAACCAAATTAAAAGATGGTCAGATCGTAACCAACGGAGGTCGTGTCCTGGGAATCACAGCTACAGGAAAAGACCTGAAGGAAGCAAGAAAAAATGCCTATGAAGCCACAGAGTGGATCACATTTGCAAATAAATATATGCGCCATGATATTGGTAAGGCAATTGATGAAGCATAAATAATTTTGAGGTGCTGCAGTTTCAGAAAAAATGTATTTTGGATGATTACTGTAAAACAGATCAGAAAACAGAAAGGTTTAAAACCAGACCGGACTGTTTTCTGATTTTTTTGTAAATGTTTTTGCATAAATAATATAGGCTATTTTCTTTACTTTTCATGCAATCTGTTATAAAATAAAACAGTGCTGTAAAACAGAAACGTAATCGAACTCCGGACAGCAGGGGAAAATTTATGAACAGAAATTATGTAGATAAGAAAATACAGAAGATCATAAAAGAAATGAGACAGAGAGGATAAGAGCATGGGAATCAGCAAAGAAGAAGCAATCAAAGAATTACAGACCAGAGAGGAGATTTTTGTGGCATATTCACAGGCTACAAAGCTTCCGTATGTGAAATGTGATGAAGAGACATTTAATGATCAGGCATGGATTTTTTCAACAGAAGAAGGAATCAAAGAATTCGGCAAAAAAATGCTGGAAGAAAAGGTTCTTCTTATGGGTATGAAATTTACCAAGAAGGATTATCCCAGATTATATGGAACTTTCTATGCAATTGGCGTAAATACAGTTGTATGGGTAGATGGTGAAGATAAGATTGAGATTGATCTTCCTGATATTGCAAAACAGGCAGATATGAGCAAGATTGAGCCGGCTAAGAGACCGCTTCTGAATCCTACACTGGAGCTTTCCGGCATTTACTTTATGCAGGAACTCCGCCGTCCGGTAGAAAAGGATCAGCATGGAAATCTTCGTGAGCTTGAGGAAGAACTGATCGTAAACCTGAAGAAATCCGAATATCTGGTTGCTATGAATGTAGATCCTGAAGATCCTAAGAAGATCAATATTCCGTATCTCAAAAATAAAAAAGAAGAAATTCTCCAGCCTGTATTTACAGACGTTATGGAACTTGAGAAGTTTACAAAAGGTCAGAAGCTGCGTATTGCGAAAGTACCGTTTGCAAAACTTCCGGAGCTGTTAATCGATAAGGCAATGGCTTATGCAGTTAATCCATTAGGCTTTAACCTTGTTCTGAACAGAGAACAGCTCAATAAGATCATTGGCTTAAAATAATCAAGTCATGTAGATGAAATTCAGTTGACAGAAAGAAGATAAAGGGTGTGCATGCTGTGTGAGAACATGGCAGTACACCCCTTTTTGTTTTGAAAAATAATACAGCAATACGTCTTTCTGTTGCAAAAAATGTTGGTTTGTGCTAGGATATGTGTAACACAAAAAGGAGAAGAAAACGTATGATGATAGAAATAGATTTCAGCAGTGATGAAGCCATTTACATCCAGCTGACCAATCAGATCATCATGGGGATTGCTACGTCAAGACTGCAGGAGGGAGATACACTGCCATCAGTGAGACAGCTTGCAGATACAGTTGGGATAAATATGCATACAGTAAATAAAGCATATTCACTGCTGCGACAGGAGGGATTTGTCACTATCGACCGCAGACGTGGTGCAGTGATTTCTATTGATGTAAATAAACGGAAAGCATTGGAAGAACTGAAACAGAATCTCATGGTGGCGCTTGCGAAAGGATGTTGCAAGAGCGTAAGCAGAGAGGAAGTACATCAGCTTATTGATGAGATTTTTGACGAATATGATGAAAACAGATAGGAGAGGACATGGAGAGACAATTTACCAGACAGGCAGAGAATGCCCTCAAATTGGCAAAGACAACTGCGAAAACCTGTGGACATGGATATATCGGAACAGAACATCTTCTTGCAGGTCTTTTGAAAGAACCTGAAGGCACTGCGGGAAAAGTGCTGCAGGAATTTAACGTAGAAGAAGAAAAACTCAGGGAACTTATCAGTAGCCTGGTTACACCGGTTCAGGGCAATACTGCGGCAGCAGAAACAAAAGATCCCCAGTACAGCCCGAGAGCAAGAAGGATCATTGAACAGGCGAAGGAAGATGCTGAGAGTATGGAATGTCTTTGCGGAACAGAGCACCTGTTGCTTTCGCTTCTGAAAGAGACAGACTGCGTAGCAACCAGACTGCTTTTTACAATGGGAGTAAATATCCAGAAGTTGTTTGCGGCTATCCTGACAGCTATGGGATTTGACAATGATACCATTGCAGAGGAATTTCAGTACGCAAGGAATGCGGGAAACAAAAAAGTGACCAGTACCCCTACGCTGGATCAGTACAGTCGTGACCTGACACAGCTTGCAGCAGAGGGAAAACTGGATCCTGTGATAGGGCGTGATAAAGAAATTACCAGACTGATTCAGATTCTGAGCAGACGTACGAAGAATAATCCGTGTCTGACAGGGGAACCCGGAGTAGGTAAGACTGCCATTGTAGAGGGACTTGCACAGCGCATCGTTATGGGAATGGTTCCGGATACAGTGAAGGATAAGCGTCTTGTTGTGTTAGATCTTTCCGGCATGGTTGCGGGAAGCAAATACAGAGGTGAATTTGAGGAACGCATTAAGAATGTGATCCAGGAAGTAAAAGAACATCAGGGAATTCTGCTGTTCATTGATGAAATCCATACCATCATCGGAGCAGGTGGAGCGGAGGGAGCACTGGATGCTTCTAATATTCTGAAACCTTCTCTTTCCAGAGGTGAGATTCAGCTTATCGGCGCGACTACTCTGGAGGAATACCGTAAATATATTGAAAAAGACGCAGCATTGGAACGAAGATTCCAGCCTGTGACAGTGGAAGAACCATCTTCAGAGGAGACTGTTGAGATCCTTAAAGGTCTGCGTCCATATTATGAGAAACATCATGGGGTAAAGATTGAAGATGAGGCACTTGAGGCAGCAGTAAAAATGTCACAAAGATATATCAATGACCGTTTCCTTCCGGATAAGGCAATTGATATTATTGATGAAGCAGCATCAAAGGTTCAGCTTGCGGGTTATCAGTCAGCACCTGAAATGGAACAATATGAACTGGAACTGAATGAACTTCGTGAGGAGAAAGAACAGGCAGTTAAGACTGCAGATATTGAACGCGCAAAAAAAGCACAGGTACGCCAAAATGAAGTGGAAGCCGAAATGGAGAAAATCCGCATTAAGACTGAACGTAGAAATAAGAGGAAGAAACTTGTTGTAGATGAAGCTGCTATTGCAGAGACGATTTCTGACTGGACAAAGATTCCTCTTCAGAAACTGACAGAGGGAGAAACCAAACGTCTTGCTCGTCTGGAGAAAGAACTTCATAAACGTGTGATCGGACAGAATGAGGCAGTAAAAGCTGTTGCGCAGGCAGTGAAACGGGGAAGAGTAGGACTTAAAGATCCGAACCGTCCCATTGGTTCTTTCCTTTTCCTTGGACCTACAGGTGTTGGTAAGACAGAACTTTCCAAGGCTCTGGCAGAAGCTGTCTTTGGAAGTGAACAGGCGATGATTCGTGTAGATATGTCCGAATATATGGAGAAACACAGTGTCTCCAAGCTGATCGGTTCTCCTCCGGGATATGTAGGATATGAAGAAGGCGGCCAGCTCAGTGAGAAGGTCCGCAGAAATCCGTACAGTGTATTGCTTTTTGATGAGATTGAGAAGGCACATCCGGATGTGTTTAATATACTTTTACAGGTGCTGGATGACGGTCATATTACAGATGCACAGGGAAGAAAAGTCGACTTCAAACAGACGATTATTATTATGACTTCCAACGCAGGGGCACAGGCGATCATGGAACCGAAACGTCTGGGATTCATGTCTGATAATGATGAGAAGAAAGACTATGAACGAATGAAAGGCGGTGTGATGGAAGAAGTGCGCCGGATTTTCAAACCGGAGTTCCTGAACCGAATTGACGATATCATGGTGTTCCATGTGCTGAATAAAGAAGATATCCGGAAAATTGTGACATTGCTTCTTAAAACACTGGAGAAACGATGTGCAGAACAGATGGAAATTCATCTTACAGTGACAAATGCTGTGAAAGATTTTATTGCAGAAAAAGGTTCTGATAATAAATATGGTGCCAGACCGCTGCGTCGTGCAATTCAGAGTAAGATAGAAGATGCGCTTGCAAACGAGATTCTGGAAGGCAGAGTAAAACGTGGAGATAGTGTACAGGTGAAACTTCATAAAAACGAGATTGCATTTGAAGTGAAAAAACAGTAGAAATCTCTGAGCAGACAGATATTTACAATTAAAGCAGAGGACTCACATGATTCACAGAAATTGTGAAATTAGTATAAAAAAATCAGTGAGATACTGGTCAAAAAAGTGAATGTATTATATAATAAGCACATAAAATGTCGGAAAAGTACAGAGATAGTGAAAAACTGTACGGCATCGGCAGATGAACCGGTGGAGCGGCAAACAAAAGAGTCTTAGGAGGACATAGGAAATGGCAGTAGTAAAAGAATTAATCCGTACAGAAGAGAATGGAGCAATCAGCTTTGGTGACTATGAGCTTGCACAGAAGTCTAAATTATCAGACTATCAGCATCAGGGCGATATGTATAAAGTAAAAACTTTTAAGGAGATTACCAAGCTCGAGAGAAACGGAATGTTCGTTTACGAATCAGTTCCGGGAACAGCAGTATTTAATCTTACACAGAGTGAAGCTCAGATGGATTTCCATGTAGAGGGACCGGAAGATGCACAGATCACAGTGGAGATGGAGCCGGATACAGAATATGAAGTATTTATTGAGCAGGCAAGCGCAGGTAAGATGAAAACAAACCTGGGCGGTAAACTTTCCTTTAGCGTGGAACTTGGCAATGCTGCAAGAGTAGAAGTAAAGATTGTAAAATGCTGAAAAATAAAAAGACGGTATATTTTTGCCAGGAGTGCGGATATGAATCCGCAAAATGGATGGGGCAGTGCCCGGGATGCAAGTCCTGGAACACCTTTGTGGAAGAGACAGTTTCCACAAAGAAGCCATCCTCTTCTGGAGCAATGAAATCATCAGAAAAAAGGCAGGAACCGGTGATCCTTAAAGACATCAGCCTGTCAGAAGATGAACGGCAGACAACTCAGATTGGTGAACTTGACAGGGTGCTGGGCGGCGGTATCGTCCCCGGCTCCCTTGTTTTAGTGGGAGGAGATCCGGGAATCGGAAAATCAACGCTGCTTTTACAGGTGTGCAGGAATCTGGCAGAGAAGCAGGTTTCGGTTCTTTATATTTCAGGCGAGGAATCTCTGAGACAAATTAAGCTGAGAGCTAATCGTATCGGGCAGTTTACGGATAAGATGCAGCTTTTATGTGAGACGAACCTGGAAGTGATACGTGAGGTGATCGAGCGCAGAAAACCGGATGTGGTTGTGATCGACTCCATTCAGACTATGTTTCACGAAGATGTAAGTTCGGCACCGGGAAGTGTCTCTCAGGTGAGAGAATCTACCAATATCCTTATGCAGATCGCAAAGGGAATGGGGGTGTCCATTTTTATTGTAGGTCATGTGACGAAAGAAGGAAATGTGGCAGGTCCGAGGGTTCTGGAACATATGGTGGATACGGTGCTTTATTTTGAAGGCGACCGGCATGCTTCTTATCGTATCCTGCGTGCGGTGAAGAATCGTTTTGGATCTACGAATGAGATTGGTGTTTTTGAAATGTGTAATACAGGTCTTGAGGAGGTGAAGAATCCGTCGGAATATATGCTGAATGGCAGACCGGAGGATGCGTCGGGTTCTGTTGTGGCGTGTTCTATGGAAGGAACCCGGCCGATTCTGGTTGAAATCCAGGCACTTGTGTGCCAGAGTAATTTCGGTATTCCGAGGCGGACAGCGGTGGGAACTGATTTTAACAGAGTGAATCTCCTTATGGCTGTGCTTGAGAAGAAAGTAGGACTCCGTCTGGCTGCATCGGATGCTTATGTCAATATTGCAGGGGGAATGAAGATGACAGAGCCGGCAATTGACCTTGGGATCTGTCTGGCGATTGTTTCCAGTGCGAAGGATATTGTGATTCCTGATAATGTGATGGTATTTGGCGAGGTTGGTCTGAGTGGTGAAATCCGCGCAGTGAATATGGCAGGCCAGCGTGTGCAGGAGGCGAAAAAACTGGGATTTGGAACAGTTGTGCTTCCGGAAGTGTGTAGGTCTTCTGTTGGAAAAGTGGAAGGGATCAACTTGGTTTATGTGTCGCAGATTCGTGATGCGATTGGTTATATTATGAAAAAATAGATTGTCAGACTACTGGCTTATATATGGTTTGAATAAGTCGATCAGACTGTCGTCAAAGATATTTTTGCCTGAGAAAGTCTGCTGACAGAGAGAAAGAGGAAAGGATCAAAAGTTATGGCGAGTGGAATTGATACAGTGATATTTGATATGGATGGAGTGATTTTTGATTCGGAGATTCTTGTGCTTCAAGCGTGGAAAGAAGTGGCAGAACGTCATGGAATCGCAGGAGTTGAGGCGGCATGTCATGAGTGTCTGGGAACAAACAGTGTTGTAAGTAAAGGGGTTTTTCTGAAGCATTATGGTGAAGATTTTCCGTATGAGGAATATAAAGCGGAGATGGCAGAGGTGTTTTTCAGTCATGCTTCCGGAGGTAAACTGGCAAAGAAGCCGGGGGTTGAGGAGCTTTTGAAATATCTGAAGATGAGGGGATTTAAGATTGGGCTTGCCAGTTCTACCCGGGAGGCACTGGTGCGTTCGGAGATTTCAGATGGCGGGCTGCTGGGATATTTTGATCAGATTATCGGGGGAGATATGGTGGAACGGAGTAAGCCGGAACCGGATATTTTTCTGGAGGCTTGCAGACGACTGGGGACCAGACCGGAGAATTGTTATGTGATTGAGGATTCTCATAATGGAATCAGGGCGGCTTATGCAGCAGGGATGCATCCGATCATGGTGCCGGATCTGATGGAGGTGACGGAGGAGATGAAGTCCCTCGCAGAAGAGATTCTGGGATCGCTTTGCGCAGTGCAGGAATTTTTGCAGGGGTCAGGCATATAAATTCATTTGTTTTTATGAGTGTCAGTGATTGAATAAAAAAGAAATCTGTTTTTACTGGTGTTTATTTCAAAACTTTTCCAGGAAAACAGATTCCTTTTTTGTTATATTAAGTTTTTGCTTATGAGAGAACTCCTGTTGACTGTAAAAACAGGATAAACATCATAACCGGCGCAACATAGCGGATCATGATTCGATAAAGTTTTTTTCTGCGGAATCTGCTGCCGTTTCGTTCCATTTCATCAATGACATAATCAGGTGTCATAACCCATCCGATCAGGATGGTGGAAAGTAATGCGATAAATGGCATCATAACACTGTTGCTGATGTAATCCATAATATCAAGCAGCTGTCCTGTAGAGCCATTGGGCAGTTCCACTTCTACATAGAAAATGCTGTATCCCAAAGCAATGATCGCAGAAGCAGCAAGATAAACTGCAGATAAAACAGAAACAGTTTTTTTTCTGCCTGTGTGGAAGATTTCCATACAGTTTGCAACGATGGATTCCAACACAGAGATGCAGGATGACAGTGTTGCAAAAATAGCAGTTACGAAAAAGAGGATTCCTACAAATATGCCTGCTTTTCCCATGGCTGCAAAGACCTTTGGGAGAGAAACAAACATAAGGCTTGGACCGGCTCCCATTCCTTCTGTTCCGGAAAATACGAATACAGCAGGGATGATCATGGCACCTGCAAGAAATGCCACTCCTGTGTCAAAAATTTCAATCTGATTAACAGCCTTGTTTAAGTCAACATCAGGTTTTACATAAGAACCGTAGGTGATCATGATTCCCATGGACACGCTGAGAGAGAAGAACAGCTGACTCATTGCATCCAGTAAAATCTGTAAAAATCGCTGTACAGTAAGCCCCTCAAGATTTGGGGTCAGGTAATAAAGAAATCCCTGGATCCCGGTATGTACCTGGCCGGAAGAATCTGTATGTTTCAGAGTCAGGGAATAAATGGAGATGATGACAACGAGTACCAGAAGAACTGGCATCATCCATTTGGATACTTTTTCAATACCATCCTGCACACCATTGTATACAATAAATGCAGTTACACCCATGAAAATAAGTGCAAAAATAACAGGTGAGGTGGAGGATGTGATAAAAGAAGTAAAATAATCATCTGCTGCAGCAGCCTTTGCCTGTCCTGTCAGGTAGACTACAGCATATTTGGTGATCCATCCACCGATCACTGCGTAATAAGTCATAATAAGAACAGGTACAAGAAAAGTCAGAATGCCTAAGAATTTCCACTTGGGCTTCATTTCAGCATAAGCACCGATCGCACTTTTCTGAGTGCGGCGGCCGATTGCGATATCAGATGTAAGCAGGGTAAATCCAAATGTAAGTACAAGTATAAAATAAATGATTAAAAACAGACCGCCTCCATCTTTGGCTGCAAGATATGGGAATCTCCATAAATTGCCTACTCCTACAGCACTGCCGGCTGCGGCAAGGACAAACCCGAGCTGTCCTGAAAAATGATTTGATTTCCTTTCCATAATAGATAATCTCCTGTATGATTTATGTTTGCATAAGTACGATAACATATGTTAACATATAAGTAAAATGAATGTTTTTGCTAGTATACATTAAAAAAAGTAATGGATAAAAACAGACAAGAAGTAAGGGTCGTAAATGAAGGAAATCAGAGACAGATATGAAATTTTTTTGAAGGTATGTGAGACTGGAAGTTTTTCGAAAGCAGCAGAGGCGCTAAACTATACACAATCGGGAATCAGTCAAATGATGGCCGGATTTGAGGAGGAACTGGGAGTACAGTTATTTGCAAGAGCTAAAAAGGGTGTAACTCTGACGGATAATGGAAGAATGCTGATGCCTTATATACAGGAGATGACAAATCAGAAAGATAAACTTAGACAGGCTGCTTTTAATATTAATCATAAAATAGAAGGAAAACTCAGAATAGGAAGCTTTTCCAGTGTAACTGCAATGTGGATGCCGGAAGTGATCCATTATTTTAACAGAAATTATCCACAGGTTGAGGTGCAGATCTTTGATGGAAATTATGATGAGATCAGAGACTGGATCATACATGGGCAGGTGGACTGCGGATTTCTGTCTTCGATCGTTGCAGATAATCTGAAGTTTTATCCATTATGTGAGGATCCTCTCTGTGCTGTGATGCAGAAAAATCATCCTCTTGCAGAAAAGAAAAGTGTGAGACTGGAAGAACTGTTGGAGTATCCTTTCATTATAGAGACTCCGGGATGTGATAATGATATTTTGCATTTATTGGAAAGATGTGGGAAGGAGCCAAAGACTTCTTACAGTTTTCGTGATGATACGCTTATTATGGCATTTGTGAAAAATGGGCTGGGAGTGACGATCTCACAGAAGCTGGTTATGAAGGCGTTTGCCAATGATGTAGAGAGCAGACCTCTTGAACCGGGGAGATCCAGAATTATTGGGTTGGCATTTGTAAAAACAATGAACTCGGTTGTGACGAAGATATTGTTGGAATATCTAAAGGGGATGATGTAGTATTTTGCAGTGAAGAGAGTCCTGTTTTATGGCATATATGGCATGAAAATAAAAAGATTGTCAAATTATGGAATTAACTGTTGACATTGTGGCTTTTCGGTGTTATATTAGATGAGCTGTCGGGAATAATTGTTCGTAAGATAAAAACAATTTAAATAGATTTCTGAAAGAAAAAAGAAATTCCAAAAAGTGCTTGACAACTTAAAACAAACATGTTAAAGTAACCAAGTCGCTTGAA
>CAUEAK010000055.1:0-11173 GCA_958454115.1 Blautia wexlerae
ACACAAAAGGAACAGAGCCAATGCCCTGTTCCCCTTTTATTATTTATAAACTTTTACACCAAAGGATTCATGAATGATAGTACGAGCCTCTTCAATGGTTTTAAACTCTTCTGCTTTCAGCATCTGTGCTGTGATATTTCCGATTGCAGTTGCCTCTCCTGGACCTGCATGGATTTCTTTCTTTGTTGCCTTTGCAGTCAGCTCATTGAGATATCCTGCGTTGGAACCGCCGCCCACGATATGAATACGGCTGTAAGTCCTGCCTGTCATCTCTTCCAGCTCTTTTGCTGTCTTTGCATAGCATTCCGCAAGACTTGTGTAGATAACTGTTGCAATCTCTCCCAGAGTTTCCGGAACCTTCTGTCCTGTTCTGCGGCAGTAATCCTTAACTTCCTCTGTCATATTGTCAGGAGAAAGGAAACACTCATCATTTGCGTCTACTCTTGACGGGAAATCCTTTGCTTCCTCTGCCATTGCGCAGATTTCTGCAAAGCTGTATGCATCATTTACTTCATGACGCACAGACTGGATCATCCAGAGTCCCATGATATTCTTCAGGTAACGGAAACGGCCTGCATAACCGCCTTCATTTGTGAAGTTCATCTCACAGCTCTTCTCAGAGCAGTCAGCTTCTTTTCTCTCAATTCCCATCAGTGACCATGTTCCGGAGCTGATGTAGATAAAATCATCGTCATTTGCAGGAACTGCCAGTACAGCGGATCCTGTATCATGTGTTGCAGGTGCAACTACTTCCAGATCAAATCCCACTTCTTCCCTGATCTTATCTGACAGATGTCCGATGCCTGTTCCGGGCATGATCAGCTTCTGAAACATTTTTCTCGGATAACCGAGCATATCGATCAGTTCATAATCCCAGTCCTTAGTGATCGGGCTTACAAGCTGTCCTGTCGTAGCTTCTGTGTACTCACAGGTTTTCTGTCCTGTAAGAAGGAAATGGAAATAATCCGGCACATGAAGAAGTGTCTCCGCCTGTTCCAGATATTCCGGATGTTTCTTTTTCACTGCCATCAGCTGATAGATCGTATTATAATCAGCTTTCTGGATACCTGTTCTTGCATAGAGATCTTTCAGGGAAATTGCCTTATAAACTTCTTTATCCATTCCCTCTGTACGGTGGTCACGATATCCTACTGTATTTCCAAGAACATTGTCATTTTTGTCCAGAAGTACGAAGTCAACGCCCCATGTGTCCACGCCCATACTTACCGGAATCTTGCCGATTTCTTTACATTTCTTCAGACCATTTACTACCTCTTTGAAAAGACGGTCAAATTCCCAGCAGAGTTCTCCGTCTTTCTTTACCATTCCATTCTCAAAACGATAAATTTCTTCCAGAACCATTTTTCCGTTTTCCATATGTCCAAGGATATGACGTCCGCTGGATGCTCCGATATCTACTGCTAAATAATATGCTGCCATTGCAAAACCTCCTCAATATATGAATTTATACGCTCTTCATATCTGATGATTTCATTTTATCTCAACTTACTCCCCCAAAATAAGAACCTTGTTTGTCTGAAAAAGTGTCCTTATTTGCTATTTTGAAATCTATCGTCGAAATAAGTATCTTTACAACTTAATAAAATCATCATTTCCAATCATTGTTTTATTGTTTGAACAACAACGCCGCACTTGCCATACGGCAGTGCGGCGTCTGTATTTGTATTAATAATTAATACTTAATTCTAAGGATTCATTTCCTCTCGATATTTACTTATCGATTAGTCATAAAGGTTAGGAGCGATTTCTTCGCTGTCCATGTTTGTGGAATCATACCAGTATCCATCTGTAGGAACATCTTCAAGTTCCTGTCCGTTAGCTGCTGCTGTCAGAGCGTAGATTGCATAGTAACCCATCATCAGAGGAGACTGTGTAACAGCACCGATGAATGTTCCATCCTGTACAGCGGCTTTAATGATAGAACCAGCATCGAAACCAACACCGATAACATCGCCTGCTCCTGCGTCAGAACCAAGAACATTCAGGTTAGCGTTAGCTGCAAGAACACCTTCTGCTGCTGTCTGGTTAGAACCAAAGATGGCGATACAGTTTTCCTGAGAAAGAATTGCCTGTGCCTCTGTTGAGCAAAGCTCTACAGTTGTCTGTGCAGGAACAGCGACCTGGATAACAACGTCTGCGTCTGCTTCTTTTGCATCTGCACCTTTAGCTGCGTTTACATAGAACTCGTTACCTTTAACTGCAACTGTTTTTCCGTCAGCCTGAATAAGTTCGATCATTTTGTCAATGAATCCGCCACCACGCTGCTGGATGTTCTGAGCTGTAGCATCCTGGTTAACTTCACCGATGATAACCTGTCCATCTGCATTAGCTATAACATCTTTGATTGAATTATACATGTTTTCAGCTGCAACAGAACCAGCCTGTGTGTTATCTGTACAAACTTCACATACTACAGATCCTTCCGGAGCATCAGCGATACCTGTATCAAATGTTACTACCGGGATTCCTTTGTCAGCACATTCCTGAAGTGCATCAAGAACAGAAGATGTATCACATGCAGCAAGACCTAATCCGGCCGGCTTTGCAGCGATTGCTGTGTTGATCATGTTAACCTGGTCAGCGATATCAGATTCACTGTTTGGTCCCTGTGCTTTGTATGTAACACCAAGTTCATCAGCAGCTTTCTTCATACCTTCCTGAGCTGCATCCCAGTATGTAGACTGGAAAGATTTAACCATCATTGGGAAATCATAAGCTTCGTTAGCTTTCAGGTCTTTGAACTGTTCCGGCATATCAGCTGCCATAACGCTTGATGCTGACATTCCTGCTACCATTGCTGCACACATAACTAATGCGATCACTTTTTTTGCTTTCATTTAAAATTTCCTCCTTTTAAATATACATTTTTAATATAGTTTTTTTATAAATGATACCCCGGAGGCTTCCTCTCTCGTTCCGCCTTCCCCAAAATACACATATGACAATACTGTCGCCGAACATCCCCTGGAAGCCCTCCGTTGTTTCATATCCTGCTGTTTTGCATCTGTCGTAAGATGCATTTTTCTTTATTCAGTTTTGAAAATTATTTTGCTGCTGCTTTCTTTTCTTTCATGATATCGATCAGTACTGCGATGATAAGAACCGCACCGGTAATGATCTGCTGCCAGTTTGCCTGCAGTCCGATATATGGAAGACCGGTCTTCAGAAGCATGATAACGAAGATACCGGCTAATGTACCGATTACTGATCCATAACCACCTGTTGCTGCAACACCACCTACAAATACACCGCCGATGGCATCCATTTCAAGTCCTGCACCGGTACCAGGCTGTACAGTTGGTGTAACTGCCGCATATGCGATAGCTGCAAGACCAGTGAAGAGTCCGCATACTACATATACCATAACATGATAGAATTTAACGTTGATTCCGGAAAGAGCTGCTGCTTCTTTGTTGGAACCGATTGCAATCGTATAACGCCCGAATTTTGTATGATTCAGAACATATTCCATTACAAGTACCAGAATGATCATCCATAAGAAACCGATAGGATAACGGGAAGCGCTTCTTCCTGTTCCGACTGTAATCTTAAAGATTGAATGGAACCATCCACCATCCTGTGTAAGTCCCGGCCATGGAGTGGCACTGCATAAAGATCCTGCACCTCGGGTAATCATACAGGTACAAAGTGTTGCAAGGAATGGCGGCAGGTTCATAATACCGATCAGCACACCATTTGCTGCTCCTACAATAATTCCAAGTACAATGCAAAGTAACATTGCAAGTACAATCGGAAGATTATTATTTCTTACCAGAGATCCTGCGATCAATGCGTAACATACCATACCTGTTCCGATTGACAGGTCTACACCTCCTGTGATAAGAGGGAATGTAACGCCGATTGCCATCAGAAGATCATAATATGAGAAATCCAGCATACTCAGGATTGTGGTATACTGTCTGAACTCCCTGCTCTTAAAGGAGAAAATTGCAAACAGTACAATAATAACCAGTAATACAATAAATCTCTGATCACTTAAAATACTTTTTTTCTTCTTAGTCATGACTTTCCTCCTTAATTGATGTTCCGTGTTGCATGATTCATAATGTGTTCCTGTGTAGCTTCGGAAATATCAATATTTCCTGTAATCTTGCCTTCACACATAACGATAATGCGGTCACTCATACGGAGAACTTCTGTCATTTCAGAAGAAATCATGATAATAGATTTACCTTCTGCTGCCAGTCTGTTCATTAACTTGTAAATTTCATTCTTGGCACCAACATCAATACCTCTGGTCGGCTCATCAAAAATAAGAATCTCACTGTCTCGTGTCAGCCATTTTGCGATAACGACCTTCTGCTGGTTACCACCGGAAAGATTGACTACCAGCTGCTCGCAGTTTGGAGTTTTGGTTGCCAGCTCTTTAACGTATTTCTCTGAAACTTCTTTTTCTTTTGATTTATTAATGAAGATACCACTGGTAAATTCTTCCATGGTTGCCAGCGTAGTATTCTCTGTTACAGATTTCTGTACGACACAACCATATCTTCTTCTGTCCTCTGACAGATAACCAATACCATATTTAACTGCATCCTGAGGACTGTTGATAGTTACCTCGCGAAGCTGTCCGTCTTTTCCCCTTATAGAGATCTTTCCACTCTGTTTCGGGTCAGCACCAAACAGTGCTCTTGCTGTCTCAGTACGTCCGGCTCCCATCAGTCCTGAGAAACCAAGGATCTCACCTTTGCGAAGTTCAAAGCTTACATTCTGAACCATCTTACCTGCATTCAGGTTCTCTACCTTAAGAACAACCGGCGCATCTGGTGCAACCATGCTGTGTTCTTTTGGATCCTCGTAAATAACACGTCCAACCATCATATTGATGATGTCTTCTTTTGTACTGTCTGCTGTGATCAGCGTTCCTACATAACCACCATCTCGCATGACTGTTACTCTGTCAGTGATCGTTTTGATCTCATCCATACGGTGGGAAATATAAACGATTCCAAGACCTTTCTTACGAAGATCACGGATAATCTCGAATAAGTCTGCAATCTCTTTCTCTGTCAGTGCTGCTGACGGCTCATCAAAGATAATAACCTCTGCTTTGTGGGAAATAGCCTTTGCGATCTCACACATCTGCTGTTTTCCGACGGTAAGATTGTTCATCTTTTCTTTTGGATTGATTTCAATGTTCAGTTCCTGAAAGAGTTTTTTGGAATCTTCGATCATTTTCTTATCATCAATGCTGAACCCTTTCTTTGGTTCACGTCCGATAAAAATATTCTGAGCTACGGTAAGATCACCTACCATGTTCAGCTCCTGATGCACGATTACAACACCTGCATCCTGCGCTTCTCTTGTGTTATGGAATTCAGTTTCCTTTCCTTTATAGGTAATGGATCCTGAATCTTTCTGATAAATACCGGTAAGAACTTTCATCAATGTAGACTTTCCGGCACCGTTTTCTCCCATAAGAGCATGTACTTCGCCGCGTTTCACTTCAAAATTAACGTGATCCAGAGCATGAACTCCAGGAAAGGACTTATCAATGTCCTTCATAGTTAAAATAACTTCACCCATTGTTACATCCTCCCTTCCGATCAGTTCTTTCTGCGTCTTGCAGAAACGTCGACATAAACTGCTACAATTACGACAAGTCCTGTGATGATCATCTGCTGACCTTTACCAAGACCAAATGCCATGATACCCTGCTGAAGAAGAGAAATGATAAATACACCGATGACTGTACCGCCGATAGAAGCAAGTCCGCCAACCATGGATGTACCACCCATTACACAGCCTGCAATCGCTTCATTGTTGTACTGATCGCCGTATCCAGGCTGAACAGTTGTATAAGCACCAACAAAGAAAATTGCTCCGATTCCTACAAGAACACCGCAGATCACATATGCGAGCATTCTCCATTTTTTTGTATTAACACCGCTGAGTCTTACTGCTTCGCTGTTAGAACCAAGACAAAGGATATAACGTCCCGGTTTTGTGTTATAAAGAATAATTCCACAGATCACTGCTACTGCCAGGAAAATCACAAGTCCTACAGGGAATCCCTTATAGGAGATAAGATTTCTGAACCATCCGTTTACAGGATCACTTCCCAGTGGCCAGCTGACGGACTGTGTCTTTGTAAATACAGATGCAATACCTTTTGCAATGTTCATAGATGCCATGGAAATGATAAATGGCGGAACTGACATATAAGATACCATCCAGCCATTAAACACGCCAAATGCAAATCCGATCAGAATGCAGATCACCATTGCTGCTGCACAAGGTACATGATAAGATGTCATGCAGTAACCTGAGATCAGGGCACAGCAGAACATTACAGGTCCAATGGAGAAATCGATTCCTCCAGTGGCAATTACAAATGTTACTCCAAGTGACAGAAAGCCCAGGAAGTATACATAGTTCAAAGTAGATTTGATACTGTCACCTACAGGGAACTTACTTCCCAGAACTACTTTGAAGACTACGAACATAAGAACCAGAATACATGCTAACAGGATTCTGTTCAGACCGAGTTTCTTCACAATTGGATTTTGTTTCAACTTTTCCAAGTTTTTCACCCTCCTTACGTTATTTCGTATCTCTCTTTGTTTTCTATATCTTACCTTACCTGTCGGATAATTGTAATGAAATATCTTCCAAAAAAAGGTTAAATATTTCCTTTTTTTCATCTGGAAATATTTAACCTTTTTGCTTCTTTTATCCTTATATTACGCAGTCGTTTCAACGCGTCAGTCAGCTAAACGGGAAGATCAGCCGTTCAATATCACTGTTATACATATTCTCCGGCGTAACCAGCTCGCATCCTGAATCAATATTCTTCTCTACTGCATCCCCGTTAAGCATATGAATGGTTTCTTCCACTCCGATATACCCCATCCGGAATGCTTTCTGCACAATAATTCCCTTATAAACGCCCATTTCCATAAGATTGATGGCCTCCTGGGAACAGTCCACACCAACTACTGCGATCTTATCTTTCGCTCCTGCATCACTGACTGCTCTTCCCACACCAACTGCAGAATATTCGTTCATTCCTGCAATCAGTTCCAGATCCGGATATTTCCTCATCAGTTCCTGCGCCAGTTCATAGGATTTCTCATAGAGTGAGTTACAGTAGACAATATCTACTATGTTATCAGCATAGTCACCAAGACCTTCCCTGAATCCCTGTTCTCTCTCCACAGCCGTGGAAACACCTTTTACATGGCTGACAATGGCTATCTTTGAATCTTTATCGATTAATTTTCTGGCATACTCTCCTAACATCCTGCCCGCATTCACATTATCTGTGGCAACTGTAAGATCCTGCAATTCTTCTTTTGTATAGGAATCAATATAGGTAATACGGATTCCTTTTTCTTTTGCTTCCTTCAGAAGTTCATCTGATGCATCCATGCTGGAAGGGGAAAACAGAATCGCATCCGGTTTCTGCTCAATGGCTTTTTTCAGAAGTTTATTCTGTTCTTCTATATTCTCTTCTTTATCCGGAGCCAGGATTTCAAGGTCAGATTCATATTCCTCTGCCGCCATCTTACAGCCGGATATTACCGAAGTCCAGAAATCATTGGTGTTATCCCTGATCTTTGGAATATAAATGAGGGAGCATTTTTTCGTCTGTGTCGCCTCCGGTTTCAGGATTCCGGCAAAAATCACCACTGCTGCCGCCATAAGGATTGCAACTGTTATAATCTCTTTTTTATGACTTTTCATGGGATTCCTCCTGTATTCCGGGAATTACAACAGATGCTGTGGTTCCCTTTCCTTTTTCACTGTGATAGATAATGCCATAATCTTTTCCATAATATAAAACCAGACGCTGCTGCACATTGTACACCCCAACTCCATTGGAACGGTAATTCACCTTATGCTTATCATAAATATGTTTCAGGGTTTCCTCATCCATTCCCACACCATCGTCCGTAATATCGATTACTGCATTCTCACCTTTCATATATCCATGTACTGTCAACAGTCCTTTACTGTCTTTATATTTTAAGCCATGATAAATTGCATTCTCCACGAGCGGCTGCAATACCAGACGAATGATAGGTACCTGTGTAATGGATGGATCTGCCTTTATCTCAAATTCCAGCTTATCCTTGTAGCGCATCTTCTGGATCGTGAGGTAACTTCTGACATATTCAATCTCCTGTCCGACTGTTACAAGCTCATCCTCATTGCTGATACTCTGTCTGAGCAGTCGCGCCAGAGAAGCCGTCATTATCACCACTTCCTCATTCTTCTTTCCTTCAGCCATCCAGATAATAGAATCCAGCGTATTATACAGAAAATGTGGATTGATCTGCGACTGCAGGGCTTTCAGTTCTATTTTTCTCTTCTGCTCCTGCTCCTTTACATTCTGCTCCATTAATTCCCGTATCCTGTGCGTCATCACATTAAAAGATCTGGTAAGACTTCCTATTTCATTGTCGGAAATCACCTCTATATCTTCAATATCAAAATTTCCTTTCTGCACACTTTTCATGGAATCGCGAAGCTTCTGGATCGGCAGCGTAATATTTCTGGCAATCAGGCTGGAAATCAGAAGAGCAACTATGATCAGCCCCACTGCTACCAGCACATAAATACTTCTTGTCTGTCTGCTGTTTCGTAAAAGTTCAGACATATTCATGCATCCCACAATAGTCCATCCTGTGATATCAGAATGGGACAGTGCATAAATTTTCTCGTCATCTCCCTTTCCGACAGTAACAATATCTGATTTTGCATTCATAACAAGTGAAATGTTCTCTGTCTGCAGTTCATTATATAACTGCTGCTGTTGTGGATGATAAACGATATTTCCATTCTGATCAAGAATAAAAACATATCCTTTATCTCCCATGCTGCTCTGTGCACAGAGTTCACTGATCGCACTGTAATTCAGATCCAGAAAAACTACTCCATCCTCTGCTTCTGTTCCTATATAATTGCGGATTCCTCTGCTGAGTGTGATGACCCATGGTCTTTCTCCCTTTATCACATTCTGCACATGAGAAGATGTCAGATTATACCGGTCATATTTTCCGACTGCATCTGCATACCATGGCTGTGTATTAAGATCTACATATGTATTTCTCACAGATAATCCATTGTCAAACAGAGATGGAGAGTTCTTATCCTCTCTGACAATCCCGATATTTCTGATATCCGCCCTGCCCTTCAGGATCGTTTTAAACTGTTCCACAAGGCGCTGTCTGTATTCACTGTAATTTTCATCCTTTGTGGCTCCATATCCTTTTTCACTGTACAGATATTTATAAGCATCACCGCTTTGCGCGATCACTGACGCAATATTATCCATATAACTGATATACGAATCTATATTCTGATTCAGCTGTTTGATGATCGTCTGTGTATACATGACAGAATTTTCATAAATAGATGAATTCGTATATCTCAGAGATACCACTGTCACAACCAGCACAGCACTTAATACCAGGATCGACACCGCACAGAAAATAGAACTCTGAATACTCTTAAATTTTGAAGAAATCTTCATCGGCGTTTCTCCCTTGCATATTCGGTAGGTGTTTTTCCTGTCATCTTCTTAAATGAAATTCCGAAATAGTGTGGATCTGAAAATCCTACTTTTTCCGCAATCTCATAATTCTTCAGAGTTGTATTCTCCAGGAGTTCCTTCGCCTTCTCCATTCTGATCCTGGTAAGTGATTCGATAAATGTTTCCCCTGTCATCTCCTTAAAAATAGTGCTGAAATAGCTGGTACTGATATTCAGATAAGAACAGATACTGTTCAGACTCAGATCCGGATCCATATAATTTTTTCGGATATAATCCATAGCCATCATTCCCTGCCTCTGGCCGCTGGAACTGTTCAGATCCTGAAGTGATTCAAATACTCCTTCAGCATACTCCTTCACCAATGTCACTGCTTTATCAAAGGTTTTTGCCTGAGAAACTTCTTTCAGAAGCTTCTCTCTCTGAGCAATGATCTTTTCCGGATCATCACTCAGGGACTGGCAGGTATTTCCGATGGCACGTATCACCTGCTGAAGATAAATGCAGGCATAACTTTTCTCCACCAGTGCCCCTTTGATCTCATGCTCGATCTGCTCCAGGATTTCTGTCACTTTCTGCCTGTTTCCGACCTTTATCTCTTCTGTCAGTGTTTCCAGAGATTTTATAAGATTAATACTGTTGTCCGTTTTCTTTTCTTCCATATCCAAAAGGAGGCTGCCTCCCAGCAGATACCGATAGCCAATGGCTTTCTCAGCAAGCTTATAGGAATAGACCAGTTCCTGAGGTGATCTCACCCAGCTTCCGATTCCTATAGAAGTTTCAATCCCGATCACTTCTTTTACTTTCTGCTGGATTTCCTGACAGATACTATGTATTTTGTCTCCGAATTCTCTGGATTTGCATCCTGTAAATATAATGCATACCCGGTTACTGCCTTCCTGATAAGCAACACCTGCATTCTCTCTGGTAACAATTTCATTTCCTATATTAAAAAGTACAAAGGACATCAGTGCGCTTTCCTGCTGTTTATGCATATCTACCTGATACATTTCCGAGTAAGTGTCCATATCAAAAACAGCTACTCTGTAGCTAGAACAGTCAAAGCTGATCCCCAGCTTTTTCAGTTCCAGAAGACTTACCTGTACATCTCTTGTACAATTTACAAGAGTCTCCAGTGCCTTCGACCGGATGACATCCACATTCTTGTGATAATCCTTTGAAGTCTGCGACAGGGATTCCATTTTTTTCTGTTCTTTTTTTCTGGAATCCAGTTTCTCTTTCATATTCCGGAGCACTTTTGTCAGTTCCATTGCCGTGACAGGTTTGAGCATATATTCACTTACATTATAACGGATTGCTTTCTTCGCATATTCAAATTCCCCAAAACCACTGAATATAACAATAAGAATATCCGGATAATTATCATGAAGAAACTCGCTCAGTTCCATACCATCCATATAAGGCATACAGATATCTGTCAATACAACATCCACCTTGTGGCTCTGCACAAATTCCACTGCCTGTCTGCCATTCTCACAATCCCCCACAAGCTCACAGTCCAGGCTTTTCCAGTCAATGTTCTCCCTGATTGCATCCCTGACCAGGATTTCGTCGTCTACCAATAATATTTTGTACATATTAAATTTTATCCCCCATAAGATCAGGCATCATCCC
>CAUEAK010000056.1:0-10842 GCA_958454115.1 Blautia wexlerae
AAAAATAATTCATTTCATGTGCGGTTTCGGCATCTAAGATATTCTAAGCTTTCATAAATCTGCTAAAAGCATGAGGAAATCAGGTCAAACTCGCTTCGCTCAGACAGTGACCTGATTTTCTCATAACGCAGATTTCTGAGAGCTAAGAATATCTAAGATGCCTGCAAATGCACATGAAATGAATTATTTTTCTACGCTGTGCGTTGGCAGTGGGAAGTATAAATGGATGATTGGGGGGAATGGGGGAGAAAATGAAAAAATGTGATTTTATTCAAAAAAGTGCTTGCATTTTATATTTTGCTGTGATAATATATAAGCCGAACGCGTGAGTATATTGTATTTGTGCGCTCAAAAAACTGCAGATTTTAATGAATTTACGGAAGGAGGATTTCCAGTGAAAGTAAGATCATCTGTAAAGCCGATCTGCGAAAAATGCAAGATCATTAAAAGAAAAGGATCTATCAGAGTAATCTGTGAGAATCCAAAACACAAACAGCGTCAGGGTTGATTGACGGTTTAAAGTTTGTATAACGTGCGGCTGCAGTGTGAGACGCCCGGAAGGGTTGTTCAGACTGTTAAGATAGTTTTAGCATGTATTGCCTAATACCGAGAGGCAACGTTGGCCCGTTGGCCGCAGTAATTCGGAAAGGCTGCTTTTCGCCAATTGCAGCTGGGTGTTTTACCGAGGCACCCCAATTAGGAACTGAGAAATAAGGAAGTGATGTGTCCGATACATCCCATTTCACCTTACTTGAGTGAGAGAATTCGCGAGGGTAAGTGATGTACAGGCATTAAGGACTTTCAAAGTAGAAGATGGAGGAAACAGTACATGGCTCGTATAGCTGGTGTAGACTTACCAAGAGAAAAACGTATTGAAATCGGTCTTACCTACATTTATGGTATTGGTAGACCAAGCGCAGACAAGATCCTTGCAAAGGCAGAAGTTAATCCTGACACACGTGTCAGAGATCTGACTGATGACGAAGTAAAGAGACTCAGCGCAGTTATTGATGAAACAATGACAGTAGAAGGTGACCTTCGTAGAGAAATCGCCCTCAACATTAAGAGACTGCAGGAAATCGGATGCTACAGAGGTATCCGTCATCGTAAAGGACTTCCGGTTCGTGGTCAGAAGACTAAGACCAACGCCAGAACACGTAAAGGTCCTAAGAGAACAGTAGCTAATAAGAAGAAATAAATAAAGCTTTAAACATTTGATAAGCGTAGGCTGATCTTATGAGGAAGCTTGCATGGACACTTGATGAATGACGAGCGAAGCGAGGAAATGAATTTAGTGGACATGGTGTTTCTTGTAACATATATTTGATTGATAAATAGGAAAGTGTAGGTTAGTTTTAAAATGGCTAAAGTGACTAAAAAAGCGACTGCAAAACGTCGTGTCAAGAAAAACGTTGAACACGGACAGGCACATATTCAGTCTTCTTTCAACAATACAATTGTTACTCTGACTGACAATGAAGGAAATGCTCTTTCATGGGCAAGTGCTGGTGGTCTTGGATTTAGAGGTTCAAGAAAATCTACTCCTTATGCAGCACAGATGGCAGCTGAGACTGCAACAAAAGCTGCACTTATTCATGGTTTAAAAACTGTAGATGTTATGGTAAAAGGACCAGGTTCTGGACGTGAAGCTGCAATCCGTGCCCTTCAGGCTTGCGGACTGGAAGTAACAAGCATCCGCGACGTAACTCCGGTACCACACAACGGTTGCCGCCCACCAAAACGCAGAAGAGTCTAATTGATTTAGAATATTAGGAGGTATTTGAGAAATGGCAGTAAATAGAGTGCCTGTTCTGAAAAGATGCAGATCCCTTGGCCTGGATCCGATTTATTTAGGAATTGATAAAAAATCCACAAGACAGTTAAAACGTGCAAATCGTAAAATGTCTGAGTATGGTTTACAGTTAAGAGAAAAACAGAAAGCAAAATTCATCTACGGAGTTCTGGAAAAACCTTTCCACAACTACTACGACAAAGCTGACAGAATGCCTGGACAGACTGGTGCAAACCTTATGATCCTTCTTGAGAGCAGACTTGACAATGTAGTATTCCGTATGGGATTTGCAAGAACAAGAAAAGAAGCTCGTCAGATTGTTGACCACAAGCATGTACTTGTAAACGGAAAATGTGTAAACATTCCTTCCTACCTTGTAAAAGCCGGTGATCAGATCGAGATCAGAGAAAAATCCAAAGGTTCTGAAAGATACAAAGGTATCCTTGAAGTAACTGGCGGACGTCTTGTTCCGGAATGGATCGATGTAGATCAGGAGAACTTAAAAGGAACTGTAAAAGAACTTCCTAACAGAGAAGCAATTGATGTTCCTGTAAACGAGATGCTTATCGTCGAGTTGTACTCCAAATAATCCATAGGATTATATCATAGAAAATTACCTGGTAATATTTCTATTATTTATACGATTCAGTGGTTGATTGTTATCTTCCGCTGAATTGTAGTATTTGAATGAATACCCCTCAAACTTTTATTAACCCAGAAGGAGGGAACCCTATAGTGTTTGATTTTAATAAACCTAAGATCGAGATTACCGAATTATCTGAAGATAAAAAATTTGGCAGATTCGTAGTTGAGCCTCTGGAAAGAGGATATGGAACTACACTTGGAAATTCTTTAAGAAGAATTATGCTGTCTTCCCTGCCGGGTGCAGCTGTAAGCCAGGTTAAAATTGATGGTGTGCTTCACGAATTCAGCTCCATTCCGGGCGTAAAAGAAGACGTGAGCGATATTATCATGAATCTGAAGAGCCTTGCTATTAAGAACCACAGCACAGACAATGAGCCGAAAACAGCATACATCGAATGTGAAGGAAAAGGTGTTGTAACTGCAGCTGATATCCAGGCTGATCAGGATATCGAGATCATGAATCCGGATCAGGTGATTGCTACTTTAAACGGTGGCAAGGACTGCAGACTTGCTATGGAGCTTACTATTACAAAAGGCCGCGGATATATCAGTGCTGATAAAGGTAAATCTGATGATATGCCGATCGGTGTACTTGCAGTTGATGCTATCTATACACCGGTAGACAGAGTCAACATGACTGTAGAGAATACACGTGTTGGTCAGGTAACCGATTATGATAAGCTGACACTGGATGTGTATACAAACGGTACACTTGATCCGGATGAGGCGGTAAGCCTTGCAGCAAAAGTATTAAGCGAGCACTTGAGCCTTTTCATTGACCTTTCCGAGAATGCAAAGACCGCTGAGGTTATGATCGAGAAAGAAGACAATGAGAAAGAAAAAGTCCTGGAAATGAGCATTGATGAACTTGAGTTATCTGTTCGTTCCTATAACTGCTTGAAGAGAGCCGGCATTAATACAGTTGAAGAATTATGTAACAAGACTTCTGATGATATGATGAAGGTTCGTAACCTTGGACGTAAATCATTAGAAGAAGTTCTTGCGAAACTGAAAGAGCTGGGCTTACAGCTTCAGCCTGCAGAAGAGTAAGAATTGATCAGGTTATTGGTTCTCTAAGGGAACAATAACCAGTTAGCAAAGAGATATTATACGGTGGGGATGCCTAAGCAGTCGGACAGTAAGACCGAACAAGCGTGCCCGGCTGTCCCACAGATGGAGGAAAATTAAATGGCAAAATATAGAAAATTAAGCAGAACTTCTGACCAGAGAAAAGCATTACTGAGAAGCCAGGTAACAAGCCTTTTATATCATGGAAAAATTGTTACTACAGAAGCTAAAGCAAAAGAAATCCGTAAAATCGCAGAAGGCCTTGTAGCTATGGCTGTTCGTGAAAAAGATAACTTCGAAACTGTTACTGTAACTGCTAAAGTTGCTCGTAAAGATGCTGAAGGCAAGAGAGTAAAAGAAGTTGTTGACGGAAAGAAGAAAACTGTATACGATGAAGTACAGAAAGAGATCAAGAAAGATGCTCCTTCCAGACTTCACGCTCGTCGTCAGATGATGAAAGTTTTCTACCCGGTTAAAGAAGTACCTGCAAAGGGTGCCGGAAGAAAGAAAAACACTAAAGACGTAGATATGGTTGCTAAGATGTTCGATGAGATCGCTCCAAAATACGCTGACCGTAACGGTGGTTACACAAGAATCGTTAAGATCGGACCGCGTAAAGGCGACGCTGCAATGGAAGTACTGATCGAATTAGTATAATCCAGCCAGATTTTCGATTTTATATTTGTCCAGACGATGATAAGACTGCATATGTATGGTGTTCATGCCGTATATATGCAGTTTTTTTGTTATGCTATAGGAAATCACTTCCTTGTAACATAACCGTTTATTACCCTTGATTATTTGAGCCAGATAGCGTAAAATCGTAGAGTATATAAAAACCATATTGATGAAGAAGTGTTAAATAAGACATTGGATTGTTACAAAATACGAGAGCAAAAGATAAGCGAGGAATACAAATGACCGGCAGGAGATTGAAAAATTGAGGCAGAATACGAAAAAGAAACGATCAGGATTTGGTTATTTCATCAGGATGTTTTTGTTGTTGGTGGAATTACTGGCTGTTACACTGTTTCTGTGGGGAAATGATGCTTATTCCATATCTGCCACCACACCTGAATTTAAGTGGGAAAATTATAAAACGATCGCACATGCACTGGGAGGGATTGGTGATAAAACCTATCTGAATTCAAAAGAGAGTTTTCTGGCAGGCTATCAGATGGGGTGCAGGTTGTTTGAAGTTGATCTTGTGAAGACATCTGACAATGTATGGGTGTGCCGCCATAGCTGGTATCAGTCTCTTGGACAATGGGAGGGCGATGAAAAGAAAGTTCTGTCCTCAGAGGAATTCTTATCCCGGCCTATTTATGGAAAATATACGCCTATAACATTTGAAGATCTGCTGGTTCTGCTGAGTGATTATCCGGACGCTTTTGTGATGCTGGATTCCAAACAGTATTCTCTCCGTAATTATCAGAAAACAGTGGAAGATTATGCAGACTATATTGAACTGGCAGAGGCTGCCGGTGTCCCGGATGTGATGCGGCAGGTCATACCGGAAATTTATAACCAGGCAATGTTTGCCGGAACAGCACTGCTGTACGATTTTCCAGGATATATTTATTCTTTATGGCAGGAATACTCTATTAAAGAACTGACTGAAATTGCGGCATTTTGCAGAGAAAAGAATATTCAGGCAGCTACAGTCTACTATAAATACTGGTCAGAGGATGTGCAGAAGATTTTTGACAAAAAAGGGATCAGGTTATATATTTATACTGTGAATGACCTGAAGGAAGCACAATATTATATGCAAGAGGGTGCGGCAGGTGTATGCTCAGACTATTTGCAGGATACTATGTTTAACTGAGTTGTTCTGCCGGCATTATGAAATGATCATAGAGGATTATTATAGCTATAGCTGTTCCGGAATGAATAAGGGTAAAGATATCAGGAGCAAAAAGAATTTTAACAGGATATAGCAAGAATTCTCCCTCCTCTATAGGTGGTAGATGAATTGCAAATAAGAAAATGAACGGCAGTGGCGGGCGGAGAGAAATCGGTATCTCCCACTGACATGAGGCAAACCACAGTCAGTATGTTGTTGACACGTCAGACTCTGTGAAATTACCGACTGTGAGTTGAAACAAATAAGCGGCAATAACAAAGATTATATTATAAAGGAAATTATCATACACAATGAAAATAAGAGTAATGATTGCTGTCTGTGCAGCAAAATTTGTAGGATACGTATGTAAGAAAATGGGAAGACAGGGTGTGACCTGGGCAGGAAAAGTGGCGATTAAGATCTGTCCGGACATTCTGGAACAGCTTTCCTCACAGGTACAAAAGGCTATTTTTGCAACCTGCGGTACAAATGGAAAGACAACTACCAACAATATGCTCTGTGCGGCACTGGAAGCGGAAGGACAGAAAGTAATCTGTAACCATACAGGTTCCAATATGCTCAATGGAGTTGTTGCCGCATTTGTGCTGGCTTCGAAATGGAATGGTAAAATTGATGCGGACTATGCATGCATTGAGGCCGATGAAGCATCCACCAGACATATTTTTCCGAGAATCAAACCGGACTATATGCTTCTGACAAATCTTTTCCGCGACCAGCTTGACAGATACGGAGAGATTGATATCACTATGAACATTCTGGAAGAAATGATGCGTAAGGTTCCGAAGATGCAGATTATTGTAAACGGTGATGATGCATTATCCGCATATCTTGCCATGGATTCCGGGAATCCATATGTAACTTATGGTATCAGTAAACCGGTGATCAAATCTGCGGCAAATGAAATCAGGGAAGGACGTTTCTGTAAGCGATGCGGTGAAAAACTGGAATATCGTTTCTATCATTACAGCCAGCTGGGAGATTATTATTGTCCAAAATGCGGATTTGCAAGACCGAAGCCGGATTTTGATGCGGAGGATGTAAAGGTAGGCGACCAGCTCAGCTTTTGTGTAGAAGGAAAACACATTGTAGCAAATTATAAGGGATTTTATAATGTGTATAATATACTGGCAGCTTATGCGGGAGTGAGGACTGCGGGATTTGCGGGAGAGCATTTCGGGGATATGCTCCGCAGATTTAATCCGGAAAACGGACGTATGGAGCAGTTTCGCATTAAGGGAACAGGAGTAACCTTAAATCTTGCCAAGAATCCGGCGGGATTTAATCAGAATATTTCCGCAGTGATGCAGGACCAGGCACCGAAGGACATCATTATTGCGATCAATGATAATGCTCAGGATGGAACAGATATTTCCTGGCTCTGGGATGTTGACTTTGATCTTCTCGGAAATGATTCAGTGAAATCTATTACAGTAAGCGGTATCCGCTGTCAGGACATGCGTCTGCGGCTGAAATATGTGGATATCCCGTCTGTCCTCGAGGGCGATGTTGAGAAAGCAATCCGCGACAGAGTAGAGGACGGAGTGGGGAATTTGTATGTGCTGGTAAACTATACAGCATTATTCAGTACCAGAAATATTCTGAAGAGACTGGAGGGCGAGAAATAATGAAAATTACAATAGGACATTTATATCCGGATCTTCTGAATCTTTACGGTGACAGAGGTAATATCCAGTGTCTGATGAAGAGATGCCAGTGGCGTGGGATTGAGGCTGAGACCATACCGTTTGAGCTGGATGATAAAATAGATTTCTCGAAGCTTGATATCGTACTTCTGGGTGGCGGTTCGGACAGAGAACAGATGATCGTATGTGAGAAGCTACAGAAAATCCAACCGGATTTTAAGGCTTATGTGGAAGATAACGGCGTTGTCATTGCAATCTGCGGTGGCTATCAGTTACTTGGGAAGTATTACAAAACAGATCAGGGAAACATGAAAGGACTGGACCTGGTAGACTTGTATACAGAGCAGGGCGAAGGCCGTCTGATCCAGAATATCGTTCTGCAGAGTGAGCTGTTTGATATGCCGATCGTTGGATTTGAGAATCATGGAGGAAGAACCTGCATTAATAATAACAAACCACTGGGAAAAGTACTTTACGGTGCAGGAAATGACGGTAAGTCAGGCTATGAAGGCGTAGTATATAAGAATGTGATAGGGACTTATCTGCATGGACCGTTACTTCCGAAGAATCCGCAGCTTGCAGACTGGCTCATTCAACATGCGCTGGAAAGAAAGTATGGAAAAGAAACAGAACTTACACCGTTAGATGACAGTCAGGAAAAAGAAGCAAATGACTATATATACCACAGATTTGTAAGAGGATAATTATGGCGAAATCATGTAATCAAAAAGGAAAAATACTGTATCTGCAGAAAATGCTGTCTGAGACAACCAGCCAAAAGCCTGTCACCATGCAGGAGATTCTGGCAAAACTGGAAGAACAGGGGATTCGAGCTGAGCGAAAGAGTATTTATGATGATATGGAAACCCTGCGTGATTTTGGAATGGATATACATTACAGAAGAGGACGGGAAGGCGGATATTATGAGGAAAAATCCGCTTCAGATAAAACAGAAGCGGATAATACGATAATACATCAGCCGGATGGCGAAACAGGAGAGAAATCTGAAAATGTGCAGGAACAGATTGGAAAAGAATCTGAAGCACCTGCAAAGATCAGTGCTCCGACACCCTCCCAAACAGGAGAGAATATAAAAGAAATCAGGCTTGTATGTCAGAATTCTACAAAGAAAAAAATCCAGCGTACCTTTGGTTCGGAGATTTTCTGCAAAATAAAGGGGGAGGATAATTTTATTGTAACTGTTGAGGTTGTGGTTGATAAGGCATTTTTTGGATGGTTGACTTCTATGGGAAGAAATGTACATATTCTGAAACCAAAGAAAGCAGCCGTTGCCTATCGGGATTATCTGAAGAACATTGCAAAAGATTATAAGGGAATTGATAAATAAATATGATATCAGAAAGGATCGTATTATGAAAAGAAGAGCAACAGCTATTCTGCTTGGAATAATGGTATCCTCCATGTTCCTGTCTGCCTGCGGGAAGAATGAGGCAAAAGAAGCAGCAAATGAAAGCGCCCAGGTAGAAGAAGAGGGCGTAGGCGAAGTAACTGAGGAAGGTGAAAAAGTAGAGGCAGAAAATAAAAATGCTTCTGATGCCGATGACAGCAGCAAGGCAGGAGACAGTGCAAAATCAGACGAAGACAATAAAGAGACATCAGTGAAGGAGAAAGAAGACGGAGATTCTTCAGGAAAAGATTCAGATGATGAATCAGAGGAAGATGCTGAGGTAACGGAAGCTTCTGCCGGAAAGATAGGTGTGCTTCTTTCTGATGACGATGAGGATGCAAAAATTGACAGCGAAGAGATGACTTCGCAGATTGAAGATGGAGGATATGAGGCAGATGTGAAGAATGCCGGCGGCGATCCTGCGCTTCAGATTTCCCAGATTCAGGAATTTATTGATGAGAAGGTTTCTGCCCTGATCATTGATCCGGTAGATTCCTATGGTCTGACAGATATCCTGAAAACTGCCAAAGAGCAGGAAATACCGGTTATTTCCTATGACAGTCTGATTCGGGATACTGCGGATATCAATTATTATGTAACTTATGATACCAGAGCAATAGGAAAGGATATTGCCAAAGAAATTATCAAAAAAATGGATCTGGATAAAGCCAGAGAGGATAAGAAGTCTTATACAATAGAATTTCTCATGGGATCTCCGGATGACAATGCTGCACTGTTTCTGTGTAATGGAATCCAGGAAGGGCTTCAGGAATATCTGGATGATGGAACACTTGTATGTAAATCCGGAAATACGTCATTTGATGATACAGGAATCATGAGATGGAGCGAGACATCTGCAAAGACAAAACTTGATTCAATCATAAGTGAGTTTTATGCAGAGGAGAAGGCTCCGGATATTATCTGTACTGCATATGACGGATTTGCTTATGCTGCAGAGGAAATTTTAAATGACAGTGGTCTGGAACCGGGAAGTGATGAATGGCCGATGATCACAGGATATGGCAGTGAGGCACAGGCAGTAAAGGATATTGCAGCAGGTAAAATGTCATTTACCATGTTTATGGACCGTAAGGAACTGGCTAAGGGCGGAGCACAGATGGCCATTGACTATCTGACAGGAGAGAAAGTTGACGTAAAAGATTATTCACAGTATGATAACGGAGTAAAGATTGTGGGAACTTTTACATGTGGAGCACAGATGATCGACAAGGATAATTATCAGATTCTTGTGGATAACGGAACTTATACGGAAGATGAGATCGCTCCTGATCCCACACCGACACCGGAGGTGACACCTGCGCCAGAGGCAACACCTGTGCCGAAAGTGACATTAAAGACAGCCTCAGAGGAAGATTCAAAAGAAGTGACACCAACTCCCGAAACAGAAGATAAATCAGAAGGTGAAACGAGAGAAAATCTGATCTATGATTCCGAAGATAACTCAAAAGTGGAGAAAACATCAGATCAGAAAAAATAAAGAATTCATAGAACAAAAAAGGATGGGTTTTCCCATCCTTTTATAGTTAATCTCTGAAGGTTAAGGAATCGTCTGTCATGGAATCAACAATGGCAAGAGATTCAAGACGTATTCCCATATCGCGGATCTCCTGACCGCCATGTTGGAATCCTTTCTCAATAACAATACCGGCTCCTTCAAGAGTTGCCCCTGATTTCTTAACAATATCGATCAGGCCGAGAAGTGCACATCCGTTAGCAAGGAAATCATCAATCAGAAGTACATGATCTTCAGGTCCGAGAAACTTCCTGGAAAGGATCACATCATATACTTTCTTATGAGTGAAAGATTCTACTTTAGTTGTATACATTTCTCCATCCAGATTCACGCTCTGTGCTTTCTTGGCAAAAACTACAGGTACATCAAAGTACTGTGCAGCAATACAGGCGATACCGATACCGGATGCTTCAATTGTAAGGATTTTAGTGATTGGACAGTCGGAGAAGCGGCGTTTGAATTCTTTGCCGATTTCATTGATGAGGGTAATATCCATCTGATGATTTAAGAAACTGTCTACTTTTAAAATATTTCCCGGTTTTACAACTCCATCCTTAAGAATTCGGTCTTTTAAAAGCTTCATAGATTTCTCTCCTTTATATATGTAATTAGTTTGTAGCTGTCGGTAACTATCCGGTACACTGCTTCCCGAAAGTACTGAATAGTTACAGTTACTGTGAATATGCAGAATTCAAAAAAACATCAGGCTGCAAAATGAACAGTAACATTGCTGTTTTGATAATTATAAACTATGATACGCTATAATTCGTCTTCATGCAATTATTTTTGACAAAAAATCTAAAAATAATTATAATAGTCTCAGACTGGTTGGGAAAAACCGCAGGACAATCTGTGCAGATTGCCGTAAATCAGCCGAAGAGGGCT
>CAUEAK010000057.1:0-10369 GCA_958454115.1 Blautia wexlerae
CAGACAGCGCAGATGCTAAATAGAAATTGAATCTCTGATGGATTCACAGAAGAAAAGCAATAAAAAATCCCCGGATGATCCGGGGATTTTTTTGAGGTTTAATCCGTATAGAAAAGTGCGGAATTCAATCCTCTCGCGTTAACAAAAATTATAAATTATAATTTTGTAACGTTTGCAGCCTGCATACCACGAGCACCTTCTGTTAAGTCGTATGTTACAGCCTGTCCTTCTTCAAGGGATTTGAATCCTTCACCATTGATAGCGGAGAAATGTACAAATACGTCTGCACCGTCTTCACCAGTGATAAATCCGTAACCTTTTTCTGCGTTGAACCATTTTACAGTTCCCTTGTTCATGTTGTTACCTCCATAAAAAATAAAAAAATTATATAGTTTCTGGCAAATAAAAAAATCACCAGATTTTACAGATTATATACTGTTATATAATCTCTAAAAACCAGTGACTATACATTAAATAATCCAGATATGAACTGATTATATCTCCCGCATTTTGAATTGTCAAGCAAAAAAGACTGCACATCAGTAAAAAAAGGCTTTATAAAAGAAGAAGTTTCGTGTATTATGTATATCAGAAAGTTATTGTCAAACGACAACGAAGGGAGAGAATTGCATGGGTATTCTGATTCAGGGAGGACGTATCGTAGATGCGGCTACTGACACTGATAAAAAAGGCGATATTTATCTGGAAGATGGCGTGATCACCGAGATCGGTGAGAAACTTAAAATAAAAGATAAAAGCGACAAAGTAATAGATGCGAAGGGATGTCTGGTAATGCCGGGACTGATCGATCTTCACGTTCATTTCAGAGATCCGGGACAGACACAGAAAGAGGATATAGAGACAGGTTCCCGGGCTGCTGCAAGAGGTGGTGTGACAACGGTTGTTGCAATGCCGAATACAACACCGGTAATTGACAGTCCGGATCGTGTAAATTATGTGCATAATAAGGCAAAACAGCTTGCCGGCATTCATGTGCTCCAAGCAGGTGCCATTACGCAGGGGGAGAAGGGACAGGAACTTTCTGATATCGAAGGAATGGTAAAAGCGGGAATCCCGGCATTATCTGAAGACGGCAAATCTGTTATGAATACCAGACTTTGCAAAGAAGCTATGGAAGTGGCAGAGAAATTCAATGTTCCGATTTTTGCTCACTGTGAGGATATTGATCTGCGCGGTGATGGATGTATGAATGAGGATGAGAATGCGCGGAGACTTGGTCTGCCAGGTATCTGCAATGCAGTTGAGGATGTGATCGCAGCGAGAGATATTCTTCTTGCCAGAGAGACAGGGGCAAGACTGCATCTGTGCCATTGTTCCACAGAAGGTGTTGCGAAGATGATGGAGATTGTGAAGGAAGAGGGATTGGACAATATCACAGCAGAGGTTTGCCCGCATCATTTTATCCTCACTTCCGATGATATTAAATGTGATGATCCAAACTATAAGATGAACCCTCCTCTTCGTACGAAGAAAGATGTAGATGCACTGATCCGAGGACTGAAGGATGGTTCCTTTAAAGTGATCAGTACAGATCATGCACCTCATGCAGTGCCGGAGAAGACAGGCTCTATCCGGAATGCGGCTTTTGGCATTGTGGGAATTGAGACAAGCTTTGCATTGTCTTATACTGCACTTGTAGAAACTGGAATTCTTACAATCTCACAGCTTATTGAGAAAATGAGCTGGAACCCAGCACAGATTCTGGGAAGTGACAGAGGTACACTTCAGAAGGGACATCCGGCAGACATTGTCATTGCAGACATTGATCACGAATATAAAATAGATAAAAATGAATTTGCTTCCAAAGGACGCAACACACCATTTGACGGATGGAAAGTAAAGGGAAAAATTCTCTATACAATCTGTGATGGAAAAGTTGTATACCAGAATGCATAAAAATACCATATCAATATTCAGGAGGAAAGACTCATGATCAACAAACTTATTGAAAACATTAAAAAAACAAACGCTCCTATCGTAGTAGGACTGGATCCGATGCTCAACTATATCCCGCAGCATATTCAGAAGAAAGCTTTTTCTGAACTGGGGGAAACATTAGAGGGAGCAGCAGAAGCTATCTGGCAGTATAATAAAGGAATCGTTGATGCGATCAGCGATCTGATCCCTGCAGTGAAACCACAGATCGCAATGTATGAGCAGTTTGGTATTCCGGGCTTAATGGCATATAAGAACACCATTGATTATTGCAAAGAAAAAGGTCTGGTAGTTATTGGAGATATCAAACGAGGTGACATTGGTTCCACATCTGCTGCATATGCAGTCGGACATCTGGGTAAAGTTCAGGTGGGAAGTAACAGAATCGCAGGTTTTGACGAAGATTTTGCGACAATCAATCCATATATGGGATCTGACAGTGTCAACCCGTTTATCGATGTATGTAAAGAAGAGAACAAAGGGCTTTTTGTACTCGTAAAAACATCCAATCCGTCCAGCGGAGAGTTTCAGGACAGAATCATTGACGGACGTCCGCTTTATGAGTGGGTTGGAGAGAAGGTTGCCCAGTGGGGAGAATCACATATGGGAAATGAATACAGCTATGTAGGTGCTGTAGTAGGTGCAACCTATCCGGAAATGGGAAAAACTCTCCGTAAGATCATGCCGAAAACCTTCATCCTGGTACCGGGATATGGTGCACAGGGCGGAAAAGGTGCCGATCTTGTTCATTTCTTTAATGAAGACGGACTTGGTGCAATCGTCAACTCTTCCAGAGGAATCATTGCAGCTTACAAACAGGAAAAATATGCTTCCTTTGGTGAATTAAATTATGCAGATGCATCCCGCCAGGCGGTAAAAGATATGATCGAAGACATCAGTACTGCTTTAAACAATCGCTAGGAGGCATGAAATGAGCGAAAAGACAAGAGAAATCTGCACTGTTGTAAGTCAGGAGAGCATTGGTGCAGGCATTTACAGTATGTGGATCCAGACTGACAGAATTGCAGCAGATGCGAAACCAGGACAGTTTGTATCTCTTTATACAAATGATAAATCCAAAATTCTTCCCAGACCGATCAGTCTTTGTGAGATTGACAAAGAAAATGGCCGTCTTCATCTGGTTTACAGAGTGACCGGACAGGGAACCGGAACCGATGAATTTTCACAGATGAAAGCCGGAGATACCATTCCGGTACTGGGACCTCTGGGAAATGGTTTTCCTGTAGAGAAGGCTGAGGGGAAAAAAGTTTTCCTTATGGGTGGTGGAATCGGTGTTCCTCCGATCCTGGAACTTGCAAAGCAGATGAAATGTGAGAAAAAACAGATCATTGCAGGATACAGGGACTGTCATACGTTCCTCAGAGAGGAATTTGAGGCGGCGGGAACACTTTATATTGCCACAGAGGATGGCAGTGTGGGAACAAAAGGCAATGTTATGGATGCTATCAGAGAGAATGCTCTGGAAGCGGACGTGATCTATGCCTGCGGACCAACTCCGATGCTTCGTGCAATCAAGAAATATGCCGAAGAAAATGGGATTGAATGTTATATTTCCCTGGAGGAACGTATGGCATGCGGAATCGGTGCCTGCCTTGCCTGTGTGTGCAAATCCAGAGAAAAAGATGCACATAGCAATGTGAATAATAAGAGAATCTGCAAGGATGGCCCGGTATTTCTTTCTACGGAGGTGGAAATCTGATGGATATGAGTGTAAATATTGCCGGCGTAGAGTGGAAAAATCCGGTAACAGTGGCATCCGGAACCTTTGGTTCAGGAGCAGAATTTGCTGATTATGTAGATATTAATAAGCTGGGAGCAGTGACAACCAAGGGCGTAGCCAATGTCCCGTGGGCCGGAAATCCGACTCCGCGTGTGGCTGAAGTTTACGGAGGCATGATGAATGCGATTGGTCTGCAGAATCCTGGTATCGATCTTTTCTGTGAGAGGGATATTCCTTTTTTGAAACAGTATGATACAAAGATCATTGTAAATGTATGCGGTCATGCGCCGGAAGAATATCTGGCAGTGGTGGAACGTTTGGCAGATCAGCCAATTGATATGATGGAGATTAATATTTCCTGCCCGAATGTAAACGCAGGATTCCTTGCATTTGGTCAGGATGCACATCATGTAGAGGAACTTACCGCTCAGATCAAAAAGATTGCAAAACAGCCTGTGATCATGAAGTTAACACCGAATGTCACAGATATCACAGAGATTGCAAAAGGTGCGGAAGCAGGCGGTGCAGATGCGGTATCCCTGATCAATACACTGACAGGAATGAAGATTGATATCAACAGGAAGACTTTTGCGCTTGCAAATAAAACCGGTGGTGTTTCCGGACCGATCGTGAAACCGATTGCTGTCCGTATGGTTTATCAGGTTGCACAGGCAGTCAATATCCCGATCATCGGAATGGGCGGAATTTCCTGCGCAGAGGATGCAATTGAGTTTATTCTTGCAGGAGCCAGCGCAGTATCTGTGGGTACGGCAAATTTCCACAATCCGGCAGTGACACTGGAAGTGATCGATGGAATTGAAGCGTACATGAAGAAGAATGGATTCAATTCCGTAAAAGAGATGGTTGGTATTGTAAAATAAAACAGATACAGGAGGCATAACATAAGATGGAACAGTATAAACAGGAATTTATTGAATTTATGGTAGACAGTGAAGTTCTGAAATTCGGAGAATTCACCCTTAAAAGCGGAAGAAAGTCCCCGTTTTTTATGAATGCAGGCGGATATGTGACAGGTTCTCAGTTAAAGAAACTGGGTGAGTACTACGCACATGCCATTCATGATAAATATGGCGATGATTTCGATGTGCTTTTCGGACCTGCATATAAGGGAATCCCGTTAAGTGTTGTAACTGCAATTGCATTCAGCGAATTATATGGAAAAGAAATCCGCTACTGTTCAGACCGTAAGGAAGAAAAAGACCATGGTGCAGATAAGGGAAGCTTCCTCGGAAGTAAATTAAAAGACGGCGATCGTGTAGTGATGATCGAAGATGTAACAACATCCGGTAAATCCATGGAAGAGACAGTACCGAAGGTAAAAGGTGCGGCTGATGTGGAAATCGTCGGTCTTATGGTTTCTCTGGACCGCATGGAAGTCGGAAAAGGCGGCGTGAAGTGTGCCCTTGACGAAGTCCATGACCTTTATGGGTTTGAAACAAATGCGATTGTTACAATGAGAGAGGTCATTGAACATCTTTATAATAAAGAATATAAAGGAAAAGTAATCATTGACGATACATTGAAAGCCGCAATCGACGCATATTATGAGCAGTACGGTGCAAAATAAGCAAATACAGGTAACAGCGATTTATAAATAAGATATCATGATCTGCGAAAGCAGATCATGATACTGATGAGGACGATTATGAACGAAAAAATTTATAAAACCATGTCTTCCACAGGAGCCTGCAGTCTGACAGTCGGGATCATTGTACTGGCAACGGGAATCGTAACAGGGATCATGATGATCGTAAACGGTGCAAGACTGCTGAAAAAGAAATCAGAGATATTGATATAAAAGGCTTCAGAAACAGGAGAAAACATTGAAAAAAGAAACGAAGCATATCATACGGACACTGGGAACCATTTTGTTTATCCTGTATGTTCTGGCACTGATTTATTTTCTGTTCTTTTCAGAAGAATACGGAAGAGCAGCAATGGAAGAAAGACAGTACAGATATAATCTGATACCGTTTGTTGAGATAAGGCGTTTCTGGGTATACAGAAAACAGCTTGGACTTATGGCGGTAGTTACAAATCTTTTTGGAAATGTAATTGGTTTTCTTCCATTTGGATTTATACTGCCGGTTATTCTGGACAAAATAAGAAGCGGATGGCTGATCGTACTGGCAGGATTTGGGCTTAGTGTTACGGTAGAGGTCATCCAGCTTATTACAAAGGTTGGGTGCTTTGACGTAGATGATATGATATTGAATACAGCAGGGGCGGCTCTTGGATATCTGCTTTTTTTTATCTGCGATCACCTGAGGAGAAAAATTTATGGCAAAAAGATATAGATATGCGTTTGCAAAGAAAAGAGAGGCACAGCAGGGAAAACTGTCAGCAGTGCTGGCGGCTGTTTCACTGGTTTTATTTGTGACTGCAGTTTTGCTGGCATTTTTTTTGCAGGGACAATACGGATATATTGTAGGCGGGATCAGTCTTTGCGCAATGCTTCTGTCTGTATATGGATTTGCGATGGGACTGAAAAGCTTTTCAGAAGAAAACCGGACACACAAAGCAGGTATGATCGGCTCTATTGCAAACGGAATCATAATGATCGGATGGCTGGGAATCTTTCTGATGGGAATTTCCGGCTGATTAACAGGGAAGTCTGATAGAAAAAGGAGAAATATAGTTTGGACGAATGGGTTATGGAACGGTATGAATTGGCGAAAGAAAGAATCGCTCAGATACCGGACGAGAAAATGGCAGAAGAACCGTACTGCGATTTTTTTACAAAAGAAGCAATGTTTTTACAGCAGGTGATTCATGTGATGGACCATGGAATTGCGGGGAAAAATCTTGAAGAACTTCAGGAACAGAATCATGAATTATATCAGGATATTCTGCCCGAAAATTATGAAAATTCTTATGGAAATCCTGCATATGCACAGAAAATGCTGGGAGAATACGGAAAAGTATTTACCTTTCTTTATACAGAACTTCATGGCACGATTGCTTATGCGTTTGAAAAAAAAGCATGGGATCTTACGGTTGTACTTGAATTGTTTCTGGAAATCTATTCTGCATTTACGCAGGAAGAAATTCCTGCTGAGAAACAGGTGAAAGAAATTCTCGTTTCCTATGTGAATGACTACTGCCAGGATATGGTGGAAAATCGGATCAGAGAGGCGATTGATCCTGAGAATAATTTTGTGGTTGAAATGATCATGGATTCTGATCTGAGCGATCTGAGTTATCTGTATCAGTCCGGCGAATATGTATCGGAAAATGAACTGAAAACAGCAGAATTTATGAATTCACTTTCCCAGAGGGAAATTGATGAGATGGCACGTACTTATACAGAAGGCTATCGGATGGGATTCATCACAGGAAGAAAAGATATTACAAAGAAGAAAACGGTTAATATACGTTATCATCTTGGCTTTGAGCGTATGGTAAAAGCGGCTGTTCTTCAGTTCCGGGAGATGGGGCTGCAGACGGTTATTTACCGCCATGCACTTCATGCGGTGAACAGACGGAATCAGTTCAGAAATGGATTTACAGGAGGAATTGCAAATCCGCAGTTTGATTATGACCACAGACAGGACAGTGCGCTGTTTCTGAATCCGGATTTTGTAAAGCGTAAACTTCGTGCCATGCAGACTTCTTATGATGAATATGCAGATCTGGCAGATGTACATGGCGGACCGGCTGTGATCGAGACATTTGGAGAGAAGCCGTTTTCACCGGTAAGTAAACCGGAAAGCTGGGCGTTTACAGAAGCACAGCAGAAGCTTCAGCTGGAACTGGACAATGAATCCGGTCAAATCACAAATCGTTATATCAAAGGTGAGGAAAGAAGTTTTACGATCATTGCTTATCCGATACCTGAGATCGGAGAGGATTTTCCGGAAATTTTCCGCGAGATCGTAAAGATCAATACATTGGATTATAAGAAATATCAGAAGATCCAGCAGACGATCATAGATACTCTTGATACCTGTGAATGGGTGGAAATCAAGGGAAAGGGAGAGAATGAGACAGATCTGCTCATTCATCTTCATACATTAACAGATGCGAAAACACAGACAAATTTTGAGAACTGTGTGGCAGATGTAAATATTCCTCTGGGTGAAGTATTTACTTCACCGGTGCTTGCAGGAACAGGCGGAATGCTTCATGTTTCAAAAGTATATCTTAACGGACTGCAGTTTTGTGACCTGAAGCTTGTGTTTGACTGCGGACAGGTGATCGATTACAGCTGTTCTAATTTTGAGACAGAGGAAGAGAACCGTAAATATATTGAAGATAATATTCTGTTCCATCATCCGAAACTTGCAATGGGAGAATTTGCAATCGGAACTAATACAACAGCTTATGTGGCAGCGCAGAAATATAATATCGCAGACAAACTTCCGATTCTGATCGCGGAGAAAATGGGACCGCATTTTGCAGTTGGTGATACCTGTTACAGTTGGTCAGAAGATACTCCGGTCTATAATCCGGATGGTAAAGAGATCATCGCAAGAGACAATGAGATTTCCGAGATGCGAAAAGAAGACGTCAGCCTTGCTTATTATGGATGTCACACAGATATTACGATTCCATATGACGAACTGGGAAGCATCCGTACGATTGATGATGAGGGGGATATGATCTCTATTATTGAAGATGGAAGATTTGTCCTTCCGGGTACGGAAGCTCTGAACGAGCCGTTTGGGGAATAAAGGCATTTTCCTGTTAAGTTCGGAATACAAAAAAATTTATTAGTTCGTTAAAATATTTCTTTGCATTAATTTTATTGACAGAAAAAGGGAATCTTAGTAGAATCTACGGTTAGAGAGGGTTTTGATAAAATCTTTTCTGACCGTACTTTTTTTATCAATAAAATAAAAACAAAGTCCCGGACAGATAAAATCTGGTCTGTCTGAGAATACTTGAGAAGAAAAGGAGAATAATCATGGCAAAAGTAGGAATTGTGATGGGCAGCGACTCAGATATGCCGATCATGAGCAAAGCAGCAGACATTCTGGAGAAACTGGGAATTGATTACGAGATAAAGATCATTTCCGCACACAGGGAACCGGATGTCTTTTTTGAATATGCAAAAACAGCAGAGGAAAAAGGCTTTAAAGTAATCATCGCAGGTGCAGGAATGGCAGCTCATCTGCCGGGAATGTGCGCAGCAATCTTCCCGATGCCGGTTATCGGAATTCCTATGCACACCACTTCTCTGGGAGGAAGAGATTCCCTTTATTCTATCGTACAGATGCCGTCAGGAATCCCGGTTGCAACAGTCGCTATCAACGGAGGCGCAAACGCAGGACTTCTGGCAGCTAAGATACTTGCAACATCAGATGAGGAACTTCTTGCAAAATTAAAGGCTTACAGCCAGGAATTAAAAGAACAGGTGGAAGCAAAAGACGCAAGATTACAGGAAGTCGGATATAAAAATTACTAAGATAACTCAGGTCCATAAACAGGATCAGGGGTAAAAACGGAGGATTATCATGGATTACAAGACCGCTGGAGTAGATATTGAAGCAGGATATAAATCAGTAGAGCTGATGAAAGAGCATGTAAAGAGAACCATGCGTGAAGAAGTGCTGGGAGGACTGGGAGGATTTTCCGGTGCCTTTTCTCTTGCTAAGATCAAAGAAATGGAAGAACCGGTATTATTATCAGGTACAGACGGATGTGGAACTAAAGTAAAACTTGCTATGGTCATGGACAAGCATGACACCATTGGCATTGATGCAGTTGCCATGTGTGTCAATGATATTGCATGTGCAGGCGGAGAACCATTATTCTTCCTTGATTATATTGCATGTGGTAAGAATTATCCGGAAAAGATCGCAGCTATCGTAGGCGGCGTTGCAGAAGGCTGTGTGCAGTCAGATGCAGCTCTGATCGGCGGTGAGACAGCAGAGCATCCGGGACTGATGCCGGAAGACGAATATGACCTGGCTGGTTTCGCAGTAGGTGTCTGCGATAAAAAAGAGATGATCACAGGTGAAGAACTGAAAGCAGGAGATGTTTTGATCGGTATGGCATCCACAGGTGTTCACAGTAACGGATTTTCTCTTGTCCGTAAAGTTTTTGATATGACAAAAGAATCCCTTGATACTTACTATGATGAACTTGGAACAACACTTGGTGAAGCTCTTCTTGCCCCGACAAGAATCTATGTAAAAGCATTAAAGAGCATCAAAAATGCCGGAGTTCGTGTGCACGCATGCAGTCATATCACAGGCGGCGGTTTTTATGAAAATATTCCGCGTATGCTTAAAGAGGGAACACGTGCAGTTGTGGAAAAGAACAGCTATCCGGTACTTCCAATCTTCAAACTTCTTGCTGAAAAAGGCAATATTGATGAACAGATGATGTACAATACTTATAACATGGGACTTGGAATGATCCTTGCTGTAGATGCAGCAGATGTGGACAAAACAATGGAAGCGATCAAAGCAGCAGGTGACACTCCGTACGTAGTAGGACGTATCGAAGATGGTGAAAAGGGAGTGACTTTATGTTAAAAGTCGGTGTACTGGTTTCAGGAGGCGGCACGAATCTGCAGGCTATCCTGGATGCCATTGACTGTGGAAAGATTACAAATGCAGAAGTTTCTCTGGTTATCAGCAATAATCCGAAGGCTTATGCGCTGGAGAGAGCAAAGAATCACAACATAGAAGCTGTATGTATTTC
>CAUEAK010000058.1:0-10301 GCA_958454115.1 Blautia wexlerae
CAAAATAATTTTTGCTTGTGTAAATATTCATTTTTTAGTATAATGTGCGATAATAACATGAAAAGGAGGCAATAAAAATGAGCGAAAAGAAAAAGAGTGGCGGAGCCTTACTTGGCGCAGCGTTTCTGATGGCCACATCTGCAATCGGACCAGGATTCCTGACACAGACAGCAACCTTTACCGGACAGTATCAGGAAAGTTTTGGATTTGTTATCCTGGTTTCCGTAATCCTTGCAGCCATTGCACAGCTGAATATCTGGCGTGTGCTTTGTGTGACCGGACTTCGTGGTCAGGATGTTTCCAATAAGGTACTTCCGGGACTGGGATATCTGGTATCGATACTGATCGTATTCGGTGGTCTGGTATTTAATATCGGAAACGTAGGTGGCGGAGCACTTGGTTTTAACACATTGCTTGGAATACCTACCAAAGTTGGTTACATACTGGCAGGTCTTTTGGCAATCCTGGTATTTGTGCTGAAAAATGCCAAAAGTGCCATGGATACTATTACCAAGGTACTGGGTGCCATTATGATTATCGTAATCTTTGTTGTGATCATTGTGGTAAAACCACCGGTAGGAAGTGCATTGAAGAATACATTTGTACCGGAAGCCGGTGCCACAAATCTGATTCCTGCAATCCTTACACTTTTGGGAGGTACTGTTGGAGGATATATCACTTTCTCCGGCGCACATCGTCTGATTGATGCAGGAATTACAGGCGAGAAGAACCTGAAAGAGATCAACAAGAGTTCTGTTATGGGTATGATCATTGCTACGATTGTTCGTATTTTCCTGTTTCTGGCTGTTCTGGGCGTTGTTGTCAAGGGCGTAACACTGGATGCTGCAAATCCTGCAGCAGACGCTTTCAAGCAGGGGGCTGGTGGAATCGGATACCGTTTTGCAGGTCTGGTTCTTCTGTGCGCAGCAATCACATCCATTATCGGTGCAGCTTATACTTCAGTTTCCTTCCTGAAGACTTTCAGCAAGTCTATCGAGGAAAATGAAAATAAAGTGATCATCGGATTTATCATTATTTCTACAGCCATTATGTTTATCCTTGGAAATCCGGCAGTACTTCTTGTACTTGCAGGTGCTGTGAATGGTCTGATCCTTCCGATCACCCTGGCAATCTGTCTGATCGCTGCACATAAGAAATCTATTATGGGAGAGAATTATCATCATCCGGTAGTACTTACCATTCTTGGAGTGATCGTGGTAATTCTTACAGCATACCTCGGTGTGACTACATTTGTATCTAAGATCGGTACATTGTTATAATTGAGGAAAATGTATCCGGTTTTCAGACTGGAGAGTATATCAAAAAGGTGTGATCGTCCAGGTTGCACCTTTTTGGTTCATTAACAGCCATGTGATGCAGAAAGAAGCAGATAAAAAGACATGGCGAAAAGATTAAGAAAAGAGGAGCAGATTATGCCGGACATTAGAATTTTAACAGAAGGTGATTCTTCTGTTCTGGTTGAATTTGGCAAAGAGATCAGTCCGGAGATCAACCGGAAGATCACTGCCACTGTACAGCTTATGAAAGAACAGCATATAGAGGGAGTTGTAGATATGATCCCTGCGTTCTGTTCTTTGCTGGTTAATTATGACCCGCGTGTGATTTCCTACGATGACCTGAAAAAAAGACTGGAAATTCTGTTAAAGATGGAAGTTACAGCAGGTGAAGGATGCAGAAAAGTTTATGAGATCCCTGTATGCTATGGAGGAGAATATGGCCCGGATATTGAGAATATTGCAGAACATGCCGGACTTTCCGTAGAGGAAGTAATAAAGATTCATTCTTCCAGAGATTACCTGATCTATATGCTTGGTTTTCTTCCGGGCTTTTGTTATCTGGGCGGGCTGGATGAAAGGATCCATACACCCCGTCTTGCAAATCCCAGAATCAAGATCAATGCAGGAAGTGTGGGAATCGGTGGTTCCCAGACAGGGATTTATCCTCTGGATTCTCCGGGAGGATGGCAGCTGATGGGAATGACACCTGTAAAAACCTATGATCCGGACCGTGAAATCCCGATTCTGGTAGAGGCAGGAGATTATATCCGTTTTGTACCGATCGATGAAGATGAGTACAAACGGATCAGAGAATTAGTAGAACGTGGCGAATACCAGTGCACCGTTCATGAGGAGGCATAAAATGGGAATTCGTATATTAAAAGGCGGAATGATGACAACGGTTCAGGATCTGGGGCGTTATGGATATCAGAGTCAGGGATTCAGTGTGGCAGGAGTCATGGATGTCCGTTCATTCAAAATAGCCAATCTTCTTCTGGATAATCCGGAGAATGAGGCAGTATTGGAGATAACGCTGATAGGCCCAACCCTTGAATTTACATCAGCTACTATCATTGCAATCACAGGCGGAGATTTCCAGCCAACCATTAATGGAGAGCCGGCTCCCATGTATACAGCCCTGTATATGAATAAGGGAGATGTACTGAAATTTGGAAGCGCCAGAACGGGAAGCAGAGGTTATATTGCTTTTTCCAGTTATCTGGATATTCCGGTAGTGATGGGAAGCCGATGCACCAATTTAAAGAGTGGTCTGGGCGGATTTAAGGGAAGAAAACTGGAAGCGGACGATTATATCGGATTTCGTATTAAGAGACGTTATCTGCCGTTTTTCCTTTCCCGAAAGCTTGATATGGATGAGTTTGATCAGACAGAAGCAACACTGCGGGTAGTAATGGGACCGCAGGATGGTATGTTCAGCAAACAGGGCATCCAGACTTTCCTGGGCAGTGAGTATACAGTGACAAATGAATTTGACCGTATGGGCTGCAGGCTGGAGGGACCGTTTATTGCTCCTAAGGAGACTTCGGATATTATTTCCGACGGAATCGCATTTGGGGCTATACAGGTACCTTCCCATGGTAAACCTATCATTCTGCTGGCTGACCGTCAGACAACGGGCGGTTATGGGAAAATTGCCACAGTGGCATCTGTGGATATTCCCAAGCTGGTACAGAGAAAAACAGATGATAAGATACATTTCAAGGCAATTACCGTACAGGAGGCTCAGGCTCTTTATGTTGAGGAAATGAAAGAACTTGACGGACTGAGAAAGATCATTCATCAGCCATGTAAAGAGGTTCTGGATTGCCGTCTGGTGGCAAAGAGACTGCGCAAGCTGTTTGAAGAATAACCGTAAAAAATAATATAAAATAGACAGAAAGGATAATGTTTGATGGATTTAGAGAAGATTGAAGGACTGGTAAAGATTATTGAGGATTCATCCCTTAATGAATTCACATATAAGGACAAGGATGTAAAGATTACAATGAGCAAGCTGGATCATCCTCCTGTAGTTGCAACGGGAGTTCCTGTGGCTGCATCTGCACCTGTGAATACAATTGTGGAAAAAGCAGAGGAAGAAGAGGAGGAAAGTCTGTTTATCACTTCTCCTATCGTAGGAACCTTCTATTCTGCAGCTGCTCCGGATGTACCTGCTTTTGTAAAGGTGGGAGATCAGGTAAAAGCAGGACAGACAGTGTGTATTCTGGAAGCTATGAAGCTTATGAATGAGATCCAGAGTGACTATGACTGTGAGATTGAAGCAGTTCTGGTAAGTAATGAACAGAAAGTAGAATATGGACAGCCTCTGTTCCGTGTTAAGAGACTGTAGGATAAGGAGGCTTTCATATTGTTTAATAAAATTTTGATCGCCAACCGTGGGGAGATTGCAGTTCGGATCATACGTGCCTGCAGGAATCTGGGGATCCGAAGTGTAGCTGTTTATTCAAAAGAAGATGCTAAGAGCCTTCATGTACAGCTGGCAGACCAGCGTATCTGTATCGGAGAAGGTCCTGCCAGAAACAGCTACCTGAACATGGACCGGATCATTGCTGCAGCAGAAAATATGGGAGCAGATGCTATCCATCCCGGTTTTGGCTTTCTTTCAGAAAACAGTGAGTTTGTCCGCAAATGCAAAGAAAACGGAATTACCTTTATCGGACCGGATGCGGATGTGATCGATAAGATGGGAAATAAATCCCATGCCCGTAAAACCATGATGGATGCCGGGGTACCGGTTGTACCGGGAACAAAGGAACCTGTATACGATGCAGAAACAGGTAAAAAACTGGCTGAAGAGATTGGATATCCGGTTATGATCAAGGCTTCCTCAGGCGGTGGTGGCAAGGGAATGCGTGTGGCTGCCAATGAGGATGAATTTGAATTTCAGTTTAATATGGCACAGAGAGAATCAGCCAATGCTTTTGGGGATGATACTATGTACATTGAACGTTTTGTAGAAAATCCCCGCCATGTGGAGATTCAGATCATGGCAGACAGTCATGGAAATGTGGTGGCACTGGGAGAACGTGACTGTTCGGTACAGAGAAATCATCAGAAGCTGATCGAGGAATCCCCGTCCCCTGCCATTGATGAAAAAACCCGCAGGAAAATGAACGAATATGCAGTTCTTGCTGCGAAAACAGTAGGTTATACCAATGCAGGAACGATTGAATTTATCGTAGACCCCAAAGGCAACTTCTATTTCATGGAAATGAATACCAGAATCCAGGTGGAGCATGGAGTAACAGAGATGGTTACAGGCACAGATCTGATCATTGAGCAGATTCGTGTGGCTATGGGAGAGGAGTTAAGCTTTAAACAGGAAGATATCCGGATTAAAGGACATGCTATTGAATGCCGTATCAACGCAGAGATTCCTGAGAAAAATTTCATGCCAAGTCCCGGAGTAGTACAGCATATGCATCTTCCGGCAGGCAACGGAGTCCGGGTGGATACTGCCCTTTATACAGGCTACAAGATTCCGTCAGAGTATGATTCCATGATTGCGAAGGTAATCGTTCATGCACCTGACAGAGAGGCTGCCCTGCAGAAAATGCGCTCTGCGCTGGATGAGATGGTGGTCATGGGTGTGGAGACAAACCTTGATTTCCAGTATCAGATTATGAAGAATCAGGTATTCTGCGACGGAAAGGCAGATACGGGATTTATTGAGAATGTACTGAAAATTAAGGGATAAGATTGTAGGTAAGGATTCTGTATACGGATTGAGGGAGTGATTTTTCAAACACGCTCTGGGAAATAAATAGAAAAGAGGTAAGGTAAATGTATACAGTAGATTTAAACAGTGATCTGGGAGAAAGTTTTGGAAACTATAAAATCGGTAATGATGATAAGGTCATTCCGCTGATCTCCTCTGCAAATGTAGCCTGCGGTTATCATGCTTCAGATCCGGTAGTTATGGGAAATACGCTGGCAATGGCAAAGGAAGCGGGAATTCGTATAGGAGCACATCCGGGTTTTCCTGATCTGATGGGCTTCGGAAGAAGAAATCTGAGTGTTTCCCCTGCAGAGGCAAAAGCATATGTGCTTTATCAGCTGGGTGCACTGGATGCATTCTGCAGAGTAACCGGTGTAAAAATGCAGCATGTAAAGCCTCATGGAGCCTTATATAATATGGCTGCAGAGGACTATGCCCTTTCTACTGCGATCTGTGAGGCAATCAAAGAATTTGACAGCAGTCTGATCGTACTTGCTCTTTCCGGCGGACAGCTGGCAAAGGCTGCTCAGGATATGGGCCTGCGTACAGCTATGGAGGTTTTTGCAGACCGCGCCTATGAAGAAGATGGTACTCTGGTAAACAGACGTAAGGAAGGTGCTGTGATCACTGATGAAAATGAGGCTATTGTCAGGGTGATCCGTATGGTCAAAGAGAAAAAGATTACTGCAATTACAGGAAAAGATATTGATATTCAGGCAGATTCTGTCTGCGTTCATGGAGACGGAGCCAAGGCTCTGGCGTTTGTGGAAAAAATCAGAGAGGCTTTTGCAAAAGAAGGAATCCAGATCCGTTCTCTGGATGAGTTTGTAAAATAAAAGAAATTTAGAAACAACTATTAAAAGGACTGAAGTAAAGAGGCTGTGGCACAGATTTTCTGATTGCCACAGCCTTGTTGCTGTTTTACAGCTTGCAGCGGTCCTTCTACTGATGCTTCAGATTCAACCCCTGCTGTTTTGCAAGTGAAGTGATAATCTCAATACAGTTATCGTATCCAAGGGTTCCGGTATCCAGACACAGGTCATAATCGTGATAAGTGCCAAGCTCATGTTTTGTATAGGTTTTGAAATAGGTTTCACGCAGGTTGTCCATTTTGGTGAGATATTTCCTGGGATCTTCCTTTCCGTTTAAGCCTAATTTCTGAATATGTTCTGTGCGGAGATTCACATCTGCATGAAGGAAAATATCCAGACTGGGAATACCGGCATTTCGCAGGATAAGATTGGAACAGCGGCCGATAATAATACAGTCCTGTTCTGCTGCGAACTGAAGGATCAGCTCTTTCTGAGCCTGGTAAATAGCATCATGGGAACTGAAATAACCTGCAGAGTTATTCAGAATGTTGTCCAGAAGTCTGGCGCTGCGGCTCAGATTTTCACCCTCACGATCAATATCCTCCTGGGAATATCCGCTTCTGGCAGCAGCCTGTTTTGCAAAATCCCGATCGTAATATGGGATACCAAGCCTTTCTGAAACTACTCTTGCAATACTGTGTCCCCCGGCACCAAACTCCCGGCTGATTGTGATGACAGGGTATTTTCTTTCGGACATAATAGATACCTCCATTGGGTTGTTATTTATTTTGTTATCCATGTTTTTCCTTTATTGTAACGTTTTTTGTAAGATTATTCAATAAAGATTATCATTTTTGAAAAAATATGTTATAATTCAAAATATTATGTACCTGAAGGAGATGGATTTATGAGAAACAAAGAGCTTTTCAGAGGCAGGAGAAAAACTGGCAGGCTTGTTGGCCTTGTTTTGACTCTTGCACTTGCAGTCAGCCTTCTGAGCGGCTGCGGACAAAGTAAAGAACGTCTGACGTTCGGTACCGGCGGTACGGCGGGAACGTATTATTCCTACGGTGGTGTGCTGGCCCAGTATATTACCAATAATACAAATGTAAAGGTTACAGCGGTTTCTACAGGTGGTTCCAAAGCGAACCTGCAGTCAGTACAGGACGGAGATTTTCAGCTTGGATTTGTCCAGTCAGATGTAATGGCCTATGCATGGGACGGTGTAAGAGCATTTGAACAGGACGGTGCAACCCATGATTTCAGGACTCTGGGCGGCCTGTATGCAGAGACTGTCCAGCTGTTTACCATGGATCCTGACATTAAGACAGTGGAAGATCTGAAGGGCAAGAGCGTATCTATCGGTGCGGCAAACTCCGGTGTATATTTCAATGCTCTGGATGTTTTAAATGCAGGCGGCATTACCCTGGATGATATCCATCCCCAGTATCTGTCTTTTGAGGACAGCAAGGAATCTTTGAAGGATGGAAAAATTGATGCTGCGTTTATTGTTGCAGGTGCACCTACAACAGCTATCACAGAGCTTGCAACTACCAATGGTGTCTATATGATCAATATTGATGGCGCGATCAGGGATTCGATCCTGAGTGACTGTCCATATTATACATCCTACCAGATTCCGGCAGGAACCTATCCGGGACAGGATGAGCCTGTAGAAACCATCACAGTCAAGGCGACGATCGTAGTATCCGAATCTCTGGATGAGGATACAGTTTATGATATGACTGCGGCAATTTTTGACCATGCAGACGATATTTCTGCTGAGAATGCCAAGGGGGCGGAACTTTCTCTGGAAAACGCTACTTCCGGTATGACCATTCCTTTCCATAAGGGTGCGGCGCGTTATTATGCAGAGCATGGAATTACAGTGGATACGAAAGGGGAATAGTCAGGATGAAAGAAAATAAGATAAAAAAAGCAAACACATCCCCGGAAGGGCAGGCTGGTTCTGAGAACATGAGTACAGCAGATGTAGATGCAGTAATGAAGAAATACGACCGCGAATCCAATATTCGTGTGTGGACCGGCAAATATAAGCTGGCTGTACGCGGCCTGCTGGTTGCCTTTTCTCTGTGGTGTATCTATGTTACCTTATTTGCAACCTTCCTGGAGGAAATCCGACTGACTTCTTTTCTGGGGCTGATCATTCTTATCGGATTTCTTACCTATCCGGCGAAAAAAGGAGATATCAGAGAAAACTACATGCCGATTGGCGATATTATTTTTATGATCGCAGGCACAGGTGCTTTTCTGTATTTTACTTTTTCTGCAAATCAGATCATCAATCAGGGTACCAGATTTGCCCCTTATCAGATTGTGATCGGTATTATCGGTATTGCTGCACTGATCGAGCTTACCAGACGATGCGTGGGCCTGCCGATCCTGTTTGTGGCAGGTTTTTTCCTGATCTATGCACTGGCTGTAGGGCTTACCAATCCGGCATTTTTGGGAAGAGTGAAATTCCTGGTGCGGAATCTTTTCTACACAAAAGAGGGTATTTTCTCCACACCTGTAAATGTATGCTCTAAATATATTGTGGTATTTATTATTTTCGGTGCGTTTCTGGAGAGAACAGGAATCTCCAACTTCTTTATTCAGCTGGCTAACTGCATTGCAGGAAAATATGCAGGTGGACCGGCCAAGGTAGCGGTTATCAGTTCTGCACTCTGTGGAATGGTATCCGGTTCCTCTGTAGGTAACACAGTAACAACCGGTTCTGTTACAATCCCGATGATGAAGGACACAGGCTACAAACCGGAATTTGCCGGAGCAGTAGAAGCTGCTTCTTCCACAGGTGGACAGATCATGCCTCCGATCATGGGAGCTGCCGCATTCCTTATGGCAGATTTTGTGGGTGTACCGTACTCCAACATTATTGTCAGGGCGATTCTGCCGGCATTGTTGTACTTTACAGGAATCTTTATTTCTGTACATCTGGAAGCAAAGAAATTAGGACTTTCCGGAATTCCGAAGGAAAAACTTCCGGTATTTAAGCTTCTGATCCGTAAAATCTATCTGTTATTACCTCTGGTCATGCTGGTAATCTGGGTGTCCGGAAACTATATGACCATGCAGAAGGCTGCCAGCTATGCAATCGTTCTTTCTGTTATCGTAAGTCTTTTTGACAAAGAAAACAGAATCAGTGTTACCAAATGTATTGATGCGCTGGAAGCAGGAGGAAGAGGTGTTATCTCCGTAGCAGTAGCCTGCGGTGTTGCAGGAATCATTTCCGGTTCCATCACCATGACAGGACTTGCCAATGACCTGATCAACGGAATCATCAGTGTTGCAAACGGAAAACTGATCATTGCACTGCTTCTGACTATGCTGTGCTGTATCGTACTTGGTATGGGTGTACCTACCACTGCCAATTACTGTATCATGGCAGCAACCTGTGCTCCGATCCTGGTACGTATGGGAGTACCTACACTGGCAGCTCATTTCTTTGTATTTTACTTTGGTATTGTTGCAGATATCACACCGCCGGTAGCGCTGGCTGCCTACGCAGGTTCAGCCATAGCGAAGGCCAATCCGATGAAGACTGCATTTACAGCCTCCAAGCTGGCTATCGCAGTATTTATCGTACCTTATGTATTCTGCTTCAATCCGGCAATGCTGCTGATCGATACCACACCGCTTAAGGTTGTTCAGATCTTTATCACCTCACTGATTGGTGTGTTTGGATTGTCCTCCTCACTGGAAGGCTTTCTGTCAGTGAAAATGTCTGTACCGGTTCGTGTCTTAATGGCAGCAGGCGGACTGATGCTGATCGACCCGTCACTGATGACTGATGTTGTGGGAATACTTCTGATCGTGGGATGCTGCGTATGGCAGACAGCGCAGAAGAAGAAAACTGCATAGAGAAGAATAAAAAAACCGGAAAAACACCTGTCATTTGGGTGTCCTGCCGGTTTTTTTTATTTAGAAATCCAGTTCTTTCAGATACCGTCCAAGTGCATCCTGCCAGGTGGGGAGTGGTGTGAAACCATTGGCTGTCAGTTTGCTCTTATCCAGGCGGCTGTTAAACGGTCTGGCTGCTTTGGAAGCGCCATACTCTGCAGTTGTGACGGAGTTGACTGTCATGTTTTCCGGGAGATATTCCGGGTGTCCCATGGCAGCGGCCTGACGGAAGATTTCTTTTGTGAAATCATACCAGCTGATATATCCGCCCTCATTGGTTGCATGATAATAACCGTATTTTTCAGTTTCGATCATATCTACCAGAAGTCTTGCCAGGTCATAGGTATAAGTAGGTGTACCGATCTGGTCATTGACTACGGAGAGAGTATCATGAGTTTTTCCGAGGTTGATCATGGTTTTGATAAAGTTCTTGCCGTTTTTGCCGAATACCCATGCAATACGGACGATAAAGAACTTATCAACTGTGCCGGATACGGCAAGTTCACCGTCCAGCTTTGTCTGTCCATAGAC
>CAUEAK010000059.1:0-9960 GCA_958454115.1 Blautia wexlerae
TACGAAGCCTCCACAAAAGTGCCTCTTCATTATCGTCAATGCAGCAAATCCTTTCTACGCCTGCTGTCTCTGATGTAAATTCTGTCTTTCTCAGACTTTCCACATATGTTTCGTCCGGTTTCCTGCAAAAAAGAGGTGAAAGTATATTTACCAGCACCACGATCAGCAGGAAAAGGCAAAATATTTTTCCTATTCTTTTTAGTATTTTTTTCATTCGATACCGTAACCTCCTTTGACTAGACCGGAACCCAGATATTTGACTTATTCCTCTTCTTTCGACAATACACTGAGTATAGAGTATAACATAATCAGAAGCCGTAGTGCATCTTTTGATACGAAAAGCGTTAAAATCTTTTCACAAACCCTTTTCTTTTTCTTGCAATGTCTTATATGTTTCCGACTTATAAAAATTCAATGTCATCAACTCTTTCCAACAGGGAGGGATTTCAATGTTATCAGGATGGTTTGTATAACGTGTGATAACTGGTTATAAAGAGAGTTTATCTGCATCTTGCACAGCAGTCTTCTCTCCTGCATGAAGATACTTACCAGCTTGACCCTGTGTTCTTCAAGCGCTATCAGTAGCATAAAATATTTTTTTGCTTTCCGTAAAACATAAAAAACACCGTCCCCGCGGCAATCGCATTGTCCGCAAAAACAGTGTTCTTAGTGCGCCTTCAGGGGTTCGAACCCTGGACACCCTGATTAAGAGGAATCAGCGTTGTTATTTTGGTATTGTTAAATCTATTATTATCTCCCATATTTCACCAAACTTTTGTTTTATTGCCTGAAAAGCTGTCAATAATGTTTCCGGATCATTAATGATCAGTATGTAAATAATCTCAATTGCAAGTGCCAGCAGAATTCCGATCAGGATACATTTGACAGCACTCGGTTCTCGATGTTGTCTTTTTCGTAATTCATGCTCTACCATCTTTTCATGGCTGTCTTTCCATTTGTTGTAGTTATAAATTTGTTCCGCTTCCCTCTGGGCATTTTCAATTTTTGCTCTTTGTACGGTTTCATCCAGAAAGTGCTTTGAATTTTTGTTATTCATAGTGATTTCTTATCCAATCTGTGAATCTGATAATTTTGTTTCCTGTGGCATATAAGGTTGAAGACTCAGCTTTACAATCTCCTGTGTTCTTGCATCGGCTTTTTTATAAGCCTGAATCAGCTCACTTTCTTCTTTTGTGAAATTACTTGGATTCTTCCCAGTAATTAACCATTCTATTGATACCTGTAGATAATTAGCTACTAATTCAAGTTTATTACATTGTGGAGATGTTTCATTCCAGCGCTTTATAACTCCATTTCCTAGGCCTGCTTCACGTTCTAACGCTTTTATGCTTATCCCTTTTTCGTCAGCTTTTTCTTTAATTCTATTATATATTGTCATTATTTTCCTTTCCAGTAGCAAATTATCTACATTTGTTATTGACAAGTAGCTAATTATCTACTATAATCAGAACTGTAAAAAGTGATACCTTTATTACTTTGTTAATATTCAATTTTACCATTACAAGCTGTATTTTTCAACGAGTTTTGTTCTAAATTACCAGTAATGTAATTATGTCCAAACAGTGTAAGACTATAAATATTCAGGAGGTGCTTCAATGTTATTGGGATGGTTAGTATATCAGGAAAGAAAAGACCTGCCGCAGGACTTAGCCCGTCAGTTAAAGGCAGCCTTTACATCAGAGATCGATGCAAGGCAGTACGCTTCACTGATGAGAAATGTAAGTGTGATGGCTGGTTATAAAGATATCTATGTAGTAAAGAAATCTGACATTGATGTAAGTCGTGTATGAGGTGCTCCTATGGCAAAGAAAAATAACCTCAAATCCGTCCGCCTGTCTGATCAGGTGATGGACTATGTGATCAATTTTGAAGGTGACGGCTTCAACCAGAAGTTCGAGAACCTTGTCCTGTTCTGTATGGAACAGGAAGAAACCAAAAAACAAAAGATCGCCTTTTTAGACCAGCAGATCGTTAAACAGTATAAGAAACTGGATGCTCTCCAGCAGATTTCCTCTGAGATCGGAGGTGTTCGCAGGGCTCTCACCAATCTGGAATGGCATGCAAATGATCTGTCTGACCTTATGGATAAACTGCTGGAAGATAAAGACGCTGATCCGGAACTGCCCTTCTCCTGATTCTGCGCAGTAAGTCAGTCAAGGGTGAGCGAAGCTCATTCATCTCGACCCTTGACGGACTGGACACAGCCAGTACAGAGAATCAGACAGGAAGGATGGGAAGCCTGCAGGGTGAGCATCCTTCTTGATTACCCTCATGTACTCCTGTCCTGAGTCCTTTCTCTTATCAGGGATATGTCACACCGGGACAGACAAATCCAGCTTTTTCAGCGGCCGCTGTCCCTAGCATTCAGGAGACAAAAGTCAAGGTCTCCGCAGGAGCCCGAAGGGTTTAACCTTTACTTTTGGCTCTGTTGAACGGGCGGCAGCCTATCCCCGATACGACAGGGAAATCCGGCTTTTTACTTCAATCTGCCGGGACTCTCCTGCATACCGGGGACAGACAATTATAGATTTTCCCTCCTTCCGTCTCTGTGTTATTCCGGCAGTATGTACGGACTGACCTTTAAAACGTCTTTTCCTTGGCTCGCATGAGTCAGGAAGGAAAAGGTGTTTTAATGGGAGGGACGGGACACTCTGGACAGGGAAACCCAGCTTTTACAGCGTCCATTATGTTTATCATTCAGGAGACAAAAGTCAAGGTCTCCGCAGGAGCCCGGAGGGTTTAACCTTTACTTTTGGCTTTGTTGGACGTGTAATACCCTATCCCCGGTACGACAGGGAAATCCGGCTTTTTACTTCGATCTGCCGGGACTCTCCTGCATACCAGGGACAGACAATTATCTTGACCCTCCCCCTTTGTGCAGCATAACGCTGTGGAGGGTTTACATAAATCATCGAAACATTAACTATCTCTTTCCCCCGGATTTCCGGGGACGGTAACAGCCCCATTGAGGGATTACATATTAACCAATGCCTTTCCTGCTCTTATACAGGTCTGGCAGAATTTTTCAAAGGAGGTTCATGATTATGAACAAAATGAAGATTTTAGTAACTTATGCAGGTATCTGGAAATCAGATACTGGAAGTACTGGCTTAACATTGAATTATTTCATGTATGGTGATAATGGTGATCTGATGATCTCCCGAGTGGATGCAACTGGCGGACCGGTTGGACAACAGAGGGCAAAAGCCAATCTTGATCCTGCAATGCGCAGTAAGATTACTTTTGTACCAGGGCTTTATGATGCACAGATGGGATTTAAGGTCGGAAGTGACGGCAAACCTGTCCTGACTGTGGAAGATCTTGATTTCTGCAGCCGTGTACAGATCCTCCCGGAACAGCCTGAAAAGAAATAGGAAGGTGATTGAATGGCATGGCGGATATATTCACAGATGGTCCTGTTTTTGAAGAGGATCAGGGAACAGTTCCGGAACCTGTTGCACCAGCCCCGGCAGTACAGCCGGCTGCTACACCGGTACCAGTACCGAATCAGCAGGACACTGTGGCTGATCAAACTGACACTTCTGGCAGTTCCCCTGATACTGCAGGGCAGGAACCTGCTCAGGGAGTGGAAGAAGTTCCGAATGCTGGTACAGTAGACTATACTGCATTACTTGAACAGCTGATCCAACAGAATAAAAAGCAGCAGGAATTAATGGAGACTCTGGTCAAGGAAAATAAGAAGCTTGAACAGGATATAAAGAATATCCAGAATGCTATGCCTGCCATGATGTGTATGCTCGGGGTGATCATCGGGGTTCTCCTGTTACATATACTTGCTTCTTATATCCGACCTTAGGAGAACATGATGGAAGAAGAATTATTAACAACTCCGGAAGCAGAGACAGAGGACACGGTTGAGATAACAGACGGTGAACCAAAAGTCTCGGAAGCTCCCCAGCAGACAGAAAGCTTAACGCTTGCTGTTGAGGATTACAACATGATAGCGGTGAAATCAATCCCGATCGGAGCCCTTAGCGGCGCCATCTTCATGATAATAGGGTTTGCGTATCTTGGGATTGTTCACATATTTAAAAAAGTTTAAGGAAAGGTGGTTTTTTACTATGAAATTCATGAATCTGAAAAAGAAAATTGCCCCTGCATTAATGGGCGGAGCTCTTGCAGTTGCTACTGCTGTTCCTGCATTTGCAGCTGAAGCTGGTACTGGTCTTTCTTCTGTTGAGACAGCACTGACAACATCCTTTACCAGCGTTGGAAGTTCTATGACAAGCCTTGTCGGAAAGATCCTTCCGATTGCACTTCCGATCATGGGAGCTCTTCTCCTTGTTGGATTTGGTATCAAAGCATTTAAGAAGGTTGCAAATAAAGCCTGACGGTTTTCAGAACGGATTACTTACTTGGTGTAAGGTGAGGGAGGGAGACACCTTCCTCACCTTTTTTATGCAAATGTATCTCATAAATAACGCAGCATGAGCCGGATCCGGATTACTGCAACAAAGAAATGAGATACAGGAAAGGGGGAAACTTGAGAAGGATAAAGAAAAGACTTGTGGCTGTGATACTGGCAGTCAATATGCTGGTGATCGGAATCTTTGGATCATACCAGACAGCTCAGGCTGCGGAAATTGTGGCGGGTTACGGTGCGGCACAGATTTTGGAAAGTATATTGTTGTCGTTTGGTATATCAATCTTTACTGCTGACATGATAAAAAATGGATCCAGCGCAACATGGTGGGACACTGACGGATCAGCAGCGTTAAAACCATATTATGATGATCTGGAACAGGCATATGAAGAACAGAGATTTAAAGTAATCAATGGTGGTGGCGGTCAGAATCCTGAACCCTCTCCAACACCAGCACCAGGAAACACTCCTATCCCGTTTCCTACAACTGTTCCGGTACCAGGTGACATTCCAACATTTAAAGAACTGGTTGCTCCTGCACTTGCTGGCACTGCAGCAGTTATCAATATGACACAAGGGGCTTGGGAATGTATGGCGGAGGCGGTTTCCAGCCTTTGGAATAAGATGATGGGACGACCTGATGTTAATGTTGATTCTAGTATTCCAAGTGATGTAGTGGATCAAATTGTGAGTAGTGGAAAGCCTTATTATGTATATTACATTTCTCCAACCTGGAAAGGTGATTTGCCTTTTGTTGGTTTATATGGTATTGGATCATTTTTGTATTCAAAAAAAAATGCTTATCTTTATAACTTTAAAGAAATTTTTGATGGGTCGGTAGATGAAGGTTATTCTAGGGTTACTGGATTCGCTATAAATTCATATAAAATTTGGTCTTCAAATTTGCCAGTATTTTCAACATTAGATGAAGGATTTAAATGGTCTGAACAACAGCGTGCTAATGCAGATAAATATGTCAAAGAAAACATCTGGGTTCATCCAGATCTGCAGGACACTTATAAAAATAATGGCAAGTTGGAATATCCTCAGCAAGCTCCCCGTCCTTTGCAGATTCCTTCTGGTGAGCAGTTAGCTGATACTGTAAAGAAATTAAATCCGGAAATCAATCCAAATTATTCTCCGGAAATAGCACCCAGTTATATTCAGGAATTGATTCAGCAGCTACAGAAGCAGCCAGATCCGAATCCAAATCCTGATCCAAACCCAAATCCGAACCCGAATCCTAACCCTGATCCGAATCCTAACCCAAACCCAAATCCTGATCCAAACCCTGATCCTGAAGTGACACCTAAACCGGATGAAGATACTTCTAATGATATTGATCCTAAGAATTATACAGCTGATCTGAAAAAGATTTTCCCGTTCTGTATCCCCTTTGATCTGGTTCATCTGATCCAGGCATTTGAAACAGAGCCGGAAGCTCCGGTGTTTGAGTTTCCTTTTGACCTGGAATTAGAGAATCCCTGGACTGGTAAGAAGATCCTTGATTATCATCATGTATTCAAGTTGGATATGTCAGACTATGAACCTGTGATCAAGATCTTCCGGATCTTCGAGATTATATTTTTTATTATCGGATTGCTGATGATAACCCGACAACAGATGATTAAGGGGTGATGATTTTATGATTAAGTTTATGAAAGAGATCCTGGACAAGCTGCTGTCTGTGATCCTGTCCCTGCTTCCGCTTTCTCCCTTTGCGGATGCCATTGATAACCTGTCCCAGCTTCCCTATCTTGGTTATCTGAACTATTTTGTCCCGGTGGGGACTCTCCTCAAGATCGGGACAGCCTGGCTTGCTGCTATCGCACTCTTCTATCTGTACAGTGTGTTAGCCCGTTGGATTAAACTGATTGAGTGATTGAGGTGATCGTATGATTTTCTTATACTCCGGGACTCCCGGATCAGGGAAGAGTCTGCATGTAGCAGAACGGTTGTATCATCTGCTCCGTGCCGGTCGTCCGACTGTGTGCAACTTCCCCATTAACTTAAACCGTATTCCTAAGAAAAAGCGTGAGCTGTTCTGTTACAAGAGTAATCTTGAGATTACCCCGGACTTCCTAATCGAGTTCTCCCAGAAACATTTTCAGGGTAAAAAAGTAAAAGAGGGTTCCCTGCTCCTGGTCATTGATGAGTGTCAGTTGATGTTTAATGCCAGGGATTGGAGCAAGTCCGGACGTGATAAATGGCTGTCGTTTTTTACGCTGCATAGACATTATGGATATGATATTATCCTGGTCGCCCAGTTCGACCGGATGATCGATCGCCAGATCCGGAGCCTGATCGAGTATGAATACATTCACAGGAAGGTAAGTAACTTTGGACTGCGTGGAATGTTCCTCTGTGCGGTCATGCTGTCCCCGAAGCTTTTTATTAGTGTAAAAGTCTGGTACCCGATGAAGGAGAAGGTAAGTAGCGAATTTTTCAAGTGTAAGCGGAAATATTATTCCCTGTATGATACTTACCTGATGCTGGATGCCCCGGAGTGATGTATCTCATTTCCTCCGGAGCTGCCAGGCTTACTGCAGAAATTTTGAGATACATTTCAGGAAACGTCTGGCAGTCCCAGAGCCGGAGGCTGTCCAGAAACTCCGTCAGCCCTGCTGTGTGGGAAGACGGGGGTCGGGGGGACCCGTCTGACCGCGCGGCAGCGCTGCCGGGGTTCCGTTACTGCCCCCTGCCACGGGCCTGTAATACGTGGTCTGAAAATACATACAAAATTCATGCAAAACCCTTGTAAATACTGGCGAAAATGGCAATTTTAAAATTTGGCGAAACTGCTCTCTCGCCAAAAACTTTAACAAACTAAAGTGAGGTGCTATTTTGATTGATAAACGTGTATTAGCAACTACAAAAATATATCAGGAATTAGATGATAAAAACTGTAAATACTGGTTTGATTTTAACAAATCTAAGTTCCTGCATAACATTGATACCTTTTATTATTCTGTGAAATTAGTGGAGGACTTTACAAATGACTCATCTGATGATTCCGTTCTCAGGTTTCGTAAATTCTTTGAGCAGAAGAAATCAATCCTTGACTCTAGGTATGGACAACTTGTACAGATCTTCTTTCCTGGGTTTGACCGCAGCCTTAATCTGTGCGCTGGCTCTTATGCTGGTTTTTTCAGTATTCGTCTGGAATGCCCGGAATGGTTTGATATTTTCATTGCTCCTTCTGTTCCTCATGGTTCTGATGGTGGTTTCTCAGTTACGTCTGAGATCGTTGTACAACTCCGATCTTATATGCTGTGGATGTATGGAGTTCATGAAGCCTTTGAACGCTCTTATGAATATGTGAAACAGATCTGTGATTACTTCGGTTTACATATCGCATACTGTCAGGAAAACAGGATTGACTACTGCTGGCATAGCAACTACTTAAGTAATCCGGAAAGATTCTTTTCGCCGGAGAGCTTTTACAAGATGAGGGTGGACAGGTTCAAAGATGCCCTGATACATACCGCAAAAGTCGGATCAGAAGGATATGAGATTGATTATGTATCAATGGGAAAACGTTCTGACAAGGTATTTATCCGTATCTATCTGAAAAGTAAAGAGGTCATTGAAAAGAATTATAAACCATGGTTCTTCAAGGTATGGCTGTTCAATGGTCTGATCAACCGCTATGACCTGTATTGTTATGAAGAATGTTATAAAAAGCATTCCTGGCAATATCTGGATACTGCCAGACTGAAATATTACAGTGAATATGGTTCTGATCCGGAACTTCAGGAGCAGTGCAGGGATGTTGTGGAGGGTAAAGCTACCATGTCCCCGGATACGCTGCATAAACTTGCAGATACATTAACACCGAAGATCAACCTGATCATGAACGTGGAATACCAGACAATGAGAAAGCATACCAAGACGTATGAACTGGTACCGTTCCGGGATAACAGTGCAAGGGAAACGTCCAAAAGGATTTATGATTACCTGGATAACCGGAAGATCATAGCCGACTATCTGACCTTTTATGTGTTCCGCCTGGTCAAACCAGAAGGAGATTCCAATAAATCAAGACGTGACCTGTGTGCTTTCTGGACAGCTCTCCGGAGCTGCAGGATGATAGATGTGAATGTCAGACCAAAAGATGTGAAGCTGATCAGGCAGTACTGCAGGCAGCTCAACAGTGACATAATGAAAAAGCGTGTAATTAATGCTGCTGTAACTCTCGGTATCTATACCAGGGGAATTAACAATGATAACGTGGTGCAGGATTGTGTTGAAGCACTTTGCCAGCTGAATGATAATGATATTCATGATGCAAACCGCTACAAACAGAAAAAAGCCCGCCAATTCAATAGCAGTGAACTGGCGGACACTTATGTAAGTAGTGTTACTCATGAGTATCAGATAGTCAATATCAATACTGGTGAAGTATCTACGGACATAATACCATAAGCATCTGAAAAATACAATTATAATTATGTATCTCAAAAGTCACGCTGCAGCGTTTTGATCAGAGTTGCACGTGCGAAAAAATGAGATACAAAGGAGGTACTTATGAGTATATCATTAGATCAGGCTTATCAGATCTTCATGGCTGATCGGGAGACTTCCTGTGCTGATAAGACTTTAATTTACTATCGGGAAAACTTAACAGGCTTTTTTACATATGTGTCAGAATGTTTTAACAGGCCTGTTTCTGAGATTGGCTGTGATGAAGTTACAAGGGAACTCTTCCGGAATTATATCTGTTATCTGCGGAAACGTCCGAAGTTCCAGAACCATCCTTTCCTGGAACCGTCCCAGGAGCTACTTTCGTCTACCAGCATCCGGACATATGCCAGGTCAATCAAGGTATTTGCCAATTTCTGCAAGGATAATGAATACTGTGATGACTTTACTTACAAGGTGAAGCTTCCCAAAGATGACTCCGGCGAGATCATACCGCTTTATCAGTCAGAAGTTCAGCAGATCGACAAGCTGTTTAACCTGAAAACTGAGTTCGGATTGAGAAACTGGTGTATTGTTCACCTGATGCTGGATGCCGGATTGCGCTCATCCGAAGTGATCAACTTGCGGTTCTGTGATCTTATGTTTGATAAAAATATTATTCAGGTATATAAATCCAAAGGCTCTAAGACAAGACTTGTGATTCTCTGCCCCCGGCTGAAAGTAAATCTGATGAAGTATTGTGTGATTCATCGCAAGTATACAGCTCTCTCCCCTATGTCCTATGTGTTTTTACAGATGAGACAGCAGGAAGCAATTAACTCCAATGTGATCAAGCAGCTCTTTGCCCGGATAAAAAAGAAATCCGGCATAGATCGGCTTCATCCCCATCTTTGTCGGCATACTTTTGCAACGTCATATATTAAAGGCAGCGGTAACATCGAGATGCTCCGTCTGCTTCTTGGACATACGGATTATAAGGTAACCAGGGTTTATCTGCATCTTGCGCAGCAGTCTTCCCTTCTGCATGAAGATATTTACCAGCTTGACCCTGTGTTCTTTAAGCGGTATCAGTAGCATAAAATCACGACCACCGGCTTAGCCGGTGGTTTGCTTTGACCCTATAAGGGTCTATT
>CAUEAK010000060.1:0-9832 GCA_958454115.1 Blautia wexlerae
AGGATCATGATTCTTCGGGCTATGAATTTGACGTCTTCTCCGGCGTAGAGCATTTTTGCAAGGTAGTAGACTGCTGCGTCAGGGTCTGAGCCACGCATGCTTTTGATGAAGGCGGAGATGATGTCGTAGTGGTTGTCTCCGTTTTTGTCGTAGCGGACGACGCGTTTCTGGATGCACTGAGATGCCACATCCAGGGTGATGTGGATGAGACCGTCTTTGCTACGGGGGGTAGTGAGGATGCCCAGTTCGATGGCATTGAGGGCATTTCTGGCGTCGCCGCCTGCCATGTCTGCAAGGAAGTCGAGGGCGTCTTCATCTATCCGGGCTTTATAGTTTCCCATTCCTTTTGTTTTGTCGTTGACTGCGCGAAGGATGAGTTCTTTGACTTCGGAGATCTCCAGGGATTTCAGTTCGAAGATGATGGAACGGGAGATTAAAGCAGCGTTGACTTCGAAGTATGGATTCTCTGTTGTGGCACCGATGAGGATGATGGTTCCGTCTTCTACGAATGGGAGGAGATAGTCCTGCTGGCCTTTGTTGAAGCGGTGGATCTCGTCTATGAAGAGGATTGTTTTTTTGCCGTACATACCCAGGTTTTGTTGGGCTTCTTTTACAACTGCTTCCATATCTTTTTTGCCTGCTACAGTGGCGTTGATCTGGGTGAATTCTGCGCTGGTAGTGTTGGCGATTACTTTTGCCAGGGTGGTCTTGCCGGTTCCGGGAGGGCCGTAGAAGATGACGGAGGTCAGTTTGTCAGCTTTGATAGCCCTGTATAATAAGGTGTTTTTTCCGATGATGTGTTGCTGCCCTACAACTTCATCCAGAGTTGTGGGGCGTAGTCTGGATGCCAGAGGGGATTCCTGGTCCAGGGTTTTTGATTTGGCGTATTCAAATAAATCCATAGTTTTTTCTCCATAGAATATGATGATAAAACAGTCACATTTCATTTCGTGTTTATAGTAACATAAAACATTTCTGACAAATTATAGCAAGTCTCTTAATCAATATACATTATTTACGAGGAGTGCTATAGAACGTATATTTGTTTTAGTATAACGTATCCCTGTTTTTTTGTAAAGATTAGGAAATAAAAAGGAAGAGCATTATAAGAGCTCTTCCATTATTTTACCGTATATTTCCTGGTAATGTGTGGACCATTTTTTACAGATCGACTGTGCTGCCTCAAGGTTAGGAGCTGCGATGTTCAGGTCGATGAGGGAGTTGCCCTTTTCGATGAGCTGGCATCTTACAGAATAGGTTCCCTGTTTGGTGATGTAATAATCAGCAGGAGTGACGATTCGCTCCTGGGCTTTGAAGCCGGTAGATTTCAGGTATTCTCTGACTTCCTGTTTGATCTCAGGAGAGAGATCTTTCTGGAAAAAGGAGAGAGTCTTTATGCCATCTTCGGTAATCCGGTAATGGGAGACATTGGAACGGGTGTCCATGGTGATCAGTTCTGCCTCTACCAGTTCTGAGATTGCCTGCTGGAGATGGAAATAGTTTGTATATTCCCGGTCCAGGATAAATTCCGAAATCTGCGAATTTGTCAGGGTATTTTCAGTATTCTGAAGCATGTATAATACGATTAATTTGTAAACTGTGAATGGTGTTGCCATTTTATCCCTCCTTTGCATAGAGTAGCAGAGAATCTTTTAGTGCGAAAACAGTCTTCCCTGGTAGCTTTGTTCTTCTTTCATCCTGTGATGCAGCATATTTAATACCTCACGTTTACGGCTTGCCCACAGTGGTGCGATCAGCAGATCTTTGGGGCCGTCGCCTGTGATGCGGTGTATAACCATATCCGGTCTGAGATGTTCCAGACAGTTTATAAGGAGAGAGATGTATTCATCCCGTTCGTAAGTCTGAAACAGTCCTTTCTCGTAATCTGCTGCCAGATCAGTGCCGCGAAGCACATGAAGTAACTGCAGTTTGATTCCCTGAATATCCATATGGTTGAGGTATTCCATAGTTTCCAGAATATCTGCTGTGTTTTCACCGGGTAATCCGAGAATTGTATGCACGATTACTTCGATATTTTCTTTTCGCAGGCGTTTTACGGCATCATCAAAAACGCAGAGAGGATATCCCCTTCGGATATACCTGGCAGTGGACTCATGAATTGTCTGAAGTCCAAGTTCAATCCAGACAGGTTTCTGTTTATTTAACCGGGACAAAAGTGTCACAATCTCAGGACTGAGGCAGTCTGGTCTGGTGCCGATGGAAAGAGCAACTATCTTTGGATGAGAGATTGCTTCTGTAAAAATTTTCTCCAGATATTCCACAGGTGCGTAGGTATTTGTGTACGCCTGGAAATAGGCAATATATTTATGAATCGGACGTTTCTGTGAAAGGATACTGATCTGGCTTTCTATCTGGTCAGTGATGGAAAGTGCGGCATCTGCAGCGAAATCTCCGCTTCCTCCTGCGCTGCAGAAGATGCAGCCGCGGGTTCCAATCTTACCGTCCCTGTTGGGACAGGACATGCCGCCATTTAGCGTGACCTTATAAACCTTTTCTCCAAACCGCTCTCTCAGCATATAGTCCAGAGAGTGGTATGGTTTTTCTCCCCATTTGGTCATACTGTGTGATCATTTTCTGCTGATGAAGTTTCAGCAGAGTTTTCGTTCTGAAGGTCTGTATCCTGGGTATCTGTATCAGCCGGAATATAATTATCAAAAATCTTTACCAGAAAATGTCCGTTGATAAATGCCTCCAGTGCAAATCCAAACATGCACAGAAGCATGATGGCCATGGACTGTATGCGGAAACTTTTAATAAAAAACACGCCTGCAGGTAACAGAGTGATGACTGCCATCAGGACTGTATACGGAAGATGACGGATAGCCATCAGGAATGCATTGCGGAAGGTGTTTTTGATGGAGTTGTAGAATTTGGCAAGCACCGGATAAATATACAGAAATACCATCATATAAAGGATACCAAATGCAAAGAAAACGATATACAATACCTGAGACATTGTTCCGCCGATATTACCTACAATACGCAGATCCATGTAAAGGATAGCTGCAACTGCAAGCATGATAAGATTGATGACAGTTGCCTGTTTGAAGTTCTGCTTAAAGGATTTGAAGAAGCTTCTGATAATATAAGATTCTTCGTTACGTGCCATTTTCAGTGTGACATAGTGGAGTGCAGTCAGTGACGCACCAATAGTCACGATTGGCAGACAACAGATCAGAAAGACCACATTAAGCATAATAAGATCAGCCACGCGTCCCATGACGGTGAAGAATTTGTTGTCCATGTTAAATAGTCTGTCCATTCGTTTAATTACTCCTTTTGTATATAATGATGTACAGCATACTCTGCGGATAATCCTGCTACAGAGAAATCTGTACAAGCTTTGTATAACAGTATAACGAATCAGGCAGGAAAAAGCAAATCTTTTATGTGAGCAGGAGCTGGTCTGCAGTGACAAAAACATAGCCTTTTTCAGTAAAAAGATCAGCGATTTTCAGGGCTGCATCCACAGATGTCTGATAGCCGTCATGCATCAGGATGATAGAACCGTCATGAACCTGTTTCTGGGCGATAGACAGGATAGAATCGATGTTTTTGCTTTGCCAGTCCAGAGTGTCTACATCCCAGAATACGGGAAGCATGGTGACAGAAAGTTCCATATCCTTGATCCATGCGCCGAAAGGCGGTCGCACATAAGAAGGGTAAATTCCGGAAGCTTCATAGATTCTGTTATTTGTTTTTTCAATTTCCAGTCGGGCCTTCTCCGCCGGGATCTTGTCAAGCTGTACATGATCCCAGGTGTGATTTCCGATAAGATGTCCGTCTTTTCGCATTTGCAGGAGTATATCTTCGTTTCCTTCAATGTTCTCGCCTATCAGAAAGAAAGATGCCCTGATGTTTCTTTTTTTTAATCCATCCAGAAGCATGGGGGTATACCGGGCATTAGGACCGTCATCAAAGGTCAGTGCGATTCTGGGAGGTTCTTCGACGGGAAGCCCGGCGGTGGTGTCAGTTGAAAAATTCTCAGAAGCTGTAGCTTTTGCAGATGCCTGTTTTACAAGGGAAAGCATACCGGGACCTGCCAGTGAAGTAAGGAACTGTGTGCGTTTGTCAGCAGAAGAAAAGAGCAGGAAAAAAATCATGCATAATATTTCAAAAAATATTAAAGTCCGCTTCATGCAAAGATACTCCTCATAAAAATATCCCTCTGACTCCGGAACACAGAGTATGAATATCTGTGTCAGAACGAAAGAAACAGCAGGTGGCAGATGTAATCATTACAGTATATGAAAAAAAGAAAGCAATTCATACCGATTTATTGTATAATAGATTCTGCAAAATATAGAAGAAAGAATTTACGGAGATTGAGATGAAAAAGAAACGGACAAAACTGCTGGTTTTCTTTGCACTGGCAGGAATTTTAGTGCTTTTTTATATGATAGGAGAGTCTTATTGTGAGGGACTGTCCGGGGGGAGCAGTCTGGAAGAGAAGAATGAGGTGATGTGTAAATATAAATACGATATGATCGTAGACAGTCCGAATTCTTCTTTCTGGCAAGCGGTTTATGATTGTGCACAGGAATGGGCGCAGAAGAATGGTGCAATTCTTGAACTGAGAGGCAGTGGAAGAGAGAGCGATTACAGTAAGCTTGATTATATGAATATGAGTATTGCTTCAAATTCAGATGGGATCATCCTGCAGTACAGTGGGGAGCAGGGACTGGAAGAGAAGATAAATGAGGCTGTTCAGAAAGGAATTCCGGTTGTCACTGTAATGGGAGATGCAGTTCACAGCAAGCGTCAGAGTTTCGTGGGTGTCAGTGATTATCAGCTTGGAAGTGTCTATGGCGAAAAGGTAGCGGAATATGTGACTGAGGATACGGAAAGTATTCTTATTCTGTTGAAGAAAAATATTGATGATATGAACCAGAGCCAGATATATACACAGATCAGCAATGCAGCCCAGGCAAAGGCAGGCTCTTTGCAAAATATCCAGATAACAGGAAAAAATCTTCGCTTAACCGGAACCTTTGAGACAGAAGAAGCGGTAACAGATATTTTTCAGCAGAGAGATAAAGTACCGGATATTCTTGTGTGTATGGATGAAGAGACTACAGAATGTGCACGTCAGGCAGTGCTGGACTTTAATCTTGCAGGAAAGGTTACAATCATAGGATATTACAGTTCCGAAGATATTCTTACAGCAGTGGAAAAGGGAGTAATCTCTGTTACCTGTGATGTGGATACAGAGCAGCTTGGCAGATACAGTATAGAAGCTCTGACAGCATATCAGAAGGATGGAAGGACCAATTCCTATTATAATGTAGATATTAATTTCCTGGACAAAAATGCAGTACGGGAAATGAGAAGGAAGGGGGTGTCCGGATGAAGCAGCTGCGCTGGAAAGATTTTTCACTGGTCAGTAAAATCGTTATAGAGGTGGGTATGATCGCAGTCCTTCTTTTTGCCATGAATATGCTTTTTTATGTGCGGATCAATAATTCCATGCAAAAGATGGATAATGTTTATGCCAGTAATGCAGAGCTTACCGAACTTTCACAGGTATTTGAGAAAGTACAGGATAATATGTATAAGTATCTTAAGGTTAAGAATTCTCAGACACTTCTTGATTATTATCAGAATGAGGCAAAATACAGAAATGAACTTGAGAAACTTAATGAAGATAATATCAATGATCCCGTAAAGCTTCTGGAACGGAATATCCGGAAAATGTCGGAAACATATCTGGACTGTACTGCGGAAACGGTAGCTGCCAAACGAGGAAGGAACGTTGAGCAGTATAAGCGTAAATATGATGATGCAACAAAGCTTTACAGATATATCCAGTCATCTATTGACGAACTGAATAACCTGATGTTTCAGGAGAACTCCAGTACTTATGCAGTACTTCGTGCAGTGATGAGATATCTGGAGATAAGCAATTCAGTTATTATGATCATAATTGTAGCCGGTGGAATGCTTCTGCTCATCCAGGCCACCAGAAATATGTTTGTTCCCCTTTCCAATATGGCAGAGACAGCACAACTGGTAGGTCAGGGAAATTTCCATGTAAAGATGCACGATACAGATGCACAGGATGAACTGGGAACAGTAACCAGAGCGTTTAATACAATGGTAGAGAATCTTGATCTGTATATGGCAAGGACGAAAGCAAGTATGGAGAAAGAGCAGCAGATGATGGAGAGGGAGCTTCTTATGGAAAATCATCTGAAAGAAGCACAGCTGAAATATCTTCAGTCACAGATCAATCCGCACTTTCTGTTTAATTCCCTGAATGCAGGAGCACAGCTTGCAATGATGGAGGATGCAGAGCAGACCGGGATTTTTGTAGAGAAAATGGCGGATTTTTTTCGCTATAATGTAAAAAAAGGACAGGAAGACGCCACATTGGGAGAAGAACTGGAGGCTGTTGATAACTATATTTATATTCTGAATGTCCGGTTCGCCGGAGATATCCATTTCAGCAAGGAGGTGGATGAATCACTGGAGAATGTGCGTATGCCAAGTATGATCTTGCAGCCGGTTGTGGAAAATGCAGTCAATCATGGAATACGTGACATTGAATGGGAAGGAAAAATACATCTCACAGTTACAGGAGATGCAGATTATATACGTATCAGCGTGAAAGATAATGGAAAGGGAATGACGCGGGAACAGATAGAGGGTGTTCTGTCAGGAAACAGAGAGCACAGAAATGAAGAAGGTGATTCTACAGGAATCGGTATGAATAATGTGATCAGCCGTCTGGAGCTTTATTATGAGGAATCAGGGCTTATGGAGATTAACAGTGAAGGTGAAGGAAAAGGCACAGAAGCAGTAATCTATATACCTGTGCATGAAAACTAAGAGAAGTATTATGGGAGTGAGAGAAGATGTATAGAATTTTGCTGGCAGATGATGAAGGTATCATGCTGGAATCATTAAAGAAAATTATTGAAACTGAATATGGAAATGAATGTGAGATCCACTGTGCAAAGTCAGGCAGAGTTGTGGTGGAGATGGCACAGGCATATTCGCCGGATATCTGTTTTATGGATATCCAGATGCCGGGAATAAGTGGGATACAGGCAATCAGGGAAATTCAGAAATTTAACAGTTCAGCAGTTTTTGTGATCATAACTGCATATGATAAGTTTAATTATGCAAAAGAAGCAGTGAACCTGGGAGTTCAGGAATTTCTCACAAAGCCTGTAAATAAGAAAGTAATTCTGGAAACCTGCGCGAAGATGATGACAAAGGTAGATCAGATACGGCAGAAGAGAAGCGATGATCTCTTGATCAGAGAGAAACTGGAGACAGTGGTACCTATGATTGAGAGTGGATATATCAATAATATTCTTCTGCAGGATGATTTTGTTACTTACCAGGATAATTATACACAGCTTCTTGATATCCGTCAGAAATACGGTTATATGATGGTCATAGAATTTGGAGATTCTATGGAAAATGGGGTGCTCAGTAATGCAGTAGGTGCAAGTGTAAAGGCAAACAAATTTTATTCTACTTTTCGTGAAATCGCACAGGGATTCTTTGAATGCCTTGTAGGTCCTATTATGGGAAACAGGATCGTACTGCTTGTTCCTTATGAAAATGCGAAAGAAGATTACGAAGACAGAGTTGCAATTGTCACAAGAGCCAGAAATATGGTACATAAATTTGAAAACCGGATCGACAGTATGTTCCGCTGTGGAATCGGAAGAGTCAAAGAACTTGGAAGCGTGAAGGAATCTTTTAAGGAAGCGGTGGTCGCACTGAGAGAGAGCATCAGTCATGTAGTGCATATCGAGGATGTACCGGCGGCACAGAAATATGACGGGGAATATCCAAGAGACCTGGAAATCAGATATCAGAAGAGGATCCTTGAGAAGGATGCTGCGGGAGCGATGAACTGCGCAGAGGGATTTTTTGAATGGATGCACAGTCAGCAGGCCGTCACAAGAGAAGACATTGAGATTAAAATCCTGGAGATGGTGATGAATGCGGAACGCAGGGCATTCTTTGCAGGAACTTTGAAATATAATGTTAACAGCAGGAGAAGCTATATCCGGGAGCTTCAGTCCTGTACGGATATAGAAAATCTGAAGAAGTGGTTTCTGGATAAGACGAGAGAAATCTGTACGAAACTGGAGAATTCCAAGGAAAAAGAAGCTGGCAGTATTATTGACAGAGCAAAGGAATATATTAATGAAAATTTCCGCAGGGATATTTCTCTGGATGATGTTTCAAGAGAGGTAGATATCAGTCCGTATTATTTCAGTAAACTTTTTAAACAGGAAACAGGTAAGAACTTTATTGAATATCTTACAGAAATACGTCTGAAAAATGCCAGAGAACTTCTGCAGGATTCCAGACTTTCCATTAAGGAAATATGTGCACAGTCAGGATACAGTGATCCCAATTACTTCAGCAGGATTTTCAAGAAGTATGAAGGAGTTACGCCTAGTGAGTTCAGAGAGAGGTTAGGCTGATGAAATTATATAAGACAAAAAAGAATTGCGGAAAGCTGCTGCTTGGAATACTGGCATTTTGTACAGGGATGATACTGCTGACAGGATGTGGTTCCTCTTCAGAACAAAAACAGAATAAGAATGAAGAAACAGCAGAAGAGAATAAGGAAGAGGATAAGGTTCAGATCGGACTTACAGTGGATTCTTTTGTTATAGAAAGATGGATCCGCGACAGAGATGTATTTGTGGCGACTGCCAGAGAACTGGGAGCAGAGGTAAATGTGCAGGATGCAGGTGCAGATGTCAAAGAGCAGATCAGTCAGATTGAATACTTTATAAATAAGCAGGTGGATGTGATCGTTGTGATCGCAAGAGACTGTGGAGCACTTTCAGATGCCATACAGAAGGCACAGAGTGCGGGAATTCCGGTTATTTCCTATGACAGAATGGTCAATAATGCCAATACAGATTTGTACATTTCCTTTGATAACCGTAAGGTGGGTGAGATCATGGCACAGGCACTTGTCAATGCACTTCCTCAGGGAGGAGATGTCTTTATGATACAGGGATCCTCTTCAGATAATAATGTCCAGATGGTGAAACAGGGGTTTGATGATATGCTTGCAGACACAGATCTGCATGTGGTTTATGAAGCTAACTGTGATGGCTGGACAGCAGAACTGGCTGCCGGATATGTGGAGGAAGCCCTGGAAAAATATCCTCATGTTAAGGGAATTATGTGCGGAAATGATGACATTGCCAGTCAGGTCGTACAGGTACTGGCGGAGAATCAGCTTGCCGGAAATGTGGTTGTTGTAGGTCAGGATGGAGATCTTGCAGCCTGTCAGAGAATAGTAGAAGGAACACAGTATATGACTGCTTTTAAACCAATTGAAGATCTGGCAAGAAAAGCAGCGAAATATGCAGTGGAAATGGGTAGTGGAAAGGGAGTTGCAGAACTGGAAGATGTGACAGAAACAGTAAATGACGGAACTTATGAGATTCCTTCCTGCATCCTTGAACCAACTGCAGTGACAAAAGAGAATATAGATAAGGTGATCATTGAAGGAGGTTTCCACCGCAGAGATGAAGTTTATCTGAATGCGGATTACAGTTAAATAAAATATTTAGAGATTATCCGGTTGCTTTTGCAGATGTAAGAGTAAATCAGTATATAGCATTATCTTGCAACAAAAATGTCCTGTCCTGTGCAGGGCATTTTTTGTTTTTCTTAAAATGTCTTGTTTCTTGCCAAACATGTCCAGATTGCCCTGTGCTATAGTAACGTTATCAAGAAAACGTGAGAAACGTAAAAAGAAATGGAGGATTTTTACAATGAGAAAGAAAGTCGTATCTGCAATTCTTTGTGCATCAATGGTAGC